>CAZYHZ010000078.1:0-15588 GCA_964647625.1 uncultured Acidobacteriota bacterium
AGTGGATGACGTTCATCGCGTTGACGTAGACGCCGGCCAGCCAGTCCATCATCCGCTCGAAGCGCACGATCACGTCGCCGAGCTCGAGGACGTCACCCGTCACGGGCTCGAAGCCGGGGGCGATCGACTCGCCGCTGATCTCGTCTCGGCCGCCGTTGATGGCGTACAGCAGACACTTCGCCAGGTTGGCCCGCGCGCCGAAGAACTGCATCTGCTTCCCGACGAGCATCGGCGAGACGCAGCACGCGATCGCGCCGTCGTCGCCCCAGGTGCGGCGCATGATCTCGTCGCTTTCGAACTGGATGGAGCTCGTGTCGATCGCGACCTTCGAGGCGAACCGGCGAAAGCCCTCGGGGAGGCGCGGAGAGTGCCAGATCGTGAGGTTGGGCTCGGGGGCAGGTCCCAGGTTGTAGAGCGTCTGCAGGAAGCGGAAGCTCGTCTTGGTCACGAGCGGGCGCCCGTCGTCGCCCATGCCCCCGATCGATTCCGTCACCCACGTGGGATCGCCCGCGAACAGCTCGTCGTACTCGGGCGTTCGGAGGAACCGCACGATCCGCAGCTTGATGACGAAGTCATCGATGATCTCCTGCGCCTGCGACTCCGTGAGCGCCCCCTGGGCCAGGTCGCGCTCGAAATAGACGTCGAGGAACGTCGACGTTCGCCCGAGCGACATCGCGGCGCCGTTTTGCTCCTTCACCGCCGCGAGGTAGGCGAAGTAGAGCCACTGCACGGCCTCCTTCGCGCTCGAGGCCGGCCCGGAGACGTCGAAGCCGTAGCTGTGCGCCATCGCCTGGAGCTCGGACAGCGCCCGGATCTGCTCGGACAGCTCCTCGCGGTCGCGGATGATCGGCTCGGTGGACATCGCCCCGTCGAGCGCGGCCTTCTCGGCCTTCTTGTGCTCGATCAGCCGCGCCACGCCGTAGAGCGCGACGCGGCGATAGTCTCCGATGATGCGGCCGCGTCCGTACGCGTCCGGGAGCCCGGTGAGGACGTGCGAGCTGCGGCAGCGGCGGATCTCGGGCGTGTACGCGTCGAAGACGGCCTCGTTGTGCGTCTTCCGGTACTTCGTGAACGCCTCGACCACGTTCGGGTCGGGCTCGTAGCCGTAGGTCTTGAGCGCCCCCAGGACCATGCGGAACCCGCCGTTGGGCATGATCGCGCGCTTGAGCGGCGCGTCGGTCTGCAAGCCGACGATGATCTCGTTGTCGCGGTCGATGTAGCCGGGACCGTGCGCCGTGATGGACGCCGGGATCTGGGAGATGTCGAGGACGCCCTTCTTCCGCTCCTCGACGAACAGCACGTTGAGCCGGTCCCAGATCTTTTTCGTGCGTGGGGTGGCGGGCGCCAGAAACGCGCCGTCCTTCTCGTACGGAGCGTAGTTCTGCTGGATGAAATCGCGGACGTCGATCGTCGTCTGCCACAGCCCGTCGCGGAATCCGCGCCACGCCGCGCTCTTCGTCTCGGGCATCGTCGCCCTCCGGGCCGCTACGCGCGGCCGCTCGTCAATCCCAAAAGCGCCCCCGTGTGGCGCGCGATCATCAGCTCTTCGTTCGTGGGGATCACCCAGGCGGATACGCGGCTTCCCGCCTTCGAGATGCGAGGGCCCTTACCGGCGTTCGCGGCGGAGTCGAGCTCGATCCCGAGCCACGCCGACGATTCGACGATGCGGCGGCGGATCTCCGGCGCGTTCTCGCCGATTCCCGCGGTGAACACGAGCCCGTCCAGCCCACCCAAGACCGCCGTCAGCGCGCCGATCTCCTTCGCCGCGCGGTACACGAAGTAGTCGATCGCGAGCGTCGCGCGGGGATCGTCGCTTCCGAGTAAGTCGCGCATGTCGTTGCTGATCCCCGAGATCCCGAGCAAGCCCGACTTCTTGTAGAGGATCGTCTCGATGTCCTTCCCGGACAACCCGAGGCCCTGGACCATGTGCAGCACGACGCCGGGATCGATCGAGCCCGGCCGCGTTCCCATGCACAGGCCGTCGAGCGCGGTGAAGCCCAGGCTCGAATCGACCGACTTGCCGTCCTTCATCGCGCACAGGCTCGCGCCGCTTCCGAGGTGCGCGACGATCACGCGGCCTGATGCGATCTCCGGCGCGGCTTGCGGCAGCACCGAGGCGATGTACTCGTACGACAACCCGTGGAAGCCGTATCGCTGGACGCCCCTCGTCCGGATCTCCGCCGGAAGCGGAACGAGCTCGGCGACCTCGCTCTGTCCGCGATGGAACGCGGTGTCGAAGCAGGCGACCTGCGGCACGCCGGGGAGCCTCTCGTCCACCGCCACGATCGCCGCGAGGTTGTGCGGCTGGTGGAGAGGCGCCAGCGGCACCAGCGCCGTCAGCTCCTGCAGGACTTCGGGGGTCACGACGATCGGCGCGGCGTAGCGCGCGCCGCCGTGGACGACGCGGTGTCCGACGCCGAGCACGCGCGAGTCGCCGTACGTCGAGCGCAGCCACGACGCCAGCTCACCCAATGCCCCCCGCCCGTCGGAGACGCCGGCGTGGAGCGGACGGTCGACGACCTTCGTCCCGTCGTCACCCTTCGCCGACAGATGGGGCACTCCGCCGATGCCTTCGATCTGGCCTCTGACGGCGAGACGCCACGGCTCGACGTTCCAGCGATGATAGACGTTGAACTTCAGGCTCGACGAGCCGGCATTCAGGACGAGGGCGAAGTCCTCGCTCACGACGTCGCCGTCCCCGTTTCCTTGAGCATGAGTGTGAGCACGATGGCGAGCGCGACGCCTCCGAGAAGCGGCGCGAAGGCCGCCTGGTACTGGATGAGGCCCATCGAGCCGTCTTCGCCGGAGAGCCTCTTCAGGATCGAGCCGAACACCGGCCCGAGAAGCGCGCTGAAGGTGAAGTTCAGGAAGTTGACGACGCCCGTCGCGGTGCCGCTCATCCCGGGCGGGTTCGCCTCTTTGATGACCGTGTACGGGAGCATCGCCGCGCCGGACGCGATGCCGCCCGCGAGCGCCAGCGTGTAGGGAGGGAGAAGACCGACCGGTCCGTAGAGAACCCAGGCGAGCGCGATGAACAGAACGGCCGCCGCGATGACGATCACCGGCTTGCGACGGCCGAGCCGGTCCGAGATGAACCCCAGAAGCGGGCAGCCGATGATCCAGCCGACCGGCACCGCGGCCGAGCGCATGACGGCGGCGACGTACTCGAAGCCATGGCCTTCCTGAAGATAGCGCACGCCCCACGTCATGCTGAAGATGGTCGTCGGTATGAACAGCAGTCCGGAGATCGCACCGCACAGCAGCGATTGGGGATTCGAGATCACGGTCCTCAGCGACTCCGACGCGGACGCCAGCCAGCCTTCGCCGGCCGTCGCCTCCGACGATGGCGGCAACAGCACGTACAAGACGACGCCGATCGCCAAGCCGGTGATGCCCATGACCAGCCAGAACCGGCTCCAGGGAACGCCGGAGGCGATGACCGGTCCGACGATGAACTGCCCCGCCGATCCGCCTGCCATGCCGAACATCTGCGTCGCACCGATCAGCGTCGCCGCCTTCGACGCGGGGAAGCTCGAAGTCGCTATGTAGACCGCGCCGACGAGGGCGAACACGCCGCCTGCACCCTGGAGCAGCCGGCCGGCGCTCGCGACACCGTAGCCGCCGGCCCCGAACATGAGCGCGCCCACACCCACGGCGAAGGCACCGAGCGGCACGACCCGGCGGGGGCCGAAGCGGTCCAAGGCGACGCCGGCGACGAGGCTGAACGGCGAATAACCCCAGTAGAACAGACCGGCCATCGACGCCACGCCCATCGCGGTCAGGCCGAAGGCCGACGCGAGCTGCGGCATCATCACCGACGGCGCCGAGCGGAGCGTGTACTGATAGAAGTAGTAGACGGCCGTGATCAGCCACGCGATCACGGCCACCTTCGTGCCGCGACTCAATCGTTCACCTCGGGACCGCCCTTTGAAAAACTACGGGCGGGGGGACGTTACTTCGAAGATTTCGATCTCTCGAAGCGGGCGTCCGCGATCGCCGGGTTGACCTCGACGGACTCGACGACGATCCGGAGCTTGTTCGGCCGTTCGGCGGCGGAGATTTCGATCTCGCCGGGAAACAGGACGCCGCTCGTCATCGTGTGCTTGTCGAACAGCATCTGGATCTGCGCGGGGCGCCCTCGGATCTCGCGGGTCGAATCGACGCGAAGCTCGTAGTGAGTCTTGACGTCGATGTAGTCGTAGCGGATCGCGCCGCTCTTCAGCGTGACCTTCAGCTTGTACGTGTCGTGGCCCGCGACGGTCTCGTGGCCGGCCAGCTCGACCTTGTGGCCTTTCGCCTTCCAATCGACGAGCGGGCCTTCGATGTCGGCCTGCTCCATCGCGTCGGTGACCGCTTGCTGGGACATCGGCTTGACCGACATGTCGCCGTCGAAGGGGGACACCTGCCAGCCCTGTCCGTTGTTCGCGACGAAGACGCCGGTCACCCCCTGGATGGTGAACTCGAAGCGCGACTTCCCCGGTCGCTTCAGCTCGCGGACGACGAGGCCGTCGCGCCCCGGACCCTCGGACGCACGCCCCTTCTGTCGCAGCGTGTTCACCGAGCGGATCTTCGCGAGGCCGCCGCGTGCGGTGATGTAGTCGGCGACGATCTTGTCGACACTCGGTTCGGCCGGCGTTGCTACGGGGGGCTTGGCAGGGGCCGCCGCGATCACCGCCGAGCCAAGAGCGGCCGCGAACGCGAGCGTGGCGAGAGCTGCGAGGATTCCGTGCGGTTTGTTCATTTTCAGTTGTCGAAGCCGTTCAAGATCTCGGATTGCGGGGTGAACGTCGGTGCGATCTGAAGCTCGGTGGGGATCATGTTCAGTCCATATCCGAAGCCGCCGTAGAACGCGTTGTACCGCTGGACTTCCTTGGCCTCGCGCTCGGCCTTCTTTGCGCGGTCTTCGGCATCGCGCGCGGCGGCCTCGGCGTCGAGAGCGCGATTCTCGGCATCCTTGCGCGCCCGATCGTTCGACTCCTTCTGCTGATAGAGCTGCGCTTCGGCGACCGTCATCCATTCGCCGTCGTACTTCACATAGCCCTTGGCCTTGTAGCTTTCTTCTTGGGTGACCCAGCGGCCGTCGAGCTCGACGAAGCCGAGCGCCGTGTTCGCCTCGGCGTCGTTCGGCGAGAGCTTCCTCACGTGCTTGTAGGCGTCGTGGGACTGCGCGGGGATGCCCGCCTGAGCCGCCCAGCGGCCGAGCTTCTTCCAGCCCTCGACGTCGGTCGGCTGGAGCTTCTTGGCCTGCTCGTCGTAATCGTCGAGCGGCGTGCGCCCCTTGACGATGCGATCGACGCGATCCATGGGAACGCCGAGCACGCCTCCGCCGACGTCGACCTTCACGGTGTCTTTCGTCTGCTCGACGATGCGTCCCTTGATCGAGCCGGCGTCCTTGAGGAAGACCTCGTCGGCGTAGGCCGCGGCGGGTACGAGAACGGCGCACAGGACGAAACCGGCGAGTCGCATAGGGGTGGTGGATTTTACCATCACGGCGACGCCGCCTTGCAGGGTTTATCGAACAGGACGATCTGCCAGGCGGCGACGAACGTCGTGAAGTCGCTCCCGGTCCGGACGGCCGCGCCCTTGCTGGCCGCGAGCTTGATCGATTGCGCCGCCGTCAGTGGCAGCGAGAAGGTGCCGCCGATCCGGCTGTTGCTGAGAGGGCTCGAAGGCGGATTGTCGTCGATCGTGGTGCGTCCTCCCCCGTACCACGTCGCGTTGAGCGCCAGCCATGCGCGGTTCTTGAACGTGTAGGCGAAGTGGGCCTGTACCGCTCTGAGAGGATCCTCGCTCTTCGTGGACGCGCCGGGGTAGAACGCGTCGTTGTCCCCGAAGAACCAGCACCCCGCGTAGGCCTCGAGCGTCCATCGTCCGACGGGCACCGACAACCCCAGCTCGGGCTTGTACGCCCATCGATTCGTTCCGAGGTTGATGAGCCGCGTGGGCTCGTACTGTCCGGTCGGGGCCTGGACGGTCAAGCTGAAGCCGAGCGTCGTCTTGCGCTTGGCCTTCATGAATTCCTCTCGCGTGAGCGCCCGGCCGCCGATCAGGTTGACCGACGCCCGAACGCGCAGATCGGCGAACCCGCGGCGCTTCACGCTTCGGGTGTCCTCTCCGACGCTGCCGGTGACGTGTGCGATCGAGACCGGGACGGCGATCGTGACGGTGCCGAGACGGCCGAAGACGCCGTAGGTCCGTCCGTAGATGAGCGTTCCCAGATCGACCTTGGCGCTGGCGTCGCTGATGGGGACGGTGGGGTCGAACAGGACGTCGCCGCTCGAGGTGCCGACGGCCACGCCGAGGAAATTCGTGCCGAGGGGCGACGGCGAGTAGGCGCGCGGCTCGAGCTCCTGGGCCCGGGCGATCGTCCCGGCCGCGATCACGATCCCGGCGAGGACCGTGATCCGAAACCATTGACGTGTCATGACCGGCCAGCATAGCCTCAACCGATGACGTTTCCGCTATCGGGCTACCGCCGCGATTGGCTGCGATTCGACGTGATCGCGGGGCTGACGACCGCCGCGGTCGTGATTCCGAAGGCGATGGCCTACGCGACGATCGCCGGGCTTCCCGTTCAGGTGGGCCTCTACACCGCGTTCGTCCCGATGCTGATCTACGCACTCATCGGAACGTCGAGGCCGCTGTCGGTCAGCACGACCACGACGCTCGCGATCCTGGTCGGCGCGGAGATGGCGGAAACGGGCGCCTCTGCCGATCCGGCCGCCGTGATGAGAATCTCGGCGACGCTGACGCTGCTCGCCGGGGCGGTGCTCGTGGTCGCCGGGATCGCGCGCCTGGGGTTCGTCGCGAACTTCATCTCGGACCCGGTGCTCACCGGATTCAAGGCGGGGATCGGCATCGTCATCGTCGTCGACCAGATTCCGAAGCTCCTCGGCGTGCACGTCGACAAGGGTGGGTTCCTGCACAAGGTGCTGTCGATCGTCGCGGCGATCCCTCGGGCTTCGATTCCGGTCGTGCTCATCGGAGGCGGCACGATCGCTCTGCTCGTCCTCATCGAGCATTACGCGCCCAAGGCGCCGGCCCCGCTGATCGCGGTCGCGGCCGGAATCGTCGCGACCACGGCGCTGTCCCTCGAGCGGCTCGGCGTTTCGGTCGTCGGGGCCGTGCCGACCGGGCTTCCCTCGTTGACGCTTCCGGATCCGTCGTGGATCAAGGAGCTCTGGCCCGCCTCGATCGGAATCGCTCTCATGAGCTTCACGGAGACCATCGCCGCGGGGCGGGCGTTCGCCGCATCCGGCGAGCCGGTTCCGAAAGCCAACCGCGAGCTCCTCGCGACCGGCCTCGCCAATGCCGGCGGCGCGTTCTTCGGCAGCATGGCGGGAGGCGGCGGGACGAGCCAGACGGCGGTGAACCGCTTGGCCGGCGCGCGGTCGCAGATCTCCGAGATCGTCACCGCGAGTGGGACGCTGCTCACGATGCTCGTCCTCGCCCCGTGGATCGGCCGCATGCCGCAGGCGACGCTCGCCGCGGTGGTCATCGTCTATTCCATCGGGTTGATCAAACCGAAGGAGTTCGCCGCGATCCGCGCCGTCAGGACGCGCGAGTTCCGCTGGGCGATCATCGCGTGCGTCGGCGTCATCGCGCTCGGGACGCTGCGCGGCATCCTCGTCGCGATCGTCGTGTCGCTCGTCGCGCTCGCCCATCAGACGGCCAACGTCGCCGTCCACGTGCTCGCGCGCAAGCGGGGGACGAACGTGTTCCGCCCGACCTCGCCGGAGCATGCGGACGACGACACGTTCCCCGGGCTCCTCATGCTCCGGTTCGATGGGACGGTCTTCTTCGCCAACGCGGGGGCGCTCGGCGCCAAGGTGCAGCCGCTCGTCGAGGCCGCGAAGCCTACGGTCGTCGCGCTCGAGATGGGCGGCGTTCCGGATCTCGAGTTCTCCGCGCTCAAGATGCTCGCCGAAGCCGAGGCGAAGATGCGCGAGCGCGGCATCGAGCTGTGGCTGGTGAAGCTCAACCCCGGCGTGCTCGCCATGGTGCAGCGATCGCCCCTCGGCGCGACGCTCGGCCGCGAGCGGCTGGTGTTCAACATGGAGACGGCGGTCGGCGCTTACCAGCGACGCCCGGACGTGTTCCCGGATGCCCCGCCGGCGCACTCGTCGTAAATTTCCCGGTAGATGCACGTGCTCGACCGCGTCCTGATGACGCTCATTGCGGGGGCCGTCGCGTTCGCGCTCACGGCCGGGATCGGCGTGCGCGCGGAGCCCGACGCCGCGGGGCTCGTCGCCGCGTACGCCTTCGACGAGAACGCCGGAACCGTGACGGCGGATTCGTCGGGAAACGGGCTGACCGCGACCCTCGTCGGTGCGGTCTGGACGCCGGCGGGAAAATTCGGCAGCGCGCTCGCGTTCGACGGCCTGGCTTCACGCGTGACCGTCATCGACGACTCACCCGCCCTGCGGCTGACGGGTGCCATGACGCTCGAAGCGTGGGTGAAGCCCGCCGCGGCGTCGAACACGTGGGGCGACATCATCTACAAGGGAAACGACAACTACTTCCTGATGGCGTCCTCGCCTCCGAGCGGATTCGACGCAGCCGGCGGGATCTTCGGGACGGCGAACGTGGTCCTGTACGACACGACCGCGATTCCGGCCGGCGCCTGGACCTACCTCGCGGCGACGTACGACGGGGCGCGGATCAGGCTGTACGTCAACGGCGTGCTCGCGACGAGCCGCACGCAGACGGGTACGCTCAAGACGTCGGGCTACCCGCTGCAGGTCGGTGCGGACAGCTTCTTCGGGCAAGGATTCCACGGAACGATCGACGAGGTGCGCGTCTACAACCGCGCGCTCTCGGCGATCGAGATCCAGGCCGACATGAACGCGCGCGTCGCCGACCCGATTGCGGATTCGATCGCCCCCGGCGCGCCGGGCCCGGCGGTCACCAACGTGTTCTCGGGCACGGAGATCCGGTTGACGTGGCCCGCATCGACCGACAACGTCGGCATCGGCGGGTATCGGATCGAGCGATGCCGCGGCAACGGATGCGAGAGCTTCACCGAGATCGCGACTTCGAGCGCTCCCTCGCTCGACGACACGAATCTCGCGCGAAACACGGTCTACCGGTATCGCGTCCGCGCGGCCGACCTGGCCGGAAACCTCGGCGCTTATGGTCCGATCGCAACGGCCGCCACGCTGTCGACCGCCGCCGTGCCGGGCCTCGTGGCGGCCTACGCATTCGACGAGGGCCAGGGCGGCGCCGTGACCGATCTGTCGGGAACGGGGAACAACGGCGTCGTCGCGAACACCGACTGGACCGGTGCGGGCCGCTTCGGCGGCGCGCTCGTCTTCAATGGGACGAATTCGTGGGTGACCGTGAACGATGCGCCGTCTCTCCATCTGACGACGGCGATGACCCTCGAGGCGTGGGTGAATCCGGCGACGATTCCGGCGCCGAATTGCACCGTCCAGGATTGCCACTGGAAGGACGTCATCGTCAAGCAGACCGACGGCTACTACATCGAGGCCAGCTCGGACATCAACTCCCAGCCCGAGGTCGGCGGGATCTTCGCGCAGAAGCACATCATCTTCGCGCCCGACCGGCTCTCCGTGAACGCATGGACGCACATCGCCCTGGCGTACGACGGGGCGTTTCTCACCCTCTACGTCAACGGCGCGCTCGTCGCGCGCGCGGCGGAGTCCGGCACGCTCACCCAATCGACGAAGCCGCTGCGGATCGGCGGCGACAGCGACTACGTGCAGTTCTTCAACGGAATGATCGACGAGGTCCGCGTGTACAACCGCGGATTGTCGGGAGACGAGATCCGGGGCGACATGCTCTCGCCCCTCGGAAGCGCATTCGCGAACCCGATGCCTGCCGCCGTCTCGCTCGATCCGCCGGGGGCGATCGCCCGAGGTGCTGGATTCGAGCTGATCGTCCACGGCTCGGGCTTCGTCCCGGGATCGCTCGTCGCATGGAACGGCTCGGACCGCCCCACGACGTTCGTCGATGCGGGCACGCTCCGCGCCGGCATCACCGCAGGCGACATCGCGACGGCGCAGACGGTGCAGGTCGGCGTGTACAACCCGCCGCCTCTCGGCGGAACGTCGGCCGAGCTGTCGCTTCCGGTCTGCACCGGGTCCACGTGGTACGTCGATGCCGACGGCGACGGCCACGGCGACGCGACTCAATCCGTGAGCGCGTGCACGCAGCCTGCCGGCACGTCGGCCTCTCCGGACGACTGCGACGATGGGAATGCCAGCGTGTGGAGCGTGCCCGGCGAAGTCCAGGCCGTGTCCGTGGACTCCACGATGATCGCCTGGACCGCGCCGGTAGTTCTCGGAAGCAGCTCGATCGGCTACGACATCCTGCGATCTCCGAGCCCCACCGACTTCGACGCGGCGGCCGAGTGCATCGCATCGGGCGATCCGGACCTCATCGCGACCGACGGATCATCACCGGAGCCCGCCGCGACGTTTTTCTATCTGATCCTCGCGCGCAACGCTTGCGGGCGAGGCACGCCTGGCCTCGACTCGGCAGGAACGGAGCGCGCGGCGCGCTCGTGCCCCTAGAAAATCGGGAACCATTTAGCCTCTAGAAGCTCTCCGGCGTTTCGCCCTTCCCGCCTCCCTCGACTGAGGGAAAAAACTCGTTGCCACAAAAACGTTCCCTTCGTAGCTCCTCATTGATTACACAGGGGTAAACAGCGGTTCCACGCAATTAACGAAAGGAGTTGCCCATGCCTTCTTACCTCCGCCAGCTCGGAGCGTCGACGAGCCGTGTTCGGCTCTTCGCGATCTCCGCCGTCCTCGCCGTCACGGTCATCGCCGTGATCTGGGCGAGCATCAACACTCCCGGGCCGACCGGGTACGTCGAGCTCGATCTCAACGCCAACGTCGGGTTCGACTTCACGCCGCTCGCGTCATTCGATTGGGCGAACAGCGGGGCCAACACCGGCAACTGCGCCGCGGATCCGTCGGACGGCAACAAGATCAAGTGCGGCGGCACCGGCGGCATCTTCGATGGTGGCAAGTTCAACGGCGCAACGACGCCGCCCACGCCACCGACGCTCACCGCGGCGGCCGCGGCGGACCCGCACATCGTCGCCGCGAGCTTCGGCGTCGATCCGCTGTCGGTGGACGTCACGCAGTGCGGCGTGGGCGACCCGACGGCTTACACGGGCGTCGGCGGTGAGACCAACGGCGACATCTTGAACAGCGAGACATTCGGCACCGCGTCCGTTCCGAACAAGGACGAGATCTCGAACGTGTATGCCATCGCCCATCAGGACCCGATCGGCGTGCAAACCCTCGGACCGAACGACACGAACGAGATCTTCGCGGGGTTCGAGCGCGTCGTGAACAACGGCGACAGCCACGTCGACCTCGAGTTCCTGCAGTCGGCCGTCACGCTCGTCGCGGGGAGCAAGGCGTCGGCGTTTCCGTGCGCGGGCCGCTTCAGCGGCCATCGCACCTCCGGCGACTTGTTGCTCTCCGTGGATTTCACGAACGGTGGCACGGTCGGAAATCCCGTGCTCCACAAATGGGCCTGCGCGACGCCGCAGCCGACGGGCACGGTGTGCGATCCCGCGAAGAACGGGGCGACCGCGCACTACGAGCTGGTGACCGACGCCGCGACCCAGGCCGCGGTGACGCAGCGGTTCAACAGCAACTCCGCGGTGGGCTGCGGCGGCTGGGCTTGCCGTAACGCCGACGGGACCCAGGCGACCTCGATCAACACCGTCGAGCTGTACGAAGTCGGGATCGACCTCGCGTCCCTCGGGTTCAACGGCTGCATCAGCACGTTCCTGCCGCACACCCGCTCGTCGCAGTCGTTCACCGCGACGCTGAAGGACTTCGAAGTCATCAGCTTCAATACGTGTAATCCCTCGACGGTTCTCACGAAATCGGCCGACGTCTCTCAGGTCACGATCGGCGGCACAATCAACTACACCTACACCGAGCTGAACGACGGCCAAGTCGCGCTGTCGAACCCGTCGGTCGTCGACAACAAGTGCTCGCCCGTCACCAAGGTCTCGGACAACGGAAACAACGACGGTGTGCTGGACGTGGGCGAAACGTGGACGTTCAAGTGCACGACGACGAACGCGCAGCCCGACGCGGGCTCGAACCCGCCTTCGATCTCGAACGTCGCGATCGGCCACGGAACGTTCAATTCACCGACCGGACCGAGGGACGTCACATGGTGCTCGGACCCGAGCAGCCCGCCTTCGGCGACCGCGTGCGATCAGGACGAAAGGGCGACGCTCACCATCCCGGTCAAGATCCCGAGCACGATCCTGAACAAGACCGCCACGCCTTCGGTCCAGACGACGGTGACCTACACCTACACGGAGACGAACGACGGCACGGTCTCGCTGTCGCCTCCGGTCGCCGGGAATCTGGCGTCGTTCGTGAACGACGACACCTGCACGAGCATCGCGTACACGGGCGGCGACGGGAACGGAAACGGCAAGCTCGACCCGGCGGAAGTCTTCACGTTCAGCTGCCAGACCGTCTACAACGGGATCGGCACGCACACGAACGTCGCGAAGGGCCACGGCATCGACAATCTGAACCGCGACGTGACGGTTTGTCCGTCGAGCTACGGGAACACCTGCTTCTCGGATCCCGACGAGACGGACACGAACACCGTGACGATCAGCGTGACGGTGAACAACGGGAAGTAAGGGGAAGGATCAGGGCCTAACCGGCGTCGCCCGGCCGTAAGGCGGGGATCGTCGTAGGGGGGAGGGGCGAACCGCTCCTCCCCCGTATTTTCTTACTGGACCCGAAGGGTGCAGCTCGCGAGCGGGCTACGGTGCCGCGAGTCGCTCTGCGCATAGACCACGACCGGGTACGAACCCGAAGTCGCTCCGGCGAGCCAGGCGCTCGCGGAGAACGATCCGAACGCGCTCGAGGTCGTCATGAGGATCGAGCCGCCTCCGACGAAGATCGTCAGGTTCTGATAGGAGGCGTAGCCCGACCCCGCGACCGTGTACTGGGATCCGTTGGCGACCGGAGTGGGGAGGACCTGGCACGTACCGCTGGTGGTCGAGCCGCCTCCCTGCGGGCCTTTTGCAAGTGCGGGTGCGCCCACGGCGAGAATCGAGACGAGCAGCAAGAGGACGACGCGTCGAGTCATTCGTGTCTCCTTATTCAGTGTTCTCTGGACGCAGCAAAGCAACCCCTGCACCAAGCCCACCGATCGATAGTTTTCGTTGGAATCCCGACGGATCTGCCTTGGGAGGGACCTGCCTTCGATTTCAAGACCGTATCCGCGACCTCAGCTTCCCCATCGGACCGTTGCTCAAGCAGCAAGCCGCATGCCGCCTAGAGCC
This sequence comes from uncultured Acidobacteriota bacterium, assembly GCA_964647625.1. GTDB lineage: Bacteria > Acidobacteriota > Polarisedimenticolia > Polarisedimenticolales > DASRJG01 > DASRJG01. Next base: position 13,304 of record CAZYHZ010000078.1, read on the forward strand.
GATTAGGAAATTCACCTATGGCGCGCGATCGCATACGTGGCGGCGAGCATCGTTTACACGGTGAGCAAAGCGCGCCCGGCAAGCTCGCGCGACCGTGTTCTTTCGACACGCTCGCAGCCGCTCGCGCTTCGACTAGGATCGCGCAGCGGAGCAGGAGGGCGGCGTGAGCGACGTCTCGATCGTCTGGTTTCGACGCGACCTGAGGCTCGCCGATAACCCGGCGCTCGACGCCGCGCGGCGGCGCGGCGGCCCGATCGTCCCGGTTTTCGTCTGGGCTCCCGACGAAGACGGGGTGTGGCCGCCCGGCGCGGCATCACGCTGGTGGCTTCACCACTCGCTGGCGAGCCTCGCGTCCGATCTGGAGAAGGCCGGCTCGAGGCTCGTCCTCCGCCGTGGCGCGAGCGGCGCTGCGCTCCTGGAGCTCGCCACGGCAACCGGCGCGAGCGCGATCTACTGGAATCGGCTGTACGAGCCCTCGACAATCGCCCGTGACCGGTCCGTGAAGTCGGCCTTGCGGTCGAGCGGATTCGAGGCCGGCTCATTCAACGCATCTCTTCTCTTCGAGCCGTGGGACATCCGCGCGCGCTCCGGCACGCCGTTCCAGGTGTTCACCCCGTTCTGGCGGGCATGCCTCGACGCGCCGTATCGCGCCGATCCCCTGCCCGCCCCGAGGGCGATCCCAGCGCCCGCGTCATGGCCCGACAGCGTCCCGCTCGAAAGCCTCGCGTTATTGCCCCGCATCGACTGGGCCTCCGGGCTGCGCGAGGCGTGGAGCCCGGGTGCTACGGGCGCGGAGTCGCTCCTCGCGCGATTTCTCGACGGCCCGATCGCCGCCTATGACAACGATCGAGACCGCCCGGATCTCGACGGCGGCGCGCGACTCTCGCCGCATCTTCACTTCGGCGAGCTCGGGCCGCGGCAGGTCCGCTTCGCGGTCGAGCGTGCGGGCAAAAGCGGCGAGCCCTTTCTCCGCCAGCTCGGCTGGCGGGAGTTCGCCCATCACCTGCTGTTTCATTTCCCGCACACGCCGGAGGCGCCGCTCCGCACCGAGTTCGAGCGATTTCCCTGGGCCGCGGACCCTGCGGGGTTACAGGCGTGGCAGCGCGGCCGCACGGGCTTCCCGATCGTCGACGCGGGGATGCGACAGCTGTGGAAGACCGGCTGGATGCACAATCGCGTGCGCATGATCGCGGCGTCGTTTCTGGTCAAGGATCTGCGGGTTCACTGGCTCGAAGGGGCGCGCTGGTTCTGGGACACGCTGGTCGATGCGGATCTCGCGAACAACACGCTGGGCTGGCAGTGGACGGCGGGATGCGGCGCCGACGCGGCCCCGTACTTCCGCATTTTCAACCCGTCCCTGCAGGCGGCGAAATTCGACCCCGAAGGCGCGTACGTGCGCCGCTGGGGCGGCAATTCCGGGCTCCGGCGCATCGACCCGATCGTCGATCACGACGCCGCGCGGCGGCAGGCGCTCGAAGCGCTTTCCTTCATGAAAGCCGGGGTGCGAACGTGATTCGCACGATCGCACTCGCCTGCGCGCTGATGACGGCTCCGGCGTGCGCGTCACCGCCCGCCTCGACGGGCTCGGCCCCTTCCGGCGATGCGCGCGCGCTCCTTCATCGGCTGCAGGACGCCGTGGGCGGCGCGGACAAGATCGCGGCCATCGCCGACTTCGATCAAACCGTCACGGGAGTGAGCTTCGACGGACGAACCGGGCAGCGCCTCGGCGAGGTCCGCAAGCGGGTGCGCTGGATCAAGCCGAATCTCCTCCGCCTGGATCAGGTGGGGCCGGGCGACACCTACGTCCTGTATTTCGACGGGACGAGCGGCTGGGAGATCCTGCCGGACGGCAGCGTGCACGACCTTTCGGGCGGCGAGCTTCGCTTCGCGCAAGGGTACCTCCGCGGGTTCATCTTGAAGACGCTGCTGGCCGATCGCGACCCCGCGTACGAGGTCGAATCGCCGGCGAGGAACGTCCTTCGGATCCGGCACCGGGAGGCGACCGGCGGCGCGTCCGACCTCGTGCTCGATCCCGATTCCGGTCTCCCTCTCGCCGAGACGTCCGTCTCGCTGGCCGATCCCGCGAATCCCGTGTCGAGCGAGACCCGGTATCTGGAATGGAAGACCGTGGGTGGGGTTCGCTTTGCCTCCCGTTTTACCAAGACCCACGCCGGGCTCCACGTCGCGGACGCGCTGATCGACGGGACGACGCTCAACAGCGGGCTGCGGCCCGAGGACCTGGCCGCAAAGCCCCCCGATCTTGCGCCCGTGATGCGGTAGGGGAC
>CAZYHZ010000079.1:0-15301 GCA_964647625.1 uncultured Acidobacteriota bacterium
ACGGGGATCAACCGGTTCGCCGAGGCGATGACGATCTTCGCCGTCATCTGCGCGCTGATGTTCCCCGGCATCCACGTCGGCCGGATCTGGTTCGAGTACTGGGTCGCGCCGCTGCCGAACCAGATGGACCTCTGGCCGAACTTCAGGAGCCCCTTGCTGTGGGACTTCTTCGCGGTCGGGACGTACTTCACGGTGTCCCTGTGCTTCTGGTACATGGGGCTCATCCCAGACATCGCCACGGTTCGCGATCGCGCGCGCGGTCGGGTGCGTCAATTCGTTTACGGGATCCTGGCGCTCGGCTGGACGGGCTCGAACCGCCACTGGCACCGGTACGAGCGGGCGTACCTGCTCCTCGCGGCGCTCGCGACGCCGCTCGTGCTCTCCGTGCACTCGATCGTCAGCTTCGATTTCGCGACGTCGATGCTCCCGGGCTGGCACGCGACGATCTTCCCGCCGTACTTCGTCGCCGGCGCGATCTTCGGCGGATTCGCGATGGTCTTGCTCCTCGCGGTCCCGTGCCGCGAGTGGTTCGGCCTGAAGGACGTCATCACGCCGCGACACCTCGAAAACATGTGCAAGATCCTGCTGGCAACCGGGATGATGGTCGGCTACGCGTACGCGATCGAGTTCTTCATCTCGTGGTACAGCGGCAACCCCGCCGAAGGGTTCGTCTTCATCAACCGCGCGTTCGGCCCGTACGCGTGGGCGTACTGGACGATGGTGTTCTGCAACGTCGTGACGCCGCAGGCCTTCTGGTCGCGACGCGCGCGCAGCAACCCCTGGGTGATCTTCGGCGTCGCGGCCTGCGTCAACGTCGGGATGTGGTTCGAGCGGTTCGTGATCATCGTGACGACCCTCTCGCGCGATTTCCTGCCGTCGAGCTGGGGCACCTACGCGCCGTCGTGGGTCGAGGTGCTCACGCTCATCGGCAGCTTCGGCCTCTTCTTCACGCTGTTCCTGCTCTTCCTGCGGTTCCTGCCCATGGTCGCGATGGCGGAGGTCAAGGCGATCATGCCCGTCTCGGATCGCGAGGCCCATCGATGAGCCCCGCTCCGGCCGCGAAGCCCTACGGGCTGATGGCCGAGTTCGCCACGCCGGGCGATCTCCTCCACGCCGCCTCGCGCGTGCGCGATGCCGGGTACACGAGGTGGGACGCCCACACGCCGTTTCCCGTCCACGGGCTCGATGCGGCGATGGGCGTGCGGCCGACGCGGCTTCCGTTCCTCGTGCTCGCGGCCGCGCTGTGCGGCACGTCGGGCGGTCTGCTGATGCAGTGGTGGATGAACGCCGTCGATTACCCGATCATCATCAGCGGAAAGCCGTTCAACTCGCTCCCGGCCGACATCCCGGTGACGTTCGAGCTGACCGTGCTCCTCGCGTCGCTGACGGCATTTTTCGGGATGATCGCGCGGAACGGGCTGCCGCGGTTCCACAACCCGCTCTTGCGCGCATCACGCTTCCGGCGCGTGACGACGGACCGCTTCGTCATCGTCATTCAGGCCGACGACCCGCGCTTCGACGTCGAAGCGACCGGGCGCCTGCTCTCCGCCGAGCGCGCGACGCACGTCGCGGCGATCGAGGACTAGCATGCCGCGCTGGGTGCGATCGCTCCTCCTCGTGCTCGCGGTCGCGGCGCTCGTTCCGTTCGCGCTCGTGTTCAAGGCCCGGCAGACGCCGTCGTCGCTGCCCCGCATCCACCTCCTCCAGGGGATGGACAACCAGCCGCGCTTCAAGAGCCAGCAGGCGAATCCGCTTTTCGCCGACACTCGAGAAGCGCGGCCCCCGGTCGAAGGGACCGTCGCGCGCGGGGACCTCGAGGACGACGACGCCTTCGAGAAGGGGACGCGCGGCGGGACGTTCGTCGAGACCTTCCCGATGCCCGTGACCGAGCCGCTTCTGGCGCACGGACAGGAGCGGTTCAAGATCTACTGCGCTCCGTGCCACGGGCTCGCAGGCTACGGCGACGGCATCGTCGCGATCCGGGCGGACCGGCTGCAGGAAGGGACGTTCGTGCCGCCGACGTCGATGCACTCCAAGACGGTGCTGGCGCGTCCGGTGGGCCATCTCTTCAACACGATCACGAACGGCATCCGGACGATGCCGCCGTACGGCCCCCAGATCCCCGTCGCGGACCGGTGGGCGATCGTCGCCTACGTTCGCGCCCTGCAGCGATCCGGTCACACGCCGGCGTCGGCCCTGACGGCCGACGAGCGCGCGGGCCTCCGGGAGCTCGCGCCGTGAGCGCGCACGATCGGCACGATCTCGCCCCTGAAGACCTCGAGCTCGGCGGCGAGGGAACATGGGCCGTTTGGGGGCTTCTGGCAGCCGGTGTCGCCGGGCTCGCGCTCGCGTTCTTCCTCGCCCAGACCACGTCCGGAGGCTGGGAGCGGTTCTACCCGTCGTACCTCGTCGCGTTCGTCTTCTTCCTCTCGTTGGCGCTCGGAGCACTGTTCTTCGTCCTCGTCCAGCATGCGACGCGCGCGGGGTGGAGCGTCGCGGTCCGGCGGATCGCGGAAGCGGTCGCCCCGAACGCGCTCGTCCCGATGGCGGTCCTGGCGATCCCCGTCCTGTTCGGCCTGAAGACCCTCTACCCTTGGACGGACCCCGCCGCGGTCGCCGGGGATCACCTGATGCAGGCCAAGGCGCCGTGGCTGAATCTGCCGTTCTTCATCGGGCGCACGGTCTTTTACTTCGCCGTCTGGTCGGCGTTCGCGATCTGGTTCCACCGCACCTCGACGCGGCAGGATCGATCGGGCGATCCGCGGCTCACGGTGCGGATGGAGACGACGAGCACCGTCGCGCTCATCCTGTTCGCCTTCACGGTGACCTTCTTCGCGTTCGACTATCTGATGTCGCTGACGCCCCACTGGGCGAGCACGATCTTCGGCGTCTACTTCTTCGCCGGGTGCATCCTCGGATTCTTCGCGCTCGTGACGGTGATCGCGATGGCCGTCCAGCGCGCGGGCGCGCTGCGACGGACGATCACCGTCGAGCACTATCACGACCTCGGCAAGCTGATCTTCGCGTTCACCGTGTTCTGGGCGTACATCGGGTTCTCGCAATACATGTTGATGTGGTACGCGAACCTCCCGGAAGAGACGTTCTGGTACGCCGCCCGGCAGTCGGGGTCCTGGACGTCGTGGAGCCTGCTCCTGCTCTTCGGGCACTTCATCGTCCCGTTCCTCGCGCTGATGTCGCGCAACGTGAAGCGGCGGAAGCCGCTCCTGCTCGTGGGGGCGGTCTGGATGCTGGCCATGCAGTGGGCGGACGTGTACTGGCTCGTGATGCCCGGCAAGAGCAAGGGCGCGGTGCCGCTGTCCCTCATGGATCTCGCCGCGTTCGTCGGCATCGGCGGGCTGTTCTTCGCGGCGGCATGGCGCCGCCTCCGCGCGCACGCCCTGGTTCCCGTGAAGGACCCGCGGTTGTCCGAGTCGCTCGGTTACGAGACGTTCTGATGAAGCCCACACTCGAAGTCGACGCGCCGGACCCGGACGCCCTCCCGACCGTCACCGTCGGCGTCGTGGGCGTTCTGGTGCTCGTCATCGTCATCGCGCTGGTCCAGGGCTTGTACCAGAGCCGTAGCCGGGCGGAGCTTCGCCGCAAGGTCGTCGATCAGGCGCCCGCCGAGCTGACGAGCCTGCGCCAGGCCCAGAATGCGCGGCTCCAGGCGACGGGTTGGGTCGACAAGAAGAACGGCTACGTGACGATCCCGATCGAGCGCGCGATGAAGATGCTCGCCGCCGATCCGAATCCTGCGGCCGCGATCATCCTCCCTGAGGAGCCGGCGGCCTCGCCGTCTCCCGCGCCGTCACCCGCACCCAAGGCCGCGCTATGAGCGGAAGAATTGTAAGAAAAAGGGGACTGTCCCCTTTTCTCATCTTGGCGCTTAGCTCGGGCGCGGCCGTGGCGCAGGACCGCACGGAGCCTGCGCCGAAAGCGCTCGAGCGCGTCGGCGTCGAGGAGAAGCTCGACGCCGCGCTGCCTCTCGCGGCGACGTTCAAGGACGAGGCCGGCCGCGACGTCACGCTCGGGTCTTACTTCCAGCCGCGGCGCCCGGTGATCCTGACGCTCAACTACTACCGCTGCCCCATGCTGTGCACGCTCGAGCTGAACGGCCTCGTGAACGCGATGACGCGCCTGCGCTTCCAGCCGGGCCGGGACTACGAGGTCGTCACCGTCAGCTTCGATCCGCGGGAGATGCCCGCGCTCGCCGCGGCGAAGAAGGCGTCCTACATCGGCCTCATCGGAAAACCGGAGGCCGCGGCCGGCTGGCACTTCCTCACCGGATCGCGGGAGAGCATCGAGGCGCTGACGAAGGCGGCCGGGTTCTCCGTCGAGTACGACGCGAAGATCGACCAGTACGGCCACGCGGCGGTCGTCATGCTCGCGACACCCGACGGCCGCATCGGCCGTTATCTGTACGGCGTCGAATTCCCGCCGGACACGCTCCAGCTCGCGCTTCTCGAAGCGGGCAAGGGAAAGATCGGCTCCACCTGGGAGCGCTTCATCCTCTATTGCTACCACTACGATGCCGAAGCCGGCCGCTACGCGCCGGCCGCGATGGCGATCATGCGCGCGGGCGGGGCGCTGACCGTGCTGATCCTGGCCGTGGTGATCGGCGGCTTCTGGCTGCGGGACCGCGCTCGTGCGGCCGCCCTTCCGCGCGGAGGCCGGGCATGAGCTGGATCGCCGCGCTCGGCAAGCTCGGCGCGCTCGGCAGGCTCGGCGCGAGCACGGGCGCCGGCTTCTGGCTTCCCCGCGCGGCCTCGACGACCGCGCGTCCGGTCGACTTCCTGTTCAACGCCGTGACGTCGATCGCGATCTTCTTCTTCCTCCTGATCACCGCGGTCCTCTTCTATTTCATCTGGAAGTACCGGGCCCGGCCGGGACACACGGCCCAGCCGTCACCGACCCACAACCAGCGGCTCGAGATCACCTGGACCGTGATCCCGATCCTGATCGTGATCTGGATCTTCTGGGAAGGGTTCGCCGGGTATCTCGACCTCCAGACCCCGCCCGAAAACGCCTACGAAGTCCAGGTGCTCGGCCAGAAGTGGAAGTGGCTTTTCACGTATCCGAACGGGGTCGTGGACGACAACCTGCACGTCCCGCCCGGCGAGTCCGTGCGGCTCGTGCTCACCTCGCAGGACGTCATTCACAGCCTTTACCTACCCGAGTTCCGCATCAAGCGGGACGCGGTCCCGGGGCGGTACGAGAAGGAATGGTTCGATTCCGGGGAGCCGGGGGAATACCAGATCTTCTGCGCCGAGTACTGCGGAACGAGCCACTCCGGGATGCTGGCGAAGGTCGTCGTTCATGGGACGCGCGCCGAGTTCGACCAGTGGCTCGCCGATGCCGCCAACTTCATCGACAAGCTCCCTCCCGAGAAGCTCTGGGAGGGCGGCCAGAAGCTCTACAACCAGCGCGGCTGCAAGCAGTGCCACTCCGTCGACGGCGCCGCGGGGATCGGCCCGACGTTCAAGGCGATCTGGGGCCACGCCCAGGCGCTCAAGGGCGGAGGGTCCGTCGTCGTCGACGAGAACTACGTGCGCGAGTCGATCCTGAATCCGCAAGCCAAGGTCGTGGCGGGATTCGAGCCGGTGATGCCGACCTATCAGGGACGCCTGAAGGACAAGGAGATCACGGCGATCATCGAGTACCTGAAGACGCTGAAGTAGCCCCGTGGAGAACGCGATGGCTCCGAAGGACAATTACCTGAACCACACGCGCGGATTCGCGTCGTGGGCGTTCACGCTCGACCACAAGCGCATCGGCGTGATGTACCTGGTGGCGGTCCTGTCGTCGTTCCTCCTGGGCGGCCTGGCCGCCCTCGCGGTGCGGACGGAGCTGTTCTCCCGCGGGCCGACGATCATGGACGCCGACACGTACAACAAGATGTTCACGCTCCACGGTGCCGTGATGGTCTTCCTGTTCATCATCCCGAGCATCCCCGCCGCGCTCGGCAACTTCGTGCTCCCGCTGATGCTCGGCGCGAAGGATGTCGCGTTCCCGCGCCTGAACCTGCTGAGCTTCTGGCTGTGGGTCGCAGGCGCGCTCTTCTGCGTCGGGGCGGTCGTCGCCGGAGGGGTCGACACCGGCTGGACGTTCTACACGCCGTACTCGACGACCACGAACACGAACGTGATCGCGACGACGCTCGGTGCGTTCATCCTCGGGTTCTCGTCGATCTTCACGGGCTTGAACTTCATCGTCACGATCCACAAGCTCAGGCCCCCGGGCATGACCTGGTTCAAGATGCCGCTGTTCCTATGGTCGCTCTACGGGACCGCGATGATCCAGGTGCTCGCGACCCCCGTGCTCGGGATCACGCTGCTGCTCCTGATCGCCGAGCGGGCGCTCGGCGTGGGCATCTTCGATCCGGCGCTCGGCGGCGATCCGGTCCTCTTCCAGCACTTCTTCTGGTTCTATTCGCACCCCGCGGTCTACATCATGATCCTGCCCGCGATGGGGATCATCAGCGAGGTGATCTCGATCCACGCGCGCAAGCACATCTTCGGCTACCGGTTCATCGCGCTGTCGTCGATCGCGATCGCGGTGTTCGGCTTCCTCGTCTGGGGCCACCACATGTTCGTCGCCGGCCAGTCGGCGATGGCCGACGTGATCTTCTCGGCGCTGACGTTCAGCGTGGCGATCCCCTCGGCGATCAAGGTGTTCAACTGGCTGTCCACGCTGTACAAGGGCGACATCCATCTCGACACCGCGATGATCTACGGGCTGATGTTCCTCCTGACGTTCGGCATCGGAGGGCTCACGGGCCTCCACCTCGGTGCGCTCGCCGTCGACGTCCACCTGCACGACACGTACTTCGTGGTCGCGCACTTCCACTACGTCATGTTCGGCGGCACGGTGGTCGCGCTGCTCGCCGGGCTGCACCACTGGTGGCCCAAGATGTTCGGCGTCATGTACGACGAGCGTCTCGGCCGGATCGCCGCGGCGCTCGTGTTCGTGGGCTTCAACGTGACATTCTTCACGCAGTTCGTGATGGGAAGCCACGGCATGCCGCGGCGGTACTACGATTACCTGCCTCAGTTCGAGATCTACCACAAGATCTCGACGATCGGCTCGTACGTCATGGCCGCGGGCTTCTTCCTGATCGCCTACTACCTGATCCACTCGCTGTTCCGCGGCCGGCCCGCGCCGATGAACCCCTGGGGCGGAAACTCGCTCGAGTGGCACACGCCGTCACCCCCGCCGCACGACAACTTCCAGACGACGCCGGTCGCCGAGGATCCATACGATTACGACCGCTTGACGGCCGATCCGGCCGGGGGCTACACGAGCCGCTCTTACGGAGGGGCGGTGTGATGAGCCACGAGCACCCGCCGTACCTGAAGCATCACTTCGACACGCCCGAGCAGCAGTTCGACGCGGGAAAGCTCGGCATCTGGATCTTCCTCGCGACCGAGGTGCTCCTGTTCGGCGGGCTGTTCTGCGCCTACGCGATCTACCGCGCGAACCATCCGGAGATCTTCATTTACGCGCACCAGTTCCTCGACAAGCGCCTGGGCGGCACGAACACGGTCGTGCTGCTGTGCAGCTCGCTGACGATGGCGTGGGGCGTGCGGGCCGCGCAGCTCGGCCAGCGAAAGCTCCTGATCGCGCTCCTGTCCCTGACGCTCCTCGGCGGCTTCGGGTTCATGAGCATCAAGTACGTCGAGTACAAGGCCAAGTGGGAGCACGGGCTCCTCCCCGGCACGCACTTCGCGCCGCACGAGGAAGGGCACGAAACGGCCGCTCCGGCGAAGGCGGCGCCGGCGGCGTCGGCGACGTTCCAGCCTTCGGCCGCGGGACCCTCGGGGACGGTCCGCCCCGGCGCGGTCCGGGTCGCGCACGGCCGGCGCCCCGACAACACGCAGATCTTCTTCGGCATCTATTTCCTGATGACCGGGCTTCACGGGCTGCACGTGCTGGTCGGGATGGGCGCGATTGCGTGGATCCTCGTCCGCTCGATCAAGGGCGAGTTCGGTCCCGAGTACTTCACCCCCGTCGATTTCGTCGGGCTCTACTGGCACCTCGTCGACCTGATCTGGATCTTCCTGTTCCCGCTCCTTTATCTGATCGCGTAAGGAAGGCTGCCCCATGGCGAGCTCGAACGCATCTCACCCTACCGTCGGCCACGTGGTCCCGCTGCCCGTGCTGTTCGGCGTCCTGGGCACGCTGCTCGTGATGACGTTGGTCACCTTCGCCGCGTCGTGGTTCGACTTCGGGCGATTGAACCTCTGGATCGCGCTCGCGATCGCCCTGTTCAAGGCCTCGCTCGTCCTCCTGTTCTTCATGCACCTCAAGTACGACAAGCCGTTCAACGCCGTGGTGATCATCACGTCGATGGCGCTCGTCCTCCTGTTCATCGCCATCGCGTTGTCCGACTCGAAGCAGTACGAGCACACGCGCATCCCGGGATACGCGCCCTCGATCAAGACCAACTCGCAGTGACCGGCGGCGATCCGCGCCGCGTCCGCACCGCACCGGTCCCCGGCGCGGGCGTGCTCGGGATGGGAATCTTCCTCGCCACGCTCGGCATGCTCTTCGCCGCAGCGATCGTGGGGTTCCTCGTCGTGCGACTCAGGGCGCCGTCGTGGCCCGCCATCGCGCATCGCTCGTCGTGGGGCCTTGCCGCGGCCACGCTCGTGCTCCTTGCGGCGAGCGTCACGATCTCCGGGGCGAAGCGCGCGATCCGGCGCGGGCTCGCCGGCCTCTGCGCCCGCCGCATGGGCGCCACGCTCGCCCTCGGCTTTCTCTTCCTCGCGGTCCAGGGCTGGAACTGGCGCGCCCTTCTGCGGCAGGACGTGACCGCGGCCTCCGGGCTCGCCGCGTTCACGTTCTTCATGCTGACTGGCCTGCACGCGGCGCACGTGATCGGCGGCGTCGCCCTCCTGCTGGTCGTCTGGCTGCGCGCCCGGGCCGGCCGGTACGACGCCGCCCACCATCCCGGGGTGACCTATTCGGCCATGTACTGGCATTTCCTCGATGTCGTGTGGCTGGCGCTCCTGATCGTGCTCCTCGTCGCAACCTGATCAACGGACAGACCCGGTCCGTTGTCCGTCTCCGAGGAGCCCCGCGCGGGCGGTACGCTTCGATCGGAGGTGCCCGCCATGCGACGCCATCCGAAGAGCGAAGTGATCGTCGTCGGCGCAGGTCCGGTGGGGCTGACCGCCGCGATGGTCTTGAAAGCCAGGGGAGTCGGCGTGACCGTCTTCGACGCCCGCGGGCGGACGGCCGGGCACAGCTACGCGCTGGCGCTCCATCCGTCCACCCTCGGTCTGCTCGACCGGCTCGGAGTCGGAGCGGCGTGCCGGAAGGAAGGACGAGCCATCGAGCGGATCGGGATCTATGAAGGACGCCGGCGGACGGGCGAGATCGACTTCACCCGGTTGTCGGGGGATCACCGGCACGTGCTGGTGCTTCCTCAGGCGCGGCTCGAGGCGATTCTCGAGACCGCGCTCGGCAAGGCCGGCCTCGAGGTGCACTGGCATCACCGAGTCCAGGGGCTCGACGCCCGACCCGACGGCGTCCGATGTGCCGTGGCGAAGCTCGACAAGGTCTCGACGGGTTATCCCATCGCCCACACCGAGGCGGTTGTGGACGAGTTGTTCGACGCCGAGGCGGATTACGTCGTCGGGGCCGACGGGTACGATTCGTTCGTGCGGCGGCGCCTCGGCATCGCGTGCGCGGACCACGGCAGGGGACAGGTCTACTCCGTATTCGAGGTCGAGGCGGGGGGCGACGCCCCGCAGGAAGGCCGCCTGACGGTGGACGGCGACCGGGTCGTCGGCTACTGGCCGCTCCCGAACGGCCGCTGCCGGTTCAGCTTTCCGATCGATGCAGCGGAGGAACACCGTGCCGATCCCGAAACGCTCGCCTCGCGCATCCGCGCGGGAGCACCCTGGTTCGCGGGGACGGCCGGCGCCATCGGGTGGACGGCGACGGGCCTGTTCGAGCGCAAGCTCGCGGCGTCCTTCGGCGGCGGCCGCGTCTGGATGGCCGGAGACTCCGCGCACCTGACGGGGCCGCTCGGCGCACAGAGCATGAACGTCGGGCTGCTCGAGGCCGAGGATCTCGCCGGCCGCATCGCACGGGCCCTGCGCGACGGTGCCGGGAGGCGTGTCTTCGAGGAATACGGCGAGGCCCGGAGCCGGGAGTGGCGCTCGCTGTTCGGCGCCGAGATGCCCCATGGAAGCCGCAGATCTCTGCTCCTTCCCTGCGTTCCGGCATCGGGGGACGATCTCGCGGCGGCGCTGAATCAACTGAATTCTTGACCGGTCCGGCCCGCAATGGTATCTACGGCCGGACATGGGGCCGATCGACCAAAACGAGGCGTACGATCCCGTCGCCGGTCGCCCGACCCTCATTCTGGGCGGGCGCGATTTCCACTCGATCACCGAAGCGGTCGCCCGGCCGGTCGAAAACAAGACGCCGCTCGCCTGGTGGTTCTGCTTCCTCCCCTCCCTGGCGCTCCTGGGCCTCCTGGGGGTGGCTGTTTCCTGGCTGTTCTGGGAGGGGATCGGCGTCTGGGGGCTCAACGTTCCGGTGGGCTGGGCCTGGGACATCACCAACTTCGTCTTCTGGGTCGGCATCGGACACGCGGGCACGCTGATCTCCGCCATCCTCTTCCTGTTCCGGCAGAAGTGGCGGACGTCGATCAACCGCTCCGCCGAGGCGATGACGATCTTCGCGGTCATGTGCGCGCTGATCTTCCCGGGCATCCACGTCGGACGCGTCTGGGTCGCGTACTTCATGTTCCCGCTTCCGAACCAGATGGGGATGTGGCCGAACTTCCGCAGCCCGCTCCTTTGGGACGTCTTCGCGGTCAGCATCTACGGCACGGTGTCGGCCCTGTTCTGGTACGTCGGGCTGATCCCGGACCTCGCGACGATGCGCGACCGTGCGAAAACCGTGATCCGGAAGCGCGTATACGGCTTCTTCGCCCTCGGCTGGCGCGGCTCGAACCGGCACTGGCAGCACTACGAGGTCGCGTACCTGATCCTCGCCGGGCTCGCGACGCCGCTCGTGCTGTCGGTCCACTCGATCGTGTCGATGGACTTCGCCGTCTCGCAGATCCCGGGCTGGCATACGACGATCTTCCCGCCGTACTTCGTCGCGGGCGCGATCTTCTCCGGCTTCGCGATGGTTTTGACCCTGATGGTGATCTGCCGCAGCGCGTTCGGGATGCAGGAGATCATCACGATCCGGCACTTCGACTACATGGCGAAGATCATCCTCGTGACGGGGTCGCTGGTCGGCTACGCCTACGGGATGGAGTTCTTCACAGCCTGGTACAGCGGCAGCGCCTACGAGCTCTTCACGTTCAAGAACCGGGCCTTCGGGCCCTACGCCTGGGCCTACTGGACGATGATCAGCTGCAACGTGATCAGCCCGCAGGTGTTCTGGTTCAAGAAGGCGCGTACGAGCATCCCGATCCTGTTCGTGATGTCGCTCTTCGTCAACGTGGGGATGTGGTTCGAGCGGTTCGTCATCATCGTGACCTCGCTGCACCGCGACTTCCTCCCGTCGTCGTGGAGCTACTTCCGCCCGACGATCTGGGACGTCTCGTGCCTGCTCGGCAGCTTCGGGCTGTTCTTCACGATGTTCTGCCTGTTCGTGCGCTTCCTCCCGATGGTGGCGACCGCGGAGGTCAAGACCGTCCTGCCGCAGGCCGATCCGCACGCGCATCCGCGTTCCGAGCGCACGCCGGTCGGCGAGCTGACCGAAGAGGGGGCGCACTGATGGGCGCCCGCACCGTGCTCGCCGCGTTCAAGACGCCCGGCGACCTCTACCGGGCGTGCGAGCGCGTGCGCGATGCGGGCTACTCGCGCTGGGACGCGCACACGCCGTTTCCCGTGCACGGCCTCGACGCCGCGATGGGCATGCGGCGCTCGAAGCTGCCGTGGATCGTCCTCGTCGTCGCCCTCTCGGGGGCCGCGGGCGGCTTCGCGCTCCAGGCTTGGGTCCACAACATCGCGTACCCGCTGACGATCAGCGGCAAGCCCCACTTCGCGTGGCCGGCCTACGTCCCGATCACGTTCGAGCTCGGGGTCCTGGGCGGCGCCTTGGCCGCGGTCTTCGGCATGCTCGGGCTGAACGAGCTGCCGCGGCACAACCACCCGGTCTTCGAATCCGGGCGATTCGCTCGCGCCTCGGACGACACCTTCTTCATCTCGATCGAATCGGCCGACCCGCAGTTCGACCCGGTGGGCACGCCGAAGCTGCTGTCGTCGATCGGCGCGGCGCACGTCGAGCTGCTCGAGGACCCGGCGTGAGCCACGACACCGCGATCACGTCCATCGCCGCGGACGAGGTGACGATCCCGCCGGGCCACGCGCTCACCCGCGTCCCGATGATCGCCGGCGGCGTGGCGGTCCTGGGCGTCGTTCTCTCGCTGTTCCTTCGGAGCGGCGATCCGAAGCAGTTCGCGTTTTCGTGGCTCGTCGCGTTCCTCTTCTTCCTCTCGCTTTCCGTCGGCGCGCTCTACTTCGTCCTCATCCACTTCGCCACGCAAGCGGGGTGGGGGATCGTCGTCCGGCGCCTGGCCGAAAACGCGACCGCGGTGATTCCCGTCTTCGCGGTGCTGTTCCTCCCGATCCTGGCCGGCATGGACAATCTGTTCCCGTGGATCCACGAGATCGCCGCCGGGAAAGACCACGTCCTGGCCGGCAAGGCCCCGTACCTGAACCCGTCGTTCTTCATCGTGCGTGCGGCGGTGTCGTTCACGTGCTGGTCCGCGATCGCGTGGCTGTACCTTCGCGCCTCGCGCGCGCAGGACCAATCGAAGGACCGCGCCATCTCCGTGCGCCTCCGGCGGTGGTCGGGGCCGGCGATCATCGTGCTCGCATTGACGCAGACCTTCGCGGCGGTCGACTGGATCATGTCGATCGACCCGCACTGGTATTCGACGATCTTCGGCGTCTACTGGTTCGCCGGCTCGTTCGTCAGCTTCTTCGCGTTCCTGACGCTGCTCGTCGTCCGCTTGAAGCGGGCGAACCTCCTGACTCGCGCCGTGGGGATCGAGCACTTCCACGACCTCGGCAAGATGCTCTTCGCGTTCGTCGTCTTCTGGGCGTACATCGGCTTCTCGCAGTTCTTCCTCATCTGGTACGGCAACATCCCGGAGGAAACGATCTTCTTCCGGCTCCGGCTGGTCGGATCGTGGAAGGCCGTGTCGCTGTTCCTGGCCTTCGGCCACTTCATCGTGCCGTTCTTCTACTTGATGCCGCGCACGATCAAGAGAACGCCGCCGCTTCTGGCCCTGGGGGCGGCCTGGGTCCTCCTCATGCATCTCCTGGACATCTACTGGCTGATCATGCCGGCGATGCATCCGGGGGGCGCGTCGATCGGCCTGAGCGATGTGGCGGCGCTTCTCGCGGTCGGCGGAACGTTCGTCGCCGTGCTGTTCTGGATGCTCCGCGGGGCGCCCCTCGTTCCCGTCGGGGACCCGCGTCTGCCGGAGTCCCTGTCGTTCGAGAACTTCTGATACAGTCGGTTTTTTCCCCGGGCCGAAGCGGCCCGAAGGAGTTCGTCATGCGATTCATCGGTTACGCCCTCGTCGTCGCCCTCGCTTGCGGTTCGGCCGGCGCGGCCACGATCACCGGAACGATCACCTACGACGGCAAGGTCCCGAATCTCAAGCCGATCGACATGGGCGCGGACGCCGCGTGCGCCAAGATGCACTCGACCCCACAGCCCAGCGACGTCCTGGTGCTCGGGTCGGGGAACACGATGGCCAACATCATGGTCAGCGTCGCGGGTGGGCTGCCGGCCGGCAAGTCGTATCCCGCGCCGAAGGACCCCGTCGTGATGGACCAGAAGGGGTGCCACTACTCGCCCCACGTCTTCGGGCTCATGGTCAGCCAGCCGTTCAAGGTCCTGAACTCCGACGGCATCCTGCACAACGTGCACGCTCTCCCCAAGGTCAACGCGCCGTTCAACATGGCGATGCCGCCGACGGTGAAGGAATCCCAGAAGTCATTCGGCCAGGCCGAGGGCATGTTCATGATCAAGTGCGACGTGCACCCCTGGATGAGCTCCTACGCCGGCGTGTTCAATCACCCGTTCTTCTCGGTCACCAAGGAGGACGGCAAGTTCACGATCACCGGTCTCGACGCGGGCACCTATCAGCTCGAGGCGTGGCACGAGAAGCTCGGCGTGCAGAAGGCGTCGGTCACGGTGACCGGCAACGAGACGAAGACCGTCAACTTCAAGTTCAGCGCCCCCGCCGCCAAGTAGCGCGCGCGCCCCAAGGGGTTTTGGAGCAAGGATGGGCACCGAGACGATCTCCCACGGGCACGCCGCTCACGCAGAGCACGGCGAGCACCACCACGAGCTGTCGTTCTGGCGGAAGTACGTCTTCTCCACCGATCACAAGACGATCGGCATCCAGTACGGCGTCACGGCACTGGTGTTCCTGTTCTTCGGGTTCAGCCTGATGATGCTGATGCGGTGGCAGCTCGCGTTTCCCGGAAGGGCGCTGCCTCTGCTCGGAAAGCTGTTCGGCGAGGCGCGCATGCCCGGCGGCACGATTCTGCCGAGCTTCTACAACGAGCTCGGCGCGATGCACGGGACGATCATGGTCTTCCTCGGCATCGTGCCTCTGGCCGTCGGCGGCTTCGGCAACTTCGTGCTGCCGCTCCAGATCGGCGCTCCCGACATGTCGTTCCCGCGCTTGAACATGGCCAGCTACTGGTTCTTCTTCATGGGCGGCGTGACGATGCTCCTGTCGTTCTTCGCCCCCGGAGGAGCCGCGCAGTCGGGCTGGACCTCGTACGCGCCGCTGTCGGTGATCGCTTCGCAGGGACAGACGTGGTGGATCATCGGGATGATCTTCCTGATCACCTCGTCGCTTCTGGGCGCAGTCAACTTCATCACGACGACGATTCAGCTCCGAGCCCCGGGCTTGAGCTTCTTCCGGTGCTCGTTCTTCGTGTGGGCGCAGTTCGTCACCGCGTTCCTGCTGCTCCTCGCGTTCCCGCCCCTCGAGGCGGCCGGCGTGTTGCAGCTGATGGACCGCGTCGCGGGGACCAGCTTCTTCCTGCCGACGGGGCTCGTCGTCAGCGGACAGGCCCTGACCGTGTCGGGAGGCGGCAACCCGCTCCTGTGGCAGCACCTGTTCTGGTTCCTGGCGCACCCCGAGGTCTACGTCCTGATCCTCCCCGCCATGGGGATCGTCGCCGAGATCATCGCGAACAACACCCGAAAGCCCCTCTTCGGCTACCGCACGATGGTCTACTCGCTGATCTTCCTCGGCTTCATGTCGTTCATCGTCTGGGCGCACCACATGTTCATGACG
>CAZYHZ010000080.1:0-15026 GCA_964647625.1 uncultured Acidobacteriota bacterium
AGCCCGGTCACCTACACGATCGTCGTGACGAATGCCGGGCCGTCCGACTCGATCGGGGCGACCGTCACCGACACGATCCTCGCCCTGCCCCAGATCGCCTCCGCGAATTGGACGTGCGTGGCGGCCGGCGGGGCGACCTGCACGGCGTCCGGCGCGGGCAACATCGCGGACACCGTTCACATCCCGGTCGGCGGCACGCTCACATACACCCTCGTCGCCGCAACGAAGGCCAACGCGTCCGGAAACCTCGTCAACACCGCG
This sequence comes from uncultured Acidobacteriota bacterium, assembly GCA_964647625.1. Taxonomy (GTDB): domain Bacteria; phylum Acidobacteriota; class Polarisedimenticolia; order Polarisedimenticolales; family DASRJG01; genus DASRJG01. Next base: position 262 of record CAZYHZ010000080.1, read on the forward strand.
ACGGTCGCGGATCCCGCCGGAATCACCGATCCCACCCCCGCGAACGATTCGGCGACCGACACGGACACCGGGACCACGGTCGCCGATCTGTCGATCACCAAGACCGACGGCGCCGCAAGCTACACGGCCGGAAGCCCGGTGGCATACACGATCGTCGTGGCGAACGCCGGTCCGTCGGATGCGGTCGGCGCCACGGTGACGGATTCGATCCTCGCCCTGCCGCAGATCGCGTCCGCGAGCTGGACGTGCGTGGGCGCCGGCGGCGCGACCTGCACGGCGTCCGGCGCCGGCAACATCGCCGACACCGTTCACGTCCCGCCCGGCGGCACGCTGACCTACACGCTCACCGCCAACACACGCTCGAACGCGTCGGGGAACTTGGTCAACACGGCGACCGTCGTCGTCGCGGCGGGGACGACCGATCCCGCCGCCGGAAACAACACCGCCACGGATACCGACACCCGCACGTCGATCGCGGATCTTGCGATCACGAAGACCGACGGGGTCGCGACCTACACGGCGGGCAGTCCCGTGACGTACACGATCGCCGTGACGAACGCCGGTCCGTCCGACGCGATCGGCGCGACGGTGACGGACACGGTCCTGGCGCTGCCGCAGGTCGCGTCGGCGAGCTGGACCTGCACGGCCACGGGCGGAGCGACCTGCGCTGCGGGACCGGTGGCCGGAAACATCGCCGACACGGTCAACGTCCCGGTCGGCGGCACGCTGACGTACACCCTCACGGCGTCGACGCGCTCCAGCGCCTCCGGAAACCTCGTGAATACCGCAACGGCCTCCGCGCCGGCGGGAACGACCGATCCGGCGGCCGGGAACAACACGGCAACCGATACGGACACGGCCGTCCACACCGCCGACCTCGCCATCACGAAGACCGACGGCTCCGCGAGCTACACGGCGGGAAGCCCGGTCACGTACACGATCACGGTGACCAACGCCGGTCCGTCCGATGCGATCGGAGCGACGGTAACGGACACGGTTCTCGCTCTGCCGCAAATCGCCTCCGCGAGCTGGACCTGCGTCGCGGCGGGCGGTGCGAGCTGTACCGCCGGGCCCGTCGCCGGGAACATCGCCGACACGGTCAACGTTCCCGTCGGCGGCACGCTGACGTACACGCTCGTCGCCGCGACGCGGTCGAGCGCGTCGGGCAACCTGGTCAACACGGCGACGATCGCGGCTCCGGCGGGCACGACCGATCCGGCCGGAGGAAACAACTCGGCCAGCGACTCCGATACCGGGGCCACCGTGGCCGACCTTGCGATCACCAAGACCGACGGGGTCGCAAGCTACACGGCCGGCAGCCCGGTGACGTACACGATCGTCGTGACGAACGCCGGCCCGTCGGATGCGACCGGCGCGACCGTGACCGACACGATCCTGGCGCTGCCCCAGATCGCCTCTGCGAGCTGGACGTGCGTGGGAGCCGGCGGTGCGACCTGCACGGCGGGGCCGGTCGCCGGAAACATCGCCGACACCGTTCACGTTCCCGTCGGCGGCACGCTGAGCTACACGCTCGTTGGGGCGACGCGGTCGAGCGCCACCGGGAACCTCGCCAACACCGCGAGCGTGGCCGCGGCAGCGGGGACGACGGATCCCTCAGCCGCGAACAACGCCGCGACGGATACGGATACGGCAGCGGCCGTCTCCGATCTCGCGATCACGAAGACCGACGGTGTGGCGACCTACACGGCCGGCAGCCCGGTCACCTACACGATCGTGGTGACCAACGCCGGCCCGTCGGACGCGACGGGAGCGACCGTCACGGACACGATCCTCGCGCTGCCTCAGATCGCCTCGGCGAATTGGACGTGCGCCGCGGCGGGCGGTGCGACGTGCACGGCTTCGGGCTCCGGAAACATCGCCGACACCGTCCACGTTCCGGTCGGCGGCGCGCTGACGTACACGCTCGTTGCGGCGACACGCTCGAGCGCGACGGGCAACCTCGCCAACACCGCCACCGTCGCGGTCGCCGCGGGCACGTCGGACCCGGCAGCGGCGAACAACACCGCGACGGACACGGACACCGCGACTTCGGTCACCGATCTCGCGATCACCAAGACCGACGGCGTCGCCAGCTACGTGCCCGGCGCGAACGTCGCCTACACCATCGTGGTCACGAACGCCGGTCCGTCGGACGCGACCGGCGCCGTCGTGACGGACACGGTCCTGGCCCTTCCGCAGGTCGCGTCGGCGAACTGGACGTGCGCCGCGGCCGGCGGGGCCACGTGCGCGGCGTCGGGCTCCGGAAACATCGCCGACACCGTCCACGTCCCGGTCGGCGGAACGCTGACCTACACGCTGACCGCGGTGACGCGCTCGAGCGCCACGGGGAACCTCGTCAACACCGCGACGGTCGCGGCCGCGGCGGGGACGACCGATCCGGCGGCGGCGAACAACGCGGCGACCGACACGGACTCGGCGAACGCGGTGGCCGACCTGTCGATCACCAAGACCGACGGCATCGCCGCGTACTCGGCCGGGACGAGCGTGACCTACACGATCGTCGTCTCGAACGCCGGCCCCTCCGATGCCGTCAACGCGACCGTCACGGACACCCTGCTGACGCTGCCGCAGGTGCAAGGCGCGACGTGGACCTGTGCCGCCACCGGCGGAGCGACGTGCACGGCGTCCGGGGCCGGAAACATCGCCGACACCGTCAAGGTGCCGGTGGGCGGAACGCTGACCTACACCGTGGTCGCCGCGATCCGGTCGACCGCGACGGGGAATCTCGTCAACACGGCGACCGTGGCCGCCCCGGCCGGCACGACCGACCCCGCCGCCGCGAACAACTCCGCGACCGACACCGACACCCCCGGGCCGCGGGTCACGGACCTGTCGATCACGAAGACCGACGGCCTCACCTCCATCACGGCGGGGCAATCGCTGACCTACACGATCGTCGTCCGGAACGCCGGCCCGGCCGAGGCGCTGAACGCGGCGGTCGCCGATCCGCTCGATGCGACGAAGTTCAACGTCGCGGCCGCGGCCTGGACGTGCACGATCACGACGCCGCCGGGCGCCTGCCACAACCCCACGGGGACCGGCAATCTCGCGGCGACGGTCGATCTCGACGTCAACGCGGTCGCCACGTTCGCCGTCACGGTCCCCGTCCTCGTCAACGCGAGCGGGACGATCGTCAACACCGCGACGGTCACGCCGGTGACCGGAAGCGTCGACCCGGCCGCCGCGAACAACGCCGCGACCGACGGGGACACGCAGATCGGCTCGTTCGTCGACCTGTCGCTGACGAAGGCGGTCGACAACGCCACGCCCATCGTCGCAACGAACGTCGTGTTCACCATGACCGTCTCGGACGCCGCCGGGTTCCAGGCGGCGACGGGCGTGACCGTCAAGGACCTCCTCCCGAACGGCTATGCCTACGTCTCGGATGACGGCGGCGGAACCTACGTCCCGGCGACCGGCCTCTGGACGGTCGGCACGGTCCCGACCGCGGGATCCAAGGTCCTTCACATCACGGCGCGCGTGCTCGGCTCGGGAACTTACGTCAACAACGCGGAGGTGACGGCCGCCGACCAGCCGGACGTCAACGACACGTACAACAACGGCTCCGGCAACGATTTCGGGACGGCGACCGTGACGCCGCGCGGCACCGACGCCGTCGTGGACATCACCGACACGAGCGTCCCGGGCGACACGCTCGCGCTCACCGTGACCGACGCCGACCGCAACGAGAACCCGGCGGTCGCGGAGACGATCACGGTCACCGTCACCAACAACCTCACCGGCGAGACGGAGACCCGCACGCTGACGGAGACGGGAGCCTCGACCGGCGTGTTCACGGGGACGATGCCGACCGTCGCCGGGCCTACCGCCGGCGCCAACGACGACGGCACGCTGGTCACCCGGGTCGGCGACACGGTGACGCTCAGCTACACCGACACCTGGACCTCGACGGGAACCCCGGCGACGCGGACCGACACCGACACGGTCACCGGCACGGTGCTGCGCATCTCGAAGACCGTCGGAGACGACTTCACCGTCGTCGGTTCGTTCGTGCCGTACGCGATCCGGGTGGAGAACCTGACGACGGGACCGCTCGCCAACGTCACCATCTCCGACAACATCCCGGCCGGCTTCAAGCTCGTTCCGGAGTCCGTGCGCATCACGCGCGCGGGGACGGACGGCGTGCTCGGGACTGCGGACGACGTCTCCACGAACCTGACGTCGTCGGGAAGCCGCCCGGTCGATCTCGGCCCGTTCGGGTTGGGGCCGAGCGAGGTCGTCAACATCCGGTACGTGCTGCGGGTGGGAAGCGGCGTCTCGCAAGGGTCGCACGGCAACGTGGCCACGCCGCTTCTGGGCGGAACCGTCGCGGGCGCCGCCGCCAGCGCCAAGGTGATCGTGGTCGCCGATCCGACGTTCGATCAGTGCACGATCATCGGCAAGGTGTTCGAGGACACCAACGGCAACGGCCGCCTCGATCCGGGTGAGCCCGGTGTCGCGAAGGCCATGGTCGCGCTCGACGACGGCACGTACGCGCTGACCGACGACGAAGGCCGCTACCACTTCCCCGCGGTCAACCCCGGCCAGCGCATGGCGAAGCTCAACATCTTGAGCCTGACCCCCGGATCGACGGCGTCCGGAGAAGTCAGCCACATCTTCACGTTGACGCCCGGCTTGATCGCCAAGGCGAACTTCGGCGTCATCCTGGCGCACCCGCAGGCGGCGACCGAGGACCGGAAGATCCCGGCGCTGGCCGTCGCGTCTAGCACCGAGACGGCCCCGATCGACGTCCGCGGCAGCGCCGAGTCGCTGACCGCCATCGTCAACGGCGTGTCGATGAAGATCGCGGCGAGCGACGCACGGCTTCGCGTCGAGCCTCTCGACGATGCGATCACCCTGAAGGGCGGGAAGCTCGACGCCCCGGTCCGCTTCGACCTGAGCTCGGATTCGGACGGGAACGTCGCCTCGTGGTCGCTCACCGTGCAAAACGGAAAGGGAGAGCCCGTTCGCCGCTTCGACGGAACGGGCAAGCCTCCGGCGTCGGTCGACTGGGACGGCCGGGACGATCAGGGCGCGCAGGTCAGCGCGGGCGAGATCTATCAGTACCGGCTCGAGGTCCACCACGAGGACGGCACGGTGGATGGGTCGCCGGTGCGCCTGTTCGGCGTCAACCGGAAGCGCACCGTGTCGTTCCAGCTGAGCCCCGACTCGTTCGAGACCGGTCACGCCGAGCTGAGCGAGAAGGCCAAGCTCATGCTGGCCGACGTCGCCGCGGCGTTCCGGGAGATCCCCGACGAGAAGGTCGTCATCGAGGGCCACACGGACAGCGTCGGCGGCGACGAATACAACATGGATCTCTCCAAGCGGCGCGCGCAGTCGGCGATGCGCTGCCTCGTCGACGAATACGGTCTCCCCGAGAGCCAGTTCGTCCTGAGATGGTTCGGCAAGACCCGTCCCATCGCGACCAACACGCAAGCCGAAGGCCGGATGATGAACCGGCGCGTGACGATCAACGCCGAGAAGGACGAGGTCGACGACTCGCGCCCGACGGCGCCGTACCAGAAGGAGCCCCAGGTCAAGATCAACGGCGCCCAGGTCGAGGTCGGCGAGTGGGGCCGGTTCGCCGGTCAGGTCGACGATCCCAACGCGAAGGCGGTCACGATCGACATGACCGACTCGAAGGGCCGCGTCGCGCGGGTCGAGGTCGCGGTGCCGACGTTCACGATCGACGAGCCGAAGGGCGAGGTCGCCATCGCTCGCGGCGCGGCCGTCGATGGGTGCCACGCCTCTCCCGCGGGCGAGCACGCGATCGTCACCTGCACGATGCGCGGCCGGACCGACGCCGGCAACACGGTCGAGATCGACGGCCGCAACACGGCGGTGGGCGCGGACGGAAGCTTCGAGGCGACCGCGACGTTCCCGACGGGCCGGGACACGGTCGGCGTCGTGGTCCGGAACCCGCAGGGCTTCGAGCGGATCGCGAACTTCCAGGTCGACGTGTCCGATCGCGACGCCGACGGGCAGCTCCACCTGGTCACCGAGCCGGTGCCCACGCTCACGATCAACCTGCCGCCTCAGGGCGCCGAGCTGAAGGTGCAGATGATCGAGCTTTCGGGCGTGACCGAGCCCGGAAACCAGGTCGAGATCAACGGCGCCCGCCAGGACGTCGACGCGAAGGGCCGGTTCGGCGCGGCGATCGAGCTCAAGCCCGGGAAGAACCACCTCCAGGTAAAGGTGCGCGACGCGTCCGGCCACGAGGGCACCCTCGATCGCGACGTCGTCGTGACCAAGAACGAGCTGTTCCTCCTCGCCTTCGCCGATGCCACGTACGGGAAGATGCAGGGCAAGGGGCTGATCGAGGCGGCCGGGCTCACGAAGGCGGACGACTACTACTCGAACGGCCGCGTCGCCTACTACTTGAAGGGCGTGATCCGCGGCAAGTACCTGATCACGTCGGCGTTCGACAGCGGCAACACCGACGATTCGTCGGCGTTCCGTGGCCTCGATCCGCAGACGTCGCAGCGCCTGTTGACGAACCTCGACCCCGACAAGATCTACCCGGTTTACGGCGACGGGTCGACCGTCGTGTACGACGCGGAGAGCCAGGGCAAGTTCTACCTGGCACTGGACAGCGACGAGATCCACGTCCTGGTCGGAAACTATCCGCTGTCGCTCAACGACACGGAGCTGACCTCCTATCGCCGCACGCTCTACGGCGGCCGCTTCACGTACCAGTCGATGGCGAAGACCAAGTACGGCGACCCCGACACGCGCGTCATCGTGTTCGGCGCCCAGGCGAAGAACGCTCATGTCCGGGACGAGATCGAGGCGACCGGCGGCTCGCTCTACTACCTGAGCCACCAGGAGGTCGTGCAGGGCAGCGAGGAAGTGACGATCGTCGTCCGCGACGTCAACACCGGGCTGATGCTGTCCACACAGCGGCAGCAGCGGAACATCGACTACACGATCAAGTACGACGAAGGGCGCATCGTCTTCAATCGCCCGATCTCCTCGGTCGTCGAGAGCGGATCGCTCGTCAGCCCGAACATCCTCTCCGGCCACCCGGTGCGCGTCCAGATCGACTACGAGACGCTGTCGGGCTCGATGGACAAGACCGCGTCCGGCGCGCGGGCGCAGCAGCACCTGGGCGACCACTTCGCGATCGGCGGCACGTACGTCAAGGACGAGCTCGACAGCGGCCGCCACGAGCTGGCCGGAGCCGACGCCGAGGTGAAGGTCGGCCAGGCGACGCGCTTCACCGCCGAGTACGCGACCACGAGCGGCGTCGATTCCATCGGCAACGTCAGTGCCGACGGGGGCATCACGTACACGCCGGTCGCGACGACGGGCCCCCAGAACGGCTCCGCCGTGAAGGCGACCGCCGAGGTCGACATCGGCGAGTGGTTCGGCAAGCCCGGCTTCTACGACGTCCGCGCGTACTACAAGAAGCTCGATCCGGGCTTCTTCTCGAGCGGCACGTTCCTCGAGCAGGGAACCGAGAAGACCGGCGTCAACGGCGACCTCCGGTTCGGATCGAAGGACGTCGTGCAGTTCCACTTCGACCACGAGGATCGAAGCGGCGCGCTGGTGCCGACCGCGGCCGACCAGTCGAACATCGGCTCCGTCCAGTGGAACCACCAGAGCGCGCGGTGGGGCATGTCGGCCGAGCTCCAGAGCAACGACACCAAGACGGCTTCCGGCGCCTCGCTCAACAAGGCCGACTTCGCGGCCGTCCGGCTCTGGACGAAGCTGACCGACAAGATCTCGGGCTACCTCCAGCACCAGCAAACGATCTCGGGAACCGTCAATGACCAGACGACGGCCGGCATCACGTACCAGCTCACCAAGATGTTCGGGCTCGACGCGAAGGCGACGACCGGGACGATCGGAAACTCCGCGCAGCTCGGCGTCGTGGCCAAGGTCGGAGACAGCGACGTGTACGTCACGCAGCGCGCGGCGGAGGACCTCGCGGGCCGGAAGAACACGACGATCCTGGGCGCGCGCTCGCCGCTCGGGCCGAACACCAAGATCTACGGCGAGTACCAGTGGGAAGACGCCGACGCCGGGTCGCGCAGGACGTCGCTCGTCGGCGCCCAGCGCAAGTGGGACATCATGCAGGGGCTCAAGTTCCTGCTGTCCGCCGAGGGGGCGCACGTCAGCTCCGGCGCGACCGAGACCAGCCGGACGGCGGTGTCGAGCCAGGTCTCCTACACGCCCGACGAGCGCCTGAACGTCCTGGCTCGCGCCGAGGCGCGATGGGAGAAGGGCGATCGCCAGCGCTTCCAGCTCTTCACCGTGCTCCAGGCCGATTACCAGCTGAACCTCGACTTCAAGCTGCTCGGAAGCTGGCGGTTCAGCCGGACGAAGGACGAGCTCACCCAGCTTCTCGAGGCGAAATTCGACGAGCGCTCGCTGGGCGTCGCCTACCGTCCGGTGGGCAACGATCGCTTCAATGCGATCGCCCGCTACACGCACCTGTTCGAGATGGCCCCGCAGTCGGCGCTGGGCGCGGCCCCATCGGAGCGCACGCTCGACGTGCTGTCGGGCGAAGGCATCTACGACTTCGGGAACGGGCTCGAGTGGGTCACGAAGCTCGCGGCGCGCCGGCAGCAAGAGGTGCTCGACAACGCCTACCCGGTGACGTCGAACGTCTTCCTCGCCATCCAGCGCCTGAACGCGACGATCCACGGGCCGCTCGCCCTCGGGTTCGAGTACCGGATCCTGGCGCAGCGCGAGGCGAACGACCGGAAGCAGGGCTTCCTCCTCGAGGCGATGTGGTCGCTCTACAAGAATTTCCGGATCGGCTGCGGCTACAACTTCACCGATTTCTCGGACAACGAGTTCGCGACGAACGACTACCGCGTGCACGGCTGGTTCGTGCGCGCGCAGGCGAGGTTCTAGCTCATGCAAAACCGCCTGAAATCGTTCTTCTCCCGGGGCCGGGACGCGACGCTCGCCGTGGTCCTGGTCCTCGCGTTCTTCCTCATCTTCATGATCATCCTCTGGTTCAGCTTCCCGAAGGGCACGGGCCTGGGGACCGCGATCGGGACGCTGACGCCTCCGGCGTCGCCCAAGCCGCAGCCGGCCGTCCCCGGCGCTCCGCAAACCCAGTGGGAGCAGAGCATCGCGCAGCTGGCCAGCGTGAAGCACAACGTCAAGAGCAAGCTCGCCTCGTCGATCGTCTGGATGCCGGCGTCCGAGGGGCTGAAGCTCGCCGAGCGCGACGCGGTCCAGACCCAGGCGCAATCCGCCGCGACGATCGTCTTCCAGAAAAACCAGCAGATCACGCTCGGTGAGAACTCGCTCGTCGTGATCCGCCGGGTCGACAGAGATGCCGCCACCGACGCCCACCGCGTCTCCGTCGTGCTCCTGGGCGGCGCTCTCGAAGGCTCGGTCGCGGGTGTGGCGGGCGGCGGATCGGTCGAGATTCTCGCCGGTAAGGCCTCGGCGTCGATCGCGGCGCAGGGCGCCGGTGCCACGAACTTCCGCATCGCGGCGGCGACGGACGACACGTCGTCGATCACGGTCACGAGCGGCAGCGCCAACATTCAGGTCGGCGGGCGGGCGGTCAAGGTCGGGCCGGGACAGACGGTCGGGATCGACGCCAAGGGAGCCATCCAGGGGCCGCGCTCCATCGCGCGGCCGCCCGCGCTGCTCACTCCCGAAAACGGGGCGATCTTCCGCACGCGCCTGCTGCCGCAAGACGTCGCTTTCACCTGGAAAGGCGAGGACCGGGACAAATCGTTCCGCGTCGAGGTGGCGCGCGACGCGGCGTTCCACGACACGGTGATCGACGAGCACGTCGCGGACGCCCGGCTTGCGTACCCGGATCTCCCGGCGGGCCGCTACTACTGGCGGGTGCGCGCCGTGGACAAGACCGCCGAAGGCAAGGTCGCTTCGCCGCGCGCGTTCGAGGTGGCCCGTAGCTCGGACCCGCCGAAGCTCGACGTCACGTTCCCGGAAGGGCCGCTGTCGCACGGGCCGATCACCGTTCGCGGCACCACATCACCCGGGGCGCGGGTCTTCGTGTTGAACCTGCCCGTCCCCGTCGGCCCGGACGGAGCGTTCGAGGGGCAGGTGACGCTCCGCGCGGGCGCGCAGGTCGTCGTCGTCGAAGCCATCGATTCGATCGGAAACACCGCTTACGCGTCGCGAACGCTCACGGCGCGCTGAGAGGTCGTGAAGAGGCCGTCATGAAGAACCGCTTCTACATTCCGCTCCGCATCAAGATCCTGATCGCCCTGCTGTTCGTCGTCACGGCGATCGTGAGCGTGATCACGTTCACGATGGCCTCGATGTTCCACGACGACAAGAGCGCCTACGTCACCGACCTCGTGTCGCACGCGGTCATCAGTGCCGCGGAAGAGACGCACGCCGTGCTCGACGGCTACGCCTCGCGCTTGACCTCGGCGGGGCGAGCGCTGCGGGAAGACAAGATTCCCGCGGAGACGAAGCGGCAGATGCTCAACGGATTCTTCACCGACTTCCAGGAGCTCTCCGCCCTGTCGGTCCGCGTCGAGGGGCGTGAGCCGCTGTCCGCGATCGACCCCGCCGACACCCAGGACACGGGAGTGTCTGCGGAGGACCTCCAGAATCTCCTCGACAAGGCGCCCGCCGAGGCGAAAGACGACGTCGTCGTCAGGAACGTGTCGCCGTCCGGGAAGATGCCCGCGCTCCTCATGGTCGTCCACGTGCCGGCGGAGGGCGAGCAGCCGCCGGCCGTCATCTCCGCAATCGTCCGGTCGGACGGCCTGATGCCGATCGCGTCCCGCTCGCCGTCGCTCGACATCGCGATCTCCGACGCGAACGGAGTTCTCCTCGTGGATCGTGACCCGAGCCGCGTGACGGGGCACAGCCGGCTCGGCTTCGAGATTCCCCAAGATGCGGCGACGAGCGCGCTGCGCTCCGGCGTGACCCGGCAGATCGACATCGGCAGCCAGGCGTTCATCGCGGGGACGGCCTCGGCGCGCATCGGCGGCGTGACCGCCGTGGCGACGCTCCCGGCCGCGACCGCATTCCTGGCTTCGCGGAGTCTCCTCCAGCGGCTCATGCTCGTCACACTCGCGCTTCTCATCGTCGCGGCGCTCGGAGGCGCGATCTGGGCGGGCCGGATCACCGGTCCTGTCGAGCGCCTGTCGGCGGCCACGGTCGAGATCGCGCATGGACGCTTCGACGCGCAGGTCACGGTCGAGTCGGCCGACGAGATCGGGAGCCTGGGGCAGGCGTTCAACACGATGGCGACCGAGCTGAAGAACCGCGATGCCGCGCTCCAGGAAGCGCAGGAACAGCTCGTGCAGTCGGAAAAAATGGCCGCGTTCGGGGTTCTCGGGGCGGGAATCGCCCACGAGGTGAAGAACCCGCTTGCCGGCATCCTCGGCTGCGCCCAGATTTCGCTGCGGCAGGCCCAGGCCGGCACGCCGATGCATGCCAACCTGGTGCTGATCGAGAAGGAGACCAAGCGCTGCAAGACCATCATCGAGAACCTGCTGCGCTTCGCCCGCCAGGAGAAGGCGGTGATGGAGACGTTCGACGTCGCGCGTCCGCTGGAAGACGCCTTCACGATCGTCCACCACCAGCTCGAGCTCCAGCACGTCAAGCTCGAGACCTCGTTGGGCTCGGGGCTCCCCCCGATCAAGGGGAACGCCAATCAGCTCCAGCAGGTCTTCATGAACATGTTGATCAACGCCCAGCAGGCCATGGGCGAAGACGGCGGATCGATCATGGTGTCGAGCGGCCTGCGCGATGCCAAGCACGTCGAGATCGTCGTGCGCGACACGGGCTCCGGCATCCCGAAGGAGATCCAGAAGCGCATCTTCGATCCGTTCTTCACCACCAAGCCCAACGGGAAGGGCACGGGACTGGGCCTGTCGGTGACGTACGGCATCATCAAGGACCACGGCGGAGAGATCTTGCTCGACAGCGCCCCCGGCAAGGGGACGACGTTCACGATCATCCTGCCGGCCGCGGTGGACGCCGATCGTCCGGCCGAATCGCTCGAGCTCGCCGGAGTGAGGGGCTGAGGAGACTCCCGTGAGCGCGTACCTCGTCGTCGGAGAAAACACGGACGTTCGGGACACGCTGTGCGTCCCGCTCCGCGCCGAGGGGCACAACGTCACGCTGGTGTCGACCGGATCCGATGCGATCGGCATCCTGCGCAACACCGCGATCGACACGGTCATCATCGTCGGAGGCGACGCGGACGTCGCGGCGTCGAAGCTCCGCGGCCGCATCCTCGGCGAAAAGCTAGCCCCGCGCGCGTTCGTCGTGCAGCCCTTCGTCGCCCGGCAGGGCGCGCACAGGATCCGGCGGTTCGCCATCGGCGACCACCGCTTGAGCGACGCCGAGCTTCTGGCCCTGCTGCGCTCGACGCAGGAGCCGCCCCCTCCGGGAGAGACCGAGGCGAGCGTCGACAAGGGCGTCCAGTGCCTCGTCCAGGTCATCGATGTCCTCGTGGCGCTGCAGGAGCTCAACAGCCGCTCGTTCCGCGGCTCGTCGCATCGCGCGGTCTACCTCGCCCGCGCGGTCGGCGAAAAGATGAGCCTCTCGCAGAACGACCTGCTCGAGATCGTCCTGGCGACGCTCCTCAAGGATATCGGCAACGCCGGAGTGTCCGAGTCGCTCTTCGAGGACATCGGGACGTTCTCGAAGGACAAGCACGAGATGATGCAGCAGCACGTCGCGGCGAGCGTCGGGCTTCTCGAGCACATCGACTTCCAGTGGAAGGTGCTTCCGATCATCCGGCACCACCACGAGCGGTACGACGGGACGGGCTACCCGGACGGATTCAAGGGCCCCGAGATCCCCGTCGGGGCGCGCATCCTCGCCGCAGTCGACGCCTACATCGCGATGCTGTCCAACCGGCCTCACCGGCCGTGCATGACGGTCGCGGAGGCCAAGGCCGAGCTCATCGCGCGGGCCGGCAGCCAGTTCGACCCCGAGGTCGTCGAGCACCTGCTCCAGGCGATCGGCCAGTGTGCCGTCAGCCTGAGCTCCGCCGAAAAGCCGGTGGTGATGATCGTGGATGCGGACCACGAGTTCGTGAAGACCATCGCGATCCGGCTCGTCAACGAGGGCCTCGAGGTCACCGCCGTCACGAGCGCCGAGGAGGCGCTCCTCAAGATCCTCGACAAGCCCCCGCACATCATCCTCCTTTCGGGCGAGCCCGACCCGGAGAGCGCGCTCAGGCTCGTCCAGCAGGTCCGGGAGGACCGCAAGCTTCGCTTGTTGCCGATCGTCCTCACCGTCCTCAAGGAAGATCGGATCGTGCGGACGCGCGCCCTGCGCGGCGGTGTCGACGACGTCCTCCGGAAAGGGGGCGACCTCCAGGACATCGTCGTCAAGGTCGAGCGGATCCTCGCGCGTGAGGCGGCGCGGCAGTCGCCCGACGACGATCGCAGCACCGCCGGGATCTCCGGCAGTCTGGACAATCTCGGGCTTCCGGAGATCTTCCAAATCCTCAATCTCGGGATCAAGACGGCCCGTCTCACGCTCGAGAACGAAGGCCAAACCGGCACGATCTGGTTCAAGGAAGGCGCCGCAACACACGCCGAGGTCGGCGAGACCAAGGGCGTGGACGCCTGCTATGCCATGCTGCGCTGGAAGAACGGGACGTTCCGGATCGAGCACGGGCTGACCACCGACGTCGAATCCATCGAAATGGATCCGATGATGGTCGTGATGGAGGGCCTGCGCCTCCTGGACGAGTCCGGCGCCTCCGTCGCGGACTCCGCCGAGGTCTAGAAAGGGTTGTCCTGGCGCGCCGGACCTGCGGAACCCATATTTCCCGGCGTGAGTGTCGAGGGCTGAAACGTGCGGATTCTGGTCGCCGACGACGAGGAAACCCTCAGGATCGTCATCTCTCAGGTCCTGATGGCGGAAGGGCACGAGGTCACGACCGCCGCGAGCGGCGAGGAGGCCCTCGAGCTCTTCCGGGCCAATCCTTTCCCGATGGTCGTCACCGACATCGTCATGCGCCGCATGACCGGGCTCGAGCTCCTGGTCAAGGTCAAGGAGATCGACTCGGAGTGCCTGGTCGTCGTGATCACGAGCCACGCTTCGCTCGAGACCGCGATGATCGCACTGAAGGCGGGCGCGTACGATTTCCTGATCAAGCCGTTCGATGAGATCGACCTGATCTCGGCGGTCGTCTCGCGCGCTGCGGACAAGATCCAGCTCGCGGCCGACAACCGCCGCTACGTCGAAGAGCTTCACGCCAAGACCGAAGAGCTCGAGCGCTTGAACGCGCAGCTTCGGGACATCGCGGACCGCGACGGGCTGACCGGTCTCTACAACCATCGCTACTTCCGCGAGGCGCTCGATCGCGAGATGGCGCGCGGCATGCGGCACGGAAGCCCGTTCTCCGTGATCATGATCGACGTCGACCGGTTCAAGCAGTTCAACGATTCCTTCGGGCATCTGGCCGGCGACGAGGCCCTGAAGACGGTCGCCGCCGTGCTCAAGCGGAACTGCCGCGCGTCGAGCATCCCGGCGCGCTACGGCGGCGAGGAGTTCGTCGTCCTCGTTCCGGAGATCGACAAGACCTCGGCGATGGTCGTCGCGGAGCGGATCCGATCGGACCTCCGTCAGAGCGAGACCATCGACGCCTACGGCACCGCGCACCGGTTCACGGTGAGCCTCGGAGTCGCGACCTACCCGATGGACGGGCAGGATTCGGAGACCCTGCTCGAGCGCGCCGACAAGGCCCTCTACGGCGCGAAGCAGGCGGGGCGCGATCGCGTCCTCGCGTCGGTTTAGGGGACACTCCGTTTTTTCGAATAGGGGAC
>CAZYHZ010000081.1:0-14980 GCA_964647625.1 uncultured Acidobacteriota bacterium
TCCCCTATTCGAGAAAAAGACGAATGTCCCCTTTTGGGGGTGTCCCCGATCTCAGGCGTCGCCGCGTGGAGGCTTCGCTGCACCCGGCTCGGCATGGACCTCGATGCGGCGCGAGCCCTCGCCCAGATCGTGAAAGCGCACGGTGATCGCGCCTCGCCGGAGGAACGGAGGGAGGCGCTCACCCCATTCGACCATGACGACGCCGCCTCCCGAGCGCACGTCCTCGATGCCGAGCGCCCCGACCTCCTCCTCGGGCGCCTCGAGGCGGTAAAGGTCGATGTGGAACAGGGGGAAGCGCCCGTCGCGGTATTCGTGGACCAGCGTGAACGACGGAGAGGTCACCTCGGCGGGGTCGATCCCCAGGGCCGCCGCGATTCCGCGGGCGAAGACGGTCTTCCCGTAGCCGAGATCGCCCTGGAGGACGAGCAGCTCGCCGCCCCGGAGCGTCCGGCCGACGCCGCGGCCGAGGTCGAACGTCTCGTCCTCGCTCAACGAGAACAGCGTCTTGGGACCGGAAGCGCCGGCCCCGCGCTCGGTGCCGGTGCGCTTCGGCTTCGATTTCACCCTTCGCGTGTCCAACTCATGGCCCCCCGCAGTTCGGCGAGATCGCTCCACGCCTGCGGCAGCGTGTCGACGAGATCCGACGCGATCATTCCTTCCGGCCCGAAACGCCCCGCGGCGAGATCGCCCGCCGCCCCATGAACGTACGTTCCCAAACGGGCGGCGTCGAATGCCGCAAGGCCCCGGGCGAGAAGGGCCCCGATGATTCCGGTCAGCACGTCGCCCGTTCCCCCGGTCGCCATCCCGGCGTTCCCGGTGGAATTGATTGCGGCCTCCCCGTCGGGCTGCGCGATGACGGAGCGCCTTCCTTTCAGAACGACGATCGACGACGTCCGCGCCGCGAGCGTCCTCGCGCTTCGCAGTCGATCCCCCTGGATGGCCCCGACCGTGGTGTCGAGCAGCCGCGCCGCTTCGCCGGGGTGAGGGGTGAGCACCAGGGATTGCCGCCCCGCATGGAGACGCGAGCGCTCGCGCGCCGTCGTGCTGAACGCATTCAAGCCGTCGGCGTCGAGCACGGCGGGGCTCGTTCGTCTGCGGAGGATCTCGAACACCACCGCTCGCGTACCGGCATCCGTCGAAAGACCCGGTCCCACGGCGAGCGCATCGCGCTGAGCGAGCAAGCGAAGCGCGGGGGAGGCCGAGAGGCGGCTCAACCGGCCTTTGGAACTCTCGGGCAATGCCTCCGTCATCAATTCCGGCTGCCCCGACGCGACGACGGGCTGCACGGACGCGGGACAGGCGACCGTCACGAGCCCGGCGCCGGCGCGTAGCGCGCCCCGGCCCGCGAGGATCGCCGCACCGGACTTTCCAAGCGAGCCCGCGAGGACGAGAACGTGACCGAGGGTTCCCTTGTGCGCGTCTTGCGGACGCGGCGGGGCGAGACGCGCCGCGACGGGTCCGTCGAGCCACGAGAGGTCGGCGGATTCGGCCGCGACCGCCTCGTCGGGGATCCCGATGTCGAGGACGCTCCACGTTCCGGCGTGCGAGGCCGCGGGCTCGAGGACCAGGCAGGGCTTCGGTCGGCAGAGAGTCAGAGTTCGATGCGCCCGCACCGTGATTCCCGGAAGCGTTCCGGAGTCCGCGTCCACGCCCGAGGGGATGTCGATCGAGACGATCGTCGTCCCCGAGAGATTCAGGGCTTCGATCGCATGGGCCGCGAGCCCGCGCGCGCCTCCGTGGGAGCCGGTCCCGAGCAAGGCATCGATGACGAGCGTGCCGCGATCGATCGAGCGAGCGCTTCGCGACCACTCAGCTTCGGTCTCGCACTCCTCGATCGCGACCCCCGCGCTCGCGGCCCGCGCCGCGTTGACGGCGGCATCACCGGTGAGATCCGCCACCCGGGCCAACAGCACGACCTGCGCGCGGACGCCGGACTGACGCAGGTGGCGAGCGGCCACGAGCCCGTCTCCGCCGTTGTTTCCCTTTCCGCAAGCGACGAGGACGTGCCTGGCGGCAAGATCGGGGACCTCGGAGAGAACCCGGCGCGCGACGCCCCCGCCCGCCGCCTCCATCAGGGCATCGCCGGAAATCCCGAGCTGCTCGATGGTCCGGCGGTCGACGCGGCGCATCTCGGCCGCCTTCAGGATCTCCATGGCGTGGGGGACGATAGGACGCCCGGCGGGGTTCTGCTACCTTCCGCTCGCATGCGCCTTCGATTCCTCACGGCTGGCGAATCCCACGGTCCCGCGCTGACGGTCATCGTCGAAGGGCTTCCCGCGGGTCTACCGGTCGACAAGGCCGCCATCGACCGCGAGCTCAAGCGCCGCATGGGCGGTCACGGGCGTGGTGGCCGCATGAAGATCGAATCCGACGAGATCGAGATGCTCGGCGGGGTGCGCTTCGGCGCGACGCTCGGATCGCCGGTGTCCATGCTGATCCGCAACCGGGATTTCTCGAGCTGGGAATCCGTGATGGCCCCGTTCGGCAACCGCCCGGGGTCCGCGGCAGGACGGGAGGTGACACGGCCGCGGCCGGGGCATGCCGATCTTCCGGGGGCGCTGAAGTACGACACGCACGACGCCCGGGACGTCCTCGAGAGGGCCAGCGCGCGCGAAACCGCGGCACGAACGGCCGCCGGGGCTCTTGCGAAGGCTTTCTTGTCGGCGCTCGGCATGGTCGTCACCAGCCGAACCGTCGCGGTCGGAAAGGTCCGCGCCGAGGCCGGCGAGGGCCTGGATCTCGACGCACTCGTTGCACTTCCGGACGACGCGCCGATGCGAGTCCTTGGGCGGGACACGCAGGATGCGATGATCGCGGCCGTCGACGAGGCGCGGTCACGCGGCGATTCCGTCGGCGGATGCTTCGAGGTGCTCGCCGGCGGCATCCCCCCGGGGCTCGGCAGCCACGTCCACTGGGACCGCCGCCTGGACGCCCGGCTCGGCTCGGCGATCCTCTCCATTCCCGCGGTCAAAGGAGTGGCCATCGGCGATGGAGTGGAAGTCTCGTCGGAGGGCGGACACGAGGCCCACGACGCCATCGGCTACGACGCCGGGAGCGGCCGGTTCCTGCGTGCGTCGAACCGGGCGGGGGGCATCGAGGGCGGAATGACGAACGGCCAGATCGTCCGGGTGACGGGGTACCTCAAGCCCCTGTCGACTCTCCCGCGCGCGCTTCCGTCCGTGGATCTCGTCACGAAGCAGGGCTTCGCCGCCGACGTGGAGCGGACCGACACCGTCCCGATCGTCGCGGCCGGCGTCGTCGGTGAGGCGATGGCCGCGCTCGTCCTCGCCGACGCCGTTCTCGAAAAATTCGGCGGTGACACGCTCGGTGACACCACGGCGGGTCTCGAGGCGTACCGGCGTCGAATTCGCGCGTTTTGAGCTTGAGCTCGACCGTGAGAAAGAAGCCGCGGCAAGCCGGCGATTACCCCCCGGTTCGCCGGGCCCGCCGCGGCTCCCAAGAAGTCACCTGGCCTCCCCCTAGAACCCAGGGACCGGCCATTTATGTACGGTCAGTCGAACGAATCGTAAAGAGGGGAGTCGGGACCAAAACGATTTCTCGGAAGCGATCTCACGGGGTCGGTGTAAACTCGTCGGGCGCTGCTCGCTCTCCCCGGTATCGGGATTCCCAGGCACGGGTCGAGATACCAGGGTGGGTACACAGGGACCGACCCCGCGCTCCGAATTGCCGTCGGAGGGCGGGGTGGCGAGTAGGCGGGTCGAATCGGTTGGGGATGACCCTCCGCCGGGGAGAGCGAGCAACGCTCGACGTCAGTTCCATCAACACCCCATCTCAGGACAGCCGTGCCGATCGCAGGCAGACCCTACCCCAGGTTACGGGAACGTGTCAAGCCGAAAATACAAGATATCGGGTCTTATGCCGGTCATGACCCCATCTGAAGGGGTCCGAGACGTCCGGATCGACGCCTGGGCGGTTGGCGGACGAGCGGTCGGACGGGTCGACGGCCGGGTCCATCTCGTCCGGGGCGCCGCCCCCGGGGACGTCGTGACGCTGCGAATCCTCAAGGACCACGGCCGATTCGTCGACGCGAAGGCAGAGTCCATCGACCAGCCGTCGATCGACCGCAGACCGGCTCCATGCGCGATTCAGGGAGCGTGTGGGGGGTGCCCCCTCATGATCGTCGGCGAGGAGCGCCAGCGTGAGGCAAAGCGGAGATTCGTAGTCGATGCGCTCGACCGGATCGGCAGATTCCGCGGGTCGGTGAGCGTCGCCCCCGCGGTGCCGTCGCCCAAGGACCTCGGGTATCGCAACAAGATCGAGCTGACCTTCGGCCGGGATCCTTCGTCCAACGAGAGGATCGTGGGGTACCAAGGCGCGGAGCCTGGGCGAGGGCTCGTCGACGTCTCGCGGTGTGCGATCGCCGATCCAAGGCTGCAGCCCTTGCTCGATGCCGCCCGAGCGTTTTTCCTCACCGGGCCGGGCGGCCCGGACGTCGACGCCCATCGTGCCGGGGATCCCCTGCGTCTCGTCCTGCGCGCGGCCCGGACGACCGATCAGCGGCTCATCGGGCTGCACGGCCCTCCGGTGCCGCTGCGCTCGGCCGGAAAGTTCGCCGAAGCGGCGGCCGCCGCGGACCCGGGACTCGCGGGGATCGTCCGGCTGATCCCTTCGGGGCGACGGCGCGGGGGTGTCCGCGTCGAGACCATCCGGGGCCGAGCCTTCATCACCGAGGAGATCTTCGGCACGACGTTCGAGGTTCCGGCCGCGACGTTCCTCCAGGTGAACCCGGCGGCGACGGACCGGCTCGGAGCGACCGTTCTCGCTCGCGCGGGCGCGCCTCTGCGCGTTCTCGAGCTCTACGGCGGAGTCGGCGCGCTCGGGCTGGCGCTGGCGCGACAAGGGGCGTCGGTGACGATCGTCGAAGCGGACCCGGCCGCCGTGAGTTGCGGATCGGACGCGGCGCGCCGGGCGGGGATCGAAGCGCGATTCGTCCGCGACGACGTGGCGCGATACCTCACGCAGGCCGGCCCGGGGCGCACGCCCGATCTCGTCATCGCCGATCCCCCCCGCACCGGGCTGGGCCAAGGCGTCGCGCGTACGCTCGCCGCCCTGGGCGCGCCCGAGATCGCGATGATCTCGTGCGATCCGGCGACCCTCGCGCGCGATCTCGCCGAGCTCCGGACCGCCGGATACGTCGTCGAGTCGGTGACGCCGTTCGATCTGTTTCCGCAAACGGCGCACGTCGAGGCCGTCGCGTGGCTCACGCGTCGAAGCTTGGGAGCTCCGTAGGGCCGCCGGCGACGGCCGCGAGGATCGTCTCGCACACGAGCATCTTGTTGAGGTTCAAGCGAAGGTCGCCCCGCAGCCGGTCGGCGAGCGCGACGATCTCCATCGCCCGCAGCGCGCCGATCTCGCGCCCGAGTGCGGCGACCCTCGACCCGGCCTCCGCAATCGCGATCGAAGGCAATCCGGCCGCGGCTCGCGCCGCATCGCGCAGAAGGCCCTCGATCATGTCCAGTCCTTCGAGGAGATCGTCTTCGGTCTCGCCCAGGACGGATTCGGCGTGATCGCTCAGCCTCGCCACCGCCTCCGGAGAGCGCGAGGCGAGACCCCAAAGGGCGTCGAGCAGCTCGTCGCGGCGCTCCGACAGGCCGGGCAGATCGAGTGAGAGCGCCCGGCCCGGCCGGCCCTCGGCGAGCGCAGCGCGGCTTTCCGCCTCCGGCCGGTTCATGCCCGTGGCAACGAGCGCCGCGGCGAGAGCTTCCGCGGTCATCGGGACGAACCCCACCTGGAAGCAGCGCGAGCGCACCGTGGCGAGCAGCACGTGGGGCCGCGAGGTCACGAGCAGAATGACCGCCGAGCCCGGAGGCTCCTCGAGGGTCTTCAAGAGCGCGTTTTGCGACTCGGCGTGCATGCGGTCGGCCGGATCCACGATGAACACGCGCCGGGCGGCCTCGCGAGGGGCGTACGAAGCGTGGCGCGTGAGCTCCCGGATCTGCGAGACGATGATGAACGTCCGGAGCGCGCCGGCCTTCGACGACGGCGAGGGCTCGTCCTCGTCGTCATCGGGCTCGTCGGGAGCGGCGCTCTGCTTGTCCTTCTTGGGCAGCCGGGTGAGCGTCAGGACGTCGGGATGGTTCCCGTGCTCGACCTTGCGGCACGCCGAGCAGCGGCCGCAGGCCGACCCGTCCGGCTGCGGATCGAGGCACACGAGCGAGGCCGCGAATCGCCCAGCGACGAGCGACTTGCCGATGCCCTCCGGGCCGTGGAAGAGCAGCGCGTGCGGGATCCGGCCGGTCGCAAGGAACCGCGCGAGCGTCGCGCGCGCCGAAGGAGCGCCCATCACGTCGGGAAAGATCACGATCCGTCCTCGGAATCGAGCGCGGGAAACAGGTCCGTCAGGAGGTCGACGATCCGCTCCTCGATCTCGTCGGCGGATCCTTCCGCGGCGACGATGCGGATGCGGAACGGCTCCGCGTCGGCGAGCGCCAGATATCCGTCGCGGACGCGCCGGTGGAATTCGAGAGCCTCGCGCTCGAATCGTCCCTCCGTCTGGTCGAGCCCCAGCTCGCCGTTTCGGGCGCGTGCACGGGCCAGCCCGATCTCGGGATCGAGGTCGAGGAGGATGGTCCGGTGCGGGCGGCGGTCGAGAGGCGGCTTCTGATGGAGCGACCGGATGAGCTCGAGATCCAATCCGCGCGCGTGCCCCTGGTAGGCGAGCGTCGCGTCGAGGAAGCGGTCGCACAGGACGTGCGTTCCCGACGCCAGCGCAGGCTCGATGACCTCGGTCAGATGCTGAGCGCGATCGGCGACGTACAGGAGCAGCTCGGCCATCGGCGCCAGGCCCCGGATCTCGCCGCCGAGGAGCGCGGCGCGAAGCGTCCGGCCGAGAGGCGACCCGCCGGGCTCCCGGGTGACGAGCGCCGGCTCGCCGGCTGCCTGAAGACGCGCGGCGACGCGCGCGAGCTGCGTCGTCTTTCCGGATCCTTCGATTCCCTCGAACGTGACGAGCTTGCCGTGGCGGTGCCCCGAGGTTCGGAGGCGCGGGCTGACGGACGGCTCGGGCCGCATCGCGGGCTCGGCGGGAACGTCGCCGTGGAATCGCATCGCCGTCAGCGCCGCGCGAGCGTGAGGCCCGAAAAATACGAGACCGCGGCGGCCTGGTCGCGCGCGATCTGGTCCGACAGCTCGGCCGGCCCGGCGAAGCGCATCTCGTCCCGGAGGCGCGCCAAGAATCGCACGTCGATCCGCTCCCCGTAGAGGTCCTCGTCGGCGTCGATGAGGTGCGTCTCGACGGTCAAGACCGTCCCGTCGAACGTCGGCCGCACCCCCACGTTCGTGATCGACGGATACCGTGTCGCCAGGGCCTGCGTCTCGGTGATGTACACCCCGCGCTTCGGAATCATCTCGTTGTCGAGGGACAGGTTCGCCGTCGGATACTGGAGCTTGCGTCCCCGGCCGTCGCCCCGGACCACCTCTCCCGTCAGCGTGAAGGGGCGGCCGAGCATCGTGCGGGCCTTCACGACGTTGCCATCCTCGACCGCCGCGCGAATCGCCGAGGACGATACGATCTCGCGGTCGATCGTGACCGGCGGGACCGCGACGACGGCGAACGACGAGGCCGCGCCGATCTCTCCGAGCAGCTCGATGTCACCCGTGCGCGCGCGGCCGAACCGGAAGTTGCGCCCGACGTGGACGGCGGCGAAGCGGATCCGTTCGGCGAGGTAGCCCTCGAAGAACTCGCGCCCGTCGAGCGCGGCCAGCTCGCGATCGAAGGGGATCAGAAGGACGCCGTCGAGCCCCGTGGTGGACAGGGTGTCGAGCTTTTGACGCCGCGTCTGCAGCAGCTTCGGACGCCGCGACGGCGAGACGACCGCGAGCGGGTGCGGCTCGAAGGTGATCAGGAGGGAAGGGAGACGGCGCGATCGCGCCGCGCCGGTGACGCTCTCGATGATCGCCTGGTGGCCGAGGTGAACCCCGTCGAAGTTCCCCACGGTCGCGATCATCGGCTCGCGTCCGGTGGGAAACGCGTCGAACGAGTTCCAGATGTTCATGCCGATCCCATCCACGACGGAAGTGCCCACGCCGCCGCGTGAAGGGCCAGGCTCGCATACAGCCCCGCCATGAGGTCGTCGGCCATGATACCCGACCCGCCGGGAAGATCTTCGAGCCGCCGCGCGGGCCACGGCTTCCACACGTCGAAAATGCGGAACAGGACGAACCCCGCGGCGAGGACGCGCGAGGTGGGGTCGATGAACGTCAGCGTCACCATCTGACCGGCGATCTCGTCGATGACGACGAGGCCTGGATCCTTCTCTCCGGCGAGACCCTCGACTCGTCCGGCCGCCCATACCCCGACGGCCGAGACGATCGCCGCGACCGCAAGGACCGCCCACGCTCCGCCCGTGCGGAACGACAGCCAGGCGAGCGCGAGTCCCGGCAGCGATCCCCACGTTCCGGGTGCGATCGGGCCGTACCCGAAGCCGAAGCCCGTCGCCAGGACGAGCGCGACCCGGTCGGCGGCAGATCGCGGGGAGAGGCTAGGCCGCACCGAGGATCCGGCCCACGAGGTCGTATCCCGCGGTTTCCGTCAGCAGGACGCGGGCGAACGTGCCGGGCTCCGCGAATCCGTCGTTCAGGAGGATCTGCCCGTCGACGTCCGGAGCCTGGTGCCGCATCCGGCCGACCAGGAGATGCTCGGTCTCGGGATGAGCGCCCTCCACGAGAACCTCGACCGAGGTGCCGAGGCGGGCTTCATTCTTCTCGAACGCGATCCGCTGCTGGGCCTCCATCAGCCGGTCGCGCCGCTCTTCCTTGAGGGCTTCGGGGACGTCGTCCGCCGCCCCCGCCGCGGTCGTGCCGTCCTCATGCGAGTAGGTGAAGACCCCCAGGTGGTCGAAGCGCGCCTCGTCGACGAATTCGAGCAGCGTCGCGAACTCGGTCTCGGACTCGCCGGGATAGCCGACGATGAACGTGCTCCGCATCGCGGCGTCGGGCATTTCCCTCCGGAATCGAGAGAGCAGCTCGAGGTGGCTCGCCGCGGAGCCGCCGCGCCGCATGCGCTTCAGGACGTCCGCGTGAGCGTGCTGCAGAGGCATGTCGACGTAGGGCGCGACGCGGGGGCAAGCGGCCATCGTGGCGATCAGCTCGTCGGTCACCGTGTTGGGATAAAGGTAGTGGACCCGGATCCACCGCAGCTCGGCGATCCCGTCGAGGCGCCGCAACAAGCCGGCAAGCCCGGCGCGATCGCTGCGGTCGCGGCCGTAGTGGCTCGAATCCTGTGCGATGAGATTGATCTCGCGAACGCCGCCGCGCGCGAGGCGCTCCGCTTCGGCCACGACGTCGTCCGCAGGCCGCGACCGGAACACTCCACGGAACGACGGGATCGCGCAGAACGAGCAGGTGTGGTCGCACCCCTCTGCGATCTTGACGAACGCGGTCCACGGGGCCGTGGCGAGCCGGCGGGGCGTTGCGGCGTCGTAGAGATACCTTGACTTGCGCCCGGGCGTGTAGATCGGAAGCGAATCGGCCGGCCGGGCTGCGGGCGCCGGGGGTGTCATCCCCGTCGCGGCGATCACGGTGTGAAGCTCGTCGAGGCCGATGAAGGCGTCGACGTCGTCCCGGAGCTCCCCCACCAGCTCTTCGCGGTAACGCTGGACCATGCAGCCGGCCACGACCAGCCGCTTGAGCTTCCCGGATTCCTTGAGCTTGGCCGCCTCGAGGATCGTCCGCACCGACTCTTCGCGCGCCGGGCCGATGAACCCGCACGTGTTGACGATCAGGACCTCGGCGTCGTCGGGGTCCTGCACGAGCTCGCATCCGGTGCCCTGGAGATGCCCCAGCATCACCTCGGTGTCGACGAGATTCTTCGAGCAGCCGAGGCTGATGACGCCGACTTTCCGGCCGCTCACGGGTACAGCCGGTTGATCTGGCGCGGGTAGGGGACCGCTTCGCGGAGGTGCGGCAGCCCCGTGATCCACGTCACGCACCGCTCGATTCCCATGCCGAAGCCCGCGTGGGGGACGGTGCCGAACTTGCGGATGTCCAGGTACCACTGGAACGCGGAGACCGGGAGCTTGTGCTCCTGAATGCGCGCCAGCAGGAGGTCGTGGTCGTGGATGCGCTGCGAGCCGCCGATGATCTCGCCGTACCCTTCGGGCGCGAGGACATCGACGCACAGGGCCTTCCCCGGATCTTTCGGATCCGGCTGCATGTAGAACGCTTTGATCTCGGCGGGCCAGTGCGTGACCATCACCGGCCGGTCGAAGGCCTGCGTCAACACCGTCTCGTCGAAGCCGCCGAAGTCGTTCCCCGGCACGAACGCCGGGGCTCCCGCGTCTTTCATCTTGGCCTGCGCCTCCGGCGAGGTGAGGATGTTGGCGGCCGCGTCGTAGGTGACGCGCGGGAAAGGCGGGACGACCTTCTGGAGCTGCGTCGTGTCGCGCTCCAGGACCTTGAGCGGCTCGGCGCAGCGGTCGAGCGCGCGCCCGACGACGTAGGAGACGAACTCCTCCGCGAGCTCGAGGAGCCCGGGCAGCTCGAGGAACGCGACCTCCGGCTCGATCATCCAGAACTCGGTCAGGTGGCGGCGGGTCTTCGATTTTTCGGCGCGGAACGTCGGCCCGAAGCAGTAAACGCGCCCGAACGCCATGCACGCGGGCTCGAGGTAGAGCTGCCCCGATTGCGTCAGGTAGGCGGTCTGGTCGAAATACGGCGTCTCGAACAGCGTCGAGGTGCCCTCGCACGCGTTCGGAGTCAGCACCGGCGAGTCGATCAGGATGAAGTCGCGCTGATAGAAGAAATCGCGGCAGGCGGAAACGACCTCATTGCGAACGGTCAGCGCCGCGTGCGGCGTCTTCGAGCGCAGATACAGATGCCGGTGATCGAAGAGGAACTCGACACCATGCTCCTTCGGCTGGATCGGATATTCGGCCGCCGCATGCAGCACCTTGAAGTCCGAGACGTGAAGCTCGAAGCCGCCCGGCGCCCGATCGTCCTTGCGCACGATCCCGCGCACGTCGACCGAGGATTCGACGGGGACCCTGTCCATCGCCTCGAACGCCTCCGGCGAGACGTCCTTGGCGCCTGCGACGCACTGGAGGTAGCCCGTGCCGTCCCGCAAGACGAGGAAACGGATCTTGCCGGAGGAGCGCTTGTGGAAGATCCAGCCCTTGAGCAGGACCGACTCGCCGACGTGCTCGCCGAGCTCGCTGATGTAGACGAAATCCCGCGTCACGGTGGGGCCTACTTCTCCGCCTCTTCCTGCTTGTGCCGCGCGTACTCGGCGACGATCTTCTCCTGGAGCTGCGCGGGAAGCTCGTCGTAGTGGTCGAACTCCATGTGATACGTGCCGCGGTCGGAGGTGATCGACTTCAGCGTCGACGCGTAGGTGAGCAGCTCGGAGAGGGGGACGATCGCCTTGATGACCTGGAAGTGGCCCTGGGTTTCCATACCCTGGGGCTTTCCGCGGCGCGAGGACAGGTCGCCCATGATGTCGCCCATGCACTCCTCGGGCGCCGTGATCTCGACCGAGTAGATCGGCTCCAGGATCGTCGGGCGGGCCTGCTCCATCGCGGCCTTGAATGCGAGCGAGCCGGCGATCTTGAACGCCATCTCGGACGAGTCGACGTCGTGATACGACCCGTCGGTCAGCGTCACGCGAAAATCGACGACGGGGTTCCCGGCGAGCCAGCCGCGCTCGGCGGATTCGCGGATGCCCTTCTCGACGGCCGGCCGGAAGTTTTGCGGGATGGAGCCGCCGAAGATCTTGTCGACGAACTCGAACCCGGAGCCGCGCGCGAGCGGCTCGAGCTCGATCCAGCAGTCGCCGAACTGCCCGCGGCCACCGGTCTGTTTCTTGTGGCGGCCCTGCACGGCCGGCACCTTGCGCTTGACGGTCTCGAGATAAGGGACCTTGGGCTGCTTCAAGATCGCTTCGACACCGAACTTGCGCTTCATCTTGGCGATCGCGACCTCGACGTGGACCTGGCCGTTGCCGCTGACGAGCATCTCGTGGGTCCGCGGGTCGCGGTTGACGCGAAGGACCGGGTCTTCTTCCATGAGGCGGGACAGGGCGGTCGAGATCTTGTCCTCGTCGCCCTTCGATTTCGGCTCGATCGCGAACGAGATCGCCGGCGCGGGGAATGAGATCGCGGGATAGAGGATCGGATGCAGGGGGTCCGTCAGCGTGTCGGACGTGCGGGTCTCCTTCAGCTTCGCCACGGCTCCGATGTCGCCCGCGCGCAGCTCGGGGACGGGGATGAGCTGCTTGCCTTGCATCACGTTGACGGTGCCCAGCCGCTCCGAGAGGCCGCGCCCCGCGTTTTGAACGGGCGTGTCGCCGCGCAGCGTGCCCGAGAAGACGCGAAACAGCGACAGGCGTCCCGCGTACGGGTCGGCGATGGTCTTGAAGACGAACGCGGAGACCGGCTGATCGGCGGCCGGCCGTCGCGATTCCTCTGCGCCGCTTCCCGGATTGGTCCCCTTGCGCGGCGGACGCTCGGACGGGGCCGGCATCAGGTCGACCGCGGCGTCGAGAATGTTGCGCATTCCGATGGCCTTCGTCCCCGATGCCAGAACCACCGGAAAGATCTTGCGATCGAGGAAGGCGCGGTGAAGTCCGGCGACCATTTTCTCGTGCGGGATCTCGCCGCTGTCGAAGAAGATCTCCATCAGCGCGTCGTCGCTTTCCGCGACCATCTCGACGAGCTTCGCGTGATACTCCTTCGCGGTGTCGGCGAGGTCCGCCGGGACGTCGCCGACTTGCGCCTGGCCCGAGCCGTCTTTCGCGTAGCGATGGGCCTTCATCGAGATCAGATCGACGACGCCCTCGAATCCGGACTCGCTGCCGATCGGGATCTGGATCGCGACGGTGCGGCGGTCGAAGCGCTCGAGGATCGATTGCATCGTGCGCTCGAACGACGCGTTCTCGCGGTCGAGCTTGTTGAGGACGAAGATCCGCGGCACCTCGTACTCGCGGCAATACTGGAACACGCGCTCCGTGATGACCTGCACGCCCGCCACGGCCTCGACCAGAAGCAGGGCGGCGTCGGCGACGGCCAAGCCGGCCTTGGCGTCGGCCGCGAAGGCGGCGTATCCGGGAGTGTCGATGAGGTTGATCTTGGTCCCGCGCCATTCGAGGTGGGCGAGCGAGGTCTGCAGGGAGATTTTCCGGTCGATCTCTTCCTCGTCGAAATCGGTGGTCGTGGTGCCCTCGTCGACACGTCCGAGCCGGTTGACGCTGCCCCCGACGAACAGGAGTGCCGCGGCCAGCGAAGTCTTGCCCGAATCGCCGTGACCGATCAGCGCGACGTTTCGAATGTCCGGCGCGTCGTACACCTTCATGGGAGACCCCCAAGGCGAAAGGTGGAGGATAGCACGCGAGGCGAAAAGTTCGCGGATTCCGGCGCGAATCCGGCGCTTTCCTTGACCGTAGGGGGCGGGGGCACTACGTTTGCCGAGGCGTCCAAACCCGGGGAGCATTGCACCGTGATCGCCAACTGTCCGAGCTGCGGAACGCATTACAAGCACGAAGCCCCGCCGGAGAGCGTCGAGGCGCGCTGCGGGCGCTGCGACGCGGCGCTCGTCCTGTCTCGAGCCCGGCCGTACCGGATCGTCCCGGTCCGCATGCCGAGCGGTCGGGAAGCCGCGATCGTCGCGGCGTACTCCTCGATCGGCGTCGACGACCCCGCGCTCGTGACGGAGATCGCGCGCAACGTGCCCGAAACGGTCATCGACGCGCCCGTCCTGAGAGCGCATCCGGCTCACGAGCACGTGGCCGCACCGCCGATCGTCCTGGCGCCGCATCCCGCGGTCGCGGTCCCGGAGGCGGCGCCCGCCGAGGCGGCTCCCGCCACGGCCGCACCCGCCGAGGTCGAGGTCCGGCCTGCCAGGAAATCGTCGAGCGCATTTCCCCTCTGGCTGGCCGCGTCGGCGATGGTCGGCATCGCGGCGAGCTGGTGGATCGGGGGAGGCACGATCGACGGTTTGGCCTGGGGCGCGGGGGCGGGGGCCGTCGTCTGGTGGGGATGGCGGCGATGGATCTCGCCGAGATAGCCGAGACGGGCTCGACCCCCAAGGCCTCGGGTGGTCTGGGGTGTCCGCGCTGCGGTGAGTCCTTCCCCCCCGGGCCGGGGATCACGTCGCCTTCGTTCGGCGGCCGGACGCTCCGTCGCTGCTCTCACTGCGGGACCCGCGTCGCGGGCGGTGCGCCTGCGCCGCGACTGATCTTCACCTGCGAGGGCTGCGGCTTGCCCTTCCTCGCGGACGCGATCCTGCCGCACGGCGATCACCGCTGCGGCTCGTGCGCGGAAGGGCACGTCCCCCCCGAGCTTCCCGACGCCGAAGTCGCCGGTGCTGCCGAAAACGAAGTGCGTGCCGCTCTGGCGACCCGGTGGCGGTTCGTCACCTCGCAAGCGGCGCAGCCGTACCTCGACCGTGTCGCGCGCCTCACGGCGACCCGGATCCGCGGAGCGCCGCCGGCTCCGCGCGTCGTCCTCGTCGAGGCGCCCGAGCATCGAACGTTGGCACTTCCTTCGGGCACGCTTCTCGTCAGCACCGGGCTCCTCGGGTTCCTCGAAGACGAAGCCGAGCTGGTGTTCGTGCTGGGCCACGAGATCGCGCATGCCGCTTCCGGGGAAGCGGCCGTCCGGCTGGTGCGACTGGGATTCCAGGCGACGGCTCGCGAGCGCGCGGCCTCGGACGGATTGTGCTGGAGCGATGCGGCCCTCGATCTCGCCCGGCTGGGATACGGCCGGAAGCGAGAGCGCGACGCGGACGCATGTGCCCTGGCCGCAATGCTCGAGCTCGAATACGAGGCCGCCTCGGCCTGCCGCTACCTCAAGCGGCTGGGCGCGGCGATCGAGCGCGGCGAGGCGGCGACGGCCGAGACGTCGGTGGCGCACCCCGTTCCGAACGAGCGCATCCGCCGGATCGAGCGCGCCCTCGGCGCGCGCATCGGCGCGCTGCCGGAAGTGCCGCGGATCAACCGCGAGGTGTTCCGGCGCGCGCTCGCCCCGCC
>CAZYHZ010000082.1:0-14951 GCA_964647625.1 uncultured Acidobacteriota bacterium
CATCCCGCCATCCGATACGCCGCGTAGGTCAACTACAATGCTGCCGGTTCAATAATCGTTAGCGGAATGAGGTTCCGCCGGAACATTCCTGAGCGGGAACAATGCGTTGGGACTTCCCGTGACCACACTGGACCCTCATGTTCCCGCATCTGCATGTGGCTTTGGGTCCCCCGCCGCAGTTCGCGGGATCGGTCTAGATTGCCCCAGCTACGCGACATCGTCTGAATCTGTCCAGAGCCACCATCACTGCCAGCTATCGCTCCAGCCCACCCCCAACCTCGCCGTTCGGCCCGACCACGGGCCCGAACATGCCGTGGTTGCGCGCGGGTGACCCGTCGTCGCTCCGCGCGACGACGCCGCGGCCAATGCTGGCGCCCGGGACGGAACCGACGATGACGTCCCCGGGGTAGTGGCGCGCGAGCACCACGCGCGGGACTCCGACGAGGCCGGCGAGGCCGTACGACACCCACGGAACCCACTTGTGCTCGTGATACGTGGACGGGAAGACCGAGGCGATGCTGAACGCGGCCATCGCGTGCCCGGATGGGAACGAGTTGTTGTCCGCGGTTCGATAGTGGAAGAAGTTTCCCGAATCGTGCTGCTCGGGGAGCGTGTGAGCGGTCACCAGCTTGAGGACGGTGACCCAGATGCCGGCATCGAGCAGCGACGGCGAGGCGAGGCTGGCGGACTTGGCCATGCCCTTGTTGTGCGCGCCGCGGGCCGCTGGCACGAAGCAAGAGCCTAATCCCGAACCGTGGTTTCGCCCACTGAGCCCTCCGCGCGGGCGTAGGATGGTGGGATTCGGGGGGACTCCATGGCCCACGCCGCGAAGCTCAAGCGGGCTTCTCTTCCGATCCTGAAGGAGAAGGATCCGGGCGATCGTCCGTCGGGTCACTGCGGTCCCGTTCGTAAGTCCAAGCGAGCGCACTGGAGGGCCGCGAGTCTTGCACTCGTCTATCTCGTCGCCATCGCGCACTTCGTTCACTGGAAGATCGCGGGACGGACGCTGACGCCCGTCGAGCCGAGCGAGGCGATGCAGACGCTCGGACAGGGGCTCGTCAACGCGGGGTTCGTCCTGTTCGCGATCCTCATCCTGGGGACGCTGATCTTCGGGCGGTTCTTCTGCGGATGGGGCTGTCACATCGTCGCGCTTCAAGACCTGTGCACGTGGGCGCTGCGGAGGATGAAGATCCGGCCGAAGCCGTTCCGGTCACGCCTGCTCGTGTATGTGCCGATCGCCGCGGCGGCGTGGATGTTCGTCATGCCCTCCGTGGTGCGCTTCTTCCTCGGCCAGCAGCATCCGGCCTTCCGGGCGGCGTTCTTCACCGACAACCTGTGGGGGCGCTTCCCGGGTCCGTGGGTCGGCGGGCTCACATTCGCGGTCTGCGGCTTCCTGATCGTGTACCTGCTCGGGAACAAGGGCTTCTGCACGTATGCGTGCCCGTACGGCGGCGTGTTCGGGCTCGCGGACACGTTCGCCCCGGGGAAGATCCGCGTCAGCGATGCGTGCGACGGCTGCGGGCATTGCACGGCCACGTGCACGTCGAACGTGAGGGTTCACGAGGAAGTGAAGCTGTTCAAGATGGTCGTCGATCCGGGCTGCATGAAGTGCATGGATTGCATCGACGTGTGCCCGAAGGACGCGCTGTCGTACGGGTTCGGAGCGCCGTCGCGGGCGAAGGGCGCGCCGCGGGCGACGCCGGCGCCGCGGCCCTACGACTTCACGCTCAAGGAAGAAGTCGCGATGGCGGCGATCTTCCTCGTGTCGATCGTCATCCTTCGCGCGCTCTACGACGCGGTGCCGTTCCTGCTCGCGCTGGGCTTGGCCGCCATCAGCGCGTACACGCTGCTGACGGCGGCGCGGATGGGGTACGTCGAGAACCTGAGGTATTCGCGGTACCAGCTCACGGCGAACGGGAGGAGCACGCGACACGGGCGTGTCTTTCTTTTGGTTGCGGCTCTGTGGGTCGTGTTTCTCGCCCACTCCGCGATCGTGCAGTACGGCACGATCCAGGGGACGAGGCTCTACGAATCCGCGCGCGCGGCGCCGGAGAGCGCTCCCGACCGGCTGGAGACTTTGGCGCGAGGCCGCAATCTGCTCGCGATGGCGGCGGGGATCGGGATCTTCCGGACGGGAGCCCTCGAAGCGCGCATCGGATCGGCGAGCCAGGCGCTCAGTGACGACGCGGAGGCCGAGCGCCGGTTCCGCCGCGCCGTCGAGATCGACGGCGACCTCGCCTCCCCTCACCTCGAGCTGGCGCGCTATGCACGGGCGCGGGGCGACAGGAAGACCGCGATCGCGGAATTCACCGAGGTCGTCCGCATCGAGCCGACGCTCGAAGGCGCCGACGGGGATCTGGCCGGCCTGCTGCTCGAGGACGGCCGCGGAAAGGAAGCGCTCGAGCTGAGCGACAAGCTGATCGCGCGCCGCCCGAAGGAGCCCTCGTTCAAGCTGACGCGTGCCCTCGTGCTCGGACAGACCGGCGACGTTGCAGGCGCCGTGCGCGAGACGAAGGCGGTCGTCGAGGCCGAGCCCAAGCTCGCTGCCGCGCACTACCAGCTCGGCCGCCTGTTCGCCGCCCAGGACGAGAAGGACGAGGCGCTCGAATCGCTCGAGCGCGCGGCGGAGCTGGCGCCGGACTCGGTCGAGATCCAGAGTTGGTGCGCGAAGGTCGCCCTCGCGAAGTTCGACGGGGCGCGCGCGAAGGCGCACCTCGAGGCGGCGATGCGCCTCGCGCCGTTCGACGCCGCGATCGTCGGAGCCTGGGCGATGCTGCTGAAGCGAACCGGCGCCCTCGACCAGGCCATCGCTCAGGCCGAGGCGTCGGCCGTGCAGGACAAGGCGAGCCGCTTCGCCCGCATGCAACTCTACCGCGCGGCGGGGCGGAACGGCGAAGCGGATGCGCTGGCGGGAGAGTTCGCGCGAAAATAGCCCCGATGCACCGCGATCCCCTCGCCGACTCGTTCCGCCGCTGGGGGTACCTCCAGGCCGACCTCGATGCGCTCGGGCGGCTTCCTCCCCTGCCGCATCCGGAGCTGGACCGAGGCGACCGGGACGCCGATCGCTGGCGCGCGATCTACTGCGGGTCGATCGGCGCGCAGTTCATGCACATCCCCCATTCCGATCGGTGTGCGTTCGTCGCCGACCGGCTCGAAGCCGAGGCGGTGACGCCGGACCGGGCGCGGATCCTCCGCCGGCTGGCCGAGGTCGAGGTCTTCGAGCGGTTCATGCACGCGCGCTATGTCGGGACCAAGCGGTACTCGCTCGAAGGAGCGGCGTCGCTCGTCACCGTGCTCGACGGGATCCTGGAGGCGGGCGCCGATCGCGGCGCGCGCCTCGCGATGATCGGTATGAGCCATCGCGGGCGCCTGTCGGTGATGACACGCGTCGTGGGTGTCGCGCCGTCGTCCGTGTTCGCCGGGTTCGGCGACGTCGATCCGCGGAGCGCGCTCGGCGGCGGCGACGTGAAATACCACCTCGGGGCGACCGGCACGTATCGGACGGCATCCGGCGCGACGATCGACATGCACCTCGTCTCGAATCCGAGCCATCTCGAGGCCGTCGATCCGGTCTTGATGGGCCGGGCGCGTGCGCGACAGCAGCGTGCGGAGGCTGGCGCCGCGGCGCACGTGCTTCCGATCTGCGTGCACGGTGACGGCGCGTTCGCGGGCCAGGGGATCGCCGCGGAGACGCTGAACCTCGCCGGCCTGCCCGGCTACACCGTCTCCGGGACGGTCCACGTCATCGTCGACAATCGCATCGGGTTCACGACCGAGCCGCTGGAGCTTCACACCTCGCGGTACGCGTCCGATCTCGCGCTGCGGCTGTCGATCCCGATCCTTCACGTCAACGGCGAGGACCCGGAGGCGGCCGAGCGCGCGGCGCGGATCGCGCTCGAGTACCGCTACGAATTCGCGAGCGACGTCGTCATCGATCTCATCGGCTACAGGCGCTACGGCCACAGCGAGGTGGACGACCCGACGACGACCCAGCCCCTGCTCTACGCGGCGATCGCGGACCGTCCCCCGCTGTATGAGCTGTACGCCGGGCGGACGAGCACGAGCGAGGCCGGCCTCGAATCGCTCCGCTCGTCGATCGAAGCCTCGCTCGATGCGGAGCTGGCGAAGGGGCGCGCGGCGACGGAAGCGCCCGTGTTGCGCGCGCTTCCCGGCTACTGGGATCGATTCGCCGGAGGCCCTTGGCGGGAAGAATTCGACGTCGACACGGGGGTCGCCGCTGAAGCGCTGGAAGACATCGCGCGGCGCATCACCGCGCCGCCTTCGGGATTCAACCTCCATCCGAAGGTCGCAAAGGGCCTCGAGCGGCGGCTCGCGATGGGTCAAGGGGAGGCGCCCGTCGACTGGGGCATGGCGGAGGCGCTGGCCATCGGCTCGCTGCTTCTTCAAGGGACGCCGGTGCGGCTCGCCGGCCAGGACTCGGGGCGCGGCACGTTCAATCAACGGCACGCCGTCTGGGTCGATCGGACGACCGGCGCCAGGCACATCCCTCTGTCGGCACTGGCGGCTTCCGGCGCGTTCTTCGAGATCATCGACTCGCCGCTGTCGGAGGCGGCCGCGGCGGGGTTCGAGTACGGGTTCAGCCGCGACTACCCCGAGGCGCTGGTGGCGTGGGAGGCGCAGTTCGGTGATTTCGCCAACGGCGCTCAGGTAATTTTCGACCAGTTCGTCTCCGCGAGCGAGGACAAGTGGAAGCTGCTCTCGGGGCTGACGCTGCTCCTCCCCCACGGCTACGAAGGCCAAGGACCGGAGCACTCGTCGGCGCGGCTCGAGCGGTTCTTGCAGCTTGCCGCCGAGGACAACATGCAGGTGTGCCAGCCGACGACGGCCGCACAGTACTTTCACCTCCTGAGGCGGCAGGTCCTGACGGCCTGGCGGAAGCCCCTCGTCGTCCTCACGCCGAAGGGCATGCTCCGGGAGCCCGCCTCGGGCTCCGACCGCGCTGAGCTGACGGCGGGGCGATTCCGCCCGGTTCTCGTGAGCCCGGCGCCCGCCGATGCGAGGCGGGTCCTCGTTTGCTCGGGCCGCATCCGCCACGACCTTACGGCCGAGCGTACGAAGCGGAACGCATCGGACGTCGCGATCGTGGCGATCGAGCAGCTTTATCCTTTCCCGGAGGCGGTCGTGCAGTCGGCGCTGGCGGAGCTTCGCGATGCTCGCGAGATCGTCTGGGTCCAGGAGGAGCCCGCGAACGCGGGAGCGCTCTCTTTCGTCAGGCCGCGGCTCGCGCGGATCGCGGGGAATCGCGGCGTCACGTCCGTGAAGCGGTCGGAGAGCGCGAGCCCGGCGACGGGGTCGGCCAAGGCGCACGCCATCGAACAGCAGGCGCTTTACGACCTCGCGTTCGCTCAGCGCCCCTGAAGCTCGTCGATCCGCTGGATCCACCGACCGACTTCGGGATAGCTCGGGTCGAGCCGCTGGACTTCCTCGAGCTGCTCGCGGGCGGCCGGGAGCTGCCCGGCGCGAGCGAGCAGCGTGCCGAGCAGGAAGCGCGCCTTCACGTAGTTGGCCTTGAACCGGATCGCCCTGTTCAGCTCGACCATCGCGTCTTGCTTGCGTCCGAGATCGACGAGCGCCACCGCCAGGTTGTAGTGGGTCGAGGCGTCGTCGGGCGAAAGGTCGAGGGCTTGGTGGTAGGCCGTCACGGCCTCCTCCGGCCGCCCGAGAATGCGCAAGGCGTTCCCCATGTTCGAGAAGGCATCGACTTCCCACGGCGAGATTTCCGCCGACTTCTTGAAGTTCAGGAGCGCCCGGGTCATGTCGTTCTTCTGGACGTAGGCCATCCCGAGATTCAAGTGGGCCATCGCGTTTTGCGGGACGACCTCGGCGGCATGTGAGAACAGCGTGATGCTGTCGTGCCAGTAAACCAGCTCGGCACGCGTGTCGATCGACAGGCCCGCGATCCAGCAGACGGCAACGACGGCGGCGGCCTTTCGCCATGCCGGGCTGCGCTTCTCGAGGGCCCACAGGACGAGCCAGACGAGCGCGAAGAAGATCCCGATCAGCGGGATGTACGCGTACCGGTCGGCGTAGGCCTGCGAGCCGACCTGGATGAACCCGGCGACGGGAAGGAGCGTGCCGACGTACCAGACGGCGCCCACGACGAGCGCGGGAATTGCGCGGCCGATGACGACCAGCGTGACGAGGACGGCGAGGACCACCGCCGCGAGCACGATCTCGCCCACCGCGAGGGTCTCCATGGGGTGCGGGTAGAAGGCGGCGAGGTGCGTCGGCCACACCATCGCCTTCAGGTACCAGACGAAGGAGACGACGGCGTTGCCCACGCGGAACGTCCACGGATATTCCTTCAACGTCTGCATCGCGTCGACCGAGCGCTGCGCGACGATCGTGAGGATGCCGCTTGCGAGCGACAGCGCGACGTACGGCGCCAGCTCGACGGCGTAGCGCCGCAGGGCCGACGGGCCGCGGGGCCCGGTGTTGAGCGGCCAGACGTCGAGGAGTACGAGCGTCAGGGGGAGCGTGACCGCCATCGGCTTCGCCAGCAGCGCGAGCGCTGCTAGGGCGACCGTCGTCCAGTAGAACCGCCGGTCGAGCGTGCGCCGGTACCTCATGTGCGTCAGGAGGGCGGCAAACCAGAACGTGGTGCTGAGGAGGCTCTTCCTCTCTGCGATCCAGGCGACCGTCTCGACGTTCAGAGGATGCAACGCGAACAGCGCGGCGACGATCGCCGACGGCCCGATGCGCGACGTCGCGGCGCAGAAGATCCATAAGAGGAGGAGCGTGTTGACGATGTGCCACACGAGGTTCTCGACGTGCATGGGACCGGAGGCGACGCCGAACAGGGACACGTCGAGGAGGTGCGACCAGAGCGTCAGCGGATGATAGTTCCCTCCGTCGAAGGCGGTGAGGGACCAGCGAAAGGTCTGCGCATTCATCCCCTGACTCACGTGCTCGTTGTCCGTCACGTAGACGCTGTCGTCGTAGTTCAAGAACTCGAACCGGTGGACCGGGGCGTACACGACTGCGGTCAGCGCCGCGAGCGCCGCCGCGAGAAGCCACGCATCGCGCTTTCGCGCCACCGTCATGCGAGCTGCCCGGCGAGCATCGCCGCGATCGGGCCGGCGGCTCCGCCGGAGACGGCGCGGCCGTCGATGCGAACGACAGGGCGGATCCCGGACAGTGTCCCGGTCAGGAACACCTCGTCGGCATGGCGGAGCGTGTCGATGCGCACCTTTCCGACGCGAACCTGAAAGCCCCGCGCCATAGCAGCCGTGATCACCTGCTCGCGCGTCACGCCCTCGCGCGCCCCATCGGCCGGAGCCGGCGTCACCAGCGCGCGGCCGCGCGCGACGAACACGTTCGACGTGCAGGCCGAGATCAGGTGACCGCGATCGTTGAGCCAGAATCCGTCGTCGGCGCCCCGTCGTGCCGCCTCTTCGAGGCCGAGCATCGCGTGCGCGTACCCGACGGTCTTGAGTCCCACGGTCGCATCGAGCCGGTGGCGCCGCCCAGGCAGGATGACGGCCGACACCGGCCGGCCTCGCGCGCTGCGATCCGCCGGCCCCGCGAAAACCGCCCACGTCCCAGATCGTGAGACGACGACCTTGAGCCAGGAATATTCGTCGCCGCGCTCGCTCGCGACTCCGGCAACGGCCTCGCGCAGCCGCGAAGCCTCCGGAAGCTCGACCGCGAGCCTCTTCGCGGCGGCGCCGAGCCGGAGCAGATGCGCATCGAGGTCGCGGACGGCCGCACCGCTCACGGCCAGCGTCTCGAAGACCCCGATCCCCCACTGCGCGATCGGGTCGGCCCACGGCAGTGAGAGCTCCGAGGCGGGTACGGACGCACCGTCCCTGATCGCGCGCCCCTGCGGCTGAC
Organism: uncultured Acidobacteriota bacterium; assembly: GCA_964647625.1. Taxonomy (GTDB): domain Bacteria; phylum Acidobacteriota; class Polarisedimenticolia; order Polarisedimenticolales; family DASRJG01; genus DASRJG01. The sequence continues at coordinate 7,855 of CAZYHZ010000082.1, forward strand.
GGCCGATCAAACCGCCTCCTCGGGGTCGAACCCGAGAGCCCGGGTCAGCGCGCGCGCCTTGGCGTTCGACTCGAGCCATTCGGATTCGGCGTCCGAATCGGCGACGACGCCGCCGCCCGCGCCGATCGAGACGTGCCCCTGGGTCACGACGGCGGATCGTATCAAGATGCTGGACGTCAAGCTGCCGTCGTCGTCGATCCAGAACAGCGTGCCGGTGTAGGCCCCTCGCGGACAGGGCTCGATCGTGCGGAGGAGCTCCACCGCGCGGCGCTTCGGCGCGCCGGTGATCGATCCCCCGGGAAGGAGCGCCGTGAGCAGCCGCGAGAATTCGAGATCGCGGGCAAGCTGTGCCGTAACCCGGGCGACGAGGTGATGCACGGCCGGGTACGAGCGCAGCGCGGCCACCTCGGGCACGGCGACCGTGCCGGTCGCCGCGACGCGGCCGAGGTCGTTGCGCAGCACGTCGACGATCATCACGAGCTCGGCGCGATCCTTCTCCGATCCCACGAGGCTTTCCGCGGCCCGCGCGTCGTCGGCCGGCGTTGCGGCTCGCGGGCGCGTGCCCTTGATCGGCCGCGTTTCCGCGCGCCCGGAACGAGAGACGTCGACGAACACCTCGGGCGAGACGGAAGCCAGGGCGAGCCCCGGCACCTCCAGGAACGCCGATCGCGGAGCGGGGGTGGCCCGTGCGAGCGCACGGTAGAGGCGCCATGGATCGTCCGAAAACGGCGCGGCGAGCCGCTGCGTGAGATTGGCCTGGTAGATGTCGCCGGCGACGATGTGCCGCTTCACGCGATCGACCGCCGCGAGATACGCCTCGCGCGGCAGGCTCGTGTGCGGGCGGCCCGCGGCTTTCGGCCCTTCGGTCGGGGGCGGTGCGCCGGAGCCCCTGTCGAGCAGGGGCCACGCCGCGTCGATGAGCTTTTCGTCCCCAGCCGCAATGGGCGGGCCGTCCGCAGGAAACGTGATCGACGCGTCGACCTCGAATGCGAGGACGTCTCCCGTTCCGTCGCGCCCCCCGTCCGGCGTGAACGCTTCGTACGCGCAGAGCACCGCGACACCCGTGCCCCCGGGGCCGCCGCGGGCTCTTCGGCGGACGACCACCTCGTCGAGCGCACGGAGCTCCGCGGGACGATCGGCGGGGACCGTCGCGATACGCATGAGCGGCCGGGGATGAACCGCGACGCGGCACGGCCACGCGCCGTCGTGCCCTCCCCGTCCATCGAACATCAGGGCCGGAAAGGCAGGACGCCTGAGGAACGCGAAGACGGCGTCCGGATCGAGCGCCGGCGGGAGCGCGCGCAATCGATCAGTACTTCCGGATCAGGCCGACGACGACCCCCTGCACGCGGACGCGGGAGGCTTCGACGACGATCGGCGCCATCGTCGGGTGTGAGGGCTGCAGCCGCACGGTCGGACCCTCGCGATAGATGCGTTTGAGCGTGGCGTCGGACCCGTCGACGAGCGCGACGACCGTCTCGCCGTCGCGGGCGACCTGCCGCTCTTCGATGATGACGTAGTCGCCCTCGCGGATCTGCTCGCCGATCATCGACTCGCCGCGAATCTTCAGGACGAACGTGCGGCCCCGGCCGGCGACCATGTCGGCCGGGACGGTGATCGTCTCGGAGGTGGGAAACGCCTCGAGCGGGTCGCCGGCCGCGATCGTTCCGACGAGAGGGAGATCGAGCGCCTTCCCGTTGTGATCGTCCGCCAGCTCGATCGAGCGGTTCTGGTTCCAGACGCGGCGCACGAACCCCTTGTCCACCAGGTGCGAGATGTGCTTGTGGACCGTCGCGACGGACGAAAGCCCGAGCGTCTGGCCGATCTCTTCGAGGCTCGGCGAGTACCCGTGCTCGTCGATGAATTCGCGGATGACGTCGAAGACTTCCCTCTGCCGTCGTGTGAGCGCCACGGTCCACCTCCCGCAGACGAGAAGCCTAGGCGAAGATGCGACGAAACTCAACCCGGATTCGGTGGTTTTTGCGGCTCCGCGGGGGGCGGCGTATAGTCCCTCGCTCATGGCCTTCGCCCCCCGAATCACGGCGTTGATCGTCGTCACCGCCCTGTCCGCCGCACGGCTTTCCGCGCAGGAAGAGCCCCAGCCTCCGACTCCCGAACAGCTCGCAGCGCAGGAGCGCGTCCGTCCGATCGTCAGCGCGATCTGGAAGGACGTGCGCTCGCCGCAGCCGGGCGACGACCATCCGAGGCTCTTCTGGGAAATCACCGACCGCCTGATCGCGATCGGGCCCGACGTGGTGCCGTTCCTCGTCGCCGAGACCGACCTGATGGACGCGCAGACGTTCAACATCGCGGCCTACGCGCTCGGGCTCCTCGGCGGGAAGGACGCGGACGCGGCGCTTCACAAGGCGCTGCGCGAGGCGGACGCGCGCAACAACAAGTTCGGCGCGCACTGCAAGCGGTGGTCGCTGTTCGGCCTCGCTCTTCTCGGCTCGAAGGACGTGATGGAGCTCGTCCAGAGCGGGCAGATCAAGATGCACGGCGCGGCGATGGTCCCCGAGCTTCCGCTCCACGCCCACATTGCTCTCCTGGCCGGGCCGCCGGTCGCGCCGACGCTGCGGAAGCAGCTCGACGCGTACGTGAACGACCCCGCCGCGGTCGACAGCTTGGAAGACACGATCATGGCGATCGGACGTGCCGGCGATGCCTCGTTCGTCCCGAAGCTGATCCCCTTGCTCTCCCACGCGTCCTCCGCCATCCGCACCGAAGCGGCCGACGCGGTCTCGCTCCTGGCTCCGCCCGCGCAGTGCCAGCACGTCCTCGATCTGCTGTCGGACAAGGACGAGAAGGTCCGGCTCCTGATCGCGGCCGACCTCGAGCGGTGGAAGCCGGAGCCTTGCTTCAAGGGCATGGTCGGACGGCTCGACGTCGAGCAGAACGTCGAGGTGCGCGCCCGTCTCTACAGCACGATCGTGGCCATGCGCGGCGAGGAGGCGCTGCCGATCCTCCGGGCGAACGTCGACTCACCGAATCAGTTCGACCGCGCCGATGTCGTCGGAGCGATCGGCGCGATCGGAAGCCCGAAGGGACTTCAGCTGCTCCGGTCCGTCATGTCGAGCGCGGACCCGACGACCGCGGTGCGCGCGCTCCAGGCGATCGCGGGGATCGGAGGCGAGGGCGCGATGGACACGGTCTTTGCCACGGTCTCGGACCACAGGCCGTTCGTGGCGCGGGCCGCCCAGGACATCCTGACTCTCGCCGGCGACAAGCGCGTCGCCCCGCGTCGCGCCGCAGCGCTTCTGGACATCGTGAAGGAGCCTGTCGGCAGCCCGGGCCTGAGGGACGAGATCCGCGAGCAGTGCGAGGCGCTGGTGGCGCTCGATTACACCGATCCGATCGCCGACCTGAAGACCGCCGCCTCCGTGCAGACCGATCCTCAGATCGCCGACATCCTCGGCTCGTGCACGCGCCGGCTGGAGGCGATCGCGAAGAACCACGACGACGTGACCGCGTGGATCGCCGCGCTCGACTCTCCGCAAGACGACCTCCGCTTCCTGGCGGGACGGCGCCTCGCCGAGATCGGCACGCCGCCGGCCGTTCATGCGCTCGCCGTCCGAACGGCAAAGACCGATCTGCCGGTCGCCGAGCGCATCCGGATCCTCGTCGCGATCGGGAAGGCTCGTACGACAGGCGCGGCCGACATCGTCGAGAGGCACCTGTCCGACAAGTCGTTTGACGCCTGGGAGATGCGCGACGCGCGCGCGGCTGCGGCGTACGCGGCGCGGCGGCTCGGCGGGCCGCGCATGGCGAAAGCGCTCCGCGAATCCGCGGTGCGTCGCGACGGCCGGGACTGGGCGACGCTCATCTACCTCGCGGTGCTCGAGAAGAAAGCCGCTCTCCCGACGCTCACGACGCTGCGGCTGCGGCGCCTCCGGTACCCCGATGCCCAAACCGGGACCGAGGAGGTCGAGCTGGAGCGCATGCTCGGCGACCTCGCCCGCGGGGCGGGGGTCCAGGAGTTCGACATGACGCCCGAGGACCTGCTCAATCTCTGACGCTCCGACCCGTGCTCAGACCGCGCTCGGCTCCGGAACCCGCGGCTTGTCCTGCGGCGTCTCCTCCTGACGGATCTCGCCCGCGCGGTAGGCGCGATTGAACGCCTCGACGACGTGGACGTCGAAGTGCTTGCCTTTGAGCTCGTTCAGCCGCGCGTGCGCCTGATCGAACGTCATCGGATCCTGGTAGGGGCGCTGGGTCGTCATGGCATCGAACGAATCGGCCACCGCGATGATCCGGGCGATCAACGGGATCTTCTCGCCCTGGAGATTGTCCGGGTAACCGCCGCCCATCCAGCGCTCGTGATGGCTGCGAAGACCGGGGAGCATGCGTTTCATCTTCCGGATCGGCGCCATGATCTGCTCGCCCTTCGTCGTGTGCTTCTTCATGGCCTCCATCTCGGTGTCGTCGAGCCGGCCGGGCTTCTTCAGGATCTTGTCGTCGATGCCGATCTTGCCGACGTCGTGGAGCAAGGACGAGATGTCGATCTCGTCGACCTCGGCGTCGGCGAGCCCGTAGTGGCGGGCCAGGATGATCGAGTACTTGTTCACGCGCGACGAGTGACCTTTCGTGTAAGGGTCCTTGGCGTCGATCGCGCCGACCAAGGCCCGCGCCGTGTCGTGGAAGAGCTGCTTGTTCTCCGCCGCGGCGTGGCGCAGCCCCTTGATCTGCTTCTCGATCTCCGCGGCCATGTGATTGAACGTCTCGGCGAGGTCCCCGACCTCGGTGATCGAGTGGGCGTCGACACGTGTGGCATAGTCACCGGCGGAAAACGCATGGCTGGCGTTGGCCAGGCGATTCACCGGCTCGGCGATCACGCGGGCGAACAGCGCGGCTGCGATGAGGGCGGAGACCAGGGCCAGCGCGACCCACTTCAGGGTGCTCTCGATCATCGAGCTGACTTCGCCGTAGATGTCCTGCTCGCGCGCCTGGACGAATACCGCCCATCCTTCCCGCGACAGCTCGTACGAGCCGAGGTAGCGCTCGACCGCCCCCGACCGCCGCGGCGACCACTTGTAGGGAATCGTCTCCGTCGCGAGACCCGGCCGGTCGAGGAAGCGCTTGACGATCGTCGAATCCGACATGTCGCGTCCGATCTCGACGCCCGACAGGTCGGTCGCGGCGAACAGACGGCCCTGCCCGTCCACGGCGAACAGCGCGTGGCCGGTGCGGCGCCCGCCCGTGACGACCGCGTCCCAGACCGATTGCAGGTCGATGACCCCCGACACGACGCCGAGAAACCGGCCGTCCGCGACGACGGGGGTCGTCATGATGATCGCGGCCCGCTTGGGGGTCGTCGACGGGAACAGCGGCGCGGTATGCGGCGCCAGGTCCGCGATCGCCCCGCTGCCGTCGGCGAGGCTCGCGGCTGCCCGGCGAAACGAATCGACGAACGACGGCTCGAGGCCCGGGGGCAGCGACGCGCGCGGTGGCGATTCGATCACCCGGCCCTTCAGATCCTGGAAGCGCACGTAGCGGAGCATGTGCTCGTCCACGAGCGCATCGAGCAGCTCCTGCGCCGCGGCGTCCGAGCGGCCGCCCGGCCGGGTCGAAGCCGACGCGAGCACGCGCGCGCCCTGGACGACGCGCGCCCGGAGCGAGTCGACGTGCGCGTCGATCTGCTGCGAGATCGCCGAGGCGAGGAGGAGCTGGTACTCCTGCTGCGAGGTCTTCAGCGCCTCACGATTGCCGGCGATCAGCTTCCAGGCCACCGAGCACAGGGGTGCCAGCGCGACGAGCGCGAAGACCCCGAGCAGCAGATAGACCATGCGAACGCGGCGCCTGGCCGGCGCTCTCGGGGACACGTCGGTTTCGGGGGTCCGGATGGCCACGGGCCGAATATAGGTTCGCGGTCGGGGAGCGTCCATCTGTTAGACTCGTCACGCTTTGCGCCGTGCCGGCCAACACGCGATGAGAACGATTTACAACGCAGCGTTGCTCCCGGCGCGGGCCGCTTCGGTGGTCTTCGGCGCCTGGCCCCGGGCGTCGAAAACGGCCGAGCTCGAGCGCGATCAGAGGCTCGGCCGCCGCCTCCCCGAGGTCCCCCCGGGGGGCGTCTGGATCCACGGCGCGTCGGTCGGGGAAGCCAAGATCGTCTCCGCGCTCGGCGCGGAGCTTTCACGGCGGAAGCCTGGTCGCCCTCTCCTCGCCTCGGCAGTAACGCGCACGGGGCTGGCACAGCTTCCGGCCTCTCCGGTCTTCGACGCCTCCTTCTTTCTCCCGCTCGATTTCGAGTCCGCGCAGCGGCGCACGTTCGACGGACTGAAGCCGGGGCTGCTCGTTCTCGTCGAGACCGAGCTCTGGCCGAACCTCCTGTCGGAGGCGGCATTGCGGCACGTGCCCGTCGTGGTGGTCAACGCGCGCCTGGCTCCCGAGCGGATGACGCGCTACCGGTGGCTCTCGGGGCTCTACGGTCCGCTGCTACGCGAGATCGCGGCCATCGCGGTGGCCGGCCCCGACGAGGTCGCCCGCTTCACCGCGCTCGGCGTTCCGGAACCGAATCTGCGCGTGATCGGGAACCTCAAGTTCGACATCCCGGCGCCGCTCGAGGGCGCCGCGGCCGTTCGTGAGCGTCTCGGCCTGCCGTCGTCCCGCCCCGTGGTGATCGCGGGCTCGACGGGCGAGGGCGAGGACGCGCTCGTGCTCGACGCGTTCGCCGCCGCGCGAGCCCACGCCCCCGATCTCTGCCTGATCGTCGCGCCCCGGCACCCCACGCGCTTCGCATCGGCCGTCGACGAGGCCCGGCGGCGCGGCTTCGTCGTCGCCCGGACGTCGGAAGGGCGCATCCCCGACGACACCGACGTCGTCGTCGCCGACAGCCTCGGCCAGCTTGCCGCGCTCTACGCCGCGGCCGACGTCGCGTTCGTCGGCGGGAGCCTCGTGCGGGTCGGCGGGCACAATCTGCTCGAGCCGATCGCGGTCGGCGTCCCGGTCCTGTTCGGCCCGCACACCGAGCACGTCGCCGAGATCGCGTCGGCGCTCGAGCGGGAGGGCGCCGGGCTTCGCGTCGCCGACGCCGCCGCGTTGGGGGGCGAGTGGGCGCGTTTGCTCGGCGACATCGCGGCGCGGCGAGCGCTGGCGGA
>CAZYHZ010000083.1:0-14503 GCA_964647625.1 uncultured Acidobacteriota bacterium
ACCGATTACGGCGCCTTCATCGAGGTCGAAGAGGGCGTCGAGGGCCTGATCCACGTCTCCGAGATGTCGTGGACGAAGCGGGTGAAGCACCCGTCGAAGATCCTGAACGCCGGTGACTGGGTCGAGTGCGTCGTGCTCGACATCGACCAGGAAGGGCGGCGGCTGTCGCTGGGCTTGAAGCAGACCGAGCCGAACCCGTGGGACCTGATCGACACCAAGTACAGAGTCGGCGACATCATTCACGGCAAGGTCCGGAACATCACCGATTTCGGGGCGTTCGTCGAGGTCGAAGAGGGCGTCGACGGCCTCGTCCACATCTCAGATCTGTCCTGGACGCGCCGCATCAAGAACCCCGGCGAGGTCTTGAAGAAGGGCGACGATGTCGAAGCGGTGATCCTGAAGATCGACTCCGACAACCAGCGGCTCTCGCTCGGCATCAAGCAGCTCCAGCCGAACGTCCTCGAGGACTTCTTCAAGAGCCATGGCGTCGGCGACGTCCTGACCGGAAAGATCGTTCGGCTGACAGAGTTCGGCGCGTTCGTCGAGCTGTTCGAGGGCATCGAAGGGCTCGTCCACGTCTCCGAGATGTCCGCCGACCGGATCGAAAACCCCGCCGACCACTACGCGGTCGACCAAGAGGTCCGCGTCAAGATCATCAAGATGGACTCCGCCGAGAAGAAGATCGGGCTGTCGATCAAGGCGGCCCTCGATGAGCCCGACGACAGCTCGGTCTCGGCCTATCAGCAGAGTCAGTCGGGTGACGGAAGCGCCACGCTCGGCGATCTGATGGGGGACGATGTTCTGCGGCGGGGCGGCTCGGACGAGGACGGCGAGCGCTAGCGCTCCTGAGACGGTTGCATGACCAAGGCCGATTTGGTCGAGGAAGTGATTCGGGTCGCCGACCTGAGCAAGAAGGACGCGGAAAGCGTCGTCAACACCGTCTTCAGCCAGATCATGGAAGCGCTCCGGAGCGACGACAAGATCGAGCTCCGAGGCTTCGGCAGCTTCCGCGTGCGCCGGCGCCGCTCGCGGCTGGGCCGCAATCCTAAGACCGGCGACCGCGTCGACGTACCCAGCAAGCGCATTCCGTACTTCAAGCCCGGCAAGGAGCTGCGCGATCTGATCAACGGCGATGACGACGCCGGCGTCGCGCGGGACTCCGAGGCCCGATCTTGAGCGCCCCCCGGTACTACGTCGAGACGTGGGGCTGCCAGATGAACGTTCTCGACGCCGACAAGATGGCGGGAGCGCTCGAGACGGTCGGCTACGAGCGCGCGCACTCCGCGCAGGACGCCGACGTCGTTCTCCTGAACACCTGCTCGATCCGCGAGAAGGCGCGCGAGAAGGTCTACTCCGAGCTGGGGCGGTTGAAGGCGATCAAGGAGGCCCGTCCCGATGCGGTCCTTGCCCTGTGCGGGTGTGTCGCCCAGCAGGAAGGCTCCGCCGTCTTCGCCCGCGCGCCTCACGTCGACCTCGTGATCGGAACGCGTGCGACGCGCTCGCTGCCGCTCCTCGTCGAGCGGCTGCGCGCCGGCGACGAGTCGGCGCGCCACGCGGTGGACGTCGAGCTGCGGGACGATTCGATCACGTTCCCTCCGGAGCGGATCCGGCGCGACACGTCGGCCTCCGCGAAGGCGTTCGTGACCGTGATCGAGGGCTGCAATCACCGCTGCGCGTTCTGCATCGTGCCGCAAACGCGCGGCCGCGAGATCTGTCGCGACATGGACCACGTGATGGGCGAGGTCAAGGCGCTCGCGGCCGCCGGAATCCGCGAAGTCGAGTTCCTCGGTCAGACCGTGAACGCCTATCGCGACCCCGACGGGCGCACGCTCGGCGACCTTCTGGCCGCGACCGTGCTGATCGACGGCATCGAGCGCATCCGGTTTACGACGTCGCACCCGGCGCAGATGACGGAACGCCTGATGGACGCGATGGCCGCCGCCCGGCCGAAGCTGTGCTCCTATCTTCACCTGCCGGTCCAGTCCGGATCGTCGCGCGTCCTCGCGGCCATGCGGCGCGGCTACGATCGGGACGGCTACGTGAGAACGATCCGCGGGCTCCGTGCGCGCATCCCCGAGATCAGCCTCGGCACCGACGTGATCGTGGGATTTCCGTCCGAGACCGAGGCCGAGTTCGAGGAGACGCTGACGCTTCTCGGGGAGGTCCGCTTCGATACCGTGTATTCGTTCACGTACTCGGTGCGTCCGAACACCGCGGCGGTCCACCTCGGCCCGGATCTCCCGCAGGCTTTGAAGCTCGAGCGGCTCTCACGGCTCCAGGCGCTCCAGCACGACATCCAGGAGAGCAGGAATCGGGAGTGGATCGGCCGCGAGGTGGCGGTCCTGGTCGAAGGCCCCAACCCCAAGAACGCTCGGGGATGGACAGGGAGAACGTCGGACGCGCGATGGGTCCACTTCGACGGCGCCACGGCGCCGGGCCGGTTCGAGACCGTGCGCGTTGCGGAAGCGAGCGCATACTCGCTACGGGGCGAGATCGTGGCCGGGGCTTGACCCGGTGAAAACCCGGCGCATATAGTGCCGATGGGAGCAGGCATGGCCGTCGAAATGAAGGTCAAGGGGCTGATGTGGGATCCGGTGTCCCGCATGCCGATCGTCATCTTGAAGACGCACGAAGGGGAGAGCCTCCTCCCGATTTTCGTCGGTCTGTTCGAGGCCAACGCGATCGCCCAGCAGCTCGACGGAAGCATCGCGCCGCGGCCGATGACCCACGATCTCCTCGGCAATTTGATCGACGCTCTGCACGCCAAGGTTGACCGCGTCGTGATCACCGATCTACGCGACAACACGTTTTTCGCCCTGATTCATCTCGATCGGAACGGTGAAAAACTGGCGATCGACTCGCGTCCGTCCGATGCGATGGCCTTGGCCCTGCGCGTGAAGGTCCCGATCTTCGTCGAGGACGCCGTGCTCGCTCGCTCCTCCGCGTCCGGCTCGGAAGGAGAGATCGACGAGGCCGAGCGGCTCCGGCGGTGGCTCGAGACCGTCGATCCCGAAGAGCTCGGCCGCTACGAGATGTAGGGTGTAGCAACTTTTACGTTGCCCTAGTCAGACACAGTCTTCCCGCCGACAATTCAGTCGTCATCGAGGTTGACGCCTCTGGGGGTCCGCCCGTACACTACGAGCGTCCACCGAGGCACCATACCTTGCGGCCGTTTGTACCGGCACCTCTACATCCTGTGGTAACCCGAGGAGGGGATGCGCGATGGGTGCGATGACGATCGTGGTCGCCAACCAGAAGGGCGGAGTCGGGAAGACGACGACGGCCATCAATCTAGCCGCAGCTCTCGCCCAGAAGAATCTCAAGACGCTCCTGATCGATCTCGACCCTCAAGGGAACGCGACGATCTCGTTCGTCAAGCTCGAGCCGGCGGACAGGACCGTTTACGACCTCCTGGTCGACCCGGCGGTCACCGTTGAGCACATCGTCAAGACGACGGGGAACGAGCATCTGGATGTCCTTGGCTCTCGGATCTCGCTGGCCAAGGCTGAGGTCAAGCTCGTGGGGGAATTCGACAGCCATTTCCGGCTGAAGGACAAGATCGACCCCATTCGCGACCTTTACGACTACGTCGTGATCGACACGCCGCCGACGCTGGGAATCTTGACCGTCAACGCCCTCGTGGCCGCGACCCATCTGCTGGTTCCCATTCAATCCTCGTACTTTGCCCTCGAGGGGACCGACGACCTCCTCGAGACGTACGAGAAGATCCGCGCGAGGCCGAACCCGGGGCTTGAGTTCCTGGGCGTCGTCGTCACGCTCCACGACAAGCGGACGATCCTCGCCCGGGACATTCACCAGCAAATCAGAAACGTGTTCGGTGAGAAGGTCTTCCGGACGACCATCTCCAAGAGCGTCCGGCTCGAGGAGAGCCCGGCTTACAAGCAGAGCATCTTCACGTTCGCCCCGACCTCGTCGGGCGCGACCGAGTATTACAGCCTTTCGGAGGAGGTGATTTCCCGTGTCTAAGTTCAGAGGCCTACCCGAAGACAAGCGCATGCGCCACGACAGCCACTTCGTGGAGGAGATCACTTCGAGCCGTACCGAGTCGATCGGTCGACTCCTCGACATCGACCGCATCGAGCCCAATCCGCATCAGCCAAGGAAGAACTTCGGCGATCTCTCGGAGATGGTGGCGTCGATCAAGGAGAAGGGTGTACTCGAGCCGATCCTGGTCCGTGCGATCGATGGCGGCCGTTTCGAGATCATCGCGGGCGAGCGACGCTACCAGGCATCGAAGCTCGCCGGCTTGCGGCATCTCCCCGCCATCGAGGTGGACGTCGACAACCGCGGGATGCTCGAGATCTCGTTGATCGAAAACCTCCAGCGGAAGGACCTGACACCGTTCGAGGAGGCCGCGGCGATTCAGCGCCTATGCGACCAGTTCCGTTACACGCACGAAGAGATCGCCCGAAAGCTCGGCAAGTCGAGGACAGTGATCACGGAGGCCCTCAGTCTAAACCGCATGCCCGAGGACGTCCAGGAGCGATGTCGGCAGGCCGACATCGAGAGCAAGTCGATGCTCCTCCAGATCGTCCGCCAAGACACGACCGAGGCGATGCATCGGCTCGTGGATCGCATCACCGGCGAGGGCATCACGCGCGAGGAGGCTCGCCAGTTTCACCGCGCCGGTTCGGGCGACGAACGGAAGCCAAGGCGATTTGTCTTCCGGTACGCTCCGGATGACGAGGCGTTCCAGTTCAGCCTGAGCTTCCCGAAGCCCGAGGTTCAAAAGGCTGAGCTCGTCAGCGCGCTCCAGTCGATCCTCGAGAAACTTATCCGTGAGCTCCATGAAGATGCCAAGGGCTCGGTGAGCACGCCGGGTAGGGCGTCCAAGAATCGACCGCCCGAAATCACGACTTAGCGGAATCCGTCTCCTCGACAGTCTTTTTCCTGAGTTCTAGTTTACATAATATACATTATCGGACTCTACATATAACAGTCAAATGACTCGCCCTTTGAACGACCTCAAGCATTCGCCCTGCTAGACTCGCCCGCCCATGCTCCGGCCGCGGCAGCTCACGCGCTACGTCCTCTGGGAGCTCGCGACCGCGACGCTCGTCGCCGTCGCGGTCTGGACGGTCATCCTCCTGCTCAATGATCTGTTCTTCATTGCCCAGCAGGCCATCCAGAAGGACCTCGGGCTCGGGGTCGTGCTCCAGATCCTCGCGCTCAAGATCCCCAACCTGCTCGTCCTGGCGATTCCGATCGGTACCCTTCTCGGCTCGTTGATTGCCATAGGGCGGCTCTCCGCGGACGGCGAGATCGTCGCGTTCCAGGCCGCCGGCTGGGGACCGTTCCAGTTGATCCGGCCGATGGCCCTCCACGGCCTGGCAGCGTTCGTGATCGCGTTTGCGATCTATGCGTTCGCGCAGCCGTGGGCGAACTACCAATTCCGAGCCATGCAGGGCCAGATCCTGACGGCTCGCAACATCAGCACCGAGATCCGGCCGCGCGTCTTCTTCGACTCGCTTCCGGGTTACGTGCTTTTCGTCGACGAGATCCCCGCCGGAACTCAAGGGATTCTCGAGCGCACGATCCTCTACAAGGCGCCCGACCCGGCGGCCGGGTCGAGCGAGCAGATCGTCGTCTCGAAGAACGCGACCGTCGCGGCGATGGCCTATCGGGACGGCCGATTGCGATTGACGTTTCAGGACGGCGTCGCGCACTCCTTCCGGTTGAACGACCCCGACGTCTATCGAAGCTTTCAGTTCGAGACCTTCGTCCCGGCGCCGATCGTCCTGCCGCCTTGGATGCAGCCGTCGGAAGCGCATCCTGAGAAGACGGTCTCGGACATGACGCCGCGCGAGATCCTCCGTGAGTACCGCGCTGCGACGCGGGAGCCGAACGCCCTGCTGCGCGGTTACCGGATGCGCTCCGCCCGATCGGAGGCACACCGGCGCGTCGCGCTCCCCTTCGCCAGCATGGTGTTCGCCCTCCTCGCGTTGCCGCTCGGCGTGACCCGCGTGCGCAGCGGCAAGGGTGCCGGGTTTGCGCTCAGCCTGGGAATCGTCCTGGCGTACTGGATGATCTTCACCCTCGGTTTGGAACAAGCCCGAATCGGACGCGTGCCGATGGTCATCGGCATCTGGGGGGCGAACTTCCTGGTCTTCACGTGGATGATCGTCGGATACCTCAGGATGCGCCGCCCGTCCAGAGCCACGATTCGCTCGCGGATCATCGGCGCCATCGGCACGGTGCTCAAGAAGCTTCAGGCGCGGCGCTGGGAGCGAAAAGGGTCGCGCGTTCGCAAGACGGACATGGAGCTCGACCTCGAAAGCCCGGGAGGCCTGCGCATCGCGTCCGTGCTCGACCGATACATCGTCACGCTCTTCATTCGTGTCCTCGGCCTCACGCTCGGCTCGACCTATCTGATCTTCTCGCTGGTCGAGCTCAAGGGATTGATCGACGACCTCGTCGAGCGAAAGCAGCCGGCCATCCTGCTGCTCAGGTATTTCAAGTACTTCATACCGGGAGCGCTCATCTTCACGCTGCCCTTCGCGACGATGATCGCCGCCGTCCTTGCGGTGACGCTGCTGTCGCGCCACGGCGAGCTGACGGCCCTCAAAGCCGCCGGGATGAGCGTGCGGCGTGTGTGCCTTCCGATCCTCGTCATGACGCTGATCTGCTGCGGCGTTCTGCACCTCGTCCAGGACCGGCTCGCTCCCGAGACGAATCGCCGAGCGCAAGCGGTCAAGGACCAGATCCAGGGCCGCACCCCACGCACCTACGGCTGGTCACCCATGGGACGGTGGACGTTCGGCTCGGATGGCCGCCTCTATCATTACCGTCTGTTCGACCCGCAGTCCCAGCGGTTCCAGGGGTTGTCCGTGTTCCGGGTCGATCTCGCGGGGGCGCGCGTCCTCGATCAGTGGTTCTGCCAGTCCGCCCGCTGGGACGGCCGTGCATGGGATGCCGAGAAGGGCTGGTACCGGACGTTCCCGGAACCGGGATCCTCAGGTGATTACCGGCGGTTCGACAAGGAGTCGATCACGGTCTTCGATCCACCCGAAAGCTTCACGCGACGGGAGGCGACCTTGGTCGCCGGAAGCGACCTTCCGCAGCAAGCCTCGATCGCCGAGCTCGAGGAGCAGATCGACTCCCTCGCTCAAAGCGGCTACGACACCACCCACCTTCGCGTGCAGTACTGGCAGAAATCGGCTGCCGTCGTCACCCCGTTCGTCACGGTCCTGCTCGGGCTGCCGTTCGCGTTCAAGGTCGGTCGACGCGGGTCGATGTACGGCGTCGGGGTTGGACTCATCCTCGCGATCGTCTTCTGGGCGACTGCGGCGATCTTCAACGCGCTGGGGTTCGAGACGATACTCCCGCCCCTGCTCTCCGCGTGGGCACCGAACGTCTTCTTCAGCGCGATCGGAGCGTACCTGCTTCTCTACGTTCCGACGTAGTTAATATAATTTATATTTATATTATTGTTTTTCTAGATTTTCTATGTCAGCGCGAACTCCCGCTTGGGTCTGGTCCATCGCGAGCGACTTCTTCAACGCCGCCAGCGCCTTCGGACGATCGTTCAGGCGGCTGTACGACTCCCCCAGAGCATTGAGCAGGTCGGTCCGATCGCCCAGCTCACGTCGAGCTTCTTCGAGCGCCTCCGCCGCTTGCCTCGCGCGACCGGCCTCCAGATCGAGAAAACCGAGGTGCATGCGCGCGGTCGGCTCGGCGCGCGGGTCCTTCAGCGCCAGCTCGAGCTCGCGGCGCGCCGCGTCGACATCGCCTCGCTTACGCGCGACGAGCGCCCGGTTGATGCGGGCGTCGCCGTAATTCGGGTCGAGGGCCAACGCGCGGTCCAGAAGCTCGAGCGCCGCCTGGTCGTCCCCGTCCGCGAGCGCCATGCCGGCGAGATTGTTGAGGGGGGACGGGTACCTGGGATCGCTTTCGACGGCCTTCCGCCAGAGGGCTCGCGCGTCGCGGTTCTGCCCGGTCGCAAAATAGAGGGACGCCAGGTTGTTCATGGCGACGGCGTTGGTCGGCGCCTTGGCGAGGGCGCGGCCGTAGAGATCGATCGCACGGTCGAACTGGCCTCGCTCTTGGCACAGCAGGGCCAGGTTGTTATACGCCCCCATCGCGTATGGATCCGCGGCGATCGCCGCGAGGTACCACGTCTCGGCCTCCTCCAGACGGCGCGCTTTCTTCGCCAGGTTCCCGAGATTGTTTCGGGGCTCGGAGGCGTTCGGATCGAGTCGCGCGGCCTCGTTGTACTCGACGGCGGCCTCGGCCGTCCGGCCCTCGTTCTCGAGAACCAATCCCAGTGCGTTTCGCACCTCGGCGGCGGATCCCTCCCCCTCGAGCACGCGCCTCAAGATCCTTTCGGCCGAGACGAAATCGTGGTCGTCGAGCGCCATCTGGGCCAGCTGCTGGCCCGCCGCGCGCCGGCCCTCCACCGTCGAGAACGACCGTTCGAAGAGCTGGCGCGCCTCCGCGCGCGCGCCTGAAAAGCGGAGCGCGATCCCGAGGTTGATCATCAGCGTGGGACGGTCCGGGTCGTCTTTCAGGGCCTGCCGGAAGAACTCCGCCGCTTCCTTGAACTTCCCGTCAGCCAGGAGCGCCACGCCGTTGTTGTTCTTCGTCGTCATCGGCTGCGCCGCCGCGGAGGAGACGTAGCCGAGGCTCTGCAGCTTCTCGCGGAGCTCGTTGGCCTCCTGGTGCTCGTCGGGGACCGCGGCGGCGACTCCGCGCCGGATGGGATCGTCGACGCGCAGCCTCACGGGATTCGCGGCGAGAAGCTCGGGCTCGAGCGCTTTACCGAGAACCCGGCCCGGCCACGACTGGGGCACCGGCTGGTGGAACAGCGCGAGCACGGTGGGGGCGATGTCGTAAACCGAGGCCTGGTCCAGCCGCATCCCCCGCCTCACCCCCGGCCCGCTCATCACGAAGATTCCGAAGCGGCGATGCCAGTCGGCGGCTGCGCCGTGGCCGATGCGGGAATCCGTGGTGAGCGGCCGCGTCGCATCCGAGGCAAAGCCGTGATCGCTGACGACGAGAACCGTCCAGCCGTCCCGTTCTTGAAGCATCGCCCCGAGCATGCGATCCGCGGTTTCGTAGTAGCGATCGACGACGTCGTGGAAGGACGCGAACCCAGCGGCGGACGCCGACGGGAGCCGCGGCGGACGGAACGACATGAAGAGGTGCCCGATCGTGTCGGTGCCCTCGAAGTAGACGGTCTCGAACTGGACGTTGTCGCGCCTGCGCATCGCGAGCGCACACTTCATGTAGGTCTGTCCCGCGGCCAGGAGCGTGCGGAACTCGTCGATGCGGTGCTTCTCGTCCGCGTCGAACTCGTCGGGCCGCGTTCGCGGTCCGTCGAGATAGCCCAGGACGTCGCTCCACGACACCGCATCGGCCGGCTCGATGAGCGGACGGATGACGTCGTAGGCGTCCGCGGGGTGCGTCTTGCCGGCGGCCGAGCGCGGGTCGGAGCCGTATCCGAACAGCTGGTACGCGACACGGTCGGTGACCATGTATCCGTTCACCGCGTCCGCGGGCCAGGTCGCCCACCAGCCGGTGACCCCGACGCGGGCGCCCGCGTCGGAGAGGATCTCCCACACCGCCGGCACGCGGCGCGCGGCGGACGTCACGGGCTCGCTCGCGCCTCCGGCCGCCGGCGCCAGGAAATCCATGACGCCGTGGCGCGCGGGCTCGACGCCCGTCGCGATGCTCGTCCAGATCACGGGCGAGAGCATCGGCGAGATCGACAGCAGGTTCGCGCGGACGCCCCGGTCGACCAGCCTCTTCAGGTTCGGCATCCGGCCGGCGGCCATCAGCGGATCGACGATCCGCCAATCGGCCCCGTCGAGCCCGACGACGAGCACGTGGACGTCGGGTGGCACCGGCATCTTCGGTTGCGCGGCGTGCAGATCGCCGAACCCCTCGAGGCGCAGCTTCTCGAGCAGGGCGCCGCGGGCCGCGAGCTCGTCCCGCAGCCGCTTTTCGAACGCGAGCATGCGCGGCGAGACCATTCGCTCGTCGCGATCCGCGTCCGCGAGGGTTCCGGAGGACGCACGAACGGCCGCGACCAGCACCCCGCGAAGCCCGCGCCCGGATGCCGCGGCGTAGAGCTCTCGTGCGTGAGCCAGCTCGGAGACGATCGTGATGTTGCCCTTGAGGCCGAACCGGCTCCCGTCGTCGCTCACCAGCATCGCCTCGTCCGCATCGGGGAGGGTCAGCTCGACCGAGCCCGTCGGAAACCGGGTCAGCCCGGAGGCGAACGGGGGCGCCCAGACGATCCCGCCCGAAAGGACCTGTGGATCGTGCGACCCGCGCCAGGTCCGCACCCCGAACTCCCTCGACGGATCGATGCGCCGGATCCCGGCCGCCGACCAGACGACGGGGACCAGAATCGCGGCGACGATGAGAGCCGTCCGGAGCCGGGACCTTCGGGACGTCACGATCCGCCGTCGCCCCAAGACGCGAGGTAGCGCTTCTGGTCCGCCGTCAGGGCATCGATTCGAACGCCCAAGCTCTGCAGCTTGAGCGCGGCGACGCGGTGGTCGATCTCCTTCGGCACGGACAGCACCGTCGGATCGAGGCGGCCCGCGCTGTTCACGAGGAACTCGACCGAGAGGGACTGGTTGGCGAAGCTCATGTCCATGATCGCGGCCGGGTGGCCTTCACCGGCGGCGAGATTGACGATCCGCCCCTGGGCGAGCAAGTGGATGCGCCGGCCGTCGGGCATCTCGAACTCTTCGACGAGGTCGCGGACGGTCCGCCGCCCGAGCGCGATCCGCGCGAGCGCCGCGACGTCGATCTCGACGTCGGAGTGGCCGGCGTTCGCTACCAGGGCGTTGTCGGGCATCGAGGCGAAGTGCGCCGCAGCCACGACGTTCGAGCTCCCGGTGGCGGTGATGAACACCTGTCCTTCGCGCGCGGCGTCCGCCATGGGCAGGACGCGGAACCCGTCCATCGAGGCCTCGAGGGCAGCGACCGGCTCCACCTCGCAGACCGTGACGTGCGCGCCCAAGCCCCGCGCGCGCATCGCGATCCCCTTTCCGACCCAACCGTATCCGGCGACCACGACCGGCATCCCGGCCAGCAGGACGTTCGTGGCGCGGACGATCCCGTCCATCGTCGATTGTCCGGTCCCGTGACGGCTGTCGAACAGCTGCTTCGTCACGGCGTCGTTGACGGCGACGATCGGGTACCGCAGCAGCCCCCGCGCCGCGAGCGACCGGAGCCGGATCACGCCGGTGGTCGTCTCCTCGGTGCCGCCCTTCACGTCGCCGAGCAGGTCTTTCCGGCGCTCGTGCAGGATGGTGACGAGATCGGCGCCGTCGTCGAGCGTGATCGTCGGCTTGAGCGTCAGGACGCGGTCGAGATTCTCGGCACGCGAACGGGCGTCCTCGCCGCGACGGGCGTAGGTCGGAATGTCGAATTCCCCCGAGAGGCCGGCCGCGACGTCGTCCTGGGTCGACGACGCGTTGCTCGCGCACAGCGCGATCGTCGCTCCCGCCGCCTGCAGGGTGATCGCCAGGTTCGCGGTCTCCGGCGTGATGTGGAGGCACCCCGCAATGCGGTGGCCGGCGAGCGGGCGCTCCTTGGCGAACCGCTCGCGCACGACGCGCAGCACGGGCATGCTGCGCTCGGCCCATTCGATCCGCCTCCGACCCGAGGCGGCGTCCGGCTTGGGATCGAGGTCGCCCGGCATCGGCGCCTACGCGCCCGCGGTCGCCTTGAGCTTCTGGGCCTGCGCCGTCACTTCCCAGGTGAATCCCGGCTCGCTCCGGCCGAAGTGGCCGTACGCGGCCGTCTGCCGGTAGATCGGGCGCCGCAGGTCGAGAAAGTCGATGATGCCCGAAGGCGTCAGCGGGAAGCTGTCGCGCACGAGCGCGACGAGCTCCGACTCGTCCAGCTTTCCGGTGCCGAACGTGTTGACGAGGACGGAGACGGGCTCGGCGACGCCGATCGCGTACGCGAGCTGGACCTCCGCGCGGGTCGCGAGGTCGGCGGCGACGAGGTTTTTCGCGACGTGGCGGGCCATGTAGCAGGCCGACCGGTCGACCTTCGTCGGGTCCTTGCCGGAGAACGCTCCGCCGCCGTGATGCCCCATTCCTCCATACGTATCGACGATGATCTTGCGGCCCGTCAAGCCGGTGTCCCCCTGCGGCCCCCCGGTGACGAAGCGGCCGGTCGGGTTCACGTAGACCTTGGTCTTCTTGTCGAGAAGCCCTGCGGGAATCGTCGGCGCGATGACGGCGTCCCGGACCGCCTCTTCGAGCTTGGCGGTGGCGACGTCGGGCGCGTGCTGCGTGGACACGACGATCGCGTCGACCCGCACGGGTTGGCCGGCTTCGTATTCGACCGTCACCTGCGACTTGCCGTCGGGCCGGAAGAACGGAACGGTGCCGTCCTTGCGGCACGCCGCCAACCGCCGGGTCAGGCCGTGCGCCAGCATGATCGGCATGGGCATCAGCTCGTCGGTCTCGCGGCAGGCGTAGCCGAACATCATCCCTTGGTCGCCCGCCCCGCCGGTGTCGACCCCCATCGCGATGTCGCCCGACTGCTCGTCGATCGCGGAGAGGACCGAGCAGCTCGCCGCGTCGAGGCCGAACGCTGCATCGGTGTATCCGATCGATTCGATGGTCCGCCGCGCCAGCTTCTGGACGTCCACGTACCCGCGCGTGGTGATCTCGCCGGCGATGATGCACAGGCCGGTCGTCAGGAGCGTCTCACAGGCCACGCGGCCCCGCGGATCGATCTCGAGGATCGCATCGAGAACGGCGTCCGAGATCTGATCGGCGACCTTGTCCGGGTGCCCTTCGGTCACCGACTCGGACGTGAACAAGTGCCTGCTGGGTGGCGACATGGGGGCCCTTTCGACGTAAGGAACACGAATCGTATCAGTCCCGGCCGATCTCAGAAAGGGCGCCTACCGGGCGGCGCGGGCCCGGTACCTTACGTGCCCCGGCCCCAGAACGCCTTCGACCGCGGCCAGAAGCTGCGGCGAGGGACTGACCCGAAGTGAAGGCTCGGCGCGCGCGATGACCCGGAAATCTCCCGCGCGCTCGATTTCGAGGTAGACCGCGATCTCTCCCCGGTGCGCGCTGACGGCGGAGAGCAGCCGGCCGATGACATCGTCGTCCAGGGCGGCTGCGTCAATGCGGATCTGCACGGCGTCGGCCTTCCGCTCGCGCAGATCGTCCAGCGCGCCGATCTCGTCGGCGGTCAGCCGGACGCGTCCGTCCTCGGATTCGACGCGGCCGGTGATCAGGACGGCGCGGTCGTTGACGAGCAGGGATTGGTACTGGTCGAAGCACTTGGGGAAGGCCAGCACCTCGACCTGCCCTTCCAGATCCTCGAGCTGGAACGAGCCCCACCAGGCGCCCTTCTTCGATTTCCGCTTCCTGAGGTCGGTGACGATGCCTCCGACGGACACCTCGCTCCCCGACGTCAGATCGCGCAGCGACGCGGTGCCGTGAGACGCGAAGTCGCGCAGCAAGTCGGAGAGGCTCTGCAGCGGGTGTCCCGTCATGTAGAAGCCGAGGGTCGCCTTCTCGTGCGACAGCCGCGTGCGCTCGTCCCATTCGGGAAGGTCCGGAAGGAGCGTCGCCGGCTCGCCGCCGTCGCTTCGCATCGAGGTCGCTCCGCCGAAGAGGTTTCCCTGCCCCGACTCGCGATCGGTCCGGCGCTTCTGCCCCCATTCGAGCGCCGCATCGACCGCGGCGTGGTGCTGCGACCGCTGCGCGCCGAGCCCGTCGAGCGCCCCGGCCGCCGCCAGGGCCTCGAAGACGCGCTTGTTCGCGAGGCGCAGGTCGATCTCCCCCGCGACCTCGAACATCGACCGGAACGGCCGGCCCAGCCGCGAGCGGGCCTCGATGAGCGACGCGATGGCGCCCTCGCCGACGTTCTTGATCGCCGACAGGCCGAACCGGACGTGGACGTCTTCGACGGTGAAGTCGATCCCCGACGCGTTGACGTCGGGAGGGAGCACGCGGATCCCCATCTCGCGGCACTCGTTGATGTACTGGACGAGCTTGTCGGTGTTTCCCTTTTCCGTCGTCAGCAGGGCCGCCATGAAGTGGACGGGATGGTGCGCCTTGAGCCATGCGGTGCGATAGGCGACGAGGGCGTAGGCCGCCGAGTGCGACTTGTTGAAGCCGTAGCCGGCGAAGAACTCCATCTGGTCGAAAACCTTGCCGGCGTCGTTCGCTCGAACGCCCCGGCCCTTGGCGCGCTCGATGAACTTCTCCCGCTCGGCCGCCATGACGTCTTTCTTCTTCTTTCCCATCGCGCGCCGGAGGATGTCGGCCTCGCCCAGCGTGTAGCCGGCCATCGCCGAGGCGATCTGCATGACCTGCTCCTGGTAGACGATGACGCCGTAGGTCTCGCGCAGGATCGGCTCGAGAAGCGCGTGCGGGTATTCGACCTTCACCTTGCCGTGGCGGCGCTTGATGAAATCGTCGATCAGCCCGCCGCCGATCGGGCCCGGACGGTAGAGGGCGTTGATCGCGACCAGGTCCTCGAAGCGATCGGG
>CAZYHZ010000084.1:0-14233 GCA_964647625.1 uncultured Acidobacteriota bacterium
ACGGGCGACGCCAGCTCGTGGCAGTACAAGGTCTCGGCGGTCATCAAGTAGTCTGCTGCCCGAGTAGTCGAGTCCCACGACCCGGGACGGTGCACGATCCACCGTCCCGGGTTTTTTTTTGCCGGCCGACTTGTCGTAGAGTGACGCGATGCGCCAACCCATGGAACGCGACAGCGGGTCCGCCGCCCGTGCGTTGCTGCTCGCATGCTTTTTCTTCTCCGGCCTGACGGCGCTTCTCTATCAGACGGTCTGGATGCGCCTGTCCCTCGCCGCATTCGGCGTCAACAGCTCGGTCGTCGCGTCGGTCCTCGCCGTTTTCATGCTGGGGCTCGCGGCCGGGACGGTTGGCGCCTCCCGGGTCCTGGCCTTGGCCGATGGGCGCGGCGTCGGCCCCCTGCGCCTCTACGGCGTGGCCGAGATCACGGTCGGGATCGGTGGCCTCGCCGTCCCGTCGCTCCTTCGCGCGGCCCGGCAGGTGATGCTCTCGGCCGGGCCGGAAAACGGCGTTTCGTACACGTTGCTCACCTTGGCGTTCATCGCGCTGATCCTGTTTCCCTTCTGCACCGCGATGGGGCTGACGTTTCCGGCCGCCGTGGCGTTCCTCCGAAGCGCGGGGGCGTCCGGCGGCGGTCGCTTACCGTTCAGCGCCCTCTACGTCGCCAACGTCTCGGGGGCGCTGCTCGGGGCCATCGTCACGCCGCTCGTGCTCATCGAGGCGTTCGGATTCTCGGCGACGGGGCGAGCGGCCGCCGTCGTCAACGGAGCCATCGCGGTCGCTGCGTTCGCCGGGTTCAAGGCGGTCCGGCTCGTGGAGGATCCGCAATCGGCCACGCCGGCGGCCGTGCGCGACCCGGCGTCGAAGGCCCGAAGATTGGCGCTGTTCCTGACGGGCTTTTCGACCATGGGCATGGAAGTGATCTGGATGCGGATCTATCCGACCGTGATCGGAACGTTCGTCTACTCGTTCGCCACCATCCTCGCGGTCTACCTCTTGGCGACCGCGCTCGGCTCGACCGCCTACCGGCGGCTTCGCGGCAACCCGATCGCGCAGCGCATGGGACTGTGGCTCCCGTGGCTCGTTCCCGCCGCGCTCCTGCCGCTGTTTTCGGCCTCATCGACGTTCTTGAAGATACCCGGGACACCGCGCGTCTTCCTCGGCCTGCTGCCGTTCTGCGCGCTCCTGGGGTTCGTGACGCCGGCGCTCGTGGACCGAGAGGCGGGGGACGACGCCCGGCGCGTGGGCTCGGCCTACGGAATCAATCTCCTGGGTTGTCTTCTCGGACCCCTCGTGGCCGGATTCGTGCTCCTGCCGACCGTGGGGAACAAGGTCGCCGCCGTGATCGTCGCGATACCGCTCGTGCTCCTGCTCCTGCCCCGCGAGATGCGCCGCGGGGCGAGCTTCGGGTCGACGGTATCCGCGCTCGTGGCGGCGGGTCTCATCTTCGCGTCCGTCCACCTGTTCGAGTCGGACTATCCGGCCTCGCAGGTCCGCCGGGACCACGTCGCGACGGTCGTCGCCTCGGGAACCGGGATGCAGAAGCGCCTGTGGGTGAACGGCGTCGGCATGACGGTTCTGACCCCCGTGACGAAAATGATGGCCCACTATCCGATGGCCCATCTCCGCCGCGAGGGGACGGCACCGCTCGACGTGCTGGTCATCTGCTTCGGGATGGGCACGACCTTCCGCTCGCTGGCGTCGTGGGGCGCGAACGTGACCGCGGTCGAGCTGGTCCCGTCGGTGCCCGAGATGTTCGGTTACTTCCACGAGGACGGACCCGCGCTCGTCCGGCAATCGGGAGGCCGGCTGCGCATCGTCCACGACGACGGCCGCAGGTTCCTCGACCGCTCGCACCAGCGGTTCGACCTGATCACGATCGACCCGCCGCCCCCCGTCGAGGCCGCGGGAAGCAGCCTGCTCTACACGAAAGAATTCTACGAAAGCGCCAAGCGAAAGATGAAGCCCGGCGCGATCCTCCAGACCTGGCTGCCCGAGGGCGACTACGACACGGTCACCGCGGTGATGCTCTCCGTGAAGCAGTCATTCCCGTACGTTCGCGTCGGTGCGTCGATCGTCGGGGGCGGGTACCACATCACCGCGTCGAACGACCCGATCCCGGAGCTGACGGCCGAGCAGCTTCTGGCCCGCATGCCGGAGGCCGCCGTCAGGGACATGACCGAGTGGGAAACGGTTCCGGCGGTTCGCTACTTCGACGCCATGCTGCGAAGCATCTACGACGTCGACGGGCTTCTGGCCGGCAACAACGGGCCCAAGCCGACGCAGCCGATCACGGACGACCACCCCGTCAACGAGTTCTATTTCATGCGGCGGCTCAAGGCGGCGCCGTCGCTGTGGGCTGCTTTGGGAGGCACAATACCTCCGGCCGCAGCTGCCCCCCGGTAACCGGCCAGAACACGTTCGGGCTCGCGAAGAGCCTCTCCACCGGATCGTACGCCGGAAGGATCGCCTCGCCGTAGCGCCCGTCGGATTCGAGGAGCACGGCCGAGTACCGGTGCTCGTCGAGCGCGTGAAGCATCTCGAGCTGCAAGTCGGCCCGCGCGGCGCCGTTGTCGTCGAGGAAGACGTTGTCCATCGCGAGCGTGTGCGCGGAATCGCGCTTGCCCGCCAGGCGCGCGAGATAGCCGTGGTGCGGGACGAACACCTCCCCGGGAAGTGCTTGGACCCGGGCGACCAGGTGCTCTCCGGCGGCGCGATCGGCGGCGGTCGGGAGATGCTTCCCCGGGTTGTAAACGAGAAGAACGAGCTGCAGCAAGACCAGGGTCTCGGCCGCCACCGGCCACCCCGCGCGCTTGACGATCTGGGAGTGGCCGATCGCGGCCAGCAGGGCGACGGCGGCGAACGCCGGGAGGAGATTGTTGACCTCCGCGCCGACCATGTTCCGGACCGACCAGGAGCTTCCGATCATTCCTGCGGCGAGCGCGGGAAGGAAGAACCGATCGGGCCCGCTCTGCCGCTCGATGCATCGGCGGCCGACGTAGAGAAGCGTCAGCAGCGTGGCGATCGGCAGGGCCGGGGTGAGGTCGTGAGTCCAAAACGCCGTGAGGCCGTCTTCCATGCGCGGATGACGGGACGGAAGGAACGCGCAGTAGTAACGAAACCATCCGCCCGAGGCCCGATCGAGCCAAAGGCTTCCGCCGCCCGCAACGACGAGCACGCCGGACGCCAGCGCGGCGGCGCGCCGCAGATCGACGAGTGACGTCTGGAGAACGAGCGCCGCAGCGACGACGAGGGCCGACTGCTTCGTCAGGAAGGCGGCACCGAGCAGGGCGCCCGCGACGGCCGAAGACAGCGGCCGCGCCGAATTGCGCAGCACCCAGACACCCGATAGCAGCACGAGGAGATAGAACGAATCGAGCCGCGCGATGTCGAACCATCCGCCCACGCGGTCGTAGGTCGCGGCGAACAACCCGGCGGCGAGAAGCCCCTGCATCGCCGTCCCCGTCTCCCGCTTCGCGATGCGAAACAGCACGGAGAGCACGCCGAGCGACGACGCGAACGACAGAAGCCGGAGAGGAACAAACCCGCGCCCGACGATGCGCGCGACGAGCGCCGCTGCGTGGTAGTAGAGCGGCGGGTACAGGAACGACGTGAACTCGAGGGAGGGCTTCGCGTAGATCGGGCGCCCGGCGAGCACCCGGTCGACGTGCTGGACCATGCCTCCCTCCATCCACTCCAGCTCGAACGGGTACCGGATCCGGGACAGCGCGACGAACGCGTACACCACGACGAACGCCACGGAGGCCGCGGCGAGAGCCCAGGAAGTCGCCTTGCGGGTCGTGGCGAGCGCGCTCATCGCGGCGCGATGTAGTCCGGAGCGACGACCATGTCCGAGAATTGGAGATCGGACGCGTCGCTGAAATCGACGTCCCGGGGAAGCGCCGACTCCCAGAGGGCCGCACTGAGCGCCGCGCCTTCGGCCAGTCGCGACACCAGGATCCGCCGCATCGCGCGGCACCCTTCGGCCGGGGGACGCCGGCGCGCCGTGGCGCGGCTTCCTTGCGGATTCAGGGCGACGACCGCATGCGCGCGGTCGAGCGCCGCGACGGCCGGCACCGCTTTCGCACTGCTTCGAAGCGTCGCTTGCACCAGCGCATCCGGATCGGCCGTCGGGGGAAGTCTGTGCTTGCGCGCGGAGGCGAGGACGTCGGCCGCCAGTCCGGGCTCCATCGCATTGACGCAGTCGTTCTCGAAGTAGTAGTGGATGCCGCCCTGGCCGGTGGCGTATCCGTTGAAGTCGCTCGTCGCGTGATACGGCATCGCCGCGTCGCCGGAATAATGGGCCGTCAAGCCGAGCAGGTAGAGGCCGGAAAAGATCCGGCCGGCGTCGCCGTCGTCGGTCGCGCCGCGGCGGTACCCTCCGGGCGGCTTCCGCACGCCGGCCAAGCGCTCCCGAGCCAGGCCGAGAAGCTGGTCGATGCGGCGATCGACGCTGCCTCGATCCGGTCCCTGTTCCCGGAGGTCGAGGTTGAGGTAGTGCGTCGGCGCTTCCAGCTTTCCGCCCGCGCCGTCCATGTGACGGAACGCCGAGTCCGGATAGAACGAGTACACGCCGAGGTCGAACCGCTGCCGGGCCAGGAGCGGGCCCCACGACCCAGGAAGATCGTCCTGGACGAGCAGAGCCGCGGTCTCGGCGACGATCCGGTGGCCGAGCGGCCCCCACGCGCGCACGGACGACGTCGCCAGGACCACGCACGCGGCAACGAGCCGGCGGCGCCTCACGCGCGCCCCCGAGCGCCGTAACGGTCGCTCATCGCCCGCGCGATCGTCTCCACGGCCCGACGGCGGGACATCACCCGGCGCATGGCCCAGGACGCGAGCCGGTTGCCGAATCCCGGGATGACCACGGGCTTTCGCCCGAGCGCCGAGAGCGCCTCTTCCGCGACCGCCTCGGGTGCCATCACCCTCGGGAACCGAGCGCGCGCCGAGCTCGGCGTCACGCGCTCGTAGCCGGGGGTCGCCGTCGCCCCGGCACAGCACGCGAGGACGTCGATCCCGCAGTGACGCAGCTCCGACCAAAGCCCCTCCGCGAGGACGAGATCGTAGGCCTTCGTGGCCCCGTACGCCGCGACCAAAGGCGTGCCCTGAAAGGCCGTCAGCGAGGACATCAGCACGATCCCGCCACGGCCTCGCACGGCCATCCTCCGGCCGAACCGGTGGGCGCACAGCAGGGCGCCCCGCGCGTTGACGTGAACCGTCCGCAGGAGGTCCTCCTCCGGCCGATCGAGGAACGGGCCGACCGACGAGGCCGCCGCGTTGTACACGAGCAATCCGATCTCGACGCCGGCACAGGCGTCTTCGAGGCGATCGACGGCCGCGGTTTCGGCCAGATCGCAGTCCACGGGAATCGCCCGCACGGAAAACGTCGATTCGATCTCCCGGGCGAGCCCTTTCAGCGGCTCGATCCGCCGCGCGCAGATGACGACATCGAATCCGCGGGCCGCCAGGCCGCGGGCGAATGCCGCGCCGATTCCAGCGGAGGCGCCCGCTATGAGCGCGGCGGGTCCGTACCGGTTCCGCCAGGCCGCTTTGGCGTTCGTTGTCAGCACGTCCGGCGGAGTATCACACGGTGGCCGCAAGCTTGTTGATCGGTCTCGGCCAAGTGGCTGTCCCCAATAGGGTTGGCGTCAGAAACCAGGGGCCGGTTTCAGCGTGCGCTCTGTGGGGCGCTCAGACGGCTGACGCTGGCGCTTCTAGGCGAGGTGCCATCAACAAGCTTGCGGCCACCGTGGAGCGAACGTCGGGGAGGCGTGCGAACTCACGCGGATACAGGAGCTTACGCACCGGTACCCGGTCCACCAGCGCCCCCAGGCCCTCGAACAGCCGCCGGGAGCGCGCCGGATCGTCGAGATGAAGCTGGAACGACGCCGCGACGAGCGCCAGGAAAGCTTGCCGGGGCGGCATCGGCTGGATGCGGACGGTCTCCGAGACCCCGAGCACGAAGAGGGCCAAGAGCGGCCGCGGCTCGACGGTCGTGCCGAATCCGGCTCGCAGCCGGTCGATGCGCCGCTTGGGAGTTGCATGGGCGACGGGCCGGCCGCACGCGCCCTCGTCGATGAGATGGGCGATCGAGCGCGGCAACAGGCGCAGGCCCGGATAGGTCGGAAGCACTTCGAACGACCCGCCGGCCGTCCGCCGCACGAGGATCGCATCATCGCTCAGGAGCGTGTGCCCGGCCCGCGCCATCTCGGCGCACAGCGTCGACTTCCCGGCTCCGGAAGCTCCAAGGAAGGCGACCGCACCTTCCGGGGTGTCGACACACCCGGCGTGCAGAACCGTGCGTCCTCGATGCGTGAGAACTCGCGGCAGGACCTGATCGATCAGCTGATGCTCGAGACTCCACGGGGGGAGAGCGGCGGGCGCGAGGCTGACGATCCGCCGTCCGCCCTCGAGGATCCGGAAGCTCGCCTGGCCTGGGATGCCGAGCCGGTAGTCGTCGCCGCGGCGTGCGCAGGACAACGAGATCGTGCCGTCATCGGCGCGCCAGTGGTGATCCCACAGCTCGAGCTCGGGGAGCTCACCGGAGGAATCGGCCTCGAGGAGACACTCCGGCTGAGAAGCCGCGCACGGCGGCAACTCCGCGAGTGGAATATCGCTTTCGAGGACGAGATCGCCGAACCGGAACTGCACCTACGGACGAGGCTTCTGTGACGACGATCCTTCATTGGCGTTGCCGGTGCCGCCGGTCGTGAGGTCCTTCAAACGGCCGTACCTGGTCACCGTCGGCTTCTTGTAGGGCTTGCGTCCAGTCGCGGTGTCCGTCTTGAGTCGGGATGGCATCGTTCGCTTCTCCTAATAGTGATGGAAGACCGTCTCCCGAGGTCGAGAGGCGGGAAGCGCGGCCAGGCCGTTCAAGCGCGCGGCGGCATCATAGCGCCTCGAACGGGTTTTGCGAAGCCATATCGACAAGACGAAAAGCTGCCACAAGATTTCGGTGGCGCGGGCGTCGCCTGCGTCACAGCGAGCGCTCAAACGTCGCACCTTCACGGGATCGAGATACGGCGAAAGTGCCCCGGTCCCGGAGAGCTCCTCCCGCCATGGCGCGTTCGACGACGCGATCATAGCGGCGAGGAACCTGCCGCCCAGGCGAACCCACCGACCCCGGCGCCACCGGACCTCATCGGGGAGGAAGCCTTCGCTTGCG
Source organism: uncultured Acidobacteriota bacterium (assembly GCA_964647625.1). GTDB lineage: Bacteria > Acidobacteriota > Polarisedimenticolia > Polarisedimenticolales > DASRJG01 > DASRJG01. Next base: position 7,161 of record CAZYHZ010000084.1, read on the forward strand.
TCCCGCACGATCCGCTTCGACCAGCCGTCGCGCAGCTTTCGGTCCCAGGGAATCGCCAGGCACCACTCGACCACCCTCCGGTCGAAGAAGGGATGCCGGGCCTCGATCCCGCATGACGCGGCGACGCGGTGGTAGCGCTCGAGCGCGGCGGCGATCTGCGGGTGCTCGATCTCCCGGGCTTGATGCTCGCCTGGACTCATCGCGCCGCCGCCCTCGCGCTGCGACCAGAGCGTCGTGAGGCGGCCGCCGAGGTCGATCGCGCCGGCGAAATCGGGCCGGATCGGCGACGCCGCGATCGCGTTTCGAATCGCGGATCGCCGGCGGACGGGGCGAACGGCGTTCGGGACCGCCTCCGGCAACGCCGCGCGCGCGCCGGCGGCCAGAAGGAGCCTCGAGCGAGACCCCCACGGCGCGTACGTCCCGCGATAGAAGCGAGACAGGCCACGGGCCTCGCGCGCAGCGTCCCGCCAGGCTCCCGCCCGCAGGAGCTTCTCAATGATGTCGGGCTCATGCGAGGCCACCACGTCCCCATCGACGCCGTCCAGCACGGATTCGATCCCGTTGCGCCTGGCGGCCGCGCAGACCAAGAAGACCAAGCCCATGGTCGCGTCGAACGGGTCGTCGATGCCGGAGACGAACGAGTCCCATTCCTCCCCGAACGAGTCCGCGTCGTCGGGGCGGATGACGACGGGCGCAAGGCCCGACATTTCGAGGACGGTGCGGATGTGCTTCGATTCTTCGCACTCCGAATCGTTCGTGACGGCGGAGATGGTGCGGAGAGGGGACGGTGATCGGGCCTGCCGGGCGAAGCCGACGATCGCCGACGAATCGAGCCCGCCGCTCAACATCGCGGCGGTGCTGCCGTCGAGCCGGCAACGGACGGCTGCTGCGAAGACTTCGCGAAATTCGTTCACGTACTCGCGATCGTCGCCATACATCAGGCTCCGGCCGGGATCCAGCCGATAGAAGCGCTCGATTGCGACGCGGCCGCCGGAATGGGACAGCCAATGTCCCGGCGGAAGCCGCAGCACGCCCCGGTAGAACGTGCTCGTGTGATCGACGCACTCGAGCTCGGGGACGAGCACGTCTCCGAGCCGCCGCTCGTCGATTTCCAAGGGAAGGCCGTCGGCGGCCGGAATATCCGACGCGGAAACGGCGAACGCCAGGCCCCGTTCGGACACCCTGTAATGGAACGGCTTCACGCCGAACGGATCTCGCGCCCCGAAGGAATCCCCGGTGCGTCTGTCGGTGACGAGGAACGCGAAATCACCCAGCAGGCGATCGGCGCACGTACGCCCCCAGCGGTCGAATGCCGATCTCACGATCTCCAGGTCGTCGAGTCCGCGCAGCCGGTCATCGTCGATGTCGAGCGCCCGGCCGAGCTCCGCGCGATTGTCCAGGCGGGCCTCGCCGCTGACGACGGTCGCGGTCACGGGAGCGGTTCGGCGGCGGCCAGGTTCGCATCGAACGCGGCGTACCGGCTCGTGATCCCATCCGGCTCTCCGATGGGCTCTCCCATCACCTCGATCCAGGCGTGAGCCTTGAGCCCCTCGTCGCCCGGCTCGACGCCGACGCGCAGGACGGCTTCGATCCCGTCACGCCGCAGGATCCACCACGAGGCGAGCGAACGTCTCAGGCACGTGGCGTGGACCGGGCCCCGCCCGGCGACGATTCCGACGAGACGAGCCACCTGTCGAGCGCGTCCGACCGCCTCGCCGGCGCGGGCGACACGGGTCCGCCGCGCGCCCGGCCAGCGGAGGCACAGCGCGTGCGTCCTGCGGTAGCCGCACCACGCGATGCCTGCGGCCATCCACGGAAGGACGCACGCCGCACGGGTGAGGACGCGCCAGTCGCTTCCGCTCAGCGAACGGAGCTTCGCGAGATCACGCATGTCCCACGCGCAGGAGCCCCTGCCCGAGGAGATCGTCCACGAGCCGGCACAGGTCGCGCTCGAGATCGCAGCGCTCGATGTCGTATTCGGCAAGCAGGGCCTCGACGGCGCGGGCGATCGACGACTCGGAGGTCAAGGCCTTCCACATGCGGCTCGCCGTGGCATCCAGCCCGAAGTACGTCTCGGTCGCGAGATCGAGCAGCACCAGCTCGTCTCCCAGGTCCTTGCAGAGCACGTGGTCCGACGGGACGACGCGCGCTTCGAGCCCGACGCTCACACCGCCCTCCTTCTGAGAAGCATGAAGACGTGCTCGGCGCGGCTGACCGGACGGCCGTACCGGGCGTCAATCCACCAGCGCTCCGGCCAGACCGTCCGGCCGACCAGACGCGCGACATCTCGCGGGCGATCCACGACGGCGAGCATGAACGCATGACGGCGCATGGTGATCCTGAGATCGCGTCCGGCCAGGATCGCCCCGGGGGACACGAGCCCGCGAAGCAGCGACCGGCGCGCGCGCGATGGCCGGAGTTGCGCGATGGCGTGTTCGGCCCCCGGCAGGCGGAACAGGCGGTCGCCCAGGCCCAGCACCAGCCACACCGCGGCCGACAGGCGCCAGTCACGCGCTTTGGCGACGATCCGGTCCCAGTCGACGGGGCCCGTGCGCGCGAGCACCGCGACATCCATGAGCGCGCGGAGCGGCGCCTGCCCGAGCTGATTGACCACCGTGTGGAACGACGCGTGGAGGATCGCGTCGTCGACGGCCAGGCGCCGTGCGTGCCGCCCGGGGCCGGTGGTCTCGGCACGCCGCCACAGCGCCTCGCTGTCCGTCCGCGCGGCACGCCGCGCCCACCAACCCTGGAACGCCCCGTAATGCAGCTCGACCCGGCCGTGGCCCCGGTCTGCCCGGATGAATCCGACCTCGCCTTCCGAGCGCTGCTGCAGCTCGTCGGGACGGTCGGCGAGCCCTGAATCCCGGACGAACCGCATCGATCCGAGGATCTGGGACGCGGACGCCATGTCGGCGTGGCGCACCCAAATGTCGATGTCGGACATCGCGCGGAGCGATCGATCGCGGTATGCCCAATCCGCGATCGCGGCTCCTTTGAGCAAGACCATCGGGATGCTCGCCGCCTGAAACCGCCGCTCGATCGCCTCGAGCGTGCCGAAATGCGCCATGCTCTCGGCGGCGATGCCGGCGGCCGCGGGCTTGAGCATCGCCGAGAGGAGCGGATCCACGGCTGCCGAAGCCGTGTAGGCGATCCCGGCGAGGTCGTTGCGTATCAGCCACGCCGCAAGGTGCCTGCGATCGATCGCCGGATCGATCGTCACCCCGGAGGTGCTCGCCGGCCCTGCTGCGGCGTCGGCGAAGTGCGATAGCGTCGAGCGCGCAGCGTCCACATTGCGCCAGGGCATGACCGGTGGGACGCTTCGAGGCCGCGTGTCGATCACGCGGCGAGGCTAGCCGCAGGCCTGTGGGCTCGTCAAGGTTCGGAGGGCGGGATGATCGTTCACGTCGCCAAGGGTCCGGACGGAAAAGTCAGATGCGCGTGGTGCATCGGTGACTCCGCGTACGTCGCCTATCACGACACCGAGTGGGGCCGGCCGCAGAAACGCGATCGCGTGCTGTTCGAGAAGATCAGCCTCGAGGGGTTCCAGTCCGGCCTGTCGTGGCTGACGATCTTGAGGAAACGCGAGGCGTTCCGCCGGGCGTTCGACGGGTTCGAGATCGAAACCGTGGCGTCCTACGGCAAGCGCGAGGTCGACCGGCTCCTCGCCGACGCCGGGATCGTCAGACACCGCGGCAAGATCGAGTCGGTCATCGGAAATGCGAGAAAGGCCCTGGCCCTCATCGACGAGCGCGGCTCGCTCGCCCGATACGTCTGGAGCTTCGAGCCGGCGCGGCGAGAGCGGCTCGGAGCGGGGGAGCTTCCCTCGGTGGCCTTTGCTCTGGCCAAGGATCTGAAGCGACGCGGGTTCACGTTCGTCGGGCCGACGACCGTCCATTCGTTCATGCAGGCGATGGGTCTCATCAACGACCACGCGGCGCGGTGCGGACACCGTCACGAGGTCGAAGAGGCCCGCCTCCGTTTTGGGCGTCCGTAGGCCCGGAAACACCGGAAAGACACCCGCCGCACGACGCGGGAATACGGTCCTGAAACCGCCCAAAACCGGCCTACTTTTCGACGGCCGGTCTGTATAGTTCGTCGTAGATTTCGGTGTCGGTTGAAGCGAGGGTGAAGTGTACAAGCGGGGAGCCCCCAGCCGCTTGATCCGGGCGGCGCTCGTCGTCATGTCGGTGGTGTCGTTCGCCGGCGCCCACGAGCCCGACGGTCACGTGGCGATCCGGTACGCGTGGGTCGATCAGCCCGGACGCGCCACCGGCAAGCCCGTTCTCCACCTGACGATGACCGCGGTCGTGCCGTTGAAGAACGCGCGCGTCGTCATGACCCTCCCGGCCGGAATCGACGTCGCGCTTCTGTCCGGAGGCAACGCGGCAGCGTGGCCGGGAACGGGCATGGAAATCGGCGACGTCGCCGCCGGTCAGACGATCGCGATCGATCTCGACGTCGTTCCGCCCGCGAAGGGCGGAGGCTTCGTCGGATTCGCGCTCGAGGGCGAAGCGGGCGGCCGCAAGATCCACGAGGGTATCGGCGTGCCGGTCGGGACGCCCGGGGCCGAGCCCTCCGTGCACGACGGCCTCGTCGAGTACCCGGCCGGCCACGGGGCGCCGGCGCCTTGAAGGCGCTCGCTCGCGTCGCGCTCGGCGCATTGCTGCTGCTTGCGGCATGGCCGGCGCGCGCGAATTGGGTCGCCTCGGGGACGATCAAGTACCGCGACCGCGAGTTCGACCAGACCGGGTTCACCGGCAACGAGCCGCTCGTGGCGGCGCGATTCGTCGACATCGAGATCGTCGATGCGTCCACCTCGGCGGTCATCGGGTCCGGAGCCTCGACCTCGACGGGCACCTTCTCGATCTCGGTCACCGATTCGTCCACGAGGAACATTTTTCTCCGCGCGCTGACGCGATCGACCAAGACGACCGACCTGTTCATCAGCGTCGTCAACAACTCGAACGCCGTTTACTCGATCGTCAGCTCGACCATGAACGGCCACACCTCGAGCACGAACGTCGCCTTCGGCACGCTCTCCGCCGAGATCGGGGCCGGGGGCGAGGCGTTCAACCTGTACGACATGGCCGTGTACGGCTCGGACTTCATCGCGTTCCTCCAGGGCGCGCGCCCGAACTCGTCCCACCCTTACAAGGTCGTCTGGCAGATCAACGGCGGAAACGGCTCGTCGGCGACGACCAACACGCAAACCAACCAGCGCGATTCGGGGGGCTACGACGACACGGTCCTGCTCCACGAGTACGGCCACTGGGCGGTCTTCAACTATTCCGCGACGAGCAATCCGGCGGGCAGCCACGCTCTCGCCGACTGCAACCAGGACGCGCGCCTGGCGTGGGAAGAAGGCCACGCCTCCTATTTCGGCGGCTCCATCCGGCGGCACTTCTTGCTTCCCAAGCCGAACCTCTACGTGCGCACGGACGATGGGGCGGGTCCAGGCCACGTGGTCCTGTGGTTCGACATGGAGACGGAGTCGCAGTACTCGTGCAGCGGCGACACCAGCGAGGTGTCGATCTTCACCGCGCTCTGGGACATCACCGACAGCGCCTCGACCGACGATTTCACGCCCGGTGTCGACGACACGCCGGTCGACACGCTCGCGCTGCCGGACAGCATGCACTGGACGGTGATGACGACCGGGCTTCCGGGAAGCACCTACATCACCGCAGAAGACTACTGGGACAAGTGGTTCGCCGCGCCGATCTCGAACGGCAACTTCGCGGGAATGAAATCGATCTTCAGCGACGGCGTGGAGATCAAGTTCTACCCGGACGCCTACGAGCCCAACGACACGCAGGCGACCGCCAAGGCCGTGCCGGCCGACGGATCGCTGATCCATCTGACCCTGTTCACCGATCCCGACGGCGATCACGCCGGGGGCGGAACCGCCGACACCGATTGGTTCTCTTTCCCGGCCACGAGCGGCGCCATGTACACGGTCGAGACGACGAACCTCCTTTCGGGCTGCGACACCAGCCTCGCGCTCTTCAACTCGGGAGGCTCGCAGCTCGCGTCGAACAACGACCGCGCCAGCGGCGACCCGTCATCGCTCATCGGCTGGACCGCGCCCTCGACCGGAACGTTCTACGCGCGCATCACGCGGCAGGGCTCCAACATCCAGTACGGCTCATACGACCTCAAGATCACGCCCACCGCCGACGACGACCACGACGGCGTGCCGAACGTCTCGGACAACTGCCCGACCGTCGCGAACCCGACTCAGACCGATACCGACGGGGATGGGAAGGGCGACGCCTGCGACAACTGCCCGACCGTCGCGAACCCGACCCAGACCGATGCCGACGGCGACGGTAAAGGCGACGCCTGCGACAACTGCCCGTCGGTCGCGAACGCGACGCAGACCGACACGGACGGGGACGGGAAGGGCGACGTCTGCGACAACTGCCCGACCGTCTCGAACGCGACGCAGACGGACACGGACGGGGACGGGAAGGGCGACGCGTGCGACAACTGCCCGACCGTCTCGAACGCGACGCAGACGGACACCGACGGCGACGGCAAGGGCAACGCCTGCGACAACTGCCCGACGGTCGCGAACGCCAACCAGGCGAACGCGGACGGCGATGCGCTGGGCGACGCGTGCGATCCCTGCCCGCTCGACGCCCAGAACGACATCGACGGCGACGGGCGGTGCGCCAATGTCGACAACTGCCCGACGGTCGCCAACCCGTCCCAGGCCGACGCCGACGGCGACGGCAAGGGCGATGCGTGCGACAACTGCCCGACGGTGGCGAACGCCAGCCAGGCCAACAGCGACTCCGACACGCTCGGGGATGCCTGCGACAACTGCCCGACGATTGCCAACCAGAATCAGGCCGACGGGGACGGCGACGGCAAGGGCGACGCCTGCGACAACTGCCCGACGGTGGCGAACCCGAGGCCGTCGTACGGCGACTGCGACGCGCAGGGCGACGCCTGCGACAACTGCCCGACGGTCGCGAACCCCAACCAGGCCAACAGCGACGGCGACACGCTCGGCGACGCCTGTGACAACTGCCCGACGGTCGCGAACCAGAACCAGCTCGATACGGACT
>CAZYHZ010000085.1:0-13874 GCA_964647625.1 uncultured Acidobacteriota bacterium
CCTCGTCGCGTGAAGGCGGCGCGTCGCTCAACATCCTCTCGGGGCTCGTCGCCGGGAACTTCAGCTCGTACTGGCTCGGTGTCACGATCCTCGTCTTGATGGGCATCGCGTACGCGATCAGCACGATGGGTCTCGGCGCGTTGATGGCGGCGCCGGCGGTGTTCGCGTTCGGCCTCGTCGCGTTCGGGTTCCTCGGGATGGGCCCGGTGACGATCGCGGTCGATTCCTACGGGCCCGTCACCGACAACGCGCAGTCGGTTTACGAGCTGTCGCTCATCGAGCAGGTGCCCGGCATCAAGGACCAGCTGAAGAAGGCCAACGGCTTCGAGCCGGCGTTCGAGAAGGCCAAGCACTTCCTGGAGGAAAACGACGGAGCCGGCAACACCTTCAAGGCGACGGCCAAGCCCGTCTTGATCGGCACCGCGGTCGTCGGGGCCACGACGATGATCTTCTCGATCATCGTCGCCCTGACGCACGGCCTCTCGGAGAACCTCGAGAAGCTCTCGCTCCTCTACCCGCCGTTCCTGCTCGGCCTGATCGCGGGCGGATCGATGATCTTCTGGTTCACGGGCGCTTCGACGCAGGCCGTGACGACGGGGGCCTATCGTGCCGTCGAGTTCATCAAGCGCAACATCAAGCTCGAAGGCACCACCAAGGCCTCGGTCGCCGATTCGAAGAAGGTCGTCGGCATCTGCACGCAGTACGCCCAGAAGGGCATGTTCAACATCTTCCTCTGCGTGTTCTTCGCGACGCTCGCGTTCGCGTTCCTCGAGCCGTACTTCTTCATCGGCTACCTGATCTCGATCGCGCTGTTCGGCCTGTTCCAGGCGATCTTCATGGCGAACGCCGGCGGCGCCTGGGACAACGCCAAGAAGATCGTCGAGGTCGAGCTGAAGGAGAAGGGGACGCCGCTCCACGACGCGACCGTCGTGGGAGACACCGTCGGCGACCCGTTCAAGGACACGTCCTCGGTGGCGATGAACCCGATCATCAAGTTCACGACGCTGTTCGGCCTGCTCGCGGTCGAGCTGGCCGTCAGCATGGCGCGCCAGCAAGGGCCGGCGATCACCCACGTGCTCGCCGCGGCGTTCTTCGCCGTGTCCGTGTTCTTCGTGTGGCGATCGTTCTACGGGATGCGGATCCCGCTCGAGACGCGCTGAGGACGAACGCCGGTCAGCCGCCCAGCTTCTGGAGCATCTCCTGGGCGGCTGCCTTCATCTTCGGGTCGACGTTCGGCTTCGCGATCAGCTTGGTCAGGGCCGCTTTGGCGCCCTCCGGGTCGTTCTCGGCGGTGCACAGGTGGGCGTTCAAGAGCATTCCCGCCGTGTAGCCCGGGTGGGCATGCAGCAGGTGGTCGAGGTCGCGCCGCGAGTCGGCGAGCTTCTTCTCCTGCATCTCGATCTTCGCTCGATTGAAGAGCGAGTCGGCGAAGTCCGGCTCCGCCGAGAGCGCCTTCGCGAACGACTCCAGGGCCTCCGGCCGGCGGCCCGTCTTGTCCTGGATGATGCCAAGCTTGTTCCAGGCCTCGGCCATCTTCGGATCTTTCGCGACGGCGGAGCGCAGCTCCGCCTCGGCGGTCTTTTGATCCCCTTGCGCGAGAAGCACGGAGGCCAGCGCGTAGTGCGTGTCGGCGCTTCCCGGGTTCAGCTCGAGCGCTTTCCGAAACGCCGCGGCGGATTCGTCGAGCTTCCCTTCGAGGTACTTGGCGTTTCCGAGGTTCCACTGCGCGGCGAACGTGTTCGCCGCCGCTCCCGTCGGCTCGACCGGCTTGCCCTGGATCGCGGCCATGAGCGCCTTCACGGCCTTGTTCTCGGGATCGCGCGCCAGCGCCTTGTCGAGGAACGCCGGGGCCTCGTCGGGCCGCCCGGCTTCGACACGGGTCTGAGCCTTCATGTAGAAGTTGCTCGCCGCGACGCCGGTCTTCGGGTCGCGCTTGGTCGAAGGGGTGTCGGGGCCGCTGTCGCCGATGGCACGGCGAAGGTCGCGAAGCTGCGTGCGGTACGGCGCGGCAACCGACTTGTCCTTGGCCGCGAGGTCGATGGTCTCCGATGGATCGCGGATGACGTCGTAGACCTCGCCCGAATCGATGAACTTCAACTTTCCCGTGCGCCAGACGTGAAGCGGCGCCCAGCCGAACGTGCGCTCGCCGTACAGCGACTCGGCGTAGACGGGTCCGCGCAGGCCGGCTTCGGATCCGGTGAGCGCGGCCGCGGCGCTCTTTCCGTCGATTCCCGCGAGGGGCGGGAGCCCCGCGAAATCGAGAATCGTCGGTGCCACGTCGGCGAGGGAGATCACGTCCTTCGATCGGTGGTTGTCGCCCTCGATCTTCCGCGGAAAGTGCACGATCAGGGGGACGTGGATCGTCGTGTCGTAAACGAGCAGCCCGTGCGTCTCTTCGCCGTGCTCGCCGAGGCTTTCGCCCTGCGCGCCGGCGATGACGACGATCGTGTTGTCGAGCCGGGGATGGATCCGCGGGTCGTCGATGACGCGCCGGATCTGGGTGTCCATGAACGCGATCTCGCCGTCGTAGGGGCGGTTCGCATAGTCCTTGTCGAACGGGGTCGGCGGCAGGTACGGCTCGTGGGCGTCGTCGAGCTGGATCCACAGGAACAGCGGACCCGGCTTGAGCTTCTTGATCGCGGCGAGAGCGTCGTCGACGACGCCCTTGCCCCCGCGGCTGCCGACCTTCGGAAAATCGAAGCTGTCGAACCCACGCCTCAAGCCCCCGGTCCCGAGAAGGGCGCTTCCCACCGCGCCCACGGTCGCGTAGCCCTGCGACTTGAGCGTCTGGGCGAGGGTGCTGCGCGTGCTCGAAAGCGTGAACCCCGCGTTGTCGCGCACGCCGTGACGGGGCGGGTAGAGGCCGGTCATGATCGACGCGTGCGACACGAGCGTGAGCGGCGACGTGGACACCGCCTGCTCCGCGAGCGCCCCTTCGCGCGCGAGCGTATCGATCGTCGGGGTCTTCGCGGTGACGTCGTAATAGCACCCGAGGTGGTCGAACCGGGTCGCCTCGATCGTGATCAGCACGATGTTCGGCCGCTCGACGGAGGCATCGGGCGGGGCCGCTGTCGCGCCGCCGGCCGCGAGGAGGAGCGTGAGCAGGAATACGGGTCGATTCGCAGTCATCGTGAGGGTCCCTCGGGTCTTGGAGATTGAATCCATGATCGTACCGAATAGCCGGCCCCGGCGAAAGCGGCCGGTTCGGGCCACCCGTAGGCCGGTACTGTAGCCGGATTGCGCCGCTCGCGCGGATCGAGGCGCTCGCTATAATTCCCCGTCATGAAACCCGTCGAAATCAACGACTTCCTCCAATCGTTCGTCATCGGCCAGCAAGACACGCTCAAGTTCGTCTCGGTGGCGATCTTCAAGCACCTCCAGGGCGAGCGGTACGGCAATCTCCTCATGATCGGGAACTCCGGAACCGGAAAGACCACGATCATGCGGGCTATGGAGCGGCTCTACGAGCAGCACCAGGACATCCACGTCAACCGCGTGGTGTGCATCATGAACGCCAACCAGTTCGCCACCGAGGAGGGGATCGTCGATCCCAACCGGCTCCTGGTCCGGCTCGAAGAGCGCGCTCGCGAGATCCTCGGCGAGGATGCGAGCGCCGAGCAGATCGGCGACTACATGGAGCACTCGACGGTCTGCATTGACGAGATCGACAAGATCTCGGCCATCGTCGGCGGCAAGCCCTACGTCACGGGGATCAACATCCAGCAGGGGCTCTTGACCCTGATCGAAGGCGAGCGAATCCTCTACCCGGTCACGATCTACAAGAACAAGCAGCTCGAGAAGGCGGCGATCCACGTCGACACCGGCAAGATGCTCTTCCTGTGCGCCGGCGCGTTCGAGAACCTCTACGACCAGGTCTACCGGCGCGTGACGTCGCCGACCTCGCGCGTGAAGCTTCCCGCCGAGACCGTCTACGAGAACGGCGAGGTCCAGATCCGCGAGTACTTCACGCTGAGGCACTGGTTCAAGCAGGAAGATCTGTTCGACTACGGAATGCAGCCGCAGTTCCTCTCGCGCTTCGACAACGCGATCATCCTCGAAGACCTGAACTCCGGCACGCTTTCCCGCATCTTCACCGAGCCGAAGGATTCCGTCTTCCGCGCGTCGCAGAACTTCTTCAAGAACTACGGCATCGACGTCGACGTCACCGAGGGCGCGGTGCGCAAGATCGCGGACGAGGCGTCGAAATCGAGCCGGATCGGCGCGCGCGCGCTCAAGGCGGTGTGGGGCAAGATCATCAAGCCCTACGAGTTCGACCCGTTCGGACAGGCCGACGTCAAGAAGGAAGGCGACCGGCACCACCTCGTGGTCGACGAGGCGATCGTCGGCCGAGCCCTCAAACCGCCGATCTGAGCGGGGCCGCGCGATGAAAGACTTCGAGGCCCTCGGCAAGTTCTACCTGGGATCGGTGTCGGGGCCGGGCGCGCAGCGCGAGCCGCTGCTTTACGACTCGCACGATCTCACCACGCACGGCGTGATCGTCGGCATGACGGGAAGCGGCAAGACCGGTCTCGGCATCGGGCTCATCGAGGAAGCCGCGATCGACGGGATCCCGACCATCGCCATCGACCCCAAGGGCGACCTCGGCGATCTCATGCTGACCTTCCCGAAGCTCCAGCCCTCGGACTTCGCGCCGTGGGTCGGCGAAGGGATCACGCCGGAATCCGCGGCGGCGGCCTGGGCCAAGGGGCTCGCGGACTCCGGTCAAGCTCCGGCCCGCATCCAGAGGCTCAGGGATGCCGCCGAGTGCGCGATCTACACGCCGGGAAGCTCGGCCGGAAGGCCGCTGTCGATCCTGCGCTCGTTCGATGCACCGCCGGCCGACGTCCTCGCCGACGAAGACGCGCGGCGCGACAAGATCAACGGGACGGTCTCCGGGCTCCTGTCGCTGCTGTCGATCGAAGCCGATCCCTTGCGGAGCCGCGAGCACATCTTGATCTCGAAGCTCGTCGAGGACGCCTGGACCGCGGGCAAAGCCATCGACCTCGCGGGCCTGATCCGGAACGTCCAGAATCCGCCGTTCGACAAGGTCGGGGTCGTGGACGTCGAATCGTTCTTCCCCGCGAAAGACCGCGCCGCGCTCGCGCTGTCGCTGAACAACCTGCTTGCCTCGCCCGGTTTTTCGGCGTGGCTCCAAGGCGATTCGATCGACGTGCAGCGCCTGCTGTGGACTCCCGCCGGAAAGCCGCGCATCTCCGTGATCTCGATCGCACATCTTGCGGACGCCGAGCGGATGTTCTTAGTCACCCTTTTGCTGCACGAGCTCGTCGCGTGGATGCGCGGACAGGCGGGAACGACGAGCCTGCGCGCCCTCCTCTACATGGACGAGGTCTTCGGCTTCTTCCCGCCGGTGGCGAACCCTCCCGCCAAGGCGCCCATGCTGACGCTGCTCAAGCAGGCGCGCGCCTACGGCCTGGGCTGTGTTCTCGCGACGCAGAACCCGGTCGATCTCGATTACAAGGGACTCTCAAACGCCGGAACGTGGCTCCTCGGCCGCCTTCAGACGGAGCGTGACAAAGCGCGCGTCATCGAGGGACTCGAGGGAGCGTCGTCCACCGCGGGGCACAGCTTCGACAAGGCCGCGATGGAAGCGACGCTGGCGGGCCTCGGAAAGCGGCAATTTCTCATGAACAACGTCCACGAAGACGCTCCGGTCGTCTTCGAGACGCGCTTCACGCTTTGCTATCTCGCCGGTCCTCTGACCAAGAAGCAGATCCAGACGCTCATGGGACCGCAGAAGGCCGCGTCTCCGACGGAAACGAAGGCCGCGCCGCTGTCTCCCGGCGGAAATCGCCCCCCCGTGCCCGCGGGCTTGAAGGAGACGTTCCTCCCGTGGCGGGGAACGGCCGCAGCTGGGGAGCGGCTCGTCTACCGGCCGGGTCTTCTGGGCCGCGCGAAGCTGCACTTCGTCGACACGAAGGTCCCGGTCGACACGTGGGTCGATACCTGGCTTCTGGCGAGTGTCGATGGCGACGATCCTTGGGCGTCCGCCGAAGACATGTCGTCGGCGCCCGAGCTCGAATCCGAGCCGAGTGCCACGGCGGGGTTCGAAGCGCTCCCCGCCGCCGCCTCGCAAGCCAAGAGCTACCCCGCGTGGTCGAAGGCGCTCTCCGACGCGCTCTACCGCACCAGGACCTTCGATCTTCGCCGGTGCGCCGCGCTGAAGCTGTCCTCGAAGGCCGGCGAATCCGAGGGCGACTTCAAGGTCCGGATCGGACAAGCCGCGCGCGAGGCGCGCGATGCGGCCGTCGCCGCCCTGCGGCAAAAGTACGCCGCCAAACTCGACGCGCTCTCCGGCCAGGAGCAGCGGGCGTCCGATCGCGTGGCGCGGGAAGAGGCTCAGGCGTCGCAGCAGACCTTCCAGACGGCCATCAGCGTCGGCGCGACGGTGCTCGGCGCGCTGCTCGGACGAAAGACCCTCTCGGCCGGAAACATCGGTCGCGCGACCACCGCCGCGCGCGGCGTGTCGCGCACGCTCAAAGAACGCGAAGACGTGGGGAGCGTGCGCTCGGACCTCGAGTCGGTCCGCGCGAAGCGCTCCGAGCTCGAATCCGGGCTGCAAGCCGAGATCGACGGGCTGGCCGCCGCCAACGATCCAGCCCAGCTTGCGATCGAGACCCTCTCGGTCCGCCCGCGAAAATCGGACATCTCGGTGTCGGCGGTCGTTCTGGCCTGGGTGCCATACTGGGTCGGAGGCGACGGAAGCGCACGCTCCGCCCGCTGATCCTTCGAGGACCCGATGATCTACGACGTCCGCACGCGGTCGGGCGCGGTGATGCCGAACCTGGGCGTCGGCACGTGGCGCATGGGCGAGAACGACGCCGCACGGCGCGAGGAGGTCGCGGCGCTCCAGCTCGGGGTCGAGCTGGGAATGCGGCTGATCGACACGGCGGAGATGTATGCCGGAGGCAACGCGGAGCGAATCGTCGCCGAGGCGATCGAAGGGCGGCGAGACCGGGTGTTTCTCGTATCGAAGGTGCTTCCGCACAACGCGAGCCGCCCCGGGACGATCGAGGCATGCGAGCGCAGCCTGAAGCGGCTGCGCACCGAGGTCATCGACCTGTACCTGCTCCACTGGCCGGGGGAGCATCCACTCGCCGAGACCCTCCAGGCGTTCACGGAGCTCGAGCGCCAGGGCAAGATCCGCCACTACGGCCTGTCGAATTTCGATCTCGACGAGATGGCCCGCGCGGCCGAGCTTCCGGGCGCCGGGAAGATCGCGGCCGACCAGGTCCTGTACAACCTCGAGCGCCGGGGGATCGAGCGGAGGCTCATCCCGTGGTGCAGCTCCCGCAACGTCGCGGTGATGGCGTATTCGCCGCTCGAGCAGGGGAGGCTGCGCTTCAAGGACGGGATCCGCCGCGTCGCGGCCCGCCACGCGGCAACGCCGGCTCAGGTCGCGCTCGCCTGGACGCTGCGCCACGACAACGTCGTGGCGATTCCCAAGGCGACGCGCCGCGCGCACGTCATCGACAACGCCAAGGCGGCCGAGATCGTGTTCACCGAAGAGGACCTTCAGGAGCTCGATCTCGACTATCCGCCCCCGCGCCGCGACGTCCCCCTGGAGACGCTTTGAGCGGACCCCGCATGGGCGCGGTCCTGTCGAAGCTCGCGTCCCGCTACGAGATCGACCGGTTCGTCACGAGAAACGGCCCCGACCCGTTTCGCATCCTCATCGGCTGCGTGCTCTCGCTGCGCACGAAGGACGAGGTGACCTATCCGGCGACGGAGCGCCTGTTCGAGAAGGCCGATCGGCCCGCGTCGATGGCGCGTCTCCGCGAGGACGTCATCGCGCGGACGATCTACCCGGTCGGTTTCTATCGGACGAAGGCGCGGCAGATCCGCGCGATCTCGAAGCTGCTCGAATCGCGCCACGGCGGGCGGGTGCCGGATACGATCGAAGAGCTGCTCGAGCTTCCCGGGGTCGGCCGCAAGACCGCCAACCTCACCGTCACCCTGGGGTTCGGCAAGCCCGGCATCTGCGTCGACACGCACGTCCACCGCATCACGAACCGCCTGGGATGGGTTTCGACGCGAATGCCCGACGAGACCGAGGCGGCGCTCCGCCGCGTGCTGCCGAGGCGCTACTGGATTCCGATCAACGAGACCCTGGTGCGCCACGGGCAGCAGATCTGCAAGCCGCTCTCGCCGATCTGCACCGCGTGCGCCGTCGCACGCTCGTGCCCCCGCATCGGCGTCGAAAGAAGCCGGTAGGGGACAGTCCCCTTTTTCTTACAAAGTCGGTGCGCGATTACTCGATCGGGTACGTCCAGTCGAAGCCGACGACGCGATCGTCCTTGAAGACGATGCGGACGTTCTGGTTCGGCTCGCGCGGATCTTCTTGCATGAGCGAGTAGATGAGCTGGCTGTCGTCTTCGTAGATCGGCTCGCCCATCGCGCGAACGACCTCGTGACGGCTGGCACCGATACGGACGGGACCGTCGAGCTTGAGGACGTCCGACGTCGTCGTGACCCCGAGCAGCGACACCTGCTGGGTTGCCGCGGAGCGGTAGAGCCGGACGCGCAGCTCGGGCCAGTCGAGCGTGATGACCTCGTCGGGCTGCGAGCCCTCGGGCTCGCGCGCGCGGAAATCGGTCGCCACGGATTGCGGCGCCCCGAACCGCGCCTGGAGACCCTGGCGATCGACGCCGATCGCCGACTGAGGCGCGGTCAAGAGCATCTTCGCGGCGACGAGCAATCCCATCAACATGGCGGCACCTCCTCGATGGTCGTGTTCACGATCGCTCTTCGGAAACGATCGGGCGCACGCTTCCTTCGGTCAAGTCGGGGGAGGACTCACCTTGAATTTCCCACGTTTTCAGCATGAATGCCACGTCGAAGGCGATTTCCTTCAGCGCGTCGTACCGGCCGGACGAACCGCCGTGCCCCGCGGCGAAGTTCACCCGCAGCAGGACCTGCGGCGCTCCGTCGTTCATCGCGCGCAGCCTCGCGACGTACTTGGCGGGCTCCCAGTACATGACCTGGCTGTCCTGGAGCGACGTCTTGACGAGCATCACCGGATAGCTCCGGCGGGCGAGGTTGGTGTAGGGGCAGTAGGAGCGCATCAACCTGTATTCGTCGAGAATCGCAGGGTTCCCCCACTCTTCGTACTCGCCCACGGTGAGCGGAAGCGTGTCGTCGAGCATCGTGTGAAGGACGTCCACGAACGGGACCTTCATGATCGCGGCCTTCGCGAGGTCGGGCCGCGCGTTGAGCACCGCGCCGATGAGCAGCCCGCCGGCGCTGCCGCCCTCGACGATCAGCTTGTGGCGAGAGCCGTAGCGTTCGGCGACGAGGAAATCGGCGGAGGCGATGAAATCGGAAAACGAGCTCGGCTTGTGCGCCATGCGGCCCGCGTCGTGCCACGGCTTTCCGAGCTCGCCGCCCCCGCGGACGTGTGCCAACGCGCACACCGCGCCGCGATCGAGCAGCGACAGCCGGTTCGACGAGAAAAGAACGGGGAGGGGATAGCCGTAGGCCCCGTACCCCACGAGGTGCAGCGGCGCGGTCCCGTCGCGGGGCGTGTCGTTGCGGTACGCGAGCGAAACGGGGATGCGCGTGCCGTCCCCGGCCGTCGCGTGCACGCGCTCGACCGTGTAGCGCTCGGGCTCGTACCCTCCCAGGACGTCGAGGCGCTTCATCAGCGCGCGCTCGCGGGAGGTCATGTCGTAGTCGTACACCGACTGCGGGGTCACCATCGACTGGTAGCGGAACCGGAACGTCGCCGTCTTGAACTCGGCGTTGATGTCGGGAAACGTCGAGTACGCCGGCTCGGGGAACGCGATCTCGTGAGCCGGCGAGCCGTCGGACGGGTGGACCACGAACTTCTCGAGCCCGTCCTCGCGCTCGAATGTGACGAGGTGATCGGCGAAGACCTCGATGCCCGCGAGGTGCACGCGGTCCCGGTGAGGGAGCACCTCGGTCCAGGCGCTCTTCCGGATCTCGCCGACCGGGCAGGCGGCCAGCCGGAAGTTGCGGCCGCGGTCGTTGATACGGATCCAGAAGATATGGCCGCCGTGGTCGACCTCGTATTCGAGGTCGGCGGCCCGGGGGAGGAAGAGCTGGAATGCGCCGTCGGGATCCGATGCGCGAACGAATCGCACCTCGCTCGCGGTGTGGCTGTCGGCGTCGAGGAACAGGTAGCCCAGGCTGCGCGACCGGCGGATGGTCAGCGAGAAGCGCTCGTCGATTTCTTCGTAGACCAGCTCGGAGCCTTCGTGTCCGCACCGGTGGCGCCAGAGGCGATGAGGACGCTTGGCGTCGTCGTCGGTGACGTAGAACAGCGTGGCGCCGTCCGCGGCCCATGCGGCGGAGCTGACCCGCTCGATGCGCTCCGGGCCGTCCGTTCCCCGGTGCAGGTCTCTCACGTGAAGCGTGTATTCGCGGAACCCGGTCGTGTCGACCGAATAGGCGAGCTTGCCGCCGTCGTCGCTGACGGCGAACGCATCGACGGCGAAGTACGCGAGACCCAGCGCCATAGCGTTCATGTCGAGGACGATCTGCTCCGCGCTTTCGAGAGACCCGTCTTTGCGCGCCAGGATCGGATACTGCTTTCCTTCCTCGGTGCGCGCGTAGTACCAGTACCGGCCCTTGCGATAAGGAACGCTCAGATCGGTTTCCTTGATGCGCGCGAGCATCTCTTTATAGAGGCGTTCCTGAAGCGCCTGCGTGTCCGCGAGCGAGGCCTCGGCGTACGCGTTTTCGGCCTTCAAGTACTCGGTCACCGCGGGGTCGGCCTTGTCGCGCAGCCAGAAGTAATCGTCGTCGATCGTCTCTCCGTGGAGCACGACCGGATGCGGAACACGTCTTGCCACGGGCACCATCAGATTCATGATAGGGGACAGTCCCCTTTTTCTTACAAATTCCTCGGTCGTCCGCGCGGCGCGAGCGTACCGAGAAAGTTGAATCGCTCGGCGATTCCCCGCGTCCAAGCCGGATCGCCAAGCGGGCGATTGCGGTTCACCGACAGACGGATCTTGTCTAGCTCTGCGCTGGAGAGGGGGATGTCAACCCACTCGAGCCAAGGCTCCGGGAGCGACACGGGAGAGCGCGCGAGAAGGAGGTCGTCGCCGCAGCCGGCGAGACGGGTCGCCGTGCTCGACCACAACCAGTCGCGGGCGGATCGCACCAATCCCGCGCGGACGGGATTTCGCTCGACGTAACGAACCACGGCGAGCAGGTAGCGGTCCTCCTGGATCAAGAACGACTTGTACCGACCCTGCCATACGTGCCCTGTCGTCTTATGCCTCATGCGGTGCCGCTGAACGTGCGTCGTCAAGAGCCATTGCATCCAGCGCGCGACGTCGCCGTCGGCTCGCGGACGGACGACGAGATGAAGGTGGTTCGGCATGAAGCACCACGCCAGCAGGTCCAATCGAGTGCGGCGCTGTGCGTCCCGCATGAGCTCGACGAGTTGAGCGAAATCGTCGTCGGAGCGGAAAACGACCGCACGGTCGTTGCCTCGCGTGACGAGGTGCGCACAGAGGCCGCCCGGGATTGGACGGGACGTACGTGGCATTGATCTTCCGGCGGTGGGAACCGGATCGAGCTTGAACCCGGTGAGGGATGGAGTAACAGTGCGAGACTCGAAACCAGTGTTACACACCGGCAACCCGCTGCGTTGACCGCAGCGAGCGGCCGGTGATTTTGTAAGAAAAAGGGGACTGTCCCCTTTTCTAGATGGGGTTGCCGTCGGGGTCGAGGTATTTCACCTCGCCCCAGCCAAGCGCCTTGATGCCGGCTTCGATCTTGGCCCGATCGCCGACGACGACCCAGACCATCTTCTCGGGGAAGAGCGTCTTCTTCGCGGAGGCGTCGAGATCGCCGGACTTCAGCGCCCGGACCTTCGTGGGGAACGTGGCGAAGTAGTCGTCCGGCAGGCCGAAGCGGACCATCTCTCCGATCGAGCCCGCCACGGCGCGCTGCGTCTCCCATTCGCCGGGCATCGTGCGCGTCAGCCCGTCCTGCGCTTGCTCGAGCTCGGTGGCGGTCACCGGCGTGCCGCCGACGATCCCCTTGAGCTCCTTCATCAGCTCGACCATCGATTCCTTCGTCTTGTCCGTCTGCACGGGGGCGTATCCGATGAACGGCCTCTGCCCGCGGGCGTCCGGAACGAAGGAATACGAGCCGTACGACCAGTGCTTCCCTTCGCGCAGGTTCATGTTGATGCGCGAGATGAACGCGCCGCCCAGCACCTGCGTCATCGTCTTGAAGGGGATCTCGTCGGGGTTCGCCGTCGGCGCGACTAGCTGGCCGGCGAGAATCACCGACTGCGCGGCACCCGGCTTGTCGACGATGTAGATCGTCGTCTTGTCCTTGCCGCCGACCGGCGAAACCTTCTTCGCCGGGGGCGTGCCCTTCTGCCAATCCTTGAACAGCGCCTCGAGCTTGGGCTTGATCTCGGCCATCGTCGTGTCGCCGACGATCACCATCGTCGCGTTGTTCGGCTTGAACCAGGCCTGGTGGAACTTGATCAGGTCGTCGCGCGAGATCTTGGCGACGCCGTCCTCGTAGCCCGATCCCGAAAACGGCAGGCCGTACGGGTGGGTGGAGCCGTAGAGCAGCTTCGGCAGCACCCGCAGGGCCATCCCGACCGGCTGCGATTTCTCACGCTGGATCCCGGCGATCTGCTGCTTCTGGAGCCGCTTGAAATCCGCGTCGGGAAACGACGGATTCAAGACGATGTCGGCATAGAGCGACAGGGACGCGTCGAGGTTCGGCTTCAGCGCCGACAGCGTGATGTAGGACGTGTCGAGATCCGACCCCGTCCCGATGCGCGCGCCGAGCTGCTGCTCTTGATCGGAAATCTGGAGCGAGCTGCGGGTCTTCGTGCCCTCGTCGATCATCGTCATCGCGAGGCTCGCCGTGCCGGGAATGCCGCCCTGATCGGACGACGCCCCCGCATCGAGCATGATGTTGAAATCCACCACCGGGATCGCGTGCCGCTCGGCGAGCAGGACCTTCATGCCGTTCGACAGCGTCGCCTTCTCGACCTTCGGGAACGTGATCGCCGGAGCGTCGCCGCCCTCGGGGACCTTCTTCCGGTCGACGCCGTTCGCGTCGGCCTTGAGGCTGGTGGGATAGGGATCGATCTGGAGGACGTACACGCCGTCGCTCAGCCAGCGCTGCGCGGCCTCCTTCACCTGCGCGGGCGTGGCGCCCTTGATGATCGACAACTCGTCCTTGTAGGCATCCGGCCGGCCGCCGTAGACCATGCTCGCCGCGAGGACGTCGGACTTCCCGCCGAATCCACCGATGCGCTCGACGCCGCGGATGAAGCCGGCAAAGATGTCGGTCTTCGTTCGATCGAGCTCCTCTTGCGTCGGCCCGTTGGCCAGGAGCTTGGCCAGCTCCTCGTCGATCGCCTTTTCGACCTTCGCGGGATCGCCGTCCTTCTTCACGTCGGCCTCGATCGTGAAGAGGCTCGCGATCTCGCGCGTGTCGTTGTAGGCCGACACCCGGGTCGCCGTCTGCTCGTCGTACACGAGCCGCTTGTACAGGCGCGAGCTCTTGCCGCTCGTGAGCACGTGAGCCGCGAGGTCCAGGAGGACCCGGTCGCGCGTCGGGTCGCCGGGGACGTTCCACATCTTGTAGATGCGCGTCTGCGGGACACGATCTTCGGCCTCCTGCCGCGACGTGCCGCTGCGCTTGGCGACATACTGGTCGAAGCGGGCCACGGGCGGTCCGGGCGGGATGTCGCCGAAGTACTTCTTGACCCGCGCGAGGATGTCCTGCGTGTTGACGTCGCCGGCGATCACGAGCGTGGCGTTGTTCGGGCCGTAGTAGGTCTTGAACCACTCCTTGACGTCGTCGAGCTTGGCGGCGTCCAGATCTTCCATCGAGCCGATGACCGTCCA
>CAZYHZ010000086.1:0-13499 GCA_964647625.1 uncultured Acidobacteriota bacterium
TTGAAAGAACAAAGACGAATGTCCCCTTATGGGTGAATAAAGGGAGTGTCCCCTATCATGCGGCGCCATGCCGGCCGTTCACCTGCGTAGTCAAACTCCGGAGTCGCTGGCGACGCTGTGGCCGGATCTGCCGATCGAGCCGGCGGTTGCGCGCCGGCTGATCGGGCGCGTCACCGGAGACGGTGAGGACGACTACGAGGGCGTGCGCGGGGTCTCGCGCGCGCTCGCGGGCGAGCTGGCGCGGCGTGCGACGACGAAGCGGCTCGCGCTCGTCGACCGGCGCGTCAGCGCGATCGACGGCTTCGTCAAGTATCTGTTCCGGTCGGACGACGGGGCCGTGTTCGAGACGGTGCGCATTCCGCTCCTGGCCCCGCGGTATTCCGTGTGCGTGTCGTCGCAGGCGGGCTGCGGGCTGGGCTGCACGTTCTGCGAGACGGGACGTCTGGGCTTGACGCGCAACCTCGAGCCCTGGGAGATCGTCGAGCAGGTGCTCGCCGTGAAGCGCGACAGCCCCGACCGGCCGGTCACAGGCGCCGTCTTTCAGGGGCAGGGCGAGCCGCTCCAGAACTACGACGCGGTCATCCGCGCGGCGACGATCCTGCGCGATCCGTCGGGGCTGAAGATTCGCGGCGAGGCGATCACGATCTCGACCGTCGGCCTGCTGCCGGCGATCGAGCGGTACACGCAGGAGGGGCACGTCTTCCGGTTGATCCTCTCGTTGACGTCGGCGATCGACGCGAAGCGCGAGACGCTCGTGCCGCTCGCGCGGACGTATCCGGTCGAAGCGCTCGCGCGGGCGATGCGCGCTCATGCGGCGAAGCACGGCGGGCCGGTTCATCTCGGATGGGTCCTGATGTCGGGCGTGAACTCGGGCGAGGATGAGGCGGAAGCGCTGGCCTCGCACTTCCGGGGTGTCGCGGTGCGGCTGCACGTGATCGACGTCAACGACCCGAGCGGGCGGCTCCGCCCCGCGGGTGACGACGAGCGCGGGCGGTTTCTCGACGCGCTCCGCGATCGCGGCATCGCGTTCGTCCGGCGCTACTCCGGCGGGTCGGACATCCACGCGGCGTGCGGGATGCTGGCCGGGACGCGCGCCGGGGGGCGCACGGCGTGACGTTTTCCTCTCCGAAGCGTCCGACGCTGTTGATGATGACGCTTCCCCTGATCGTGTCGTTCTGGATGCGGTCGCTCTTCACGTTCGTCGATACGTACTACGCGTCGTTCCTGTCCGATGCCGCGGTCGCGGCGATCGGGCTGTCGTTCCCCTTCGAGTTCATCATGATCGCGGTGTGGGTCGGCCTCTCGACGGGCTTGACGTCGAACTTCTCCCGCGCGATGGGCGCCCACGAGGACACCAAGCTCCACCAGTACCTGAAGGCGACGTGGACCCTCGTGCTGCTGTGCGTCCCCGTCTTCATCGTCGTCGGGGCGGGTTGCTGGCTCTTCGCGGGGCACCTGTCTCCCGATCCCGAGGTCGCGCGGCAGTTCGCGATCTACGGCTCGGTGCTCGTCGGCGGCTCGGCGCTGACGCTGTTCTGGTCGGTGATTCCCGATTCGATCGTCAAGGCGCACGGCGACACGAAGGCCACCATGTGGGCGGGAATCTGGTCGAACGTCATCAACGTCGTGCTCAACACGATCTTCACGTTCGGGTTCCACTGGGGCGTCTTCGGAATCGCGTTCTCGACGGTCGTCGGGCGGTTCGGGGGACTCGCCTACGCCCTGCGGAAGGCGAGCGCGCACGAGCGTGCGCGCAAGGCGCAGGGGCTGCCGTCGGTTCCGGGCGTCGACCGCCATCCGTATCGCGCGATCTTCGCGCTCGCGATCCCGTCGGCGCTGTCGTACGTCCTGATGGCTTCCGAGACCGGTGTCGTCAACTGGCTGCTCAAGGGCGTCGAGCACGGCAAGGAAGCGCTGGCCGCGTACGCCATCTATTACCGCGTGTTCCAGTTCGTCGTGATGCCCGCGATCGCCGCCTCGGTGGCGATGCTGCCGTTCGCGGCGCGGCGGATCGGCGAGAAGGACGTCCGCGGCGTCCGTCACGCGCTCGAGCAGGCCCACCTCGCCGTGGTGGCCTATCTCGCCTTGGCCGCGCCCGTGCTCTACTTCGTCGCCGCGCCGCTCGCGAGTCATCTCAGCAAGTCGCCCGTCACGATCGCGTTCCTCGTCCCGGCGCTGCGCATCGTCCCGATCGCGGCGCTCGTGGCGACGCCGTTCTTCCTCTGCCGTCCGGTGTTCGAGGGCATGGGACGCGGCCGTCCCGGCCTGACGATGTCGAGCCTGCGCTACGTCGTCCTGGCGCTGCCGGCGGCCGCTGCCGGATTGAGCCTGGCCCCGTCGTTCCACGTGCCGGAGATCCTGGGGCTGATCGTGGGCCTGATCCTCGCGACCGCGGCCAGCTCGCTCGCGTTTCTCCTCTGGACGGGGCGCGCGCTGGGCCACCGCGGGAATCCCGCGCAAAACCCGACGGCCGCCGCATAATACGCCGCCGGAGGGGGCATGCCCGCGGTTCCGAGCCTGGTCATCGTCCTGGCCGTCACGATCGCACTCCTGGTCCCCTTCGCGCTGATCGCCGGCCGGCAGGGAGGGCGCTATCGTCCTCTCCCGGGATGGATCGGGGCATGGGCGCAATTCGCGGTGCTGATCGTCGTCCTGTCGCGCGTGACGCCCGTCGTGTCGTTCCCGCTCCTCGGGATCGTCATGTTCATGGCGCTCAAGCAGTACTTCACGCTGAGCCCCGCCAGGCCGCAGGACCGCTGGGCCATCCTCGTGGCGTACGTGTCGATCCCGCTGGCGCTGTGGCCCACGTGGGCGGGCTCGTTCGGGCTGCTCAGCGCGGCAACGGTGATCGGGTTGTTCCTCCTCGTCCCGGTTCTGCTGTCGGTCGCGCCGCGCCAGCCCGGACTCCTCGATGCGCTCGGGCGCGTGTTGCTCGGCATCCTCGTCTTCGTGTTCTGCGCGGCGCATTTCGGCTTGATGACCCGCCTGCCGTCCGGATCGCTCGAGATGTTCGGCATCGTCGGCGTGCTCGCCGATCTGGCGCAGCGGCTGAGCGGCCGGTTGAGGCCCGGCGGTGAGCGCGTGAGGCCCGTGCTCGGCGTCGTCGTCAGCGCCGTCGTCGCCGCGGGCGCCGGGTGGCTGCTCGCCCCGATGGCGGGGACCGCCCCGCTTCACGGCGCGATCGCCGGAGGGTTGGTCGCGTTCGCGATGGCGGGAGGCTCGCTCGTGTCCGATGCGGTGGTGCACGATCTGGCGCGCACGCAATCGGACGCGCTGCTCGGCCGCGCGGCGTTTCTCGACCGCACGCTTCCGGCGATCTACGCGGCGCCGATCTTCTATCACTACCTGCGGGCCATCGCCTCGTGAAGACGATCAAGCGCTGGCTCGGCCTCGCGTTCTTCTATGCCTTCCAGCTCGGCTTCGTCCGGCCGATGCTGAAGTGGTACTGGGGCGCGCGCTACCGCAAGCGCGGCCCGCTCCCCGAAGGCCCGTGCATCGTCGTCGCAAACCACAATTCGCATCTCGATGCGCCGCTCCTGATGACGATGTTCCCGATCCGCCGCGTGTCGCGCATTCACCCCGTGGCCGCGGCCGATTACTTCGGGAAGACGGCCTGGCGGCGCACGATCGTGATGATCGGGATGAACGCGATCGGCTTCGAGCGGACGGCGGCCCCCGGCAAGGACGTCCTCCAGCCGACGATCGAGGCGCTCGAGGCGGGGGAGTCGCTGATCTTCTTTCCGGAAGGAAGCCGCGGAACGCCGGGCGTCATCGGGCCGTTCAAGCCCGGCATCGGGAAGATCGTCAAGAGCGTGCCCGGCGTGCTCGTGCTGCCCGCGTTCATCACCGGCGCCGAGCGAAGCCTGCCCCGAGGCGTCTCGCTGCCCCTGCCTCTCGGTATCGACGTCGTGGTCGGAAAGCCGAAGACGTACTCGCCGTTGCTCGACGCGCGCGACATCACCGAGTCGATCCGTGCGGACGTGCTGGCGCTCGCACCGCCGCCTGCGCCGGTCCCCGGCCCGCGGCCTCAGCCCCCGGTCCGGATCGCCTGCTGCGGGATCGATCGCGAGACCAACCACGCGCTCTTCCGCGCGCTGACCGAAAAGCTTGGCGCGCTCGGCCGGACGATCGGCATCTCCGAGCAAATGCTCGAGGCCGACGCCTCAGGCCTCCGTCCGTCCGAGCCGATCCCCCTGGGGCGCAGCCGGACCGTCCCGCGCGCGCTCGCCTGGGCGTTTCGAACCGGTGGGATGTACCGGGGAAACCGGTTCGCCGCGATGATCGAGCGCGCGCGCATCGACGAGACGCTCCAGGACGGCCGGACCGCGCGCTTCGTGGTCGGAGACGGAAACCCGCTGGTCGACCTGCTCGCATGGGGCGAGGCCGACTTCCATGGAGGCGCGTTCGACGAGAAGGGCCTCCAGCAGCTCCCGCTGTTCATCTCCGGGGAACGGCGGATTCCCCTCGCGCAATGGCCGCGGTTCGTGCGCAAGGCGCCCGAGGTCTGGCTGATGAACGTGTTCGATCTGGCGCAGCCGCCGGCGCCCGACCTCGTCGTCCTGGTCAAGCGCGACGCCGGCTCGACGATGGAGCGGCTCCGCGCGGGAGGGCGGGTCCTCGAAACCTGGGAGAACGAGCCGTTTCTCGCCCGGCTCCAGAGGGGTTACGAGCAGATCGCCTCGATGCTGCGCAAGCGCCGCATCGAGGTTGTGGAACTCGACGCGCTCGACCTCGACGTCCCGGCCGCGGTCGAGGCGATCGAGCCGGCCGCGCGCCGGCTGGCGCTCAAGGCCGGAGAGACGGTCGGCCGCTAGTTCGACTTGACGAAACGCCCGGCATCGGCAAACTTGAGGCGCGTAAAGCGTTCCGCGTCGCGCGGGCGGGAAGGAGGTGCGGGATGACCGGTTCCCCGATGTTCACGAAGCTCTCCGAGCAGTCCCTGGACGAGCACGGCCTCATCCACTTCCACCTCGACCAGCTCGAGCGCGCGCTCGCCGATCTCGATCCGGCTCACGCGCTCCCCGAGACGCTGCGCACGGTCGCCGCGCGCATCGACAGCTTCAAGGAGCGGCTCGAAGAGCACTTCGGCGCCGAAGAAGACGGGGGTCTCCTTCAGGGCATCCTCGACGCCCTTCCGCAGGTCGAAAGCGACGTCAAGCGCATCCGCACGCAGCACGCGCGCCTGATGGAGGCGCTCGAGCGCGCGCGCGCGATCGCGCGACGCGGCGACCCCGCCGATGCCGCCACGCTCAAGATCGAGCTCGACGGCTTCCTCGCGGTGATCCGCGAGCACGAGCGCGAGGAAGACGCCCTCGTGAAGCGAGCGCTGCGCCAGCCCTGACGGCTTACAGTCGAGAGTTCATGCTCTCGACTCTCGACTCTCGACTCTCGACTAGCCTTAGACTGGCGCCGTGCTCAACGCATTATTCGCGGCGCTGGTGCTCGTGTCCGTCCTGGTTGCGGCGTTCACGAATCGCATGGAGCCCGTGTCGGCGGCGGCGCTCGATGCGGCTGGAAAAGCGGTCGAGCTCGCGATCGGATTGGTCGGCGCGATGTCGCTGTTCATGGGCCTGATGAAGGTGGCCCAGGACGGAGGCCTGCTCAAGCTGATCGCCCGGGCCGCGGCTCCGGTGATGAAGCGCCTGTTCCCCGACGTCCCCGCCGATCACCCGGCGATGAGCTCAATGATCCTGACCATCGCCTCGAACATTCTCGG
This sequence comes from uncultured Acidobacteriota bacterium, assembly GCA_964647625.1. Taxonomy (GTDB): domain Bacteria; phylum Acidobacteriota; class Polarisedimenticolia; order Polarisedimenticolales; family DASRJG01; genus DASRJG01. Next base: position 5,717 of record CAZYHZ010000086.1, read on the forward strand.
CCTGGGAAACGCCGCGACGCCGTTCGGGATTCGTGCGATGCAGGAGCTGGAACGGCTGAACCCGGTCAAGGGGACGGCGTCGAACGCGATGGTGCTCTTCCTCGCGATCAACACAGCCGGCCTCGCCATCCTTCCGACGAGCGTCGTGGCCCTCCGCGCCTCGGCGGGGTCGAAGGATCCGGCCGGGATCATCTTCGCGACGTGGCTGGCGTCCGGGTTCGCGACGATCGTCGCGATCGTGGCGGCGCGGTCGCTTGCGAGGCTGCCCGCGTTTCGCGTCGCTCCCGCCGATGGGGCGGCGCACGAGGCCGCGTCCGCCGAGCCACTTCCCGAGACGCCGGAAGAGCCCGAGCGCAAGCCGCCGCGTTTCGGACGCTCGGCGGCCGTGGCCTACGCCGCGGCGGTGGTCGTGGCGCTCGTTCTGTACGCCGTTCGCGAATCGTCCGTGAGATCGTGGAGCGAGATCGCGCGCTCCGTTCTCTCGTACTGGATGATCCCGTCGCTCATCGCCGGCATCGTTCTGTTCGGCTGGGCGCGCGGCGTGCGCGTCTACGAGTCGCTGGTCGGCGGCGCCAAGGAAGGGTTCACCGTCGCGCTTCGCATCATCCCCTACCTCGTCGCGATCCTGGTGGCGGTCGCGATGTTCCGCGCGTCGGGCGGGCTCGATGCGTTCGTCGCCGCGATCTCGCCGGTGACATCGCTCATCGGGCTGCCGGCGCAGCTCGTCCCGATGGCGCTATTGAGGCCGCTGTCCGGCTCGGGGTCGTTCGGCCTCATGAGCGACATCATCGGGACGCACGGCCCCGATTCGTACCTCGGCTATCTCGCGAGCACGATGCAGGGGGCTACCGACACCACGTTCTACATCCTCGCCGTCTACTTCGGCGCCGTCGGCATTCGCCGGACGCGCCACGCCGTCGCGGCAGGACTGCTGACCGATGCGGCCGGGATTGCCGCCGCGGTGCTGATCTGCCGCCTCTTTCGGGGTGGAACCTGATTCTCGAGGGCCGGCCGCGATTGACGCTCCGTCCCCGGAGTGCTAAAGTCGGCATTTACCGTGATGAAATATCGCCAGAAGCACACACGAGACCGCATCCAACTGGGCCTGCCCCGGCCGAACGGGCGGGTCCAAAAACCCAAGAACGCGACAAGGGCGCTCGGTTCACGAGCGCCCTTCGTGTTTTTGGGGCCGGCGGGGAGGGACGTATGTCGGACGTGAAAACCCAGCTGCTGCAGCTTCTGAAGATCCAGGAGCTCGCTTCGGAGATCCAGGCGGCCCACGCGGTCGTCGAAGGCGCGCCCGCCAAGATCGAGGACGCCGAGAACCGCTTCCGGGAGCGCAACGCCGAGTACGTCGCGATCAAGGAGCGCTACGACGCGATCGAGGCCGATCGCAACGCGCGCACGCAAGAGCTCGCCACGCTCGAGGAGACGCGCAAGCACTACCAGGACAGCCTCATGCAGGTGAAGAACCAGCGCGAGTACGCCGCCGTGCTCAAGGAGATCGACGCCGCCAAGGCCGCGATCGGCGAGCACGAAGAGGCGATCCTCGCGAGCATGGAAGAGGTCGAGACGTTGAAGACCGATCTCGAGGCCCGCGCGGCCCACATCGAATCCGAAAGGACGATCGTCGACAAGGAGCGCGCCGACGTCGAGGCCGCGGTGGCGGCCGCGCGCGCGCGGATCGAGCAGGCCAGCGCGGCGCGCGCCGAGGTCGAAGCGACCCTCCCGACGCCTCTCGTCGAAAACGTCCGTCGCGTCGAGGAGAGCCGCAAAGGCATCTTCATCGTCAAGGTCGAGCGCGAGAGCTGCTCGGCCTGCCACGTCCGCCTGCGGCCTCAGGTGTTCCAGGAGATCCGCCTCGCATCGAAGATCCACATGTGCGGGAGCTGCCGCCGCTACCTGTTCGCCGAATCGCTTCTGACCCCCGCCCCCGTCTCGACCCCCGCCTCCCACCCCGGATCCGGCGCCGAGATCGAGGCGGTGAATGGCGGAGCGGTTTAGGGCGGGATTCGACGGCGGCTCGCGCGGCAATCCGGGTCCCGCCGCGTGGGGCGTCGTCGTCCTGGACGACGAAGGCCGCGCGATCGAAGGGTTCGCCGGCGCGATCGGACGCGCGACCAACAACGTCGCCGAGTACAACGGCTTGCTGCAGGCCCTCTCGCTGGCCGCCGAGCGCCGGGCCGACGACGTCGAGCTGCTCGCCGATTCCGAGCTGGTCGTGCGGCAGATCCTCGGCGTGTACAAGGTGCGGCATCCGGACCTGATCCCGCTCCACGCGCAGGCGAAGAAGATCATCGGCGGCTTCCGGCGGTTCAAGATCGGCCACGTGCCCCGCGGGCAGAACAAGGATGCCGACAAGCTCGTCAACCGCGCGCTCGACCTCCTCGAGAGCGAAGGGGAGGGCGTCGAGGTCAAGCTTCACGAGCAGTTCGCGTGAGCGACGTCGCGCGGCGCCTCGACGAGGTGCGCGTGAAGATCAGGAGGGCGTGCGAGCGCGCGGGGCGCGACCCGGCCTCGGTTCGATTGATCGCGGTCTCGAAGACCGTTCCCGCGGCGACGATCCGCGAAGCGATCGAAGCCGGGCAGGACGTCTTCGGCGAGAACCGGGTGCAGGAGGCGCTCGGCAAGATCGCGGAGATCGGCCCGGCCGCACGATGGCATCTCGTCGGTCACTTGCAGAAGAACAAGGCGCGTCACGCCATCGGGGCGTTCGAGCTGATCCACGGCGTCGACGATCTGACGCTGGCCGAAGAGCTGGACCGGAGGGCGGCGGATCGGGGGACGCCTCAGGCCGTCCTGGTCCAGGCCAACCTCGCCGGCGAGACGACCAAGCACGGCGAGAGCGAGGCCGGCGTCGTCCCGCTCGTCCAGGCCGTCGCCGGGCTTCCCCATCTGGACGTGCGCGGCCTGATGATCATCCCGCCTCCGGTGGACGATCCCGAGGCGGCGCGGCCCTGGTTTCGCAAGCTCCGGCAGCTTCGCGACCGTGCGTCGCAGGCGACCGGACGGCCCCTTCCCGAGCTGTCCATGGGCATGACCGACGACTTCGAGGCGGCCATCGCGGAGGGTGCCACGATGGTGCGCATCGGCCGCGCCATCTTCGGGGACCGCTCCTGACGCGAAGTCTTGCAACCCCCCCGGCTGGAGGTTATGTTTGGGGACGCTCGCGGAGGAGAGGATGAGTACGCGCCTGACGGCGATGGACATCGAGAAGCAGACGTTCACGCGCAAGATGCGCGGTGTCGACGCCGACGAAGTCCAGCTGTTCTTGAAAGCCGTCGCCGAAGAGTTCGAGCGGCTGACGCTCGAGAACGCCACGCTCCGCGAGGACACGGGCACGCTGAAGCAGCGCCTCGACGATTACAAAGACCGGGAGCGCACGCTGCAAGAAACGCTCGTGACGGCGCAGCTGATGTCCTCCGATCTCAAGGACCGCTCGAAGGCGGAAGCCGACCTTCTGATCAAGGAGGCGCGCTTCAAGGCCGAGCGTCTGCTCGAGCAGGCGCAGGATCAGCTCCAGTCCTTGGAAAACGAGATCGGCCGCCTGCGGCTCGAGAAGGACGCTTTCGAGAACCGCTTACGCACCGCGATCGACGAGCACCTGTCGCTGCTCGACCTCCGCAAGCAAGAGCAAGCCGACACGGACAACCTGCGCTTCCTGCGCCGGCGCTCGACGACCGACGTCGGATGATCGAAGCCGACCTCGCCGTCGTCGGCATCTCCGAGCTCGCCACACCCCAGGGACGCACCGCGCAGATCGGCGCCGGCCTCGGCGTCCTCAAGACGATCCGAAACGCGGCGGTCGGCTGCCGCGAGGGACGGATCGTCTTCGTCGGGACCGAGCGAGAATTCAACGAGCGCGTTTCGGTCGCACCCGGCGCGCGCGTGGTCGACGCGGCCGGCGGGACGGTGCTTCCGGGCTTCGTCGACGCGCACACGCACCTCCCGTTCGCCGGCTGGCGCGAAACCGAGTTCAACGAGCGCCTCCAGGGAGTGACGTACTCCGAGATCGCAGCGCGGGGCGGGGGAATCCTCTCGACCGTCGCGTCCACGCGCGAGGCGACCAAGGACGAGCTGGCGGCCCTCACGCGCGAGCGGCTCGATGCCATGCTCCGTGCGGGAACGACCCTCGTCGAGGCCAAGAGCGGGTACGGGCTTTCCGTCGAGGCCGAGCTGAAGCAGCTCGAAGCGATCTGGGTCGCGGCCGAAGGCCACCCCGTGCAGGTCGTCTCGACGTTTCTCGGGGCGCACACGATCCCGCGCGAGCGCCGCGAGTCGCGATCCCGCTATATCGACGAGGTCGTCGGCGAGATGTTGCCCGAGGTCGCCTCGCGGAAGCTGGCCTCGTACGCCGATGCATTCGTCGACGCGCACGCGTTCACGGCCGCCGAGGCGCGGCGCGTGCTCGAGGCCGCGGCCCGCTTCGGCCTCGGGGTTCGCCTGCACGCCGACCAGCTTGCCGATGACGGCTCGGCGCTGCTCGCGGCGGAGCTTGGCGCCGCGTCGGCCGACCACTTGGAGCACGTCTCGGACGCAGGCATCGCGGCGCTGGCGCGGGCCGGAACGACGGCCGTGCTCCTGCCGGGAGCGGCGTTTTTCCTGATGTCGAAGACGCGGCCGCCGGCGCGCCGGTTGATCGAAGCGGGCGTTCCCGTCGCGGTCGCGACCGATTTCAATCCCGGCACGAGCCCGACGGAAGCCATGGGCGCGATCCTCGAGCTGGCGTCGCTGACGCTGTCGATGTCGGTGGACGAGGCGATCACCGCGGCGACGCTGAACGCCGCGCACGCGCTCGGCCGCGCCGCGGACACCGGCTCGATCGAAGTCGGAAAGCGCGCCGACCTCGTCGTGCACGCCGTCCCCAACCGCTACCACCTCGTTTACCGCTTCGGCGTCCGTCGCGTCCGCACCGTCATCGCCGCCGGGCGGGTGGTAGGGGACACTCCCCTTTTCCAACCAGAACTCTTCTGAATAGGGGACAGTCCCCTTTTTCTTATAAAGCTTCCGGAGTGCGAAGCTTTGTAAGAAAAAGGGGACTGTCCCCTATTCAGAAGAGTTCTGGTTGGAAAAGGGGAGTGTCCCCTAAAACAGCGGCGCGCGCTCTTCGTGGTCGAACTTGAAGACGTACTTCGTGACCTTGAGGTCGATGGTCTGCTCGTACTTGGCGCTGATGACCATCTCGGTCGTCGTCCGCTCCATGTGGAGATCCTTCTTGTCGAGCGGAAGCCGCAGGTCCTTCGCCTTGTCCATGATCCTCTTATAGATCTCGTCGTCATGGTTGCGCGTGGCGGCGAAGCGGCATTCGGTCTCGATGAAGTCGCGGAACTCGTAGGCGTTGATGCGCACCGGGATGACCTTGACGCCGATGAAGATCGCGGCGCCCAGGATCGCCAAGGAGAGGAAGAATCCGATCCGGCCGTCGCCGCGCTGTGAGTTTCGGTCGCGCATGATGGGAATCTCCAGTAGCCGGATGGAATATAGGTCCCGGCCCCGGGGGGTCAAGCCAGTGTCCCGACCGGGAAAACTAGGGCCCGGCGGCCACCAGGGCGCGCCGGAATAGCGCGTCGTCGAGCGTCCAGCCGGACTCGATCGCCAGCCGGATCGTCGGGAAGATCCGCTTGGCGCACTCGTCGACGTCCTTCCGGTGATACCACGGGCCGTCGAGCGTCCACTGCGCCGGCCTGAACTCGTGATCGGCGACCCCCTGTCCGAGCGCCGTGGGGATCGCCTCGCGGAACAGCTGGAACGACTGGACCGCCGCCGCGCCCCCGTCGTCGGCGATCTCGGAGAACCGGTGCTTGCGCTCTTCCGGGACGAGCCCCCAGAGGAAGTGCGAGTTCTCGTGGACGATCACGCTCGCCTCGTCGGCGAGATCGTCGGCATTTCTGATCTCGATCAGGAGCACGCCGCCGATCGCCTCGGCGTGCGTCCCGTAGCCGCGCGGGACGGGGACGAGCGCCAGCCGCGGCGCCGGAACCCGGGACGGGTCGACACCGTAGAAGTGGACGATCTTGGCCAGGAGCGCCTCGAGCCGTGCCTTCCCGCCGTCCGACCGCGCGCGCTCGAGGAACGCCTTGGGGATCGCACCGTCGTTCCAGACTCGCTCGTAGCGGGACCTGAAATGCGCGAGCGCCTCCGCCAACCCTGCGGCGCGCTTCGGGTCGAGCTCGCGATCGACCACGGCCAGCGCGTCCTCGACGCTCGCGGCATCGCAGAACGCGCCGAGCATCGCCGAGGCGAGCACCGGAGCTCCATCCGTCATCGGGCCGCGCCCTTCTCGCTCGAGATACTGGGCGCGCGCGGCGACGAACTTCTCGAGGTAGCCCTTGTCGTCGTCGGTCATCTCGCCGAAGAGACGGACGTACTCCGCGCGGTGCGCCGGGATCGTCTTCCCGCCGCTCGTCCCAGCGAGCGAGTCGATCCAGTGGAAGAGCCCGCCGGGGAAGGACGGGGCGGCTTCGATCGGATAGGGCCGCGACAGCAGCAGACGGTCCTGATGCTTCGTCGCCGCAGCGCACGGCGCCGCCGCGCAAAGGGTCACGGCCAGAGCGCAGAGCGCGCCGAGGCCCCCTTCAACGCTTGAACAAATTCTCGAACTGGGATTTGGGATCATTCGAGGAGCCGGCCGGCCCGGTCCTCTTTCCGGTGGCGTCCAGGACGAGGCGCGCCGAATACCAGGTGCACTCGTTGGCCTTCGATTTCTCGGCGACCTGGACCGTGATCGGCTCCCGGCATTCCCAGTGAGCGCCGGAATCGAAATGGCGGCACGCCCGGCACGAGTGCAGGGGCGCCGCGCAGTGCGGGCAGCGCGTATCGAGCGAGATCGCGCCGAACGCGGGGACGTTTTTCCCGCAGTTGGGGCAGCGCAGCACTTCGTTGGCCTCGCGCTGCACCGCATGACGGAGAGAGCGCTGCTGCGCGCGCTCTTCGGGGGACAGCGGCGTCGGAGGCGCGTGCTTGCGCTCGCGATCGCGGTCGTCGCGCGAGGATTCCTGGTATCCCTTGTGTCCGTACTTCCGTTCCATGGGGTCGGCCTTTCGAGAAACTCGGCGGGAATGTGGTCCGCGGTTTCGACCCTGTAGGGAGCTTCATCGTACGGCGTTCGAGCCCGAAGAGCAACCGGCCGGGGACGAGGGCCCGCGGGAGCGGGTCTAGAATGCGCGCTTTCGAGAGAGGTGTGGCGTGTTCCAGGTCGAGGGGCTGGTCAAGAGCTACGGCTCCCTGCGGGCGGTGGACGGTGTGTCGTTCACGGTCGCGAAGGGAGAGGTGTACGGTCTCCTGGGACCCAACGGCGCCGGTAAGACGACGACGATGTCGATGATTTCCGGGTTGTTGGCCCCCGACGAGGGCCGCGTCCTGTTCGACGGCGTCGATCTCGCGCAGGAGCCACTCAAGGTCAAAGCGAAGCTCGGCGTCGTGCCACAGGAGGCCGCGCTCTACGAGACGCTGTCCGCCCGCGAGAACCTGCGCTTCTGGGGAGGGCTCTACGGTCTGACCGGAGCACCGCTTCAAGCGGCGGTCGATCGCGTGCTCGATCTCGTCGGGCTGAAGGACCGCGCGAAGGATCCCGTGAAGCAGTACTCGGGGGGTATGAAGCGCAGGGTCAATCTCGCGCTCGGCTTGGTGCACTCCCCGCGCGCGGTGCTCATGGACGAGCCCACGGTGGGGATCGATCCGCAGGCCCGGCTCAACATCCTCGACGCGGTGAAGGCGGTGGCCGCGTCCGGCACGACGGTGATCTACACGACTCACTATCTCGAAGAGGTCGAGCAGCTCTGCG
>CAZYHZ010000087.1:0-13216 GCA_964647625.1 uncultured Acidobacteriota bacterium
ACGCTGTCCGAGCCGCCTTTTGAGGAAGCACCGGCCGCTCTCCCAGAGGGCCGCTACGTGACACTCATCTCTAGGTGAATTGAATTTGTAAGAAAAAGGGGACTGTCCCCATTCGCCTATAATCCCTTGGTCGTCGATGTCGGCTGGACGGTCGCCTGCCCTGAGCTTGTCGAAGGGCAAGCTTCAAGGTAGGAGGAAAGTCCGAACTCCACAGGGCAGCGTGCTGGGTAACACCCAGGCCTGGAAACGGGACGGATAGTGCAACAGAGAGCAGACCACCGGACGCGTGCCGCCTCACGGGCCACCTCGTGATGCGCGAAACGGCGCGGCCGGAAAGGGTGAAACGGTGCGGTAAGAGCGCACCAGCGCCGGCGGCAACGCCGGCGGCTCGGCAAACCCCACGCGGAGCAAGACCAAATAGGGGAGCGATCGAGGCCGGCCCGGCCGAGGCTCCCGGGTAGGTTGCTTGAGGGCGGGGGCGACCCCGCTCCTAGAGGAATGACCGTCGCCCGAGAGGGCACAGAATTCGGCTTATGGACGACTTCGACGACACCTGCTCCCGCCGGCTCCGGGTGGCCGGAACCGGCGTGGGCGGATTTTTCCGGGACACGCATTGACCCGCGCGCTCCTCACGAAAGGAGACCGCGTCGGCGTCGTCGCGACGGGCTTCGCGATCGCGCCGCCGGCCTTGGCCGCCGGTCTCCGCGCGCTCGAGCGACGGGGGCTCGTACCGGTTTGCGGCGAGCACGTGCGGTCGGTCCACGGTTATCTCGCCGGCGACGACGCGGCGCGGGCGTGGGATCTCGACACCGCGATCGCCGATGCGTCGCTCCGGGCGATCTGGTTCGCGCGGGGCGGCTACGGGACGGCGCGCATCCTCGATCGCGTCGATCTCCCGCGGCTGATCCGGAAACCCAAGCTGCTCCTGGGCTTCAGCGACCTGACGGCGCTGTTCTGCGCGCTGCTGGCTCGAACGCGGACGGTCTGCCTCCACGCCCCCGTCGTCGTCGAGCTCGGCCGCCGCGACGGGTACCACGCGCCGTCGCTCGCTTCGGCGTTGGCCGGGCGCCCGATCGAGCGGCGGATCGCGGCGGGCGATGTCGTCCGCAGCGGGCAGGCGCGCGGCCGCCTGATGGGCGGCAACCTCACCGTGCTCGCGCACCTCCTGGGCACGCGGCACATGCCGGTCCTCGACGGGGCGATCCTCTTCCTCGAGGAGATCGGCGAGGAGGCCTACCGCGTCGACCGGCTCCTGCAGCACCTTCGCATGTCGGGCGCGCTGTCGAAGGTCCGGGGCGTGATCGTCGGGTCGTTTCGCGTTCCCGGGACGGCGCGGGAGTTTCCTCCGGACCGTGATGCCGACGAGGTCATCCGCGAGCACCTCCTGCCGCTCGGGGTCCCGATCGTCCGCAACTTCCCGTCGGGCCACGTGCCGCGCAAGTGGACACTGCCGCTCGGCGGGCTCGCGACGATCGACGCCCCACGCGGGCGGCTGGTCCTCGATCCCCGTCCCACGGCACTCCCCGCGCGCCGCCGCTGATGGACCGGCGCGTCCGGATCGATCTCGCGTACGACGGAACCGACTACGCCGGTTGGCAGCTGCAAGCGAACGCGCCCACCGTTCAAGGCGTCCTCGAGCAAGCGCTCGCGGTCCTTCACGAAGGACGGCTGGTCCGGGTTCGCGGGGCAGGACGCACCGACAGCGGCGCGCACGCTCGCGGCCAGGTCGCGGATGCGTGGGTGTCGACGCGCTGCGACGATGCGGCCCTTCTGTCCGCGCTTTCGGGCCTGCTTCCGGCGGACGTGAGGCCGCAGCGCGTGCTCACCGTCCCGGACGAGTTCCACGCCCGCCACGATGCCCGATCGAAAACCTACCGTTACCTCTTGGACCGAACGCCGCACGGCGACCCGTGGCGCCGTCGCTACGCGCTCCGGTGGAGCCGCCCGTTCGACGAGCGCGCCGTCGATTTCGCCCTGGCCGGACTCCTCGGAGCCCACGATTGGTCGGGGTTCACGGGAGCCGCTTGCGTCATCGAGGACCGGGTGCGCACGCTGACCGACGCGCGGCGCCTCGCCGTGCGCCCCGGCCTCGACGCGATCGTGCTCAGCGCCGACGGATTCTTGACCCACATGGCGCGCACGATCGTGGGCACGATGCTCGAGCTCGGCCGCGGGGCGATCGGGCCGGAGCGCGTCAGGGAGATCCTCGAATCGAAGGACCGCCGCCTCGCGGGCCCGACGGCTCCCGCCCACGGCCTGTGCCTGGAGCGCGTCGTCTACGACGACGCGCACGGCGGACCGAGCGGGACGCCGTGACCTGCTAGGATGCGTCGCCCATGAGCATCCGGAAGATCCTCGTCACCGGCGGGGCGGGCTACGTCGGCAGCCACGTCGTGCGGCATCTCATCGACGACCGGCGCGACGTCGTCGTTCTCGACGATCTGTCGTTCGGCCATCGGGCGGCCGCCGGCCGCGCGACGTTCGTCGAAGGCGACTTCGGCGACGCGTCGGTGCTCGACGCGGTCTTCGAAGAGCACGGCTGCAACGCGGTGGTGCATATGGCGGGCAGCTGCCTCGTCGGCGAGTCGATGACCGACCCCGCACGCTATTACGCCAACAACGTCACGCGGACGCTGACGCTTCTCGAGGCGATGCGGCGCCATCACGTCCGGTCGATCGTCTTTTCGTCCTCGGCGGCGGTGTACGGCGAGCCGCAGGACGTTCCGATCCGGGAGGAGCATCCGACGCGCCCGACCAACCCGTACGGCGAGACGAAGCTCGCGGTCGAGCGGATGCTGAACTGGTACCAGCGGGGTTACGGGATCGGCTACGTGGCCCTTCGGTACTTCAACGCCGCGGGCGCGCACGCTTCGGGCGACATCGGCGAGGACCACGGCGACCGCGAGTCGCACCTGATCCCGCGTCTCATCCGATCGGTGCTCCAAGGCGGCACGCCGACGCCGATCCTGGGCGAGGACTATCCGACGAGCGACGGAACGTGCGTACGGGACTACGTTCACGTCTCGGACCTGGCCGATGCGCACGGGCTGGCCTTGGCGGCGCTCGAGCGGGGCTCGCTCGATGCGGCATCTTTCAACCTCGGGCACGGCGAAGGGTTCTCGGTGCGCGAGGTGATCGCGGCAGTGGCCGACGTGGCCGGATCGACGCCCCCGACCGAGAAGGCTCCGCGGCGCCAGGGGGACCCCGCGATCCTCGTCGCGAACGCCGAGAGGGCCATCCGGCGGTTCGGCTGGACGCCGAAGCATTCGTCCCTGGAGACGATCGTGCGCACCGCGTGGGATTGGCACCGCGCCCATCCGAGAGGCTACGGCGACGGCGTCTAGGCTTCGGTTGCCCGTGCCCGCGCTTCGGCATTAAGATTCGCTTCCGCTTCGAATTCCCGCGACGAGGATCGATGACCGACATGGCTTCATTGGCGTCCCCCGGCAGCGAGGAGGATCGGCTCCTCGGCCGGATCGACCTGTCGCGCCTGCCACGTCACATCGCGGTCATCATGGACGGGAACGGGCGCTGGGCGCGCAAGCGCAGCCGGCCGCGGATCGCCGGACATCGCGCGGGCGTCGCGTCGGTGCGCGAGCTGGTCGAGACGTGCGGCCGGCTCGGCGTGCCCACGCTGACCGTCTACGCGTTCTCGAAGGAGAACTGGAAGCGCCCGAAGGCCGAGGTCGAGTTCCTGATGGATCTGCTCCGGGAGTACATCCGCAAAGAGCTCGACGAGCTGTGCGAGAACAACATCCGCGTCGGGGTCGTCGGCCGGCTCCACGATCTGCCGGCTCAGGTGCAAGACGTCCTGCAGCACGCGGTCGCCACGACGTCCACGAACACCGGCCTGGTCTTCAATCTCGCTCTCTCGTACGGCGGCCGGGCCGAGATCGTCGACGCGTGCCGCCGGCTGATCCGCGAAGGCGTGCGGCCGGACGAGGTCGACGAGGCCGCCATCGCGCGCCGCCTCTACACGGCGGGCCAGCCCGATCCCGACCTCGTCATCCGGACCGGCGGCGAGCTGCGCGTGTCGAACTTCCTACTCTGGCAGATCGCTTACGCGGAGCTCGTCGTCACGGACGCGCTGTGGCCGGACTTCCGCAAGCGTGATCTCTTCCTGGCACTGGCCGAGTTCCAGCGGCGGGAGCGGCGCTTCGGAGGGCTCTCGCCCGACGAAGCCGCGCAAGGATCGCCCGCCCTCGTGCAGGGATGACGCGGCTCCTCACCGCGTCCGTCCTGATCCCCGCAGCGTGGTACCTCTGCAAGAGGGCACCGTTCTCGTGGTTCCTGGCGGCGGCGGTGATCCTCGCCGCGATCGGCGCGTGGGAGTGCGCGGCGATCTTGAAGCTGCGCGGCTCGCGGCCGTTCGCGGGGTTCGCGGTGTCCTGCTCGCTCGCCGTCGTCTGGGCGTTTTCGCGGCAGGCGCCTCACGCCGCGGCCCTCGCGCTGCTGACCCTCGTGGCGGTCGGAGCGCCCCTGCTTGCGATGTGGCGTCGAGCGACCCCCGACGAGATGCTCGATGCGACCATGACGACGTTCTTCCCCGTGCTCTTCGTCGGGCTTCCGTTCGCGTTCGTGGTCGGATTGCGCACGATTCCCGGTGAGAACGGCTCCGACCTTCTGCTCCTCGCGATGCTGTGCGTCACGCTGTCGGACACCGCCGCGTACTACATCGGATCGCTGTTCGGCAGCCGCGCCCTGGCACCCGTCATCTCGCCGAAGAAGACGTGGGAGGGCGCCCTCGGCGGCGTCGCCGGCAGCTTGACCGGGGCGATGATCGCGCACCTCTGGTTCTTCCGGCGGCTTCCTCTGGGACACGCTCTGACCCTGGGCGTCGTGCTCTCCGCCGCCGGCGTCGTGGGCGATCTCGCCGAGAGCGCGCTCAAGCGATCGGCCGGGGTCAAGGACTCGTCGGCACTGCTGCCGGGCCACGGCGGCGTGCTCGACCGGATCGACAGCCTGCTGGTCGCAGCACCCATCCTCTACTATTACTGGAGCCTGTTTCTGGCCGGGCCGCGATGAAGACGCTCTCCATTCTCGGATCGACGGGATCGATCGGCACGGCGACGCTCGACGTCGTCGCGTCGCGTCCGGGGGAATTCCGCGTGGCGGCCTTGGCAGGCGGCCGCAATCTCGATCGTCTCGCCGCGCAGGCCACGGCGCTCCGGCCGAAAATCGTCGCGGTCGAGCGTGAGGACGACGCGAAGGCGCTCGGCGCGCGCGTGCCCGCCGGGACGCGGATCCTCTTCGGACGCGACGGCCTGATCGCGGCCGCGGCATGCCCGGAGGCCGACCTCGTGGTTTGCGGCCTGTCGGGTGCGCTCGGCATCGAGCCCGCCTACGCCGCGGTCGATGCGGGAAAGCCGGTCGCGCTCGCCAACAAAGAAGCGCTCGTCGCCGCCGGTGCATTCGTGATGGCCCGCGCCGCGGAAACCGGCGCTGCGATCATCCCTGTGGACAGCGAGCACAACGCGATCCACCAGTGCCTGCGCGGAGAGACGGCCTCCGAGATCCGCGCGCTCTGGCTGACCGCCTCCGGCGGGCCGTTCCGCGGGCTCGATCGTGCGGCGTTGGCAGCCGTCACGCCGGAGGCCGCCCTGCGCCACCCGACGTGGGTGATGGGCCGCAAGATCACGATCGACTCGGCGACGCTGATGAACAAAGGCCTCGAGGTCATCGAGGCGCACTGGCTGTTCGGCCTGCCGGGCGATCGCATCCACGTGGTCGTCCACCCGAAGAGCGTCGTCCACTCGATGGTCGAGCTCGTCGACGGCTCGTTCAAGGCCCAGCTCGGCGTGACGGACATGCGCCATCCGATCCAGTACGCGCTGACGTATCCCGAGCGGCTGCCCTCGGCGCTGCCGCGTTTCGACCTCGTCGCGGCCGGCGCGCTCGAGTTCGCCCCGCCCGACCCGGAGCGCTTTCCATGCCTGCCTCTGGCGTACGAGGCGCTCGCCGCCGGGGGCGCAGCCCCGGCCGTCTTGAACGCCGCGAACGAGGTTGCGGTCGCGGCATTTCTCGAAGGCCGTGCCGGGTTCTTCGACATTCCCGCCGCGATCCGGGCGGCTCTCGCCCGGCACGCGGGTGAGCGCTCGTCGTCATTGAGCGATATCCTCGCCGCGGACCGTCTGGCCCGCCGGACGGCCGCGAACGTCCTCGCATCCGGAGTGCAGTCGTGAATCAGATCGTTCAAGTGGGGCAGACCGCCCTGTCGTTCATCGTTGTCCTGGGCATCCTCGTCTTCATCCACGAGTTCGGGCACTTCATCGTCGCCAAGGCGTTCCGGATCGGCGTGCCGGTGTTCTCTCTGGGCTTCGGTCCGCGCCTTCTCGGCGCGAAGCGGGGCGACACCGACTACCGCATCTCCGCGGTGCCTCTGGGAGGCTACGTCCGCCTGGCGGGCGACGAATCCGACGAATCGAGGACGGGCGCTCCCCACGAGTTCCTCTCGCGTCCGCGCTGGCAGCGCTTCCTCGTGTTCGTCGCCGGCGCGACGTTCAACATCATCCTCGCGTTCACGGTGATGACCGTCGTCTTCGCGACCTGGGGCCGCGACGAGGTCGTCCGCCCCGAGACGTTCCCCACCGTCGCCGACGTCGCGCCGGGCTCGCCCGCGGAAGCCGCCGGGCTCACGCGTGGGGACAAGGTCCTCCACATCGGAGGCCAGGACGCGCGCGACGAGCAGACGCAGGTCAACGAGATCGTGCTCTCGCCGAACCAAACGAAGCCGGTCGAGATCGAGCGCGACGGGACGCGCCGCACGGTGCCGATGTCGACGGGTCAGGACCCCGTCTACCACCTCGGAGCACCCGGATGGCATCTCATCCAGGAGGGCGGCGGCCCGCCCGAAGTCGACATGGTGCTCGGAGGCTCGCCGGCGGACAAGGCGGGCCTCGTGCGGGGCGACAAGGTCGTCGGCATCGATGGGCGCGCGCCTCAGGGCGAGATGGAGCTCAAGGCGCTTCTCGAGAACAGCATCGGCCGTCCGGTCACGCTGAAGATCGCCCGCGAGGGCCGCGAGAGCGACATCGTCGTCACACCGCGGGACGAAGGCGGCAAGGGGAAGATCGGCGTCCTGTTCGCCGAAGGGAACCGCGTGCACCGCGATCTCGATTTTCCCGGCGCCGTCGCCGCGTCGATCGACTGGAACCTCGACATCACCCGAAGCGTGTTCCAGACCTTGGGTCGCCTCATCAAGCGCGAGATCTCCGTGCGCGCGTTCTCCGGGCCGATCGAGATTGCGCGCGTGTCGCGCGAGGCGGTGCGCGAGGGGCAATCGTTCCTGACGCTCTTGGCCTTGATCAGCCTTCAGCTCGGAATCCTGAACCTCCTGCCGATCCCGGTGCTCGACGGCGGCCACATCCTGATCCTCGCGTGCGAAGGCATGATCCGGCGCGATCTGTCCGAGAAGCTCAAGGAGCGGGTGATGACCGTCGGGTTCGTCTTCCTGCTCGCGTTCTTCGGGCTCGTGATCTTCTTCGACATCCTCAAAGCCCGCACGTAAGGCGCGCTTCCGGTGCGCGAGATCCTCGAAGCGTTCCTCGATGAGATCCGGAACGGCCGCCGCGCGGTCTTGGCGACGATCGTGCGCGCATCCGGCTCGACGCCGCGCACGGTCGGTGCGCGGATGATCGTCCACGAGGACGGATCGATCACCGGCACGATCGGCGGCGGGGCGTTCGAGGCGATGGTGCAGTGCGACGCCCGGGAGCTTCTCGCCCATGCCGACGCCGGGCCCGAAGTCCACCGGTACACGCTGACCGAAAGAGGCGATGACTCCGTCGGGATGGCCTGCGGGGGAACGGCCGAGGTGCTTCTCGAAGCGGCGAGCCTCGGCGCGCGGCTCGTGATCTTCGGGGCGGGGCACGTCGGGCTGGCGCTCGCCCGGCTCGCGCGGACGGTCGGCTTCGTCCCGGAGATCGTCGACGATCGGGAGGACTATTGCGAGGCGGCGCGGAAAGCGTCGGTCGGACCGGTGTTCGCGAGCGATGGAGACTACGCCGGCGGTTACCCGGCGCTGGATCCCTCCTGCTACGTCGCGGTCGTCACGCGCTGCCATCGCACCGATCGCCTCGCGCTCAAGCACGTGCTCGGCCGGCCTTTGCGCTACGTCGGCCTGATCGGAAGCCGCCGCAAGAAGACGGTGATCTTCGGCCAGCTCACGGAAGACGGCTTCCCGCCCTCGGACCTCGAGCGCGTGCACTGTCCGATCGGCCTGCCGATCGGCGGCGAAACACCGGAGGAGATCGCCGTCTCGATCGTCGCGCAGCTGCTGCAGGTGAAGCACGGGGAGAGGACAGTCGAGAGTCAAGAGTCGAGAGTCAAGAGCTAAGAGCCGCGCGGCGGGAGGTTCTGGCTCTCGACTCTGAACTCTCGACTCTCGACTCTCGACTGCCCCACGATCCGCCCGCGGACAATGCGGACACTCCCCGGACGATGAAATGTCGTCGTGGCCAGGGGCGGCCGATGGCACCGGTGTTGCGGAGGGTGGATGCACCGCGCACTCACGCGCGGCTCTCATGAGGAGGCATCCATGTTCCGTCGTCATCTCATTCCCGTGTTCATCGTGCTGGTCGCGCTGGCGGCCGTCGCGGCGCCGCCGGCCGCCGCATCCGCGCCCGCGCCGGCGAAATCGTCGGCGTCTTCCGCCCACCCCATCGACATCAACACGGCCGACGGCGCGGAGTTCGAGTCGGTCCCCGGGATCGGCAAGTCGCTGTCCGATCGCATCATCGCCTTCCGCGAGAAGAACGGCCCCTTCCAGAGCGTGGACGACCTGCTCAAGGTGCAGGGAATCGGCGAGAAGTCGATCCAGAAGCTCAAGCCCTACCTCACCGTCGCCAAGGCGAAGTGAGGCGGGCCGTGACGGCAGAACGAGGCGTCACGCTCGTGGAGTGTCTCGCGATGCTCGCGATCATGGCGATGGCCGTCGCGGTCGCGCTCCCGGCCGCGGCGATGCTCCGCGACGGCGGACGCGCCGCGGCCGGCGCGCGCACGATGGCGACCCTGCTGTCGTCGCAGCGCTGGAAGAGCGTCGCCGCGCATCGGACGCGCGGCCTCCAGTTCAGAAAGAGCGGCAGCCAGTGGACCTGGCGGGAGGTGGTCGACGGCAACGGCAACGGCCTTCGGACCGCGGAGATCACACGCGGCGTCGATCCGGTCCTGTCGCAAGACGACGCGCTCGAGCGGCGCGTGGGAAACGTCGTGGTCGGAATCCCTCCCGGCGGGCCGTATCCCGAGGCTCCTCCGGGCACCGACGTGCTGACCGCAGCCGATTCTCCCGTGCGCTTCGGCAGCTCGACGCTCGTGTCGTTTTCCCCGGTCGGCAGCGCCTCGAGCGGCACGATCTACGTGACCGACGGGCGCCGGGGCTTCTACGCCGTGGTGCTGTTCGGGCCGACGGCGAGGCTTCGAGTTTGGCGCTACGTCCCCGAGGAGCACCGATGGACGCTGTGACGGGGACGGCGCGGCCGCAGGCCGCACGCTCGCCGGGGGAGCGCCGCGTGCGTGCCTTCCGGGCGACCGACCAGTTCGCGCTCGCGGTGTGGCAGGCGGCGCGAGCGTTCAACCGCGGCGAGGGTGAATCGCTCGCGCGCGAGATCCGGCGAGCGGTCGCGCGAAGCGGCGGGGCGCTGGTCGCGGCGGCGTCGGCGGACGAGCACGGCGAGCCCGCGCGACGCGCGCTCGAGAGCGCCCACCAGGGCTTGCTCGAGATCCGTTACTTCCTCTATCTCGGACGCCGGCTCGGATGCCTCGATCTCAAGAAGTACAAGGAGCTGGCGACGCTCCAGGAAAGCGCCCTCCGGGAGTTGGCTTCGCTTCTGAGCTAGGTGGTAGCCTACGCGCCCTATGGCGCGCGCCCTCCTCACGCTCGCGTTGGCCTTCCACGCCGTGGGCGCCGCGCTCGCGTTGTTCGGGGAGCTTCGGCACCGCGGCGCGCTCGCGCGATCCGGCGCTTTCGCACTCCTCGGCGCGTGGGGGGTTGAGCTCGGGGCGCTCGTCGTGCTCGCGTTCGGCGTCACGCCCGCGGTGCTGCCGCTCCGGGACGGCCCCGAGTACCTGCTCGTCCTCGGCTGGTTCGTGCTCACCCTGCACCTCCATCTCTGGTTCCGGCTGCGCGTCCATGCGGCCGCCCTCGTGCTCCCTCCCGTCGCGGGCCTGATGCTCCTCGCCTCGTACGTGTTCGGCGTCGCGGAGCCCACGGTCCAGCAAGTCCAGAATCGAGGCTGGTTCCTCTTTCACACGTCGATCGCCACGGCCGGTGTGGCCGCGCTCGCGGTCTCGTTCGCGATGAGCCTCCTGTTCCTGATCAAGGAGAACGCGCTCAAGTCCAAGCGGCCGATGCGCGTGATCGAGATGCTGCCGTCCCTGGAGTCGCTCGACCGCCTGGGCTTCCAGGCGCTCCTGTACGGGTTTCCGCTTCTGACGCTCGGCATCGCCACCGGGATGGCTTACAGCGCGACGCTGTACCACAGGCCGCTCATCTGGGGGCCGAAGGAGATCTTCCCCGTCGTCGCGTGGCTGGTGTTCGGAGGCATCCTCTGGGCGCGATTCGCGCGGGGCGTGCGCGGCCGGCGCTCGGCCCTGCTCGCGATCGCCGGCTTCGCGTTCGCGCTCCTCACGTTCTTCGGGATGATCCGCTGATGCTGACGCTGCTCGGGATGAACCATCGCAGCGCGCCGCTCGACCTTCGCGAGCGCGCGTGCTTCGCCGAGGCCGACATCCCCGGCGCCCTCCGGCGCATCCTCGACCGGACCGGTGCGAAAGAGGCGCTGATCCTCGCGACCTGCAATCGCGTCGAGATCCTGACGCGATCGGAGGAGGGGGAATCCATGAGCGGCGCGCTGCGCGCGTTCCTCGCCGAGGAGCGAGGCGTCGACGACGCGACCATCGATCGCCACGCGTACGTGCACGAAGGGCTCGCGGCCGCGCGGCACGTGTTCTCGGTCGCCTGCGGCCTCGATTCGATGGTGCTCGGGGAGCCGCAGATCCTGGGACAGCTCAAGCAGGCCTACGCCGTCGCGCGAGATGCGGGGACCACCGGGCCGGTTCTCGACCGCCTCCTGCAGCAGGGGCTGTCGGCGGCCAAGCGCGTGCGCACGTCCACGGGGATCTCGCGCCACGCGGTGTCGGTCGCCTACGCGGCGACGATGCTCGCGCGCTCGATCTTCGAGAACCTCGAGGGGCGATCGGCCCTGCTCCTGGGAGCCGGGAAGATGACCGAGCTCGCCGCGAGGCATCTCGCCTCGCATGGGGTGTCGGACTTGACCGTGACGAATCGCACCTATGCGCGGGCGTGCACGCTGGCGGAGGCGCTCTCCGGCAGCGCGGTGCCGTGGGACGAGTTCCCGTCGGAGCTGAGGCGCGTCGACATCGTCCTGACCGGCACGGCCGCCACCCAGCCCGTGCTCACGAAGGCTCACGTGAAGACGGCCCTGCGAGGACGTCGCGGACGGCCGCTGTTCATCGTCGACATCGCCGTGCCGCGCGACGTCGAGCCCGCCGTTCACGACCTCGAGGGCGTCTACCTGTACGACGTCGACGACCTCCAGGGCGTCGTCGATGCCGGACTCGCTGAGCGCCGCCGCGCCGCGGAGGAAGCGCGGCGGATGCTCGAAGGGGAGGTCGAGGCCTTCGAGCGGTGGCGTCAAACGTTCGATCTCGGACCGACCATCGCCGCGCTGCACGACCATCTGCACCACATCGGGCGCGGCGAGGTCGAGCGATACGGGCGCCGGCTGTCGGGGATGAGCGAGGAGCAGCAGGCCGTCGTCCACGAGCTGACGCGAACGCTGATCCAGAAGATCCTCCACACGCCGATCCGCGCGCTGAAATCCGCCGCCGAGCGCGGCGAGGCCGTGCGCCGTGCCGCGCTCTACCGCGAGATCTTCGGCCTCGACGACGAGGACGACCGCGCCGAGGGGTCGGGCCCGACCCATCTGATTCACGGCGGAAAGGACGGCTAGGCCCGTGCGCCTGAGGCTCGGGACGCGAGGCTCGGCGCTCGCGCTGTGGCAGGCGCGGCACGTGGCCGCCTCGCTCGCGGCCGCGTCGCCGGGGCTGGCCGTCGACATCTCGATCATCAAGACGGAAGGGGACCGGCGCACCGACGTTCCGTTGACGGGCTCGTTCGGGCGAGGCGTGTTCGTTCGCGAGATCGAGCAGGAGCTGGCTTCGGGCTCGATCGATCTCGCCGTTCACAGCCTGAAGGACTTGCCGACGGAAACTCCTTCGGGTCTGACGATCGCCGCCGTCACGCGGCGGGAAGATCCGAGGGACGCGCTGATCTGCAAGGGGGCCTCTCGCGTCGCCGACCTCCCCGAGGGAGCGCGCGTGGCGACGGGAAGCCCCAGGCGCCGGTCACAGCTCGCGCACCTGCGCGCCGATCTGCGATTCGTCGACGTTCGCGGCAACGTGGACACGCGCCTCCTCAAGCTCGACGACGGGCAGTTCGACGCGCTGATCCTCGCCGTGGCCGGCCTGACGAGGCTGGGCCTGACGGATGTTCCGCACGCGCCGATTCCGGAGTCGCTCTGCCTCCCCGCGCCCGGCCAGGGAGCGCTTGCGATCGAGACGCGGGCGGGGGACGAGGCCACGATCGCGCACGTTGCGCGCCTCGCCGATCCCGACACGGCGGCGGCCGTCGCGGCGGAGCGCTCGTTTCTCGCGGCTCTCGGCGCCGGATGTCTCGCGCCGGCGGGAGCGCTCGCGCGCGGGACCACGAAGATCGCTCTCACGGCGATGATCGGCGACCCCGACGGACGGCGCGTCCTGCGGGACGGCATCGAGGGCTCGGCGTCCCACGCCTCGGCACTCGGCGCGGCGCTCGCGCGCAAGATGCTCGAGGGCGGAGGCGATGCGATCCTGCGCGACGCGCGCCGTTCGGCCGGACCGCGGCAGCCATGACGCGCCGCGTGCTGGTCACGCGGACGGCGGAGTCCTGGCCCGCGCTTGCGGCGCGATTCGCGACGGGGGAGATCGCGGTGCATCTGGCGCCGACGACGGCGCAGGTCGATCCCGTCGATCCCGCTCCCGGAACCCGCGCGCTCGATGCGATGCCGGGATGCCGTTGGATCGTGCTGACCAGCGCGAACGGCGTGCGATTCCTGATGGGCCGCTTGGCCGCGCGCGGCGCGCGAGAGCTGCCGCGCGATCTCGAGGTCGCCGCGGCGGGCCCCGCGACCGCAGCCGCCGTGCGGGCTGCAGGCCGAGC
>CAZYHZ010000088.1:0-13014 GCA_964647625.1 uncultured Acidobacteriota bacterium
CCGCGCTCAAGCGCGAGGTCCAGCGGAAGATCGACGGCCTGCGCGGCGACATCAAGTCGATCGAGCAAGAGATGATGGCGAGCCGGGCCGAGATCCACGAGGTCGGCATGGCGGTCGCCCGCGGCCTGCGCGAGGCGAAGAAGGCCAAGAGCGAGCTGATCGAGGCCAACCTGCGCCTCGTCGTCTCGATCGCCAAGAAGTACACCAACCGCGGGCTGCAGTTCCTCGACCTCATTCAGGAAGGCAACATCGGCCTGATGAAGGCCGTGGACAAGTTCGAGTACCGGCGCGGCTACAAGTTCTCGACCTACGCGACGTGGTGGATCCGGCAGGCGATCACCCGCGCGATCGCCGATCAGGCTCGCACCATCCGAATTCCCGTGCACATGATCGAGACGATCAACAAGCTGATCCGCACCGCGCGCAGCCTGGTTCAAGAGTACGGCCGCGAGCCTTCTCCCGAAGAGATCGCGAAGAAGATGGGCATCCCCGTGATGAAGGTGCGCAAGGTCTTGAAGATCGCGCAAGAGCCCATCTCGCTCGAGACGCCCATCGGCGAGGAGGAGGACAGTCACCTCAAGGATTTTATCGAAGACCGGAGCGCCGTCTCCCCGGTCGAGGCAGCGATTCAATTGGACCTGAGATCCCAGACTCAGACGGTCCTGAAGACCCTGACGCCCCGCGAGGAAAAGGTTCTAAAGCTTCGTTTCGGCGTCGGAGACGGTAGCGAGCACACCCTGGAAGAAGTCGGACAGAACTTCGCGGTCACACGCGAGCGCATCCGCCAGATCGAATCGAAGGCGCTCCGCAAGCTGCGGCATCCTTCGCGAAGCAAAGTCTTGCGAGTATTTCTAGAGAAGGCCGGCACGTAGAGAAATAGGGGACAGTCCCCTTTTTCTTACAAAGCTTCAGATTGCGAAGCTTTAGAAGAAAAAGGGGACTGTCCCCTATTTCTTCATCGCCGCCAACGCCAAGCACACCCACCCGGCAATGAACGAGAGCCCGCCGAAGGGCGTCACCGCGCCGAGCGCGCGCATGCCGGTCAGCGCGAGAACGTAGAGGCTACCGGAGAAGAGCGCGGTCCCGGCGAGGAACAGCCAGCCGGCCGATTGCGCGTACGTGCCCGGCCACCGCTCGCACGCCCACGCCGTCGCGAAAAGCGCCAGCGCGTGCATGACCTGATAGCGCGCGCCGGTCTCCCACACGGCGACCATGTCGGCGGGCACCCGCGATTTCAACCCGTGAGCGCCGAACGCGCCGAGCCCGACCCCGAGCGCTCCGAGCCATGCCCCGATCGCGAACCAACGCTCGGCCATTCCTCCTCCTTGTTTTGCCCTTATGATCGTCCGGTGCGCCGCTCCGCCTTCATCGTGCTGATCTTACTCGCCCCGCGGGGCGGCCAAGCGGGAACGCTCGAGGACATGGAGCTTCGGAGCAACGTCGAGGGGCGCATTCGCGGCACGGCCGCGACCGCCAGCCTTCACCTCAAGATCACCGTCGAAAACGGCGTCGCCGTCCCCGACGGCACGGTGGCCGATCTCAATCAGGCCGACGAGGTGGCGATCGCCGCATCGAAGGTGCGGGGGATCACCGCGGTCGATCGGTCGCGGCTGCGCTTCGAGGGCGCGGGCGACGACGAAGCGATCGCCTCCCGCGTCACCCGGACGCTGTACTCCTCCCCGCAGTTCGAGTCGTCGACGATCCGCGTGGACTCCGAGCAGGGCGTCGTCACGCTGACGGGGAAGATCACGCACGCGTCCTGGCGCCCGGAGATCCGGACGCTGTGCGGCGAGGTCCCCGGCGTCGTCGACGTGATCGACCGGCTGGAAAGCCCCGATGTCCCGGACGAGAAGATCCGGAAAGTGCTCTACGGCATCTTCGGCGCGCGCGCGATCCCGAAATTCCCGGGGCGCGTCGAGGCCACGGTCACCAACGGCATCGTCGTCTTCGAGGGCCGAGTGCCATATTTGCTCGACAAGCACCTGGCGGAGCGAAAGGCGATGGAGATCAACGGCGTGCGGGAGGTGGTGAATCACCTCTCACTCGACTCCCAGACATCGGTGAAGGTGGTCGATCCATGAAGAGATGGCCCGTGATGGCCGCGCTGGCCTTTTCGACCGCGCTCGCGCTCGCGAAAGCGCCGGCGACGCCTCCTCCCGAGGACGCGCCGCACGGAATCGCCAATCAAGCCGCGGAAGCGCAGCCGGCGGCTCACGCTCCCGCCGACACCGGCCCCGTGCCGGTTCCCGAGCCGACGGAAAAGGCGCTCGAGCACGCTCACGAGGGCGACATCTTGTGGGCGATCGATCTCCTCTGGGGGCTTCTCGTTCCCGCCGTCCTCCTGTTCACGGGATTTTCCGCGAAGGTGCGGGACGTCGCGCGACGAGTCGGCCGCGGCTGGTTCTTCACGATCGTCGTCTACTTCGCGCTGTTCACCGTGATCCTGTTCGTGGTCGATTTCCCGCTCTCGTATTACGCCGGCTATGTCTGGCCCCACGCCTACGACCTGTCGAACCAGACGTTCGGAAAGTGGTTCGGCGACGAGCTCAAGGGGCTGATGGTCGGGCTGATCATGGGCTCGCTGCTCCTCTGGATCCCGTACGGCCTCGTCAAGAAGAGCCCGACGCGCTGGTGGCTGTGGACCAGCCTCATCGCGATCCCCGTGACGGCGTTCTTCCTGCTCGTCGCGCCCGTCGTGATCGACCCGCTCTTCAACAAGTTCGGCCCGATGAAGGACAAGGAGCTCGAAACGAAGATCCTCGATCTGGCGAGCCGCGCCGGGATCGAAGGCGCGCGCGTGTTCGAGGTCGACAAAAGCGTCGACACCAACACGGTCAACGCGTACGTCACGGGGTTCGGCGGCTCGAAGCGCATCGTCTTGTGGGACACCACGATCAAGAAGCTCGAGCCCGACGAGCTTCTGTTCGTGATGGGCCACGAGATGGGCCACTACGTCCTCGGTCACGTGCTGAAGTCGATCCTCTTCGCGGCGGTCGTGATCCTCGTGACCCTCTACGCCGCGTACCGCCTCCAGGCCGGGCTGATCGAGCGGTTCGCCGCCCGGTTCGGATTCACCGAGCTGTCCGACATCGCGTCGCTTCCGTTGATCATGCTGCTCGTGTCCCTGCTGTCGCTCGTGATCATGCCGGTCACGGCGGGCTACTCGCGGTGGCAAGAGCACGAGGCCGACCGGTTCGGCCTCGAGATCACACGGAACAATCACGCCGCGGCGACCGCGTTCGTCAAGCTGCAGCAGGAGAACCTCGGCGTCCCCCGGCGCGGGCTTCTTTATAAGCTGTGGCGCGCCGACCACCCGCTACTCGGCGACCGGATCGACTTCTGCAATGCCTACAAGCCGTGGACCGAGGGGAAGCCCGGCCGCTACGAGCACTTGTTCCGGCGGTGACGTCCCGATGAGCGAAAGCGGTGCCCGCGTCATCTTGTGTCTCGCGGCGATCTACTTGGCGTGCGGGGTGGGCGTCGCCGTCCCGTTCGTTGCGGGCGGGATCGAGCGCGTCGATCGCGGCGCGAAAGGAACGGGCTGGGGTTTCCGGCTCCTCGTGGTGCCCGGGGCGGCCGCGCTCTGGCCCTTGATTCTTGCCCGGTGGCGGGACGCGAGACGGGCGTCGTGACGAGGAGCCTCCGCCGCGCCCACCGGATCGTCGCGATCGCGCTTGCGATGCTGCTACCCATCGCGTTCGTGATCGCGCTGCTGGCGCGATGAGCGTCTCGTACGTCGCGGTCTCCTGGAACCGCGCGAAGAAGCTCTACGACCTGTCGATCGGCGCCGGCCTCGCCGTGTACGTTGCGCTGTTCGTCGGCGTGGGGCTTGCCGTCCATCCCGATGCCACGATCGAGACGCTCGTGATCCGCGCGCTGGCGACTGCGGCCTTTCTTCTCCTTCACGTGATTCTCTCGATCGGCCCGCTCTGCCGGCTGAACCCGGCGCTCCTGCCGCTCCTCTACAACCGCCGGCATCTCGGCGTGACGATGTTCCTCGTCGCGACGGCACACGCCGCGTTCGCCTTCATCCAGTTCCACGCGCTCGGAAACGTCTCTCCGTTCCTGAGCCTGCTGACCGCGGGCGCCGGGTTTCAGACCTTCGGCCTGGCCGCTCTCGTCATCTTTTTCTTGATGGCGGCGACGAGCCACGACTTCTGGCTCGCCACCCTCGGCGCGCGCGTGTGGAAGACCCTGCACATGGGGGTCTACGCCGCCTATTCGCTCGTCGTGGTCCACGTCGCATTGGGTGCTCTCCACTCGGAAATCCGCCCCGTCCTCGCGTTCGCGACGGGCGCCGGGATGGCCTGGCTCCTCGGCCTCCACGTCGTCGCGGGCTTTCGCGAGCGCGCGGCCGATCGGGAGACGAAGCGGTCGCAGGACGGCTGGATCGATGCGGGCGCGATCGACGAGTTCACCGAAGGCCGGGCGCGCATCGTCTGCGCCGGAGAGCGCATCGCGGTGTTTCGCTACGACGGAAAGTTCTCCGCGGTGTCCAACGTGTGCCGCCACCAGGCCGGGCCGCTGGGAGAAGGCCGCGTGATCGACGGCTGCATCACGTGCCCGTGGCACGGCTATCAGTACCTCCCCGGAAACGGCCGCTCCCCGGCACCGTTCACGGAAAAGGTCGAAACCTACGACGTCAAGGTCCAAGGAGGCCGCGTCTACGTCCATCCGCAGCCTCACGAGCCCGGAACACCGGTCGAGCCCGCCCATGTCTGAAGACTTCTTCGTCGGATATCTCGACGTGCCTAAGGCGACGGCGCGCCGCATGAAGCGCGTCGCCCTCGCGCTCGTCGTTCTCGCCGCGGCCGTCGCCACGGTCCTCGCCCTCGCGACCGGTCCGTTCGATCGCGGCACATTCGAGTTCGGGGTGACGCGCGACTGGCGGGGACGGATCGAGGCCCAGCCCGTTCCAGTCCTCATCGCGACCGTCGCCGACCCGAACGCCGCGCCGTTCGGAAGGCTCGTCCGCTATCCCCTGGTCGCTCCGGGAAAACACGGGGCGGCGCCGCTCGTTGCGTCGATCGACGGTGCGTTCGTGAAGCTCACGGCCACGCGGATCGCGCGCGAAGGCACCGCGATGCTGGAGGTCGTACCGGGCTCGATCGTGGTCGAGGCTCCGAAGCCGCCGCATGAGGCCGTTCCGGTGTCGCACACGGACGACCTGGGCCGTTCGACGTTCACGGGCGAGATCGTCGATTCGAAGTGCTTCCTCGGAGTGATGAATCCCGGCCGTCTCGAAGTCCACCGCGCGTGCGCCCTGCGCTGCATCGCGGGCGGGATCATGCCGATGCTCTTTGCACGCGATTCGCAGGGGCGGGAAGCCCATTTGATCCTGGTCGGCGAGAACGGGGAGGCCATGAACGACCGGGTCGCGGACTTCGTCGCCAGGCCGGCCACGGTCGCCGGCCGCCTCGAGCGCCGCGACGGTCTCTACTACCTCTACGTCGCGAGCCTGCGCCGCGCCGATTGAGCTAGAGTCTCGCGGATGCGGAACATCGCCGCACCGGTGCTTGCCGCCGCGCTCCTCGCGGGGATCGTCGCGGCCCGGGCGGGCGAGCCTCCGAAGGACGTGGGACTCAGCGAAGACGTTCGCGTCAGCCTGCTGCCGCTCGAGATCACGGTCTGGCCGAAGTCGGGTGACGCGGCGGAGTGCGCGGGGCTGACGAAAGACGATTTCGAGCTGACGGTCGACGGACAGCCGCGGTCGATCTACGCCGTCGATGCGGTGGGCACGGCCGAGACGGTCTCCGCCGCCGAAACGGCCGGCGGCGCCACCGTCGCCGCCCACGCTCGCGCCGGGCTCAGCTTCGTCCTCTACTTCGATCTGTGGCACATCGACACGTTCGCCCGGGAGTTCCCCGCCTGCCCGCTGACGAAGCCGCTCGCGTTCGAGCAAGCACGACGATTCGTTCGAGAGGAGTTTCGCGACGGCGATCAGGTGCTGCTCGTCACCGGCGAAGCGTGGCCCGAGATCCATTACGGGTGGCTGCGCACGCGCGCCGATGCCCTGGCGGCGCTCGACCGGCTCGAGCGCAATCCCCGCGTCGTCGCTCCGCGCCAGGAGCACCTGCACCACAACGATTGGATCCGGGGGATCGAGAGCCTCTATCTCGCCCTCGGCCGGTACCCAGGGAGGAAGGACGTTCTCTACCTCGCGGACGACTTCCGGTTCGACGACGTGGCGATGCGCGTCCCCGAGATCGTGGGCCGCGCCCAGGCGAACGGCGTCGTCACGAGCGCAGTCGACCTGCTCAGCTCCTGCCGCAACGTCATGGGTCCGCCCTGCGTCGATACCGGGGGCGGCCTGGCGTGCACACCGTTCCGAACTCCCGTGGCGCTCGCGCCCATGTCTCTGGACACCGGCGGACGGTTGTTCAACACCGACGAGATCGCGACGGCTGCGCACGAGCTGAGGGCGATGCAACAGTGCCGGTATCAGGTCTCGTTTCGCAAGACCCCGCGGGACGAGAAGCGGACACCGTCCGTCCGGCTGGCGCTGGTCGGTGCGCGGGCGAAGCGCATGACCCTGTTCGCGCCGTCGAGCTACGAGACGGCCGCGGCGGCTCCAAAGAAGAAGGACACCGACGAGGCCACCTTCCTGCTGCCGCGGTTCGGCAAGGGCGTCGTCGCCGATGCGGTGCTCTGGCCGTACCATCCGTCGCAGAAGAACGACCGATGGAAGGTGTTCGTGGTCGCACGCGTCGAGCGCGCGGACGATGGGCCGTGGCCCGACGACGTGACGGAGCTGACGGTGAGCATTCTCGTTCACCGGCAATCGAAGGTGCTCGGCGCGGCGACGAAGCACATCAAGGGACGCGAGCTCGCTTCCTTCGCCGCCCGGCGGGGGACGGGCGCGATGCTCTTCCCGTTCGAGGCGATCAAGCCGGGGGAGACCACCGTCGATGTCACCGTGACGGCAACCACCGAGGACGTCGCAGCGACGTCGAGGACGACGCTGTCGATCCCGAAGCCCCCGGTCGGCGGCGAAGCCGGGCCCTGGTATCTCTCGGACGGCCTCGAGCGTCTCGGAGAAGATGCGGTCTTCGCTCCGTCGCTCGACGGCGTCGTCCCGCCCGGCGGGACGGCATCGATCATCGGATACGGCTGCCCGCCGCCGGACGAGCCGCTGCGCTACCTCGCCGCGTCGCTGATTCCGGGCTCGGGGGATCCGCCGATCGAGGTTCCGCTCATGTGGCTTCCGAGGCGCGAATCGTCGCCGGGCGCCTGCGGCTGGCTGGCGGGCGTCTTTCGCGTCCCCGCCGCTCCCGGCTTCTGGTCGTTCAAGCCGCCGGCGAGCCTCTCCGGCCCGGCCGGATCCGACGCGCTCTCGTTCACCGTCTCGGGCGCGATCAAACCTGCAAGGTGAACGGGTTGAAGTCCGTGTCGCGGTCGTAGTAGTCCTCGCTCTCCGCACGCTTCAACCACGCGACGACCCGATAGGTGATCGGCGTCGCAACCGCCTCCCAGCCCACCTTGATGCAGTAGTTGGTCGCCATCACGGTCAAAAGCTGAGCGTTCGTCCACAAGCCGAAGAACGCGACCGGATAGAAGATCAGCGAATCGACCGCTTCACCGACGATCGTCGAGCCGATCGTGCGCTGGTACAGATGGCGGCCGCTCGACCACACCTTCATCTTGGCGAGGACGTACGAATTGCAGAACTCGCCGGCCCAGAACGCCGTCAACGATGCGAGCACGATGCGCCAGGTCGCACCGAACACGGTTTCGTATGCGGCCTGGTGCGGCCACGAGGGCGCGGGCGGAAACGCGAGCACCACCCAGGCCATGAATGACGCGAACACCTCGGCCGCGAATCCCGCCCAGACGACCCGTCGGGCGCGCGCGTATCCGTAAACCTCCGTCAGCACGTCGCCGAAGATGTAGGAGATCGGGAAGAACAAGACGCCGGCGCCGAAGGTGATCGGGCCGATCTTCGCGACCTTGCCGGGGCCGATCAGGTTCGCGCACAGCAAGACCGTCACGAACGCGGCCATCACGAAGTCGAAGTAGCGGTAACGCCTAGCCTGCGTGTTCAAGCAACCTCCTTCGTCCGGGGTCGAATCGAGGCGAGCCACTCGAGCCAGACCGACAGCACGACGACCGTCCACGCCGCACGCGCGCGATCGGCTTTTCGCTGCTTGTGCTCGTCGAGGATCGCGACCGCGGCGGCCGGTCCGATCCCGACGTCCTTCAGCCGTGACGATTGGAGCATCGCGCGCGTCCAGTCGTACAGCGGGCCGCGCAGCCACGACGCCAGCGGCACCGACAAGCCCCGCTTCCTTCGATGGATCAGCTCCGCCGAGAGATAACGGCTCGCGTAGCTCTTCAGGAATGCCTTCGTCGTGAATCCGCTCACCCGGGCTCGGGGTGGAAGCGCGGCGGCGAATTCCATGACGTCGACGTCGAGAAACGGCGCGCGCAGCTCGAGCGCACAGCCCATGCCGGCCCGATCCGCCTTCGTCAGCAACCCTTCCGCGAGCGTCGTCTCGAAGTCGTGCTTCTGAACGACGTCCAGGATGTGTCCCGCGTCGCTCTCCGGCATGACCCCGAGAGCCCGGACGCCGAACGCTTCGAGAATCCCGGGCGGAATCTGCGACGTCCACACGAGATGGCGCGCGAGACCGGAGTACGCGTCGCCCTCGACGAAACGCTTGAGCAGGTACGAGATCGTGACCTTCTTGTCGCTGACCGGAAGCGCACGCACCAAAGACGCGATCGCGCCCTTCAGCGGGCGGGGGAGCCGGGCATAGCGGTCGCCGAGCAGCGCGCCGATGTAGGTCGGGTAGCCGCCGAACAGCTCGTCGGCTCCTTCTCCGACCATGACCATGCGGACGTCCTCGACCGCGCGGCTCGACAGCATCGACGCCGGCATCCAGGCGGGATCGGCGAGCGGCTCTCCCGAAACGGAGACGAGCTGCTCGATCTCCCGGCGGATGTCGCCGGAGGTGATCGTCACCGTCGACCATGGAACGCCCAGCTCGTCGGCGGCGGACGAGGCGACGGAGCCTTCGTCGTAGCTCGCCTCGTCGAAGCGGATCGTGAACGCCTTCAACGGCCGCTCGGGATGGACGCTCCGGGCGACGGCGGTCACGAGCGACGAATCCAATCCCCCGGACAGAAAGACGCCGCAGGGCACCTGGACATCGCTCTGCCGGGACACCGCGGCGCGGAAGATCGCATCGAACGCATCCTCGGAGGGGGCCGTCGACGTCGCTCGCGTGAAGTTCAAGCTCCAGAATCGCCGCGACGTCACACGCCCCGGCGTGATGCAGACGACCTCGCCGGGCCGGACGCGAAACACGTCGCGAAGCGGCGTGCTCGGCGCGACGAAGCACCCGCGACGCAGGTAGCCCGCGATCGCGTCCGGATCGATCGACAAGGGCAGCGTCCCATCGGTCGCGATGCCCGCCAGCTCCGAGGCGAACACGACCTCGTCGCCGTGAACGGTATAGAAGAGCGGCTTCTCACCGGCGCGGTCGCGCGCGAGCAAGATCGACGGCCCGCGCGGATCCCACACGGCGAGAGCGAACGCCCCCACGAGCTTCTCGACGAACGCTTCGCCGTGCTCCAGGTACAACCCCGGGATCACGGCGATGTCGGTCTCCCGCGTGATGACGTGCCCGCGGCCCGTCAGCCAGGCGCGCAGCTCCCGGTGATTGTCGATCTCGCCGTTGCAGGCTACGACGACGCCCGTCGTCGGATCGACGATGGGCTGCGAGCCCGACTCCAACCCGCGGATGGCGAGCCGCGTCGCACCGATCGCTCCCGGCCCGCACGGCGCCAGGTGCGCCTCGTCGGGGCCGCGATGTCTCAGAAGATGAAGCGACGCGGCGGCCCGGCGCCGCATCGGCTCGTCGGCGGGTCGAGGCGTAAGCCCCAGGACGCCGCAGATCCCGCACATGGTCAGCGCGCTCCCGACGGCAGCGTGAATCTTCTCGATCCTGTGACGGCCCGGGTCATGGAGCGCGTCACTCTACACCGGAGAGGGGGTCGCTAACTCGCCAGGGGATTCTCGGAGACGAACGCCTGCAGAGCGTGCATCGAGTCGTCGGGCATGTCCAGGAACGAGACGCCGACACCGCCCACGACGCCCCAATTCGGGTACTGGACTCGCACGACTTTCGCCCTTGCCGTCACGAGCGCTCCATTTTCGAGCTCGATCCGAAGATCCAGCACCTCATCCACCGGAATCTCGCCGCGGGTCGCAAGCAGCGCTCCGCTCACGCTGATGTTGGCGACGCGCAGCCTCTGAGGGGGGCTCAGCGATACGGCGGTGCCTAGAGAGGGGGACCGACGGGGTCGCGCCCGTTGGACCGTGATGTCGCGCGGCGGCGGAGGCGGAGGCGTCGTGAATCGTGACAGCCTTCCCAAGCGCACGATTTCATCCCTCATCCGCATGCACGCGGGGCCAAGAACCGCCTGGGCATTTCCGTTGGCCGGCGTGGAGAACTCCGCCAAGACGACGCCCGCGAGGTCAGAGGGAAGCTCGAGCTGCCGATCCCGCTGGCAGACGAGGAACGTCCGTGCGCGCCCCAGGCGGCCCATGAAGAAGCCCGCCTCGAAGGCGATGTTGTCGCGGGCGATCGGCCGGCGCCGGCCGCGCGACTCAACCATGTCATCCGGAGTAACGAGGAGGGCCGCGAAGTCGTACTCGTTCGCGATGCGCTCGAGATTCTCGACGGAAGTCTGTCCCAACGCGAACAACCCTTGGCTCCAGACGACCGTATCGACGTCCTTCTCCAGGTTCGCCTGAATGGCGAGCGCGAGAGATCGTTTCTCATCCGAGGATCCAACGAACAGCTTCGGCTTTCGCGCCGCGGAATTGCCGTCTTCCATCGCCTGCGCCCCCCAAGTTCAACGATTACGGAAACGTAGTGCTCGGATTTCGGCGCGGCAAGGTACGCCCATATATAAGGATGCAAATTGCTGAGCGAGAGAGGGGCGGGAAGCGAGTTAGCGCGCTCCCACGGGCAGCGAGACCATCCACCAGTCGACAGCGACCTGCTCGACCGGCGCGCGTCCGCCAACCCAGCTCGCGAGATCCTCTTTCGCGTTCTCGCCCGCCAGCAGGATGACCGGGCCGCGCTTCGACTCGAGCCAGCGGTCGCGGTCGTCCGGCGCCACGATCGTCGCCGGCCGCTCCCTCGTCGTACCCAGGCTATAGATAATGAAGTTGCTGCGGAGCGGATCGCCGGTGGCGCTGATCAGCGTGAGCGTGCGGCGGAGGTAGAACGACAAGCCCGCCGGATAGCCGTCGATCGATGCGATCTCCGCATCGGCCGGCACGCCCGCGAGCTTGCCGGCCATGCCTTTCGCGGACCGGAAGCTCGCATAGCTTTCGACCGCCGGAAGCAGCACGGTCACGAATGCAAGAGGAAGCAGAGCGTACGCCGCGACCGCCACGAGCACATTCTTCCGCACGAACGCGACGACTCCGAGCGCCGCGATGAGCACGAGCACCGCGACAATCGTGGGCCACGTACGCGAAAACGCCTCGCGCTGTGCGGTCATGTTCGCGAACGCTTCGACGGCCGGCGTCGCGCGCGCCCACGAGATCGCAACCGCGGCGGCGGAGGCCGCGGAGAGCCCCGCGAGCACCAGCGTCGTCCTCCGGACGAGAACCGCGGCTCGCCCCTCAGGCTCTCGCAGCGCCAATCCGACCCCGCGCGCCACGAGCACGGCGCACGCGACCGCCGCCGTGAACACGTAGCCGGGCTGCTTCGTCCTCGACAGCGAGAAGAAAACGATCACGACCAGCGTCCACACGATGAACAATCGATCGACGGACAGAAGCCGCCTCCGGGCCGGCCAGACCGCGACCATCATCGGTACGGCGACGATCGCCCACGGAAAGATCGCCGCGAGAAACCGCGGCGCGTAGTACCACCACGGCTGCCCTCGATTGAACGATGCGGTGAAGAACCGGTTGTACGACTCTTCGACGACACCGTACCGCAGGAACTCAGGGTGCGCGCGCACGAGCGCCACGAGCCACGGAACGAAGATCGCGAACGCGATCAGAAGCTGCACCGGCGCGAACACCCGGCGCAGCGCGCGAGGGCGCCCGTCGACCGAGAAGTAGACGCCGAGAACGACCGCGGGCACGAGCAACCCCACTGGGCCCTTCACGAGCATCCCGCAACCGATGGCGACCGCCGACAACCGGTGCCAGTGCCGATCCGGCGCGGCGCCTTCTTCGGCCACGACCGCCGCGAGGATCGCCGCCACCACGAAGACGCCGAGCATCGCGTCCATGATGACGATGCGCGAGAACGCGAACACCATCGGCGAGGTCGCGACGGCGATCACCGCCAGCGCCGCCGTCGGCCCGTCGTATCGCCGCCGCGTGAACGCGTAGATCATCCACAGAATCAGCGCGCCGCACAGCGCCGACGGCAAGCGCACCGCCCACTCGTTCGTCCCGAACAGGCGGATGCAAACCGCCACCGCCGCGAAGTACGCCGCCGGTTTGTCGAGATACGGATGTCCCTCGAGCGTCGGCACGAGCCACGACCCGGAGGTCGCCATCTCGCGCCCGACCTCGGCGTTCCGCCCTTCGTCGGGCTGCATCAGCGGGATCGAGCCGAGCCCCGAAAACAGCATCACCGCCGCGACGAGAATCGCGGCTGCGGGGAGGTATTTTTCGCCTCGGCTCATGGAGCGCGACACTCTACACCCCTTGCGGGAGCCGTCCGCCGGAGCGAAACTACCCGCGTCTAAACCTCAAGGAGACACCCCCGATGCCGACCCTCGCCCCCAAGCGCCTCGTTCTCGCCGTTCCTTTCGTCCTCGCAATGACCGCGGTCACCGTTCACGCCGCGGACACGCACACCACGACGCCGCACTCCAAGCAGAAGCCGGCGACGGTGAAGACGCAATCGGTGCATCCGGGCTCGCATCACCACGCGACAAGCCACCATCACACCAAGCATCACACCCACCACTCGTCTTAACGGAAAGGGGCGGGGGATACAATGCTCCCGCCCCCATAGCTCAGTCGGTTAGAGC
>CAZYHZ010000089.1:0-12741 GCA_964647625.1 uncultured Acidobacteriota bacterium
GCCGCGCCTCGCGCGCCTGGGTCCGCACGCGCACGGTCAGCTCGGAGAGAACGATGCCCACCACGAACATCATGACGAACGTCAGGATGTGCCGGGTGTCGGAGACGGCGAACGTGTACCGAGGAGGGACGAAGAAGAAGTCGTACCCGGCCACCGACAGCGCCGCCGCGAGCACGGACGGGCCCCGGCCGACGCGCACGGCGACGACGATGATGGCCACCAGATAAATCATGACGATGTCGGGCAGCGCGAGATAGACGTCGGCCACGGCGGCGACGGCCGTGCCGATGGCGACGACCTCCGCCGCGAGAAAGTAGTCCGGCCACGCCGACCGCCGCACCGGCTCGTCGTCCTCGCGGGCGGGCGCCTCGCGCGGATCGCCGGAGATCACGTGGACGTCGATCCCGCCGCTGCCGCGGACGAGCCGCTCGACGAGTGACCCGCCCCGCAGCATGTCGCGGAGCCGCGAATGCGTCGGTTTGCCGACGATGAGCCGCGTCGCGTTGTGGCGCTCCACGTAGCGGAGAATCGCATCCGCGGGCGAGGTGGCGTCGAGACGCGCGACCTCGCCCCCCAAGGATTCCGCGAGCCTCAGGTTCGCTTCGAGCCGATCCCGATCGGCCGGCGCATACGGGGCCGGCCCTTCGACCCAGAGCGCGGTCCACGGGGCGCCCAGCCGCTCGGCCATGCGCCTGGCCGATCGCACCAGCCGCGCGGACGATGGGCTCGGGCCCACCGCGACGACGATCCGCTCCCCGGCCGGCCACGACACGCCGATGCCGTGCTCCTCGCGATAGGCGCGCACGTCCGCGTCGACCAGGTCCGCGGTCCGCCGCAGCGCGATCTCGCGCAGCGCGAGGAGATTTCCGCGCCGGAAGAAGTTGTCGAGCGCGTGACGCGCCTGCTCCGGGACGTAGACCTTCCCATCGCGCAGCCGGGTCAACAGCTCCTCGGGCGGCAGGTCGATCAGCTCGATCTCGTCGGCGCGCTCGAGCACCGCATCGGGCACGGTCTCGCGCACGCGTACGGTCGTGATCTGCGCGACGACGTCGTTCAGGCTCTCCAGGTGCTGGATGTTGAGCGTCGAGTGGACCTCGATGCCCGCATCGAGAAGGTCGAGCGCGTCTTGCCACCGCTTGCCGTGACGGACCCCGGGAGCGTTCGTGTGCGCCAGCTCATCGAGCAGCACGACGGCGGGCCTCGCAGCGAGCGCGGATTCGACATCGAATTCGTGGAGCTTGACGCCGCGATACTCGATCTCGCGACACGGAATCGCCGGGAGTCCGTACAGCAGGCGCTCGGTCTCCGGGCGCCCGTGCGTCTCGACGCAGCCGACGACGGCGTCGACACCGTTCTTGACGAGCGTTTGCGCGGACTCGAGCATCGCGTAGGTCTTGCCCACGCCGGGCGCGAACCCGAGGTAGATCTTCAGCTTCGCCCGACGGCTCTTGGCCTCCGCTTCGGCGACGCGCTTCAACAGAGCGTCGGGGTCGGCCCGCACGGCGGAGTCGGTCACCGGCTCGATGCCCTCCGTTCGGCGTGATCTTGCATCATTCGACAGGAATCCGCCGCCCCCCGGGCGCGACCTTGATGGGATCTTGACACCCCGGCCCCAGCCCTTGACGCCGGCTTGATTCCGGACGCCCTAGCGTGAGCTCGAGACGAGGACACGCATGGGGCTCAAACATTCCGCCGGCGCATTCGGTCTCTCGATGATTTGCATCTCGGCCGCGTGGGCGGAGCCCGCCGCCGAGCCGTTCGCGTTCGCCGATTTCACCTGGCTGACGGGCAATCCGCGCACCAAGGAATCGCCGGTCGACTCCAAGGCGTTCACCGCGGAATTCCGCGTCGACACCGTCTACACGTACTCCTTCAACAGGCCGAAGGACGACACGATCGTCGGATCGAGCGAGATCTTCCGGCACGGAGAGGTGCAGGTCACGCAGCTCGGCGCCGGCGGCGATTTTCACTACGACAACGTGCGCGGCCGATTGATGACCCAGTTCGGGATGTACTCGGAGACGACGCCGCGGAACGACGCAAGCCCGTCGCGCGGCCAGTGGAACCTCGATAGCGCTTACCGGTACGTGGCCGAAGCGTACGGCGGATACCACTGGAACCGGATGCACGGCATCAACGTTGACGCCGGAATCTTCATGTCGTACGTCGGACTGTTCAGCTACTACCAGTTCGACAACTGGGCCTACCAACCGTCGTACGTGTCATCGAACACGCCCTGGTTCTTCAACGGCGTCCGCATCCAGCTCTTTCCGACCGACAAGCTCAAGATCGAGCCGTGGATCATCAACGGATGGCAGTCGTACGGGCGGTTCAACGATGCGCCCGGCCTCGGCGTGCAGGTGCTCTGGCGCCCCAACGGGTCGCTCTCGGTTTTGACCAACAACTACTGGGGTAAGGACGCGCTCGGCATCCCGGACCGCGAGCGCTGGCACACCGACGACAGCGTGCAGCTCAAGTACCTCGACCGGCCGGGCGGTGCGTTGAGCAAGGCCGCGATGACGTTCACGTTCGACGCCGGCTGCGAGACGGGCGGCGGCGTGGGCTGTGGCGATCAGTACTTCCTCGGGTTCATGACCTACAACCGCCTCTGGTTCCATGCCGACACGTTCGCGGTGACCGTCGGAGGCGGCAAGATCAACAACCCCGGGCGATACCTGGTCCTGCTCCCGCCGATCAACGGCGCGACGGCCTCATCCGGAACGCCCTACTTCACCGAGAACCCGGGCGATCCGTACCGGGCGTGGGACGCATCGCTGACCTTCGACTACATGCCGAGTCCGTTCGTGACCATGCGGTGCGAAGGGAACGTCCGCCACGCGAGCGTCCCGTACTTCGCAGGCGAGGGCGGCGTGACGCCGCCCGGTGGAAACACCGGGCCGCCCGGTTCGGTCGTTCCGGGCTTCCAACCGGACCTGCGTTACTCCGAAAAGCGCGTCAGCGCCGCGCTCCTCGTCAAGTTCTGAGGAGGTGCCGTGAGCGTCGAGCTGACCATAGGACTCGTCCTCGCCATCCTCCTCTTGATCTACCTCGCCTACGCGCTCCTGAAGCCGGAGCGGTTCTGAAGGCCCGATGACGATCAACGGTTGGGTTCAGATCGGTGCGTTCGCGGTCGTGATCGCGGCTCTGACGCGCCCGATCGGCGCGTTCCTCTACGCGGTCCTGGAAGGCAAGCCGCATCCGCTCGGTCGGGTCTTGGGCCCCGTGGAGCGAGGAATCTACCGGGTCTGCGCCATCGACCCCGATCACGAGCAGGGATGGGTCGAATACACGATCGCGCTCCTGGCGTTCAGCGCCGTCGGATTGCTCATCACCTACGTGATCGAGCGGCTCCAGCATCTCCTGCCGCTCAATCCTCAGCACCTCCCGGCCGTGCCGTCCGCGCTGGCGTTCAATGCCGCCGCCAGCTTCACGACGAACACGAACTGGCAGGCTTACTCGGGCGAGACCACGATGAGCTACCTGACCCAGATGGCGGGGCTCGCGTGGCACAACTTCACCTCGGCAGCCGCAGGGATCGCCGTCGCGGTCGCCCTGGCGCGGGGGCTCACACGGCGGCCGGGCGCGAAGGCGGCGGGCGCCATCGGGAACTTCTGGGTCGATACCGTCCGTTCAACGGTGTACGTCCTGCTTCCCATGAGCTTCGTGCTCGCTCTGGTCCTTGTCTCGCAGGGCGTGATCCAGAACCTCTCCCCTTACGTGAAGGCGACGACGCTCGCGGGCAAGGAGCAGGTCCTCGCGATGGGGCCGGTCGCCTCCCAGGAATCGATCAAGGAGCTGGGGACGAACGGCGGCGGATTCTTCAACGCCAACAGCGCGCACCCGTTCGAGAACCCGACGCCGCTGACGAACTTCATCGAGATGATCCTCATCTTCCTGATCCCCGCCGGGCTGACGCACACGTTCGGCCGCATGGCCGGGGATCGCCGGCAAGGCTGGGCGCTCTTCGCGGCGATGGCGATCCTGTTCGCAGGCGGCGCGGCGGCGGTGTACGCGGCCGAGTCGGCGCCCAATCCGGCGCTCGCCGGTCTTCCGGTCGAGCAGACCGCGGGGAACATGGAGGGCAAGGAGGTTCGATTCGGGATCGCGGAATCGGCGCTCTTCGCCACGGTCACGACCGACGCGTCCTGCGGTGCGGTCAACGCGATGCACGACAGCTTCACGCCTCTCGGGGGCCTGGTCCCGCTCTTCAACATCCAGCTCGGCGAGGTCGTCTTCGGAGGCGTCGGCGCGGGGCTGTACGGCATCCTCGTCATGGCGATCCTCGCGGTCTTCATCGCGGGGCTCATGGTCGGGCGAACACCCGAATACCTGGGGAAGAAGATCGAGGCGCGCGAGATCAAGCTCGCGATGATCTACGTGCTGATCTTTCCGCTCGTGATCCTCGCCTTCGCTGCGTGGGCGATCGTGGTCCCCTACGGCGTGTCTTCGCTCACGAACCGAGGCCCGCATGGCCTGACGGAAATGCTCTATGCCTTCACGAGCGCGGCCGGGAACAACGGGTCGGCCTTCGCCGGGCTGAACGCGAACACGGACTTCTACAACGTGACGATCGGCCTCACGATGCTGATCGGGCGATTCGGGATGATCGCGCCGGTGCTCGGCATCGCGGGGAGCCTCTCCGGAAAGAAGACCGCTCCTCCCGGCCCCGGCACGTTTCCCACCGGCGGCCCGCTCTTCTCGGCGCTGCTCGTCGGTGTGATCGTGATCGTGGGCGCGCTGACGTTTTTCCCGGTGCTCGCGCTGGGGCCGATCGTGGAGCACTTCGCGGCTGCGGCCGGGAAGGTGTTCTGATGGCCGCGGCGGGCGTGAAGGCCGTCTCCGCATTCGATCCGGCTCTCCTGAAGCGCGCCGTGGTGGACAGCTTGATGAAGCTCTCGCCGCTCGTCGTCGCGCGCAACCCCGTGATGTTCGTCGTCGAGGTGGGAAGCCTCCTCTCCACGCTCGTCTGGGCGCGCGATCTCATCGCGCCGGCCGCCGGCGCCTCGCCGCCCTGGTTCACGGGATCGGTCGCGCTGTGGCTGTGGTTCACGGTCGTGTTCGCGAACTTCGCCGAAGCGCTGGCCGAGGGGCGCGGCAAGGCCCAGGCGGCGGCGCTCCGGGCGCTCCGGGAGGACACGGTCGCGAACAGGATCACGGATGGCACCGAGATCCGCGTCCCGGCTTCCGACCTTCGCAAGGGCGAGATCGTCATCGTGCGCGCGGGCGAGATGATCCCGGGCGACGGCGAGGTCGTGCGCGGCGTCGCCTTCGTCGATGAATCCGCGATCACCGGCGAGTCGGCCCCCGTCGTCCGCGAAAGCGGCGGCGACCGCTCCGCCGTCACCGGAGGCACGCGCGTGATCTCCGACTGGATCGAGGTGAGGATCGGCGCCAACCCCGGCGAATCGTTCCTCGATCGCATGGTGACGCTGGTCGAGGGCGCCAAGCGCGGGAAAACTCCCAACGAGATCGCGCTCCACGTCCTGCTGGTCGGGCTGACGATCGTGTTCCTGATCGCCTGCGTGACGCTCGTCCCGTTCGCCTCGTACGCCGGCGTGGCGCTCTCGGCGCCGGTGATCGTGGCGCTTCTCGTGTGCCTGATCCCGACGACGATCGGCGGGCTGTTGTCGGCGATCGGAATCGCCGGGATGGACCGGTTGGTGCGGGCGAACGTCATCCCGCTCTCGGGCCGCGCCGCCGAAGCAGCGGGCGACATCGACACGATCCTCCTCGACAAGACCGGCACCATCACGCTCGGAAACCGAATGGCCAGCGATCTGATCCCGATGCCCGGGGTGTCCGCGGCGGAGCTGGCCGAGGCCGCGCAGTTGTCGAGCCTGGCAGACGAAACCCCGGAGGGCCGATCGATCGTCGTGCTCGCCAAGGAGCGATTCGGCCTGCGGGCGCGCGAGGTCCACGAGCTGAACGCGACGTTCATTCCGTTCTCCGCGGCCACGCGCGTCAGCGGTGTCGATCTCGACGGGCGCGAGATCCGGAAAGGAGCGCCCGACGCGATCCTCGCCCGCGTGCGCGCCCTGGGCGGGTGCAACCTCGAGGACGCCGACGCCGTCATCGAGCGGATCGCGCGCTCCGGCGGCACGCCGCTCCTCGTCGCCTGCGGCCAGCGCCTGCTCGGCGTCGTCCACCTCAAGGACGTGGTCAAAGGGGGTCTTCGCGAACGGTTCGTGCGGTTCCGCGCGATGGGGATCAGGACCGTGATGATCACCGGCGACAACCCATTGACCGCGGCGGCGATCGCGGCGGAGGCCGGCGTCGACGACTTCCTCGCCGAGGCGACACCGGTCCAGAAGCTCGAGCTGATCCGGTACGAGCAGGCCAAGGGAAAGCTCGTGGCCATGACGGGCGACGGGACCAACGACGCCCCGGCGCTGGCCCAGGCCGACGTCGCGGTGGCCATGAACACGGGGACGCAGGCGGCCAAGGAAGCCGGAAACATGATCGACCTCGACTCGAACCCGACGAAGCTCCTCGAGATCGTCGAGGTCGGAAAGCAGCTTCTGATGACGCGCGGTTGCCTGACGACGTTTTCCATCGCGAACGACGTCGCGAAGTATTTCGCGATCCTCCCCGCTTTGTTCGTCGGAGCCTTTCCCGAGATCGCGCCCTTGAACGTGATGCACCTGGCGTCGCCGCGAAGCGCGATCCTCTCCGCGGTCATCTTCAATGCGCTCATCATCGTCGCGCTCATCCCGCTGGCCCTTACGGGCGTCCGCTACCGGCCGATGGGTGCGGCCGCCCTCTTGAAGCGCTCGCTCCTCATCTATGGAGCCGGCGGCGTGATCGCGCCGTTCGCCGGGATCAAGGCGATCGACCTCGTCCTCCAGCTTCTCCACCTCACGTAGACCGGGACACCATGGCCAAGCTCCTCGACACCGCGCTCCGCCTCGCGATCGTCACACTGCTCGTCACGGGTCTCGCCTATCCGCTCGCCGTCACCGGGCTCGCTCAGCTCATGTTCGCCCATCGGGCGAACGGAAGCCTGATCCACGGCGGAGACGGCTGCGTCAACGGGTCGGAGCTGATCGGCCAATCGTTCGGCTCCGCCCGCTACTTTTGGCCGCGGCCGTCCGCGGCGGGCGACGGCTACGACGGAGCGAGCTCCGGCGGCTCGAATCTCGGCCCCACGTCGGCCGCGCTCCGCGAGCGGACGGCGCGGGAGATCTCGCGATTGCGCGGGGAGAATCCGGATGCGCCGCCACTGGTGCCGGCCGATCTCGTCACGGCCTCGGGGAGCGGGCTCGACCCCGACATCTCTCCCGAGGCGGCGCTGTGGCAAGTCCCCCGCGTGGCGAGCGCCCGCCACGCCGATCCCGACCGGATCCGGGTGATCGTCGGGGCGCACGTGGAACCACGCTCGCTCGGATTCCTGGGGGAGCCGCGGGTCAACGTCCTCCTGCTCAACCTGGCGCTCGATCGGCAGCTCGCGCGTTAGCCGCGAGCGGCCGGGGCGCCTCGTCCGACTACTTGATCACCGCCGTCACCTTGTACTGCCATGACGCGCCGTCGATCCCGTCGGCATACGAAGTGGACGTCCTCGCAAGCTCGGCGATCTGCGTCCAGAACAGCGTCGCAGGGTCCAGCTTCCACACGTGATAGCGCGTCACCTGCCCGCTCGCGACGGGTGCCGTCCACGAGAGCTGGAGGCCCCCCGACGCCTTGTCGAGCCGAAGCGAATCGACGCTCAGCGCGGCGAGCTGCCGGATCTCGGCCTCGGGATCGGCATCGGAGTCGTCTCCTTCGGAGCCGTTCGCGCACGCGCTCCCCGCACCGCACGTCGCCGCCGTGGGATACGAGCCGTTGGTTCCGGCTCGACCGTCGTTGGTCCCCGACCCTGCGGCCGCGTGATAGACGTTGGCGCTCGCCGGCGGGTGGCCGCGGTCGTGCCACACGGCGATGACGACCGGATCGGACAGCGCCGCGTGGCCGCACGCGTCGACCGCGATCAACCGTGACGTGTACGTTCGCCCGATCGGGCTGCACGCACCGTCCCGCTCCGCTCGCGCCGAAAGCGTGGCGCCGGAGTAGACACAATCGCGCGTCGTGTTGCCGTCGCCGGTGCCGACGGCGTTTTCCACCTGGCTCGACGCGCAACTGGCCCACTGGATCGACGTCACGCCGCACGCGCTTTGCGCGGCAGCAGCCGTCTGAGCGACCGTGAAGTCGGCGTAGCCGTGCTCCGGCGGCCAGAGCACCGGGCATGTGCCGAGCGACGGTTGCGTCGTGAACGCCGGCCCGGCCGGGTTCGGCACGTGCGTGCAGCCGGCCGCCGGGTCGCACCCGTCGATCGTGCAGCAATCGCCGTCGTCGCAGTTGACGGGGGCGCCCGCGTGGCACTCGCCGCCGCCGCACGTTCCAGCGGTGACGCAGGCGTTCCCCTGGACGCCGCACGGGGCCGTGTTGTTGGTGTGCACGCAACCCGAGGCCGGGTCACACGTATCGTCCGTGCACGAGTTCCCGTCGTCGCAGCCGAGCGGCGCGCCTGGATTGCACGAACCGCCGCCGCACGTATCACCCACCGTGCAGGCGTTGCCGTCGTCACAGGATGCGGAGTTCGGGGCATGCACGCAGCCCGAGGACGGACTGCACGAGTCGTCCGTGCACGGGTTGGTGTCGTCGCAGCTGACCGCCGTGCCGCCGGTGCAATGATCGGCCGTGCCGCCGATTCCATCGCAGGTCGTGTCGATGGTGCAGGCGTTGCCGTCGTCACACGGCATGCCCGGGAATCCGGTCGCGTTCCCGCAAGTACAGTTGTTCATGTCGTCGACGAAGTCGTCCGTGCAGGGTAGCCCGTCATCACAAGCCGCCAGCGTGCACTGCCCCATGCCGTTGCACTCGTTGCCCGGGCAGTTCGGGAAATCGAAACAGGGTGTGCCCCGAGGCGCGGGTGGGAATACGCAGAACTGGATCGGA
Organism: uncultured Acidobacteriota bacterium; assembly: GCA_964647625.1. GTDB lineage: Bacteria > Acidobacteriota > Polarisedimenticolia > Polarisedimenticolales > DASRJG01 > DASRJG01. Next base: position 8,932 of record CAZYHZ010000089.1, read on the forward strand.
TCGCAGTAATCCACCGTGCAATCGTTCCCGTCGCCGCAGCAATCGCCGAGCTGGCTCGAGTCGTGCACGCAAGGCCCCGCTGAGTTCGTCGGATCGCAAGAATCTGCGGTGCAGACGTCTTGGTCGTCGCAGTCCCGCAGCTCGGTCTGGCACGTGCCTCCGACTCCCGTGCAGATGCCATTGACTTGGCAGATGTCGATGATGCATCCGCCCGTAGGATCGCACGCCAGCGGCGTGCACGTGCCGTCGTCGAAGGTCGTGAAGGACCAGCTGGCCGAGTCGTTGGACGGGTTGCTGTCGAGCGTGTACGAGCTGACATGGGCGGCGTTCTCGATCGTGACGCCGCTGCCGATACAGCTGGCCACTTGCACGCTCAACACGTACTTGATGACGGCTCCGGGCGCCATCGAAACGCTCACGACGTCGATCGGAGCGTCGTTCTCCCCCGGAGTCGGGAGGCTCACCGCGAAGGTGTTCCGATTGAAGGACGCAAACTGGTAGTCGGTGACCGTCAATCCGGCGAAGTTGAGCCCCGCCGGGAGTGTGTCGACCAGCTCGACGTCCTGCGCGATCGCGGTCGTCGAGTTATTCGTGATCGTGATGGTGTACTCGACGATCGAGCCCGTCTGCACCGGTCCGGCGGGGCCGGTCTTATTGATCGACACGTCGGCTGACTCGGGCCCGGCGGGAGGTCCGCAATTCACGACGATGTCGCCCGCCCAGCGAAGCGGGTACGCGGCGGCCGGAGGATTGTTGGCCTGAGCGCTGTCCTGCGTCGTCCGGTAGCAGATGACATAGACACCCGTGTACCGCGCTCGGTAGTGCGAGAACTCGGACGTCGCCGAGGGCGTGACCGCCGTCAAGCCGGCTCCCGGACCGGGCATTCCGAGATTGCGAACGACCTGTCCGAGGAATCGCACGTCCGACGGCGCCGCATAGCTGTTCAGCAGCTCGATGACCGGCCAGACGTTCGTGATCGTCCCGGGCGCCCGTCCGGGGTTGTTGTCCGACCACAGGTCGATGTTGTCTCCTTCGTTGGCCGTGAACTGGAAACAGTCCTCGTCGTCGATCGTGCTCATGATGCCGTCGACGTATCCGGTGCTTCCGTCCAGGTGCGTCGCTTGCAGGAACCGATCGTAGTAGATGACAGGGCCGCCCGGCTGCTGCTCGGGCGCTTCGCTGAACGCGGGGCCGCTTTCGATCTTGGCGTGCAGCTGGTAAGGCTGATTGCCGGAGCTGACGGTCTTCGAGTTGACCCGCGCGTAGATCTCGTTGCCGTTGGCGATGGGGCCGGCGACGATCGGCGCGTTGGAGCCGATCCACGACGAGCCGTCGTCGTCATCGTAGCCGAGTGTGTTGGCGGAGTCCGTGATCCGCAGCTCGAAGTCGCTCGTCGTCGCGGCCGCCGAATCGACGGCCGCGAAGATCTTCGACCCGGCCGGCGGTTGGCCGAGATCGTAGAAGTCGATATCGGCGGCGGGGCCCGCCGCGATCGCGCCGCCTTCCATCCAGCAGCCGGAGTTCGGGGCGAACGGCGTCGCCGTTTGCGGTGAGTCGTTCGGCTCGGTCTCCAGCTTGCACCTCGTGACCTCGACGGCGAGCTCGCCGCCGACGTTTCCGGCGAACCGGTCGTCGAAGAACAGGTAGTAGGTCGTCCCACCGGTGAGCGCCACGCAGTTGATCTCTTCCGAGCGGTTGCCATTGCCGGTCGTCTGATCGTTCATCCGGTTCGCCGCGACGAAGCAGCCGGCGACCGTGTTCACCGGATCAGGGGCCGGACACTGCGTCGACAGATAAAGCGACGGGCCCTGGAACCGCAGATTGGCCCCCGAGTCATCCTGCACGTACCGGAACGAATACAAGTCGGTCGACGGCGCCTCGAACGAGAACACCACGTCGATTCCGTTGGACGTGGTCGGGATCTGGCCGGGGCCGGGGAACGGGCACGTGGTGCTGCGGTAGTCGTTCGCCGCGTTGAGCGTCGTCCCGAGCGTGATGCGGTCGAGCGCGAGCGGCGCGGGGCCCGTTCCGCCGGCCGCATAGCCGCCGCCGCTGACGGTGCAACTGTCATTGCGGGGTCCCGGCGAGGACTGAACCGAGACCACGAGGTCGTTGAAGCCCGGCGCAACGCCGCCCATGTCCTGGGACCAGTGACCGGCCACGATGAAGTACGTGGTCGACGCGTCGAGCTGTAGCGTGATCGTGCTCTGATCCACGTACGGCGCGCCCGGCACCGCCTCGGTGCAAACGGCGCTGTCGTTGCACGCCAGTGCGCTTCCGGAGGCCGGGCACGCGCCGCCCGTCGAGGCGAACACGGCCAGGGCGGTGTCGTAGACCGTGCTCCCCGTCGCCGTGCTGCCGCACGTGCTGATGAAGTACTCACCGGTGACGGTAGGCGTGAAGCTGTACCAGATCGTCCGGTCGACCGGGGCGCACGCAAGAATTCCTTCGTCGACGTCTTGCGGTGTCGCGTCGGTGATGTCGACAGGCGCCGTCATGACGATCGGCGTCGCATCGGAGGGCGGCGGAATCGCAATCGCCCCGGCGCAGTCGTCGTTCGCCGGCGGCGCGGCCCAAAGTCTCGGAACAATCGAGAATGCAAAGCAAGCGAAGATCGCCGCGGCGCTTGCGCAGATGCGTCGTCCCATAGGCACCCCCCGGTCGCCTTACGAGCCAACAATTCCGGTGGCCTGAATATACGCCGGGCCCCAGGTGTGAAGGCCCGAGGATTCACGCCCCGAGTGCGGTGAGGAAACCGCACCGCAACGCGCCGGGAGGCCGATTGTCCCCGGGCGCGCGGTTGCGATAAGCTCGGCGCGTACCAGAGAGGTGCCGCATGAGACAACTCCTCGCCGTCATCTGCACCCTCTTTCTGTTACCCAGTCGTTCATTCGTGGTCGCGCAGTCGACGGCTTCTCCCGCCCCTTCGCAGAAGCCTCCGGCGCCCGCCGCGAGCCCGGCACCCGAGCCCAAAAAGCTCCCGCCGGAGCAGATCGACTCGCTCGTGGCGCCGATCGCGCTGTACCCCGATCCGCTGCTGGCGCAGACGCTCGCGGCGTCGACGTATCCTCTCGAGATCGTCCAGCTCCAGCAGTGGCTCGCGAAGAACAAGGGTCTCAAGGACAAGGCGCTCGCCGACGCCGTCGCCAAGCAGCCGTGGGATCCGAGCATCCAGTCGATGGCCGCGGTCCCCGAGGTGGTGAAGCGCCTCGCCGATGACATCCAGTGGACCGCCGAGCTGGGCAATGCGTTCCTCGCGCAGCAGAGCGACGTCATGGACTCCGTCCAGCGCATGCGCTCGAAGGCCAAGGAGAAGGGCGCTCTCGAGTCGAACGAGCACAAGAAGGTCGAGACCAAAGTCGTCGAGGAAAAGACGGTCATCATCATCGAGCCGTCGAGCCCCGAGTACATTTACGTGCCGTCGTACAGCCCGGTCGTCGTCTACGGCCCGCCCGTCTACCCGTACCCGCCGATCTACTATCCCTACTACCCGCCGGGCGCCGCGTTCGTGTCGTTCAGCATCGGCTTCTTCTGGGGCGCCGCGATCTGGGGCGGCTCGTGTTGCGGATGCGGTTGGGGCGGCAGCTACGTCAATATCAACGTCAACAACAACTTCAACCGCGTCGGTGGAGTGGGTGGAGTCGGAGGCGTTGGTGGCGTGGGTGGCGTCGGAGGCGTGGGAGGTGTCGGAGGCGTTGGCGGCGTGGGTGGAGGTGGTGGCGTCGGAGGAGCCGGTGGGGGGGGCGGAGTCGGGGGCGCGGGAGGGGTCGGCGGGCCGTGGCGCGCGGGGGGCGCCGGCGCGGCGGGGGG
>CAZYHZ010000090.1:0-12488 GCA_964647625.1 uncultured Acidobacteriota bacterium
AGCCCGACCAGCTGTAGTTCCCGCCGACGCACGTGCCGGCCTGGCACGTATCGGTCTGCGTGCACGAGCTGCCGTCGTTGCACGCCGTGCCGTTCGCCGCGTTCGGGTTGCTACAGGTTCCGGTCGAGGGATTGCAGGTCCCGGCGACGTGGCACTGATCCGACGCCGTGCACGTGACGGGATTCGATCCGACGCACGCCCCCGACTGGCACGTGTCCGTCTGCGTGCAGGCGTTGCCGTCGTTGCAGCCCGTTCCATTGGGCGCAGCCGAGCTCACGCAGGCTCCGGTACCGGGATCGCAGGCCGCAACGTGGCATTGATCGACCGCCGTGCACGTCACGGGGTTCGAGCCGACACACACGCCCGCCAGGCAGGCGTCTGTCTGCGTGCAGGCATTCCCGTCGCTGCAGCCGGTTCCATCGGGGGCTGCCGGGTTCGAGCAGACACCCGTGCCGGAATCGCACGTGCCGGCGACATGGCATGCGTCGCTCGCCGTGCAGACGACCGGCGTGTGAGTACATCCCGATGCATAGTCGCAGGAATCGTTCGTGCACGGGTTGGCGTCATCACAGTTCAAGGCGGTGCCCGAGGTCCCGAACGCGAAGCTCGCGGTGTCGTTGGCCGCGTTGATGTCCGCCGAGTATGACGAGATCGACGCCGAGTTGGCAATCGTGCGGCCCGCGCCGATGCAGCTCGTCACCCGCACCGAGATCGTGTACGTGACGGTGACCCCTGGCGCGATCGAGATCGTGGTGCAATCGAGCGGCCCGTCGTTCCGGCCGATCGTCGGCTGCGTCGTGCAATACACGTCGTTCTCGCCGAATCCGTCGTCGACTTTCATTCCGAGGAAGAGAACTTCCGGCGGAAGATGGTCGATCACCCGGACGTCCTGGGCCACGCCGGTTGCACTCTCGTTCTTCAGCGTGATCGTGTAGTCGAAGGCGCTGCCGGTCGCCGTCGGGCCCGCCGGAGCGGATATCGCGATCGAGACGTCGGCGGTGTCCGGGCCCGGCACGGGGCCGCAGTTGATCGAGATACTGCCCTGATACGGGAGAGGATAGGCGGCGGCCGAGGGGCCGTTCGTCGGGTAATAACAGAACATGTGCGCGCCGGTGTAGCGCGCGCGGAAGCTCTGGAACTCGGAGGTCACCGAAGGCGTCACTCCGGCGAGCGTGCCCAGGCTCGGCGTGAGGTTGCTTCGAAGCACCTGGCCGCCGAAGAGGGAGTTGGGAATCGAGCTGTCGAGCGTGACCAGGACGGGCCAGACGTCGGTGATCGTGCTCGCGGCGCGCGAGGGGTTGTTGTCGGAAAAGACGAGGATGTTGTCGCCGGCGTGCGCGACGAATTTCCAGCAGTCGGCGTCCACGATCGAGTCCATCATGCCGCCGACGAATCCCCCGCCGGTCACGTGGTCGGCGCGCAGGAAGTCGAGGTTGCTATCCGGCGTGTGATCGGGGAGATCTTCGAATTGGACGTTCCCGGTCTCCGCTCGGTAAAAGAGGCGGTAGGGGCCGTTGCCGTCGTTCGCCTGACCTGCGCCGGTGTTGGACACCGGCTGGCTGTCGATGCGGGCGTAGACCTCGCCGCCGGGAGCGACGACGCCCCCGATGACAGGCGCGTTGATTCCTATGATCGTCGTGCCGTCGTTGTCGTCGTATCCGATCGTGTCCGCCGAGGTCGTGAGCCGCATCTCGTAGTTGTTCTGTGCGGCGGCGGCGGCGTCTATGGCGACGAAGAGCTTGGATCCGGCAGGAGGCGCGCCGAGGTCGAAGAAATCGACGTCGCCTGAGGTGCCGCCGGGGATCGAGTTCCCTTCCATGAAGCAACCGGAGTTCGGGTTCCACGCCGTCGCCGTCGGGGGCAAATCGTTCGGTTCGGCCTCCGGACGGCAGCGCGTGACCTCGATGGCGAACGGCGCACCGAGGAAGGTCGCGAAGCGGTCGTCGAAGAACAGATAGTACGGCGTGCCGCCGGCGAGGGAGACGCAGCTGATCTCTTCCGATCGGTTGTCGTTGCCCGTCGACGCGTCGTTCATGCGGTTCGCGGCGACGAAGCAGCCCGGCACGCCGACCGCGTTGTTCGGCGCCGGACACTGCGTCGACATGTACAGCGTGGGACTGCCGAGGAAGCGCATCGGCGATGTCAGCTGGTCCTCGACCAGCCGGAACGAGTAGCGGTCGCTGTCCGGAGGCGTGAACGAGAACACCACGTCGCGTCCGGCCGACCCCGACGCGATCTCGCCGGGAGGCTGGAATGGGCATCCCAGGCTCCGATAATCGTTGTGCGCGGCCTCGGTGGTGCCGAGCGTAATCCGGTCGAGGGCCAGCGGTGTCGGGCTCGCGCACGTGTCGTTCGAGGGCGGCACGCGGTAGCTGACGGAAATGGCGAGCTGACCGAAACCGGGAACGAGGTCGCCGACGTAGTTGCCGGCCACGATGTAATAGGGGTTGCCGGCAACGAGGTCTGCCACGGCCTGGGCCTGGTCTTCGAACGGCGCTCCCGGCGGCCCGCCGCAGGTCGATGTCTGCGGGCCGCAGCTGCATCCGTTGCTGTCGTCGCACGTCAACGACGCTGAGGGCGCCGGGCATCCCGAGCTCCCGTTCAAGATGGTGATCACGCTGTCCAGGAGCGTGCTGGCGTTCCCGGTCGCCATGTAGCAGGTATTGAATGCATAGTTGCCGGAAACCGCCGGCGTGAATGCGTACCAGATCGTGCGATCGATCGGGGTCCCGCCGTTCAGAGCGAGGCAGGCGCTCGAAAGCCCCTCGTCGACACCTTGAGGTGTCGCGTTCGTGACGTCGACCGGCGCCGTGGTGTACGGCCCCGAGCTGCCCGCGGTCGCTGGAATGACGATCGCGCCCGAGCAGTCATCGTTCGACGGCGGGGCGGCGAACGCCGAGGCCGTAGAAAGAACGACTGCACACCAGAGACCCAGGAAAAACACGATCCGGCACATGCGCTCCAATCTTTGTTCGCTCATCTTGCCCCCAATCGAGAGAGTGGCTTCAGGCCCGCGGGCCGTCAGCGATCGCCATGCGGGCTTCACGGCAATAGAGACGAACGCCACACTGGTTTTTCGCACGTCGTTTCCCATGACGACGCAACTGCGCGCGAACCTATCCCTGTTCGGCTCCGGCTGAAGTCTTCTTGACCAGTGCGAGAACGTGGTGTGGCAAGAATGGCGTTAGCAACGGGTCGGTGTGGCGAATCTGCATTGACCGAGGCTCGGATGCGCGCTGGCGCGGTGCCGCAGAGCTATTGCCTGCCAAGACCGGCGGCCGAACCGCCTGATCGCCGGCGTGTGGATCAGACCTGGCCGGCGGCGTCGTTCAGAACGCGCCAGCACTTCGCCACGTGCTCTTCGGTCTGCCGCGGGTTGCCGATGGCGACCCGGATCGTGAACTTCCCGCCGAGCTTGGCGTGCGAGAGAAACACCCGGCCGGTCGCGTTGACGCGCTCGAGGATGCGCTCGTTCGCCGCGTCGAGGTCGTCGCCCTTCCGGTAGCGGAAGCAGACCGTCGCGAACGGGACCGGCGCCAGAAGCTCCCAGTCGGGGTCGTCAGCGACCCACGAGGCGAAGAGCTTCGCGAGGCGGACGTGCTCGCGGAGGCGCGCCGTCATCCCATCGACGCCGAACCATCTGATCTGCGTCCACATCTTGAGGGCGCGGAACCGGCGGCCGAGCTGGATGCCGTACTCGTTGAAGTTGTGGACACCGCTCGCATCCGGCGTGCGGAGATACTCCGGGATCAGGCTGAACGCATCCTTGAATGTTTCCGGGCTACGGAACAGCAAGAGCGACGCATCGAACGGCGTGAACATCCACTTGTGCGGGTTGACGACGATCGAATCGGCGTGCTCCCAGCCCGACAGAAGCGGCCGCAGCTCGGGGACGATGGCCGCCGGGCCCGCGTACGCGGCATCGACGTGCAACCAGATTTTCTCGCTCCGGCAGATCGCCGCGATCGCGTCGCACGGATCGACGCTCGTCGATGCGGTCGTGCCGAGGGTCGCAACGACGCACACGGGAACGATGCCGGCGGCACGGTCCGCGGCGATCGCCGCGGCGAGCGCTTCGGGCTTCATCCTGTACTCGCCGTCGACCGCGATGCGGCGGAAGCACGCGCGGCCGATGCCGGCGACGATCGCGGCCTTCTCGATCGACGAGTGAGCCTCGCCCGATGCGTACATGGCGAGCCGCGAGACTTCCGGCCGGCCGGCGAGACCTTCGTCGCGCGCTGCGAGCCCCGGCACCGCGTGCCGCGCCGCCACGAGCGAAAGGAGCGACGAGATCGACGCCGTGTCGGTGAACATCCCGTCGAACGCCTCGGGAAGGCCGAGCATCTGGCGCAGCCACGACACGACGATCTCTTCGAGCTCGGTCGACGACGGCGCGTTCCGCCAGAGCATGACGTTCGAGTTCAGCGTCGAAGCCAGCCACTCGCCCAGGACGCCGGGACCCGACGCCACGCTCGGGAAGTACGCCATGAACATCGGATGCTGCCAGTGCGTGATGTAGGGCTCGATGATCGACCGGTAGTCCCCGAGGATCGTCTCGATCGGCTCGGGCAAGGCTGGCGGATGGGCGGGAAGCTTCGCCCGCGTCGCACCCGGCGCGATCTTCGGCAGCACGTCGTAGCTTTCGAGACGCTCGAGATAGTCGGCGGCGAGATCGGCGACGTGATGCGCGGCGTCCCGAAAATCGGCGGGCGCCATGTCGCCGAGAGCGTGTTGTGTCGGATTCAGTCGCTTGAGTTCGCTCATCGCAACTCCTAGGGGACAGTCCCCTTTTTCCTTCAATACTTCAGATTGCTAAGAATTGGAAGAAAAAGGGGACTGTCCCCTATCCCCTACCGCATGGCGAGCCAGACCACGATGCCGACGATGATGCGGTACCAGGCGAACGGGGTCAGATCGTGCGTGGCCACGTAGCGCAGCAGCCAGCGGATCGTCGCCCACGCGACGACGAACGACACCGCGGTCGCGACCAGGAGCCAGAGGGCGTCGCCCGGAACGAGCGCGTCGCGATGCTTGTACAGATCGAAGACGGTGGCGGCGCCGAGCGTCGGCATCGCGAGGAAGAACGAGAACTCGGTCGCCGCCCTCCGCTCGAGCCCGCACATCAAGCCGCCGAGGATCGTCGCCGCCGATCGCGAGAACCCAGGCCAGAGGGACACGCACTGCGCGATGCCGATGATCGCCGCGCGCGCCGGCCCGACGTCGTCGATGCGATAGATCGTCGCCACCGGCTTCCACCGCTCGATCGCCACGATCGCCACGGCCCCGGTGACGAGCGCCGCCGCGACGGTCGTCGGCCCGAACAGGTGCTCGCTGATCCAGTGGTGCGTCAAGAGGCCGAAGGCAGCGGCCGGGACGAACGCAATGGCGATACCCGTGAGGAGCCCTCGCTGCCGCAGCGGGTGAGCCGCGATCCCGAGAAGCCGCTTGCGGTACTCGACGAGCACCGCGACGACGGCGCCGAGCTGGATGAAGACCGCGAAAACCTCCGCGCGTGGGCCCACGAAGCCGCACAGCCGCTCCGTCAGGATGAGGTGGCCGGTCGACGAGATCGGCAGGAACTCGGTGATCCCTTCGACGACGCCCAGGATCAGAGCGATCAGCGGGAGCGGCAGCACGGTCATCGGGGTCCCTCCGCGGGCGGTTTGGCCATGAACGCGGGAACGAGCGTCAACGCGGTGACGAGGCAGGTCACCGATCCGATCAAGGCGACGATGCCGACGCTGCGCATCGCGGGGTAGTTCCCGAAGGCCAGCGTCCCGAAGCCGGCGACGTTGGTGGCGGCCGCCAGCGCGACGCCCTTTCCGGTCTCATAGACTCCCTCGTCGACGATGCCGCCGTTGAAATGGAAGCGGTGCACGAGGTGGATGGAGTAGTCGATGCCGACGCCCATGATCATCGTCGCGACGAACGCATTGGCGTAGTTGATGTTCATGTGGAACACCTTCATCACGCCGAGCATCAGGAGCACGCCCGAGACGAGCTGCGCCAGCGCGATCACGGTGAGGCGCGGGCTGCGGAAATCGAACCAGAGAAGGACCGCCACGAGCACGAGCCCGAGGACGACGGCGACGCGCGCGTCGAACACGAAGATCCGCCGCAGCTCGCGCCCGACGACGTTCGTCCCCGTGACCACGATCCCGGGATCGTCCGCCTGGATGGCTTCGACGAGCCGGGGCGGCGGCGTGCGGCGCCACCTCGGGTCGCTGGTATAGAGGTAGGTCACGATCTGCACGCGGCCGGCGTCGCGGTGGACGTAGCGCTCGACGATGCGGCCGAGCCCGTTGTTCTCGAGATCGTCGATCGTGATCGGCCGCGCGGGGGCCAGGAACCGGGACATCTGATCGAGGTACGCGTCGAAGGCGTCCTCGCGGAACCCGTTCTCGGCGAGGGCCGCACGCAGCGTGCCGCGGATCCGCGCGGGATCGAACGCCGCTTGCCCGTGCTGCTGCACGGCCGCGATCACGCGCGTCTGCTGCTCGACGGGCGGCAGGTACGTCAGGATCGATTCGTACGAACCGACGGTGCCGTCCGCGAGGAACGGCTTCACGCGGTCCGCGATCTTCTGCGTGCGCGCCACCGCCTCGTCGACCGTCGATCCTTCCGCGATCGCCATCATGTACGACAGCGATGCGCCGAACTTGTCCGCAATCTCCTTCTGCACCAGAAACGACGGCGCGTCGTTGCTGCGCAGCGAATCGATGCCGGCGTCGAAGTCGAGCGTCAGCGCCAGGCCGGTGGCGGCGATCGTCAGCACGACGACGCCCGCGATCACGAGCCGCCGGTTGCGGGCCGAAAAGCCGATCAGGTGCTCGAGGCCCAGCGACTGGAGGTAGAGCTTCTTGATCGACTCGTGCTTGCGCTTTCGCGAGCCCTCGTTCCACGCGATCATCGCAGGAAGCAAGAAGACGATCGCGACCGCGCAGATCAGGATCCCGGTGCCGATCAGGAATCCCAGGTCGCGCAGGCCTCTGAAGCTGCCGACGCACATGGCGTAGAACGTGCCGGCCGAGGTGATCGCGCCGGTGAAGACGCCGAGACCGGTCTCCCCCACCATGCGCTCGGTCGCCTCCGCGAGCGATGCGCCGGCATGGCGTTCTTCGACGTAGCGGGCATACATGAGGATGGTGAAATCGGTCCCGAGACCCATCAACAGGGCGGGTAGCGAAGCCGACGACGAGTTCAGGCTGCCGAGCACGAGCGTGGCCACGGCGAACGTCAGGGCCTGCCCGAGGACCAGCGGGGCGGACGAGTACCAGAGCGCGGCGAAGCGGCGGTAGCAGATCCAGTAGAGGAGGACGACCGCGAAGAACGACACGACGCCGTTGGTGACGACGGTTCTCGTGAGCAGGCCCGATTCTTCCGTCAGGACGGCGGGATTTCCGCCGAAACGCAGCTCGGTCCCGGAGCCGCCGGCGCCGTCTTTCTTCAGCTCCGCCCGCACGGCGTCGGCGTCCTCGCGCGCCGCGTCGAGCAGCTTTCGGGAGAAGGCCAGGTCCTGCGACAAATGCTTCGGCTTGACCAGCATGATCAGCGTGCGATTGTCCTTGGACAGGTAGTAGCCGTCGGACAGATCGACCTTGAGCGCCCCGCGGTGCGCCAGCAGCCGGTCGACGAACACCGACATCAGCCCCAAGGGGTCGCGCAGGAGCAGACCCTCGGCGATGGCGGCGGTCGGCGAGGTCAACGCGGACTTGTTCTCGCGGACCTTTCGATGGATCGACTCGTCGGTCAGCTTCTCGGCGATCTTGGGGAGCTGGTCCGGCGGGAGGAACAGCAGCGCATTCTCCGAGAACAGCGACATGAACTTGGCGTCGGGCTGGAAGCGGTACTCGACGCTCTCGACGAGCCCCTCGCGCTGTCTCAGCTTCTCGGCGTACAGGTCGGCGAAGTCTTCGAGCTCGTCGGGGCCGTCCTCGTGCGCCGCTTCGAGCAGGACGATCAGGTAGTCGATCGACCCGAACTCGTGGAGCGCCTCGCGGAACGTGTCGACCTGGCGGTTGCCGTGCGGGATCAGGTTCAGGACGTCGGATTCGATCTTGATGCGCGTGCTCAGCCACGTCGACACGACGAACAGCACGAGGGACACGAGGAACACGACGCGGAAGCGCTCTCGCGAGAAGCGCTCGATGCGCAGGAGAATGCGTTGCTTGCGTCCGACGGAAGCGGGGCCGGACGTGGGTTGACTCATGGACGCCGGATTATACCTGCGTGATATCGTGCGACGTCACACTTGAGGAGGCGGCGCATGGATGCCCTGAAGCTTCAAGCAGCCGAGTACGTCAAGCTCGAGGACGATTACGGGGCCCACAACTACCATCCGCTCGACGTCGTCGTGCATCGCGCGGAAGGGTGCTGGGTCTGGGACATCGACGGTAACAAGTACCTCGACTTCCTCGCCGCCTACTCCGCCGTCAATCAGGGACACGCCCACCCGCGCATCCGCAAGGCGATGCTCGAGCAGGCCGAGCGCGTGACGCTGACCTCGCGCGCGTTCCGCAGCGACCAGCTCGGGCTCCTCTACAAAGAGATGTCCGAGCTGTCGGGCTTCCGGAAGATGCTGCCGATGAACTCCGGCGCCGAGGCGGTCGAAACGGCGATCAAGCTGTCGCGAAAGTGGGGGTACACGGTCAAGGGGATCCCCAAGGACAAGGCGGAGATCCTCGTGTTCACCGGAAATTTCCACGGCCGGACGACGAGCATCATCAGCTTCTCCGAAGAGCCGCAGTACCGGGACGGTTTCGGCCCCTTCACGCCCGGCTTCACGATGCTGCCGTACGGCGATCTCGCCGCGATCGAGCGCGCGATGAATCCCAACGTCGCGGCGGTCCTCGTGGAACCGATCCAGGGTGAAAGCGGTATCCACGTTCCGCCGGCCGGGTACCTGCGCGGCATCGAGGCGCTCTGCAAGAAGCACAACGTGCTGTTCGTCTGCGACGAGATCCAGGCGGGGCTCGGGAGGACCGGGAAATTTTTCTGCTTCCAGCACGAGGGCGTGCGCCCCGACGTCGTCATCGTCGGGAAGGCGCTGTCGGGCGGCTTCTATCCCGTCTCGGCGATCCTCGCCGACGATCCCATCATGCTCGTCTTGAAGCCCGGCGATCACGGCTCGACGTTCGGCGGGAACCCGCTGGCCGCCGCGATCGCGCGCGAGGCGCTCAAGGTGCTGGTCGACGAGAAGCTCGTCGAGAACTCTGCGGCCATGGGCGACTACTTCATCGGCAAGCTGCGCAGCCTGAAGAGCCGCTGGATCAAAGAGGTCCGCGGCAAGGGACTGTGGATCGGCGTCGAGCTGGTCCCCGAAGCCGGCGGCGCGCGGAAATTCTGCGAAGCGCTGCGCGACAAGCAGCTCCTCTGCAAGGAAACTCACGTTCACACGATCCGCTTCGCGCCGCCCTTGGGCATCACCAAGGACGACCTCGACTGGGCGTTCACACGCATCGAGACGGTGCTGACGTAGGGGACAGCCCCCTTTTTCTTACAAATTCAGTTTCAGCCGGATGATCTTCTCCGCGGACGTTCGCCGCATGCGGACTATTCCGCGCGGCTCCCTCCGCGCTCGCTCACCCGCAAAGGAGAAAGCGGGCTCGCTCACGAGGCCGCGTCAAAGGTCATCCGGCTGAAACTGAATTTGTAAGAAAAAGGGGACTGTCCCCGTTATGGGCCCCTAAACCTCTCTGAGGCGGCGGGCGGCGAGCCAGCAGAAGAGGATGCCGAAGCCGATCAGCACGGAGGCGGGAAGGGCGATGGCGTCGAAGCCGCGACCGAAGCTGATCAGCGCGTGAAGGCCGTCCATCGCCCAGGCCGTCGGGAAGACGTGCGCGGCGTTGCGTAACCAATCGGGCATCACCTCGGCGGGCCACCAGCAGCCGCCCAGCGCTCCCATCACCGTGCTCGCGAGCCAACCCACCGTCGACGCCTGCTCGGGGTTCGCGAGGATCGCGCCGAGGAACGTGCTGATGGCGGCGATCGCGAACGCGTACGTCAGGAGCAACACGGCGAGCCCCAGCGGCGAGTGCCCGAAGTCGAGCTTGAAGAGGAATCTCCCGGCGACGACGAGAATCGCGATCTGCAAGAGCGCGACGAAGATCCGGCCCAGCACCTTCCCCGCGAACAGCATCGGCCTCGAGACCGGAAGCGTGAGCTGCCTCTTGACCATCCCCTCGCGCTTTTCGATGGTCAGATACACCGCGCCGTAGATCAGCGTCATCATCATGACGGTGAACGTCATGTTCCCGGGCACGCTCTGCTCGAACCCGTGGACGGCGGTGCCGTGGCCGGCCGTGCTCGTCGCGAGCGCCACGATCGGCGGCCGCGCGCGGAGCGCATCGTAAGCGTCGAAGCTCGCCGTCGTGCCGGATTGCTTCAGCTCCGCGGTGCGCGCCAGCGTGCGCGCGATCGCGCGCACGATCACGACCTCGGCCGCGCGCGAAGCGTCCTGATTGGCATCCTTCGCGGTCTCGATCTTCAGCTTCTGCTGGTGTCCGGACAGCGCCTGCTCGGTGAACCCCGCCGGAAGCGTGATCCAGCGCGCCGCCTTCTTCGCCTCGTCACCGTCGGCGGCCGCGCCCTTGAACACGGCAAGATCGACGTTGGGAGCGGCCAGCTCTCTCGTGAACGCCGCCGCCAGCCATCCCCCGTCGCGGTCGACGACCGCGAGCGACACCTTGGCCGGGCCACCCTCCGCCGACATGTGGCCGAACATCCAGATGAGGAAGATCGGAAGGATCAAGAGCCAGAACAGCGCCGCGCGATCGCGGGTCGTCAGCCGCAGATCGTTCAACGCGAGCCGAAAAATCTTCGCCATCATGCGGTCGCACCCACGCCGGAGCGCGCGCCCCGCCTGAGGGCCAGGGCGCCGATCGCGAGCAGCCCGCCGCCGATCGCGGCGAGGATCAGCACGATGCGCAGCACGTCGCCGGCGTGCCCGCCTTGCTCGAGGACCGTGCGGTATCCGCGCGTCCCCCAGTACAGCGGCGTGAAGGGGGCGATTGCTCGAATGGACGCCGGCAGCCCTTCGACCCGGATGAACCCTCCGCCCAGGAACCCCATCATCAAGAAGACCATGTTCCCGAGGGTCGACGCCTGACGCTCGGTGCGCGCGAGGCCGTAGATGACGGACGTCGTCCCCGTCACCGCGAGGACGAGCGCCGCCGACACCAAGACGAACGCGAACGGATCGACCGGCACGCGGAGCGCCGCGGCGCCGACGGCCGCCATCACCGAGATAGCGACCGCCGCCAGGACCGCCGTGTACACCGCCTTCGCCGCGATGATCGTCTCAGCGCGGATCGGGCCGGCGAGCTGTCTCCGCAGCGTGCCCAGGCCCCGCTCGGTCATCACGTCCCGCATTCCCTGATCGGCCACGAGGAACAGCGCATAGACTGCGACACCGGGCAGCACGATCAGGAAGATCATCGACGGCGATTCGTTCGACGAGCCCTTTTCGGGCGCCGGTTTCGCGGTCGCGGTGCCGAACAGCTCGCTCTCCAGGGAGATCGCGGGCGGGAACACGACACCGGACAAGCCCTCGATGCCGCGCTTCACCGCGAGGGACACCGCGGTGATCTCCGCATCCGTCGGCGCCCCGCCCTCGCGATCGAACAACGGGCGAAGCTCCGAGATCGGCTTCTCGAACACGCGGCGCGCGCCGTCCAAAAGGTCGACCAGCGTGCCGGTCGTCTGCTCGGCGATCTCGGGGAGGATCCCCTCCGATGGGTTGCGCAGGAGCTTCAGCGTCACGGGCGTTCCGTCGAGCACGCCCTTCGTGAATCCCTTGGGGATGGTCAGGAGCGCCGACGCCTTCCCGGCCTCCATCAGGTCGTGCCCTTCGGCGGCCGAGACGGTCTTCGCGTCGAAGTACTTCGAGGCCTGCTGCGAGGTGAACGACGACGCCAGGGCGTTCGCGACGAGCCCGTCGTCCTCATTGTCGACCAGCATCCGCACCTTCGGAATGGTGTTTCCGCGCCCGAACGCGAGCGCGATCAGTCCGGCGAACAGCAATGGGAACGAGAGCGCGGCGATCAAGCCGAGCGGAGACCGCGCCTTGCGCTTGAGGTCTTTCGCGACGAGGTGCCAGACGATGCGCATCAGTCGCGCAGCTCGCGGCCGGTCAGGTTCAGGAAGAGCGTGTTGAGGCTGGGGGGCTGGATCGAGATGCCTTCGATGGGAAGCCCTTCCGCAAGGACGCGCGAGAGGAGATCGACGGAGCCTCGCCCCCCGACCGAAAGGACCAGGCGCCCCGCATCCGCGGTAGTCACCTGCACGTCCGGGATCTGTTCGACGCGGCTCTTGATCTCCGAACCGTCGAAAGTCCCTCGAACGGTGACGATGTCGCGGCCACCGACACGGCTCTTGAGCTCGTCGAGGCCGCCTTCCGCCAGGATCTTCCCGTGATCCATGATCGCGATGCGATCGCAGAGCTGCTCGACCTCTTCGAGATAGTGAGTCGTGTAGATCACCGTCGTGCC
>CAZYHZ010000091.1:0-11822 GCA_964647625.1 uncultured Acidobacteriota bacterium
CTATGCGCGCCAGCTCGAGGTGCGCCTTGGCGCGCACGCGCTGCATCGTGTCGAACCGTGAGCTTGCCGCGCCGTCGGGCTTCGGCGAGACGCGCTCGATGACGCCCTTCAATCGATAGATGAGGGACTTCTCGCCGATGGTGCCCGCGACCTCGACGAGCACCTGGAGGGGCAGGGGCTCGTCGACGGTGTCGAGCGCCTCGGCCAGGCCGCGCAGCCGCCGCGGTCCGAGCGCCCGGAGGGCCATTCCCGCGCGCGTGCAGTATTCGGGGTCGCCGGCACGGCGCCGCATCTCGCCGACGATCGCCTCGGACGCGGCCGGGCCGGCGAGCGCCAGCCGGTGAAGCGCTTCGTTCCAGACGGCGTAGTCGACGGCCGCCAGCTCTCGCACCAGCGTCTCGACCTTCCCGCGATCGCGCGGCGGCGGCGCATCGTCCTCTTCGGCGATCTCGGCGCACCGCCGCGCGATCTCCTCGACGCCGTCCTGCCTCAGCCGCCTGAGGATGCCGCGCCGGGCCGCGGGACGAACGAGGGGGAGAAGCGCCATCGCCGCGAGTCGCACCCGGACTTCTTCCTTGGCGTCGAGGAGCACCTCGAGAATGCGGCGGAGAGCGGCGTCCTGGCCCGCTTCGTACAGCTCGAGCAGTCCGTGCATCGCGGCGACGCGCACGTCGCGGACCTTTTCCCGCTTGAGCAGCCGCTCGAGCGCGGCGACCGCATCGTCGGACGAGAAGCGCGCGAGGCAGCGCGCCGCGATCTCGCGCATTCTCGGATCCCGGTCGAGCAGCATCGCGACGAGCGGCTCCCGCCCGCGGGGGTCCTGGATGAGCGCCAGAAGCGGCATCGCGTGCGAGCGGATTCGGTTGTTGTCGCCTTCCAGGGCCTCGACGAGGGCGACGACCGAGTGGGATCCGATGATGGAGAGCCGCGCGCGGGCGCGATCGACTTGTTTTGGACGGCGGCTCCCGAGCCGTCTCACGAGCTCGGGGACTTCGGTTGCCCTGGGCCGAAGCGTCATCTAAAGTGAGCCCACCGGTCGGACGCCGACGCGCGATGTCCGGACGTGAAATCGTTATTGCCGAGGACCACCCGTGCTCGAAAGCGCGCGAATTATGAGACGGCAGGGAAACGAAGTCAACACACCGGCGCGTCGCTCGCTCTCATTTTTTTCTTCGACGATTCTTTCGACGTTGCTCTTGATCTTCGCGGCGTCGTGTGGTGGACCCGAGCGGCACGCCGATCGCTTGTGGCGCGCGGCGCTCGAGCGCGTCGAGGCGGGAGACACTCAAGGTGCGGTCGATCGACTTCAGAAGATCATCGATCAATACCCGGACTCGGCGGTCGCGGAAAAGGCGCGCGCGCAGATCGTCGTCTACCGCGGGTTGATCGCCGCGGCGCAGGCGTATCCCGGGCGGCGCGCTCGCGAACTGATGGTGCAGCTCGCTCGCGCCATCGAAGCCTACCGGATCGAGCACGGCACGGTGCCGCCGACGCTCGATGCGCTCGTGCCCGGAAAATTGTCCGCGGTTCCCTTGGATCCTTGGAACCGGCCGTTCATTTATTCAACCACGACGAAGGGCTACACGCTCGGCTGCCTCGGGGCGGACGGCGCGGTCGGCGGAACGGCCGAGGCCGCCGATCTCGTCGTCGTCGACGGCTCGTTCTCGCAGGATCCGACATGAGAACGATCGTCACGGCCGGCTTCGCCGCGTATCTGGCCGCGAGCGCCGCCACGGCCGCGGTCGCGCCCCGTTGGGCGGTCGCCGTCCTTCCGTCCGGACACTCCTACTCGCTCGAGATCGCCGCCGACGAGTTGTCCCGGCAGCGCGGATACATGGGGCGGGAATCGGTGGGCCCGCGGGAGGGCATGATTTTCATGTTCGACGAGGACGCGCGGCATTCGTTCTGGATGAAAGACTGCAAGGTCGCGCTCGACATGGTCTGGATCGACTCCGGAGGGCGCGTCGTCTGGATCGCGGCCGATCGCAAGCCCTGTCCCGCGTCCGGCGACTGTCCATCGATCGTTCCACCGCAGGCCGCGAGGAACGTTCTCGAGTTCGCGGCCGGGACGGCCGCTCGCGAGTCCCTGAGAGCCGGCGAGCAGATCGTCATCCTCTCGGATCCGCCTCTGCGATGACGGCAAGACTTGGGTTCGCCGTCGCCCTCGTGATCGGGGCGATCGCCGTCGCACAAGAGCCCGACGCCGTGAAGGGGGCGGACGAGGCCCTCTTGAAGTCCGTCCGCGTCGTCGCGGGTCGCATCGCCGCGATCGCCGACGTCCAGCATCCTCCGGAGGTCGTCGCGGTGAGGGCCAACGAGACCGCGCGCTCGATCGAGATCGACGCACGCACGGAGTCGATCTTGCCCAAGGACAAGGCCGCGGCGCGCGGCCGCGCGTGGCGCGACCTTGGACTGGGAGACGGAACCGAGCCCGCCGCGTTGGCCGCAGCCCTTGCGAGTGATCTGCCCGGCATGACGCTCGATCGCGCCGGCGCGCGTCTTCTCGTCGATCCGGAGCGACTTCGAAGCGAGGTCGCGCGCGGCGACCCCGATGACGACCCCGATGCCTCCGTGATGCTGGCGACGGGCCTGGCGCCCGACGAGCCTGTGGCGGGTCACTACTCGGCGCACGCGATGCTCGACGGAAGCGCGCCCTCCGGGCCGATGACGACGGACGCGCAGCTTGCGCGCGCGGCGATGTCCGAAGGCGCAGCGAACGTCGCCGCCCTCGTCCTTCTCTTCGGGGGCGTGGGTCTCGAGACCGAGGTCGTTTCCGGGGCCGTCCGGCCGGAGGACGTGCTCGGCGGCCGCCTGGTCCCGGAGGAAGCCACGCGCTCGACGAACCCGATCCTCAAGAGCTTCGTCGAATTCGTCTACCTCGACGGCTTTGCCCAGGCGTCCGCGATCGTCAAAAAGGGCGGCTTCAAGCGGCTCGCCCAGGAGCGGACCGGCCGACGCGTGACGCGGGACGTCATTCACGTCGATCGCCCCCCGGCTCCGCCGGTGAGCCTGGCCCCACCTGTGTTTACGGCCGCGCCCGAGCTGCGAGTCGCCGACCAGGACTCCTTGGGAGAGCAGGGAGTGGTGACCCTGGTGTCGCTGCTGACGGGCAAGGACAACCTCGGGATGATCGCGGGCGATGGGTGGCGCTCGGACGCACTCTGGCGGTTCGAGCCCGGATCGGTCTCCGGGGCTTCGGGCCCCGAAGGTTTGACGGTCTGGGCGACGTCCTGGACGACCGACGAAGACGCCCGAGACTTCAAGTACTCCCTGGAGCGCTGCCTGCAGGCCCGGTTTCCGGGGGAGCCGATCGTCGACGGGGCCTCCGGCGAGCGAATCCTCAGGAGGTCGGACCGGGTCTATCGGATCGAGACGGCCGGCCTGGAAGTCCGGTTCCGGGCCGCCCCTCCGAACCTCGACGCCCGCATTGCCCCCGAGGAAAAGAAAAAAGTCCCGGCGCGGCCAGCCCAGGCACCGAAGAAGTAGAAGAATTATATTAAATCAGGGTCGTCGTTCGTTGACCTCGCCCAGAGCGGCCCGTACCCTCGCTCCATGCGGTGGATCATTCGAACCGTGGCGGTGCTGTCCGTCGTGAGCTGGATCGTGGTCGAAGGGCTGTTCGCGCGCCTGACCCCGCCCGGGCCCACGGCAACCGGAACGGGTGCCTCGCCTTCCAGGCCGGCGGTGGCCGCGCTGCCGGCCGATTGGCCCCAGCGCCTCCTCCCGGCCACGCGCGAGTTGTTGCCGGGCGTCGCCCAGGCGCAGGCCGCGGCGGTATTTCCGATCGCGAAGCGTCACGCGGGCCGTTTCCAGCTCGACCCGCTTCTGGTCCTCGCCGTGATCCAGGTCGAAAGCCGGTTCGATCCGGCCGCCGTCTCCGATCAGGGCGCCGTCGGGCTCATGCAGCTCCAGGCGCCGACCGCCCGCGCGCTGGCGGCCGATCTCGGCATGGAATGGACGAGCGACGACTTGCTGCGCGATCCGGACGTCAACGTCTACCTCGGATGCGCCTACCTCAGGCAGCTGCTCGACCGGTTCGGAGATCGCGACGCCGCGCTCGCCGCCTATGAATCCGGGCCGACCTACGTCGAGGCGAGGCGCGACGCGAATGGGCGGATCCCGCTCGCCTACAGCGATCGCGTGTGGGACGTCCTGAGCGCGCTTCGACTGAAGCTCATCACCCAGTCCTAACCCCGCCTTTACCCTGACAGATCCGCTGTGATAGCTTCATCCGCTTCGCGCGGAAAGCACGCCGCTTCCGCGATCGAGTGAAGCCGGATGAATCCCCTCGGTCATCGTATTCTCGACGTCATCGCCTACGTTCCACTCGTTGGGGCGCTGATCTGTCTGCTCCTGCCGAAGGGCCGGCCGGGGCTCGTCGCGAAGACGGCCACGGCGATCGGCGCCCTCGACCTGCTCCTGTCGCTTCCGCTGTGGCTGGGCTGGGCGGGCGCCCCGGTCGACGCCCACGGCTTTCGATTCGTGCACGATGCGTCCTGGATCCCCTCCTTGGGGGTCCGTTACATCGTCGGCGTCGACGGGATCTCGATGCTCCTCGTCCTGCTGACGACCGTTCTCGGGTTCCTCGCGCTGCTGTCGTCGTGGACGGCGATCTCCCAGCGCGAGAACCAGTACTACGCCTACCTGCTCGTCCTCCAGACCGGCATGATCGGGGTGTTCATCAGCCTCGATGCGTTCCTGTTCTACGTGTTCTGGGAAGTGATGCTGA
Source organism: uncultured Acidobacteriota bacterium (assembly GCA_964647625.1). Lineage (GTDB taxonomy): Bacteria > Acidobacteriota > Polarisedimenticolia > Polarisedimenticolales > DASRJG01 > DASRJG01. The sequence goes on from CAZYHZ010000091.1 coordinate 4,730, forward strand.
TCCCGATGTACTTCCTGATCGGCATCTGGGGCGGTAAGCGTCGGATCTACGCCTCGATCAAGTTCTTCCTGTTCACGCTCCTCGGCTCGGTGCTCATGCTCGTGGGCATCATTGCGCTGTACGTCCACCACGGCGCGCTGACCGGCCAGTACACGTTCGACATCCGGCTGCTTCAGGCCATGGGCTCGTGGCCCGATTGGCTCGCGCTCCAGGTCTGGGTGTGGCTCGCGTTCTTCCTCGGGTTCGCGATCAAGGTCCCCATGTTCCCGTTCCATACCTGGCTTCCCGATGCGCACGTCGAGGCGCCGACGGCCGGATCCGTCATCCTCGCCGGCGTTCTGCTCAAGATGGGGATCTACGGGTTCATCCGCTTCAGCCTGCCGATGCTTCCGGACGCCACGCGCCGCTTCGCTGCGCCGGTTCTCGTCCTGTGCGTGATCGGCGTCATCTACGGGGCGGCCGTCGCGCTCGTCCAGAAAGATTGGAAGAAGCTCGTCGCTTATTCGTCGATCAGCCACCTGGGCTTCTGCATGCTCGGAGTCTTCGCGCTGAACGCGCAGGGGCTGACGGGCGGCGTCCTGCAGATGATCAATCACGGGCTGTCGACCGGGGCGCTGTTCCTCCTCGTCGGGATCGTCTACGAGCGGCGGCACACGCGCGAGCTCGCCGAGTACGGGGGCCTGGTCAAGGTCATGCCTTGGTTCGCCGTCGTCTTCATGATCATGACGCTCTCATCGATCGGCATGCCTCTGATCCCCGGCAACGGGTTCACCGGGGAGTGGACGATCCTCGTCGGCGTGTTCGGCCTCGGGACCAAGGTGTGGGCGATCCTCGGGGCGACCGGGCTCGTTTTGGGCGCCACTTACATGCTGTGGCTCTACCAGCGCACGATGTTCGGCACGCTCGACGTCGAGGAGAACCGGACGCTTTCGGATTTGAGCGTCCGCGAGTTCGCGTATCTGGCGCCTCTGGTCCTGCTCGCGTTCTGGATCGGGATCCGCCCAGCGCCGTTCTTCAGCGTCCTCGAAGAGCCGATCTCCAAGCTCGTGCGACAGGTCGAGAAGACCTACGAATACCCTCACGAGACGCGATGATGATCCTTGACCGCTCTGCTAGAGTGGCGGATCCGCGCGGCTGTTCTTGAGCCACCGGAACGAAAATCAGCGGGGCCCCGATGATCCGTCTCCGTATCGATTCGTGGGGCTCGGTTTCGAGATCGTGGCACCGCTTCTGTTGGGGCTTTTCGGCGGTCAGTGGCTCGATCGCCGATTCGGGACCGCGCCGTGGCTGCTCTTCGCCGGGGTGTTCCTCGGCGCGGCCGCGAGCGTGTTGAGCCTGTACCGGCGATTCATCGCGTCGGGAAGCTCGGGTCGGGGGGAATCGTCTTGAAGTTGGGGCCCGCGACATCGTTCATCACCGGAGGCACGGGAGCCGCGGCGATCGGCCTGCTCACCCTGTCACCGTGGCTGCGCGCGGCCGATCCCGTAACCTCGCGGTGGGCCCTCTCGGGCTTCCTCGCCATGGTCGTCCCCGGGCTCTTTTTCGGAGCCTGGATGGCGCACGAGCACGGCCGCAAGAGCACGCGATTCGCCGTGGCGCTCGGCGCGGGCTTTCTCACGCGCATGACGTTCGCCGGCGCCCTGACCTTTCGCGCCGCGCGGATGGGCCCGGAAGCGATCTCTCCGCTCCTTCCCGGACTCGGGGCGGGGTTCCTGTCGATCATCGCGTTCGAGACGCTCTGGTTCGCGCTCGGCGCCCGCCGGGAGCGCCGGTCGACCGAGGTGAGGGGATGATCGCCGCCGCGGCGACGGCCGTCACCGAAGCGCCTCCGCCCGCGCCGGCCGAGGCGTTCAACGTCAGCCATCTGATCATGGAGCACATCACCGACGGGCACGAGATCGAGATCCCGTTCACGCACTGGGCGATTCCGCTCCCGCGCATCCACGTGCTCGGCGTCGACCTGTCGATCACGCGCCACATCGCGATGATGTGGATCGCGTGTCTCGTCTTGATCGTGCTCGTCCGCGTGGCCGCGGGGCGGACGGGCGAGCCTGTGCCGAAGGGCTGGCGCTCGGTCTTCGAGGTGTTCATCAAGTACATCCGCGACGAGATCGCGCGAAAGGCGATCGGGCACGAAGCCGACCGCTACCTCCCGTATCTGCTCACCTGCTTCTTCTTCATCTGGACGTGCAACCTCCTGGGGCTCGTGCCCGGGATGTCGACCGCCACGAGCAACATCGGGGTCACCGCCGCGCTGGCCGGCCTCGCGTTCATCGTGATCCAGCTCGCGGGCGTGAGGCAGTACGGTCTCGTCAAGCACATCAAGCACGTGATGCCCGGCGGCCTGCCGCTGTGGCTTTATCCCATCATGCTGCCGGTCGAGATCCTGGGGCTGTTCACCAAGCCCTTCGCCCTCTGCATCCGCCTCTTCGCCAACATGACGGCCGGGCACGTCGTCATCATCGGCCTGATCTCCCTGATCTTCATCTTGAAGTCCGCGTGGGTCGCGGCGATCTCGGTCCCGTTCACCCTGTTCATCTACGTCCTGGAGCTTCTGGTCTGCTTCATCCAGGCGTACATCTTCACGACTCTGGTCTCGACGTTCATCGGCATGTCGGTCCATCCGGCGCACTGACGCCGGAGGGCTTTTCGTTTCTCGGAAGAGGACAAGGAGGAGTTTCATGGATCCGAAGGGACTTGCGTTCTTGGGTGCGGGTTTGGGCGCCGGGCTGGCGTTGATCGGCGCGGGCATGGGCATCGGCCGCCTCGCGGCGTCCGCCATGGACGGGATCGCCCGCCAGCCTCAGTCGGCCGGCACGATTCAGACGGCCATGCTGATCGCGGCCGGACTCATCGAAGGCGCCGCGCTCTTCGCGCTGGTCATCTGCTTCCTCCTTTCGGGAAAGTAAGGAGGCCTGAGATGGGCCGGAGCTCGGCGGTGCGTGCGTTGCTTCTCGTCATGGCGATCACGCCCGCGCTGGCGTCCGAAGGGGCTCCCGCCGAGAGCGGCGGCGGGAGTGCTTTGATCACCCCGGAGATCGGTCTCATCTTCTGGACGCTGGTCACGTTCCTGGTGCTCCTGTTCATCCTGACGAAGTTCGCGTGGGGCCCGATCATCAAGGCGATGAACGCCCGCGAGGACGGCATCAAGAACGATCTCGATCACGCCAAGAAAGAGCGCGACGACGCCGGGAAGCTCCTCGAGGAGCACCGCGCGCTCCTCAATCAGGCGCGCCGCGAGCGCGCCGAAGCGGTCGAGGCAGGGCGCAAGGACGCCGAGCGGTTGAAGGCGGAAATTCTCGAAGAGGCCCGCAAGCAGCGCGAGCAGCTGATGAAGCAGGCCGAGTCGCAGATCGAAGCGGGTCTGCGGCAGGCGCGAGCCGACTTGAAGGGCGAGGCCGCCGACCTCGCGATCCGCGCCGCCGGGCGCCTGATGGGCAAGTCGCTCGACGACGCCACGCAGCGGCGCCTCGTCGAGGACTATCTCGCCGATCTCGAGCGGATGGCCGCCGATCGCGGCACGGCGCCGAACTGACGCGACCCGCGGGGCGATCCGTAAAGTTCCGCGTCGCCGGGCGCCGCGCGCCCGCCTGGTCCACCGACGTCATCGTCGGCGCGGGCGTCCTCGAAGCCGCGCTCGAGCGCCTATGCTCCCGCGCACCGGCTCTCACGATCGTCGTCTCGGATGCCACGGTGGCCGCACTCCACGGCCGGGCGTTCGTCGAACGCCTCCGCCGCCGGGGCGTCGGCGCGGCGCTCCTGACCTTCCCCGCCGGCGAACGGTTCAAGACACGCGACACCAAGGCGCGTCTCGAAGACCGGCTGGCCGGCCTCGGAGCGGCGCGCGATTCGCGCGTGGTGGCGATGGGCGGCGGCGTCACGGGGGATCTCGCCGGCTTCCTCGCGGCCACCTGGCACCGCGGACTGGTCTCCTTCGCGATCCCCACGACGCTCCTTGCGATGGTGGATGCCGCGCTCGGCGGCAAGACCGGCGTCGATTTGCCCGCGGGGAAGAATCTGGTCGGTGCCTTCCACCAGCCGTCGGCGCTCTTCGCGGACGTCGACGTCCTGAAGACGCTCCCCGAGCGCGTCTACCGCGACGGTCTGGCCGAGGTCGTCAAGACCGCTGTGGTGTGCGACGCGCAGTTGTTCGCACGTCTCGAGCGAAACGCGCCGGCGATCGTCTCGCGCGACACCAGGGTCCTCGCCGGGGTGATCGCCCGGTGCCTCGAGCTGAAGGGCGGCATCGTCTCGCGCGACGAGCGGGAATCGGGGCGGCGCGTCATCCTCAACTTCGGTCATACCGCCGCGCATGCGATCGAGGCGGCGACGGACTATCGCACCTCCCACGGACGGGCCGTGGCCGCCGGGATGGTGGCGGAAGCCACGCTCGCGGCGCACCGTGCCGGGTTTCCGGAGCGCGATCTCCGGCGCATCGAGACCCTGCTCCGCACGTTCGGGCTTCCCGTCCGCGCACCGCGCGGCCTCGATCGCGGCCGGCTCGCCTCCGCGATGAGGCGCGACAAGAAGACCCGCGAGGGCTCGGTGCGGATCGTCGTCCCGGCGGCTCTCGGGCGGGTCCGCCCCGGGGCGGAAACGCTGCCGGTCGACGAGACGCTTGACCTGATCCCCCTTCTCGCACCGAATTGACTTCGAGAACGGCCACGGACTAACTTAGCCCTCGCCCATGCAGGTGCAGAGCCTCGGCCGCTACCGCATCGAGAAAGAGCTGGGAAGCGGAGCGATGGGGCGCGTCTTCGCAGCGTACGATCCGAACATCGACCGGCGCGTCGCGATCAAGACCGTCAACATCTTCTCGTCGCTGCCGGAATCCGAGCGGGCGGCCTCGCGCGAGCGGTTCCTGCGCGAGGCGCGGTCGGCGGGAAAGCTGTCGCATCCCGGGATCGTGACGATCTACGACGTCGGGGACATGGACGGGGTGCCGTACATGGCGATGGAGCTCGTCGCCGGGGAGAGCCTCGACCATTTCTGCAAGGACGGAAGCCTCCTGCCGGTCTCCGAGGTCGTCGCCCTTCTCGGGGCCGCGGCCGAGGCGCTGGGATTCGCCCACGAGCGGGGGATCGTCCATCGCGACGTCAAGCCGGCCAATCTCATGCGCACGACCTCCTCGACCGTGAAGGTCATGGATTTCGGGATCGCGAAGGGCGCGGCAGCGACCTTGACACACGACGGGGCGCTGTTCGGCACGCCGAGCTACATGTCTCCGGAGCAGGTCAGGGGCGATGCGCTCGACGCGCGCAGCGACCTGTTTTCGCTCGCCGTCGTGCTCTACGAGATGCTCACGGGCCAGAAGCCGTTCGGCGGAGACTCCGTCTCGTCGGTCCTCTACCGGATCGTGCACGAGCCACCGATTCAGATCGCCGATCGTGCCGATCGGATCCCTCCGGCGCTCCTGAGCTTCCTCGACCGCGCGCTGGACAAGCGTCCCGAGCGGCGCTTCGGCACCGGGACGGAGTTTGCGAGCGCGCTCCGCGCCTCGCTGCGCCCACACCCGGGCCCGCCCCAGGCCGTGCCGAAGCCGGAGCCGGCACCCGAGCGCGCGATCGAGCCGCCTCGCGTCGAGTCCGCTCCCGTCCCGGTGGCGAAAGCGGGGAAGGGCTCGCTCTGGGGCTGGATCGCAGGATCGTCGCTCGTGATCGCGGCCGCGCTCGCCGCGCTGCGATGGTTCGGGTCACCGGGAGCGCCCTCGGCCGCTCCTGTGCTCGAGGCGCGGGTCAAGACGGAGCCCGCCGGGATTCCCGTTCAGTGGAACGGCCGGCCGCTTTCGGGCGATCGCGTTCAGTTTCCGAAGGAGGGCCCGTTCGGAGTCCTCTCGGCGACCTCCGGATGCCGCGAGGTGCGCCATCGTCTCGACCCGGCCGATGCGGGCACCGACGTCGTCCTCGTGCTCGATCCGACGACCGCGCAGGTCACGGTCGATCCGGGCGTCGGCGGGGCCGAGCTGACGATCAACGGCGTCCGGGCGGGCGCGGTACCGGCGAGCGTCGATCTCGACCTGTGCCGGGAGAACGTCCTCGCGCTCGGCGCGCCCGGGTTCCAGACCGCCGCCGTCACGATCGCGGCGAAGGCCACGCCCCTTTCGGCCCGCACGGCGGTGTCCGGCCTGCGGCTCGCGCAGCTTCCGACGGGCCGCATCGTCATTCCCGCGGCGCGCATGCCGCTGCGATACTTCGTCGACGGGCGTGAGGTGACGAGATCGGAGGCCGGCCTCGAGGTCCCCCAGGGCGCGCACACGCTGCGCGCGGTGTCGGAAGAGACGTTCATCGACGTGTCGGCAAGCCTCGACGTGCCGGCGGGGGGCACGGCGAAGGCGGAGCTGCCGCTCCCCGCAATTGCCCATCTGACCGTGCAGTCGTTCCCGCCGGACTGCGAGGTGGAGCTGAAGAAGTTCGGATCGTCGTGGCGGCGCGTCGGCGAATCGCCGCTGCGCATCGACGTCTCGGCGGGCCGCTACGCGCTTCGAGTCCGCTCGCCCGCGGGCGGCGGCACGAGAGAGCAAGACGTCGCGCTGTCTCCGGGGGACAATCCTCCCGTGCGCGTGTCCTTCGGAAGCTCGGGACGGTGAGGGCCCATCCGGTCCTCGCGGCGGCGGCTCTCGCCGCTGCAACGCTGGCAGCGGGGGCCGCCGCGCCGCCCGCGGAGCGCGTCCCCGAGGCCGAGGCTCAATACCGGCTGGCGCAGCGGCTCGCGGCCGAGCGGTCCGCCGATGCGCCGGACGCGTTTCGCAAGGCCGTCGAGCTGGCCCCGCACGGCCCGCTTGCGGACGACGCGCCCGGCGCCCTCTCGCGAGCGCTCGGCCCCCCGAGCCGGCCTCAGGGACTCGGGCGCCCGGGTTCCCCCGCGGTTGCGTTCGCCAAGGTCCCGCGGCCTGATTGGCCGCCGAAAAGGCCTTGGCAAAGGCGGGGCGCTGCAAGGACGACCAGGTCGGCACCCTCCTGGGGTGCGGTTGGGAGGCGTTCCGCCGGATCGTCGATGAGACGATGGCGGCCCTGCCGGCACCGCTCAAGGCGGCTCTCGGCGAGGTCACCCTGGTCCTGGCCGACTACGCCGGCCCCGAGCTGCTGGCCGAATT
>CAZYHZ010000092.1:0-1605 GCA_964647625.1 uncultured Acidobacteriota bacterium
GAGCGCCCGACGTCGCAACGGCGCTCGGCGGGTGGGAGAGCCTCGCCGTCGCGCTCGACGGCCGGATCGACCCCGGCGATGCCGTGCTCCTCGTGAGGCCGGAAGGAGTGGAAAGCCCACTCGCGCGGGCGCTTCGCGCGAGGCACGCCGAGGTCCTCGAGGCGCCGCTCTACAGGACGGTCGCAGCCCACGACGCGGCGGGCCTCGCGCGAGAGACGATCGCGGGCGGGTTCGCGGGCGTTGCGCTCACCGCGCCGTCGTCGATGCGTCTGTGGCTCGAAGCGGCGGGGCCGTCCGCGGGCGAGCTACGCGCCGCATTGGGAGCGCTCCGCCGAATCGCGATCGGCCGGACCACCGCCGCTTACCTGTTCGCCGAGGGCCTCCCCGCCCACGCGACGTCCGACGCCCCGGCGGAGGATGCGGTCGCCGATGCGATCGTACGCGCGCTCTCCTGCTAAGATCCTCTCTTTCCCATCGCGAGGATCACGTGACGGAACAGATCAAGGCGACTTCGCTCAACCGCGTCCACCGTGAGGCCGGCGCGCGGATGGTGCCGTTCGCGGGCTGGGACATGCCGGTGCAGTACGCGGGCGTCATCGACGAGCACATGGCGGTGCGCACGCGGGCCGGGCTGTTCGACGTCTCCCACATGGGCGAGGTGGACGTCGTCGGCCGCGAGGCGCTCGACTTCCTCCAGCACGTCACGTCCAACGACGTCTCGCGTCTGACGCCGGGCCGGATCCAGTACAGCGCGCTGACGACGCCCGAAGGGACGTTCGTCGATGACCTTCTCGTCTACGAGCGCGCCGAGGACGACTTCCTCCTCGTGATCAACGCCGGCAACACGCAAAAAGACGTCGAGTGGCTGGCCTATCACGCCAAGGGCTACGACCTCCGCCTGACGGACGTGTCGGCCCGCTGGTGCCAGCTGGCGCTCCAGGGTCCCAGAGCCGTCGAGATCCTCAAGCCGTTGACCGGTGCCCCGCTCGAGACGATCAAGTACTACAGCTTCGTTCAAAACGAAGTGAAGGGCGTGCCCTGCATCGTGTCCCGCACGGGCTACACCGGAGAAGACGGATTCGAGCTTTACGCCCCCATGGACGCCGCGGAGACGCTCTGGCACGCGGTTCTCGCCGCGGGAGCGCCGCACGGGTGCATCCCGGCGGGACTCGCCGCGCGCGACACGCTCCGGCTCGAAGCGAAGATGGCGCTGTACGGGAACGACATCGACGACACGACGACCGTGCTCGAAGCCGATCTCGGTTGGATCCTGAAGCTCGAGAAGGGCGATTTTCTCGGCCGCGACGCGCTCGTCCGGCAGAAGGCCGAGGGGCTGACACGGCTGCTCGTCGGGTTCGAGACCGAAGGGCGTGCGATCGCCCGGCACGGCCACGTCGCGATGCATGACGGAAAGCCCGTCGGCCAGGTGACGAGCGGCAGCTTCGCGCCGTTCCTCAAGAAGAACATCGGCCTCGCGTATCTGCCGATCGCCCTCGCGCAACCGGGCTCACGCTTCGAGATCGACATCCGCGGGCGTTTGGAGCCCGCGGTCGTGGTCCCGACGCCGTTCTACAAACGCGCGAGATAGATAGGGGACAGTCCCCT
>CAZYHZ010000092.1:1705-11817 GCA_964647625.1 uncultured Acidobacteriota bacterium
GTCCCCTATGTGAGCTTCGAGTAGGAGGACGCGTCGAGCAGCGCGTCGATCTCTTTCGGGTTGGACAGAGCGATGCGGCAGATCCAGCCCTCGCCGTGCGGATCGGAGTTGATCGTCTCGGGCTTGTCCGTCAGCAGCGGATTGACGGCGGCGATCTTCCCCGAGACGGGCGCGTAGACCTCCGACACGGCCTTGACCGATTCGATCGTGCCGAGCGATTCACCAAGGGCAACGGTCCGGCCGACCTCGGGAAGCTCGACGTAAACGATGTCGCCGAGCTCGCGCTGCGCGAAGTCGGTGATGCCGACGGTCGCAACCTGGGCCTCGGTCATGACCCACTCGTGCTCCTTCGTGTAGCGCCTGTCCTCAGGGAACATCGCGGTCTCCTTCTGCTTTCAGCTCTGGACGTACTCTTCGACCGGCGGGCACCCGCAGATCAAATTGCGGTCGCCGTAGGCGTTGTCGATGCGGCTGACGGCCGGCCAGAACTTGTGCGCGCGCACCGCCGGCGTCGGGAAGGCGGCGCGCTCGCGGCTGTAGGGCCGGTCCCACGCATCCGCGGTGACGGCCGAGGCCGTGTGCGGCGCCATCTTGAGCAGGTTCGCCGTGCGATCGGCGCGGCCGTCCTCGATCTCGCGGATCTCGGTGCGGATGGCGATCATCGCGTCGCAGAAGCGATCGATCTCGGCCTTCGATTCGCTCTCGGTCGGCTCGATCATGAACGTGCCGGCGACCGGAAACGACATCGTCGGCGCATGGAAGCCGTAATCCATCAATCGCTTCGCGACGTCTTCGGCCTCGACGCCGGCCGTCGCCTTGAGCGGGCGGATGTCGACGATGCACTCGTGGGCCACCGTTCCGGAGCGCCCCTTGTAGACGAGCGGGTAATGCGGAGCCAAGCGGTGCGCGATGTAGTTGGCGTTCAGGATCGCGATCTCGGTCGCGCGCTTCAAGCCCGCGCCGCCCATCATCGCGATGTAGGCCCAGCTGATCGGAAGGATGCTTCCGCTTCCCCAGGGAGCCGCCGAGATCGGCCCGATGCCGGAGGCGCCTCCGACCTCCCGCAGCGGGTGCGTGGGAAGGTACGGCACGAGCCGCGCGGCCACGCCGATCGGGCCCATGCCCGGACCGCCGCCGCCGTGCGGGATGCAGAACGTCTTGTGAAGATTGAGGTGGCAGACGTCGGCGCCGAGATCGGCCGGCCGGCAGAGTCCCACGAGCGCGTTCATGTTCGCGCCGTCGAGATAAACGAGGCCGCCGTTCTCGTGGACGACCGAGATCGCCTCCCGGATATTCTCCTCGAACACGCCGTGCGTCGACGGGTAGGTGACCATCATCGCGGCGAGCCGGCTCGAGTGCTCTTTGGCGTTCTTCCGCAGATCGGCCATGTCGACGTTGCCCTGGGCATCGCAGGCGACGACGACGACGCGCATGCCGGCCATGGCGGCGCTCGCGGGATTCGTCCCGTGGGCCGAGATCGGGATCAGGCAGACGTCCCGGTTCGCATCGCCCCGCGCGCGGTGGTACGCGCCGATCACGAGGAGTCCCGCGTACTCGCCCTGCGAGCCGGCGTTCGGCATCAAGGAGACGGCCGGAAAGCCGGTGATCGCGCCGAGCTGCTTCTCGAGCGACGCGGTCAGCTCGTCGTAGCCCGCCGTCTGCTCCGCGGGGACGAACGGGTGCATCTGTGCGAACCCCGGATACGAGATCGGGAACATCTCCGCCGCCGCGTTCAATTTCATCGTGCAGGAGCCGAGCGGGATCATCGATGTCGTCAGCGAGAGATCGCGGGACTCCAGCACCTTGAGATAGCGGAGCATCTCGGTCTCGGATCGGTGATCGTGGAAGACGCGGTGCTCGAGGATCGGATCGGTGCGGCGGTGGACGGCCGGGATCGCCTCGTCCACGGCCGGCGGGAGGGCGCCCGTGTCGGCGCCGAACGCCCGCAGCACGTCGGCGAGATCGCCGTCGTCGACCGTCTCGTCGAGCGCGATGCCCAGATCGCCGTCGGCGTACGGCCGCAGGTTGATCCCGCTCTTTCTCGCGGCTTCGAGCACGGAAGCGCCGGTCCCGCGGGCGGGGCCGACCTTGAGCGTGTCGAAGACGGTGGAGGTGCGCACCCTGCACCCTGCGGATCTCAGCCCTTCGGCGAGCCGCAGGGCGGAGCGGCGCACGCGACGCGCGATCGCCTGCAAGCCTTCCGGCCCGTGATAGACCGCGTACATGGACGCGATCACCGCGAGCAGGACCTGCGCGGTGCAGATGTTGCTCGTGGCCTTGTCGCGGCGGATGTGCTGCTCTCTCGTCTGGAGCGCGAGGCGATACGCCGGGTGCCCGTCGGCGTCTTTCGAGATGCCGACCAGGCGTCCCGGGATCTGGCGCTTGAACGCGTCGCGAACGGCCATGTAGGCCGCATGCGGGCCGCCGTATCCCATCGGCACGCCGAACCGCTGGGCGCTGCCGATCGCGACGTCGGCACCGAACCGGGCCGGGGGCCGGAGCACGGTGAGCGCGAGCAGATCCGCGGCGACGACGAAGATCGCCTGCGCGGCGTGGGCGCGCTCGGCGAACGGCGCGTAGTCGATGACCTCGCCGTCGGTCGCCGGGTACTGCGCGAGCGCGCCGAACGTCGGCGTCGAAAAATCCCACGACGCGTGATCGCCGACGACGACCCGGAGGCCGGCCGCCTCGGCGCGCGTCTTGATCACCGCGATGGTCTGCGGGTGGCATCGCTCCGACACGAAGAAGCATTTGCCGTCGGCCCCGCGGTCGAGGACACGCGCCGCCAGCGTCATCGCCTCCGCCGCCGCGGTCGCTTCGTCCAGGAGCGACGCATTCGCGACGTCGAGCCCCGTCAAGGAGAGGATGACCGTCTGGAAGTTGAGGAGCGCCTCGAGCCGCCCCTGGGCGATCTCCGCCTGATAGGGCGTGTACTGCGTGTACCAGCCGGGATTCTCGAGGATGTTCCGCCGGAGGACGGCCGGCGTCACCGTGCCGTGGTAGCCCATCCCGATGTACGAGCGCAGCACGGCGTTTCGACCGGCCATGCGCGCGAGCTCGTCCATCGCCTCGAGCTCGGACAGGGGCGGAGCCAGCGGGAGCTCGTGGTCGAACCGGATCCCCGGGGGCAGCACGCGTCCGACCAGATCGTCGAGGCCGTGGCAGGACAGCGCCTCGAGCATGGCCTGGATCTCGTCCTCGCGCGGGCCGATGTGGCGGTCTACGAACCGGTCGGGGTGTGTCGACATCGATGGGGCCCTCTACGAGACGCGAAGCGTATCATCCGCGATTGGGGCGTTCCATGCGTGCGAGCAGGTCGTCGCCGACCTCGCGAAAGAGCGAGGGCAAGAGCTCGAGCGGGAGCCCGACGACGTTGCTCCACGAGCCTTCGATGCCGTCGCTCAAGAACGCCCCGTACCCTTGGATGCCGTAGGCGCCGGCTTTGTCCATCGGCTCGCCCGTCCCGACGTACCAGCGGGCGCGCCGCTCGTCCCACGGCGCGAAGCGCACGCGTGTTGCGGCCGCCGCGGCCGCGGTCCTCCCGTCGTCGTTGCGCACGATGCGGCATGCGGTGATGACCACGTGGGTCCGGCCGGAGAGCGCCTGGAGCATTTCGAGCGCATCGTTTCGGCTCGCGGGTTTTCCCAGGATGCGCTCCTCGAGGGCGACGACCGTGTCGGCGCCGAGCACGATCGCCGCGAGACCGCGCTCGCGGAGCTTCGCGGCGACGGCCGCCGCCTTCGCCGCCGCGAGGCGCGCGGCCAGCTCGGCGGCCGTCTCCCCGGGCAAGATGCGCTCGTCGACGTTCGCGGGCTCGACCGTCACCGCGATTCCGAGCCCCTCCAGGATCTCCCGCCGTCGCGGCGATGCCGAAGCCAGGACCAGGGGAAGCACGCTCCGTCCTCCGTTGGCACCCCATCGGGGCCGTCCGTATAATCACCCGACTCGACGCGTCCATGGAGGCCGACCCGATGACACCGAGGCGATGGGCGAGAGGCGGGCTTCTCGCAGGGGCGGTCCTCGTCGCGGGCGCAGCAGCCGCGCAGGCGCCCCCCCCGCAGATTCCGAAGTCCCTGGATATTCCCGACGGCGCGCTGATCGCGGCGGGGCGGGCTCCCGAGCTCGACATCCTGTTCACCGGGGACGTCATCGGCTACCTCGAAGATTGCGGCTGCAAGATGAACCCGGCCGGCGGGCTCGCGCGGCGGGCTTGGGTGTTGAAGCAGCTTCAGGCGAACTACCCGTCGACGCCGGTCGTCCTCCTCGATTCCGGGAACTTCTCCGACAACCCGACCGAAACGGGTGACGAGCGCACCGAGGCGCTGCTCCAGGCGATGAAGCGGCTCGGCTACAGGGCGGTCAACGTCGGCGAGCGCGACCTCGAGATGGGCTACGAGGATTTCAAGAAGCGGATCGAAGGGCTCCCGATCGCGTTCATCTCGTCGAACATGGTGACGCAAGGCACGAAGGATCCCGTCTTCACGCCGTACACGACGTTCGAGATCAAAGGCACGAGCGGGGCCCCGGTCCGCATCGGCGTGCTGGGCGTCGACCGCTACAGCCCCATCTGGCAAAAGGCCGGCCCGCCCGGAACCAATATCGCGGTCGTGCCCGCGGCCGGGATGATCGCGAAGTACCTCCCGGAGGTGCGCGCGAAATCCGACGTCGTCGTGCTCCTCGCGTCGGTCTCGCAGATCGACGCGCACGATCTCGCCAAGCAGTTCCCGGACATCGACCTGATCCTCGGGACCTACGGCGGCGTCGTCAGCAACGCGGAGGAGACGGAAGGCCGCGTGCGGATCTACTACACCGGGAATCAGGGGAAGCGCATGGGTGAGAGCCGGCTCACGCTCGATGCCAAGCGCCGCGTGAGCGACGTCGACACGTACCTGCACTTCCTGACCGCGCACTATCCGGAAGACAAAGCCATGCAAGATTCCATCGCCGCGGTCGTGGCCAAGACGAAGAAGCCGCCCGAGCCGAAGAAAGAGCTACCGGCCAACCCGCAGGCCGTTCCCGCCAAGTCGCCGGGCGGTCGTTGACGGAAGCCGCCGGGCGCGTCCTCGCGATCGATCTGGGAACGGTGCGCGTCGGGCTCGCGGTCTCCGACCCGCTGCGGCTGACGGGGCAGCCATTCGGGCAAATCCCCAGGCGTTCGTTGAAAGTCGACCTGACGGCGGTGAGCGAGATCGTGGAACGGCACGACGTCGGGGCGATCGTCGTCGGCCATCCACTCTTGATGTCCGGAGAAGCGGGGGAGCGAGCGAAGGACGCGGAGACGTTCGCCGACCGGCTGCGCGCGGTCGTCCGCTGCCCCGTCGTGCTGTGGGACGAGCGGCTGACGACCGTCCAGGCGCAGCGCGCGCTCATCGAGGGACACGTGCGCCGCAAGGATCGCCGTGAGGTGGTGGACGCCACGGCGGCGGCGGTGCTGCTTCAGAGCTGGCTGGACGCGCAGCCGCGCGAGGGACCGGCCTAAGAGCGCTTCGGGGGGTCCTGATCGACGTAGATCGGCTTCGGCGCGATCCCGTGGAAGTTGATCTCGCGGCGCCGTACCTGATCGGCGAGCAGCTCGTTGATCACGCCCCACTCGTTGATCTCGCCGCGCTTCAACGCGTCGTAGTGGAACCTGCAGAAACCTTCGAGGTACGGCGCGTCCGCACAGAACTCCGACCCGCCGTGGCTCGTTCGAAAGCGACAGGAACTCACGGATGCCCGCCCTCCGGGGCGGCCAGTATAGTGAACCGCGCCCCGGACGCCATCGTTACCGCGATCACCAATTCGTTCGGCATCGAGCCGGCGAAGGCGCCGACAATCCCGACCAATTCGGGTGCCCACCGCAATAGGCGCGAGTCGCCGTCGTGGCCGCGACTTTGCAGTCATCCGAGGCGACCCCAGTCCGGCTCACGCCGGGCAACGAAGCAGCCGACACGTTCGGGCGCTTCGAGCCGGACCGGGATGTCGACGAGGTCCACCCCCCTCCCTGGGAAGGTTGCCCCCCTCCCCGGCGGTCCTCGGCGGTGTCCCGGTCCGGCATCCTTTTTTTTCGATCTAGAATCGCCCGGTGAGCGACGAACGGCGCGCGCGGGGGTTCGAGCCGTTGGGCTCCTCGGGAGCCTCGGCTCTCGGCCTGTCGGGGTCGCGCACGAAGGATCTCGAGCTCCAGGCGGCCTGGCGCCGCGTCGCCGGTCCCAAGCTCGCAGAGCGCGTGACGGCCGTCTCGGTGCGGCGTGGGGTCCTCGCCCTCGAGGTGCGCGAGCCGGCGTGGCGGCACGCGCTCTTGCATCTCCTTCCCGAGCTCGGCGCGCGGCTCGCACGGGAATACCCGTCGCTCGGCATCGCGCGTTTCAAGTTCGAATAGGGGACACTCCCTTTTTCCACCCAAACGAAGTTCACGATTCACAGTCGAGAGTTGAGAGTCGAGAGTCGAGAGCGCGAAGCTGCCAACTCTCAACTCTTAACTCTCGACTCTTGACCCTTAACTCTTAACCGTGAACCGTGAACTTCGTGTGGGTGGAAAAAGGGAGTGTCCCCTAATACCGCAGCGTCGCGATGAAGAGCTTTGCGCGTTTGTCGGCGGCGAAGAGCTGCTCGTCGTGGCGCGCTTCGAGCCGAAGGTCCCACCCTCGCGGGAGGAGGGCGCCCACCGAGTACGCGCTTCCACCGACGTCGCCGCGCTCGACCTGAGCCGACGCATAAACGTGGGTCGCGCCGAGCGGCGGCGACGACCAGCGCGCTCCGGCCCGCGCATGCCAGCTCTCGTCCTGGCCGAACGTGCTGTCGATCAGCCACCCCGCTCGGAGCCGGGCGTCGAAGTATCCCGCCCGGCCTTGGAAGCCGCCGGGCTCCGCGCGATCCCAGCCCCCGGATTCGATGCCGGCTTCGAGCACGTTGATGCTGGCGATCTCCGGATTCGCGCCGTCCAAGACGTGGTTCGACCGGTGGAAGAACCAGACTCCGGCTCGCCAGGCGTCGAGCGCATGCGCGATGCCGACGTCGTAGAGGTAGAAAAGATCGTTCCGGTCGTCGGCGGTCAGCACGTTTCCATCGACTTCGACCTCGGCGATCGTCCCGCCTAGAAACGGCGGCGTGACGACATGAATGTCGAGGCGCACGAGCGCCCGGCGATCGTCGCCCACCCCGGTCGCTGCGGCTCCGAAGATCTCGGGCGGCGCCGGGCGCTCCCGCCCCGCGTTCGGGCCCTGCGCGAAATCGAATCCGGCGAGCCAGCCGTCGGCCTCGATCCCCAGCGGATTCCGGCTGCGAAGCCACCGCGCGAAGACACCGAACCGTCGTTCGCCCGTGAGATCGATTTCATAGCGCGGACCGACGGTCACGTCGGCCCCGCCGTCGGCGCCGACGAGCGCGTCGACGGTTGCATCGCCGCCGATCCCCATCCGCGCGGACGGGAGATGCGCGAGGTAGCGCACCTCTCCCGAGACGACGGCCGACGCGTCGACGCCGGAGTGTTCGACGACGGCGCCGCCGCGGATCGCCCCGGACCACCCGAACGGTCCGAACGCGTCGTGGAATCCCGGAGACTCCCACCCGAGACCGGCGACGCGCACGCGCGCGCGTCCCGGCTCATCGACGAGGCTCATCCCGAGCTCGCCCGCGAACACCTCGAGCTGTCCCGCAGACCCGATCGGCCGGCGCGCCAGGAACCGGGCCTCATAGCTGACGCGATCGACGATGAAGGTGAAATCGGAGGTCGACTTCTGGATCGCGGTCACGGCCCGGAGAAACGTCGCGAAGCGCCAGGGGCCCGCCGTACCGAACGGGATCTCCGCGGAGACGTCGCCGACGAGGTCCAGCCGGTCGGACGACACCCACGCGAGCGAGCCCTTCGCGTACGCCCCGTCGTCGCCGGCCCGCGACGGAGCGGCCGCGGCGGCGAGAACGAGCAGAACCAGCGCGGCGCGCGCCTTCACGGGGCGCCGGCGACGAGCGAAAACGGCGCGGATCCCGTCGCCTTCGTGCCCCGCGCGTCCTCGACGCCGACGTCGAGCCGGTAATCTCCGGCCGGCCAAGCCGGGCTGGTCGGAAGCGCGAACCCCTGGCCTCGTTCTGTGCCGTCGTGCGGAATCGGATGACCCAACGACACGAACCGGCCGTCTTTCTCGCGGCCGAAGAGCTGGTACGAGAGCCGGTAGGGGCCCGAGCCCCCGTAGATCTCGAAGTAGATCTGCACGGGGTCCCCGCGCTTGACCTGGGCCACGGGTCTCGGCGTCAGGTGAAAACCGCCGACGATGTAGGGTGCGTCATAGCTCGCCTGAGCGGCGAACTGCACCGGCTCCATGGCGCTCGCGAGGACGACGTCGGAGAGGTGCAGGTCGGGTCCCGCAGGAAGGGCGTCGACGCGGCCGCGATAGATGCGGCTGACGCCGGAGCTCGGGTCGACCGACAGCGCCGTGACGTCCCACCCCCCGGGCTCCAGGGTCACGCGCGCCTGAGCGACGCGATCGTCGGCGTCACCTTCGACGCGGAACGAGTCCTCGCCGAGGATGTGCGTGAGGGGTTTCGCGCCTTTCTGCGCGAAGCGGGCGAGGACGGAGGGGTGCTCGCCGCCCTTGGCCCCGGGCATGGAGATCGTCACGACGACGAGCTGACCCAAAGCCCCGGGCTGGAATCGGTCGATGGAGATCGCCAGCGGGAGGAACGCGAACGTCTCCACGGTCTCGACGCTGTCGAGGAGGATCGCCTCCTGGTTTGGAACCTCCTGGAGCCGGCCGAGATCCATCATCACGCTGAGCGGATCGGCGCCGGGCTGGATCGCCTTCAAGAAGCCGCCGATGCCGCGGGTCCGGTTGTCGTCGACCTCGTTCCAGGTGAAGAACGGGCTCGCAAGCTGCGGGTCGTAGGAGACCCTGTACTCGCCGCTGACGTCACGGACGAACGGCACGTACACGACGGGATTCATATCGGCCCGGCCCCCGGGCTTTTCGTAGGTCCACCGGATCACGCCGCGAGAATCGCCGGCGCTGTCCGTGCCCGGGGCGGCGTTCGGGTCCTCGTGGATCTCGTTGGGCGGGCCGTAGAGTATGTAAATCTTTCCACGGTCGGTCTGCCAGCCGGGCTTCGAGCTGTCCACGAACATGTCGTTCGCTTCCCGCACTCTCTGCCAGAACATCTCCCGGAACTCGTTGACGAGGGTGTCGGGCGTGGGATCCCGGCGGCGCCAGAATCGCTCGATGAAAGCGGCACGATCCGCGTCGGTCTTCATCGCCTTGAACTGCCGGATCTCATCGGATGTGACGATGTAATGCACCGGCCCGTCGAGCCATTTTCGAAGGGCGTCCTTCCGTGCCGACGGGTCCGGCGCCGCAGCCCGGATCGATACCGCCGCAAACACGCAAAGGAGAGTCACGACGCGGCGAAAGCGGGCCATCGCCGGAGTATAATCTGCGGTTCCTTCGATGACCGGAGTCGGGATGGGCACCGAAGTGTTACGCTGCGGTTGCACGGTTCGCCGAAAACTTGCCGAACGTTCGGGCATCTCGGCTCGCCGGACACTATTGTTCGGTGTGAGGGGTCGTCTCTAGGACAAGCACGCGGCTTGGCGCCGCGCAGGAGAACCGCGGATGGACAAGATCGTGAACATCGGGCAGTCGATTCACATCAAGGGCGAGCTGACCGGCAACGAGGATCTGACGATCGAAGGCAAGGTCGAAGGCAAGGTCATGCTCAAGGATCACAACCTGACGGTGGGCGCCAACGGCAAGATCGTCGCCGAAGTGCACGCCAAGACCGTCATGGTGCTGGGCGAGGTGTCCGGAAACATCACGGCCGACGACAAGGTCGAGGTCGCGGCGACCGGCACGATGCGCGGCGATATTCTCGCTCCGCGCGTGGTTCTCGCCGACGGCGCGAAGTTCAAGGGCGCGATCGACATGGACAAGAAGCCGGCCGGTGCGGCCGCTTCGGCATCGTCCGGGGCGGCGGCTTCGCGGTCGCAGTCTCAGTCGCAGCGCGAAGAGCTCGTTGGCGCCGGAGCCTCCGCGAAGGGCGCCAATTAGGACCGCTTCGATGGCCACTCGACCGGGCGCGACGGCCGCGCCGCCACCGGCTGCTGCCGGCCAGCCGTGCGGCGGGCTCGGCCGCGCGTTGGCGCG
>CAZYHZ010000093.1:0-11046 GCA_964647625.1 uncultured Acidobacteriota bacterium
AAGGCGATTTCGGCCTCGGCGACGACGCAGCGGGCGCGGGCCAGTGTCTCCTTCGGGCCGAAGGCACGGGCTGCTTCCTTGAGCAGCGCGCGGGCGCGGACGAGATCGCCCAGCTGGGCCATGGCGATGCCGCGCAGGGCCAGGGCCGGCGGGTCCTCGCGCAGGGCGACGCGCTTCAGCGCGCCGAGCGGGTCACCCGCGGCGAGGGCATAGGCCGCCGCCGTGATCAGCGAGTCCATCGGAATCCCGCCACACTTGTCACTCCCACCACGGCCATGGCCCGCGCTAAATCTAGCGCATGAGCAACGACAACCCTCAAAACCGACCGAAGGAGAATTCCATGGCGACCACTCACAAGACCGGGACCCGGAGCGAATGGCTGAAAGCGCGGCTGGCGCTGCTCGAAGCCGAGAAGGACCTCACGCGGCGCGGCGACGCGCTGGCCCAGCAGCGGCAGGAGCTGCCGTGGGTCCGCATCGAGAAGGATTACCGGTTCGAGACCGACAGAGGACCGGCTTCCCTGGCGGACCTGTTCCAGGGGCGCTCCCAGCTCTTGATGTACCACTTCATGTTCGGTCCCGACTACACGGCCGGATGCCCGTCGTGCTCGTCGATCGCGGACGGATTCGACGGCTTTGCCATCCATCTGGCCCATCACGACGTGATGCTCATGGCGGTGTCGCGGGCTCCGCTCGCAAAGCTCCAGGGATTCAAGCGCCGTATGGGGTGGACCTTCCCTTGGGCCAGCTCCGTCGGCGGCGACTTCAACTTCGATTTCAACATCGCGTTCACCGAGGCCCAGCAGCAGGGCGGCGGGATCGAATACAACTACCGACGCGAGCCCGCCGCGGTGCCGGTCGTCTCGAAGAAGATTCAAGACTGGAAGCTGCGCGGCGAGGAAGGCCCCGTCGAGCTGAGCGCGGCGATGACCGGAACCGACGTGCCCACCTACACGCGCGAGCGCCCGGGTCTGAGCGCGTTCGCCCTCGACGGGGGCGCGGTGTACCACACGTACTCGACGTTCGCGCGCGGGCTCGACGGCCTCTGGGGGATGTACCAGTGGCTCGACCGCGCGCCCAGGGGGCGCAACGAGACGGGAATCTGGTGGCGCCACCACGACCGGTACGACGAGGCCGGAGCCAAGTCGTGAACGTCCCCGCGCGAATCGTACGACCGGGGGAGAACGCATTCTTCGGCTCGTTCGCCCTGCTCTTCGCGATCAGCACCGCGGTCACGATCGCCTGGTGCGGATCGATGTCGGCGATGGGCGGAATGGAGATGCCCGGCGGGTGGACGATGTCGATGACGTGGATGCCCATGCCGGGCCAAGGTTGGCTCGGCGCCGCGGCGACGTTCACCGGAATGTGGGCCGTCATGATGGCGGCGATGATGCTGCCCTCCCTCGCCCCGATGCTGCTTCGCTACCGCCGCGCCGTCGGCTGCGGCGGCGCGGCGCGCGCCGGCCGGCTGACGGCAATCGTGGCGACCGCGTACTTCTTCGTCTGGACGTTGCTCGGCGCGGCGGCGTTTCCGATCGGGATTCGGCTCGCGAACCTGGAGATGGAGCATCCGGCGGTCTCTCGCGCCGTTCCGCTCGCGGCCGGCATCGTGGTCCTGGTCGCCGGCGTGCTCCAGCTCACCCGATGGAAAGAGCGCCGGCTCGCGTGCTGCCGCGAAGCTCCGGAGATCGGGAGAGTGCCGGCCGCCACCGCGACCTCGGCTTGGCGGTGCGGCCTGCGTCTCGGCATTCGCTGCGTCGCCTGTTGCGCCGGGTTGACGGCGATCCTTCTGGTCGCCGGCGTCATGGACCTGCGCGCGATGGCGATCGTCGGGGCCGCGACCACCGCGGAGCGCCTGGCGCCGCGTGGAGAGCGGGTCGCGCGTGCGGTTGGGGTCGTGGTCATGGCGGCGGGACTGATCGTGATCACCCGGGCTTTGGGCGTGGCATGAGTCGGAGTAAGATCGGGCTTTACGCGGCAACCTCACCAAAGGAGGAAGAGATGCAATTCAAGGTCGCCATCGGAATCGGCATCGGGATCTTCTTCTTCGGGCTGGCTGGGTTCATGATCGCGGGCAAGTCGTCACCCCCACCGCCGACGATCAACTGCAAGTACGTCAGCTGCGCCGCCCCCGATTGCCTCGACAACGAGCACCTCCAGGTGCCGCCCGGGCAGTGCTGTCCCGTCTGCGTGCCCAACTAGCGCTCAGGGTCCACCGGCAGCTCGCTTCGCGATGTGATCCTCGCCGCCGTACCGCATGTTCACGGCGGCTGCGCGGCCGTCTGCGCCCACCGTGAAGATCGCCCGGCCGTCGGCGACATCGGGATCAGCCCGGCGATGTACTGTCCCTTCAGCTCGGCGACCAGATAGTCCGGATCCTTGCGGACGACGAGCGGCCTGCCGTCTCCCATCGCGTACTCCCCGGTCAGCCTCGCGATCTGATCCGGCGTCAGATCGATGACCGGCCCGCGGACCGGCATGTCGTAGGACTTCCCGAAGACCATCGCCGAGACGTCGCGGGAGATCTTGGCGAGCCGCGCCCTGTCGAGATTCGACAGCAGAACGATCGTGACCTTGTCGTCCGGAAACCGGATGAAGTCCGAGACGAACCCGGGAAGGATCCCGTTGTGCCGCGTCCGCTTGCGATCGAACGCCTCGTCCACGATCCAGCCCGCGCCGTAGCCGGCCTGGGCGGGCGTCGTCATCTCCACGGCGAGCGATGGCGGTATGAGCGCGCTGCCCTCCATCTGGCGGCTGAACGAGAGCAGGTCGTCCACCGTGCTGTACAGCCACGCGTCCCCCTGAGGCGGCGTGTGGTCGCTTTTGGCCGAACAGGCCGTGGTGCGTCGCGCCCTCAACGGGCGCTGCGATCCGGCCAGGCCGACAACACGGACTTCATGCATCTACTGAATCCCGAGGCCACACCGGACTTCGCGGATCCGTTTGCGCACGCTCGCCGTCCTTGACCTCGCCGACGATTCACGCCACATTCCCGGAGTTTTTTCGGGGGCCGCCGGGGCAAGCCCGGGGGAAGGTGGGGTGGATGCCGTCCGCATCGTGTGCCGCTGTCTTGCTCTCGCTCGTCACGATCTCGCCCGCTCTTGCCGCACGACCCGGCACGGCTGCGCCCTTGAACCTCGACGCGCGGATCGCGGCGCAAGCGAAGATCGAGCGGTTCTGGTTCGATCACCGCGAGGCGGCGGGAACGCCCGGTGACGAGGCGGCTCGCAATCCCGACGCGGCATTCGCATCGGCGCTGCCTCCCGCCGCGCTGCGGGACAAGGTCGAAAAAATTCTCGCCCGCTCCCGCATCCTGCGCGAGCGCTACGGTCTGACGCTGTCTCCCGAGATGCTCCGTGCCGAGGTCGCGCGCATGGCGCGCGAGACGCGCGACCCCGTGCACCTCAAGGAGCTTTTTGCCGTCCTGGGAAACGACGGGTTCCTGATCGCCGAGACGCTGGGGCGCGAGGCGCTGTCCGAAAGGCTCCTGCGAGGACGCGTCGACGCCGACGAGAAGCTTCAATTGGACCGCGTCGCGCTCGTCCGCTCGCTCCGCGACCGCGCGAGCGCCGGTTCCCTCGGACGTCTCGCCGACGGCTCGGGCGCGGAGCACTACTTCGTGACCCTGCAAGGCGCGGATGACGACTCCCCCGCCGCCGACCCGGGAAGCTTCCGTGTGCCGAAGGCCGAGCTAGCGCGCCGGGCGGCGAGCTTTCCCGCCACCGGCGCGCTCTCGCCGGTCGAGGAGACCGACGCCGGCTACGGCTTCACGCGCACGCTGCGCTCGCACGCGGACGAGGTCGTTCTCGAGACGATTCTGGTGCGCAAGCGCGACTTCACCAGCGTGTTCGACTCGCTGCGATCGGAAATCAGCCCCTCCGAACTCGAGGCGGAAGCGATCGCGAGCGACACGATCGGGGCGCCGGCTCCGGCCGTCGCCGCGGCGGCCGCCGGGCGCTGCGACACGTGGGACAACCAGTTCCGCATCGCGCAGGCGCCGTACCGGCGCGCCAATCACGTCGCCGTCTGGACCGGGACCGAGATGATCATCTGGGGCGGATTCAACTCCTCGGGCTCGGTCTACTACACCCCCGACGGTGCGCGGTACAACCCGACGTCCGATACGTGGACGTCGATGACCGACGTCAATGCCCCTGCCGGCGTCGTCAACGGGGCATCGGTGTGGACCGGCACCGAGATGATCGTCTGGGGCGGCGAGGGAGCGGCGGGCACGCAGCTCAACACCGGCGGCCGCTACAACCCGGCGACCGACACGTGGACAGCGACCTCGACGGCGGGCGCCGTTCCCGCCGGACGCGTCTTCCACTCCGCCGTCTGGACCGGCACCGAGATGATCGTCTGGGGCGGCGCGCCGCTCACCGGGCTCACGAATACCGGCGGCCGCTACAACCCCTCGACGGACACCTGGACCGCGACGTCGACGGCGGCACCCGTCCCGGCGGCGCGCGACCGCCATTCCGCCGTCTGGACCGGGACGTCCATGATCGTCTGGGGCGGGATCAACACATCGGGCGCCGCAATCAACACCGGCGGCCGCTACAACCCGGCGACCGACACGTGGCTCGCGACGTCGGTCGGCGCCGGCGTTCCCACCGCGCGCGTCTTCCACACCGCCGTCTGGTCGGGCTCCGTCATGATCGTCTGGGGCGGCGCGGCGAATTCCTCGTACACGGGAACGACCAACACCGGGAGCCGGTACAACCCGGCGAGCGACACGTGGGCGGTCACCTCGACCGGGCTCAATGCCCCCGCGACGCGCTCCACGCACATCGCCGTGTGGACGGGAGGCGAGATGATCGTCTGGGGCGGTCACAGCACGTCGCAATTCGATTTCCTCAATACGGGCGGCCGTTACATTCCGGGGACGGACACGTGGACGGCCACCCCGGTCTCGACGGCGACGCCCGTCGGACGTGCGGAATTCACCGGCGTCTGGAGCGGCACGGAGCTGATCGTCTGGGGCGGCAACGCGATGAACGCGATCGAGGCGAGCGGCGGCCGGCTCGACACGTCCAGCGGGATCTGGACGCCGACCGCCACGGCGGGCCCGACGGTCCCTGCGGGCCGTCAGGGCGCGGGCTCGGTCTTCGCGGGCGTCGAGCTGTTCGTCTGGGGCGGGTACACGTACAACGGCTCCGTCTACACCTACCTCAACAGCGGCGCGCGCTACCGCCCGGTCACCAATGTCTGGACGGCCATGGGCACCGGAGCCAACGTCCCGAGCCCGCGCGGCCAGCACACGGTCGCGTACGTGACCACCTCGACTCCGTTCCTGCTGGTTTACGGAGGGACCGACGCCGCCGCGCTGTCCACCAACCACGGACGCTACAACCCGGCGACCGATGCGTGGCTGAACATCACCCAAGGCGCGAACTATCCAGGACCGCGGGTCCGCCACGTCGGCCTCGCGACGGGGGGACGTCTGTTCGTCTGGGGCGGCGACAGCTGTTTCGGAAACTGCGGGACGTTCCTGAACACCGGCGCGTACTACAACGCGGCGGCCGATTCGTGGGGCACGATCCCGACGACGGGCGCACCGGCCGGACGCCGGCGCGCGACGGGCCTCTATACCGGCACGGAGGTCGTGGTGTGGGGTGGCCAGCTTCAGACCGGCCTGTACACCGACACCGGCGCGCACTACAGCCCGACTTCCAATACGTGGGTCGCGGCGACGGGGACCACGCTTGCCCCGGCACCGAGGCAGAACGCGGTCGCGGTGATCGATCGGAACTCGATCCCGACGACGATGTACCTCCTCGGTGGAGACAACGGCAGCGCGCTCACCACGGGCGGCCGTTACGACGTCGCGGCCCGCACGTGGATGACGATGAACACGACCAACGCGCCGTGCTCCGCGACGCGCGCGGTGTGGACCGGCCGCGAGATGATCGTCATGTGCCGGAACGGAGTCGGGTCGCGTTACACGCCGGGCGTTTTCGAGACGTGGCAGACGACCTCGACCGCGCCGCAGATGCCGACGATCGGCGACGAGTTCACGTGGACGTTCTACAGCTTCCTCGGCGAGACGTATCTCACCGGCGGCGGGACCGGCTCTCCGAGCTACCAGTACCCGCGCATCGGCGGCATCTACGTCGGCACGATCGGCGCGGGCAGCCCGGTGCTCACAATCGACAAGACGCCGACGACGGCGGATCTGAGCTGGAGCGCAATCGGGCCGCCGGTCGCCTGGTACAACGTCAAGCGCTGCTCCGCTGCGGCGGGCCCGTGCGTGCCGGCGACCGTGATCGCAACGCCGACGTCGACGACCTTCAGCGATCCGGTGGCGGGGGGAAGCTTCTTCTACACCATCGAGGCGGCGACGAGCTGCGGGACGGCGCCTTAGCGATCAGCTTTCGAGCGGTCCGGCCCCACATTGAGCGTCGTTCGTCCTCGCGCACGCGACGGCGCGGCCTTCGATCTTTTCCGTGTGGACGATCTTGGGAGAGAAATACTCCTTACGCGCCGATCCCTGATGCCGTGTCCCGGTTTCACCGTTGGCCATGAATCACCCCGCGACCCCAAAGCAAGACTATACGGCGAAAATGCGGGTCGGAAACGAAAAGGGCGACGAACCGAGGCTCACTCGATTCGTCGCCCTCGCGGTCGGCCGCGATGATCGAAGCTTCAGGAGCGGGGGGCCCGAAGAGCGCTGACGAGCGCGACGGAGGATGCGCCGCCGGCGTTCGCAAGGGCGCGCTCCTTGCTGCCCCGAGCGATCGTGACCGCGATGCCGCTCTTGGTCTGGATCATGGAGAGGAAGCGCTGCTCGCCGTAGACGTTGAACGTCACGAGCGGGGATCCGCCGGTCACGGAGTCGCCCATCCGGTGTGACGGGGCGATCGCGGCGTTCGTGCGGTCCGTGCTGCGAACGATCACGGTGTCCGGGGAGAGCTGCTCGACCTGGAACTGGTACTCCCCGGCGGGGAACGTCTTGTCGCCGATCGTGAACTCGAAGGGAACCTTCGAGACGAGGGTCTCGCCGGCGTGCGCGAGCGCACCTGCGAAGAAAGCGACGGCGACGGCGGAAACGGCGGCGATTCGATTGATTTGGCTGCGGATCTTCATGACGGTCTCCTTTGTTTTTTGGCTCTCGTGGGATCAATAACGGAACCGTCGGGATCCGTTACACGATTCGGGACTCTTCGGATTAAAGTTGCGGCCAATGGGGGGAGACAGGTTCGCGACCACGCAGTGGAGCGTCGTGCTCCGGGCCGGGTCCGACGATCCCGAACACGCGACCGCCCTGGCGACGCTTTGCCAGGGGTACTGGCGCCCGGTGTACTCCTACATTCGATGTCGCGGGCACGACGCGGACACCGCGCGCGACCTGACGCAGGGGTTCTTCGCGGCCCTCCTCGAACGGCGCGGGCTCGAGGCCGCGCGGCGGGAAAGAGGGCGATTCCGCCACTTCCTGCTCGCTTCGGTCAAGAACTTCCTCTCCCACGAGAGGGAGCGCGACAACGCCGCCAAGCGCGGCGGGGGCCAATCCCTGGTTCGCATCGACGCGGATCCGGAGTCGTCCTTCGTGGGCGTTCCCGAGCCGGCGACGCACGAAACCCCCGAGACGATCTTCGAGCGCGGGTGGGCGATGACGCTCCTCGATCAGACGATGCTCGACCTCGAGGCCGACGTGGAGCGGTCGGGAAACGTCGAGCGATTCGAAAAGCTCCGGCCCTTCCTCGTGAGCGACACCGACCCGCCGTACGAGGAGATCGCCGGCGAGCTCAAGATGACGGAGTCCGCGGTCCGGGTGGCGCTCCATCGCCTGCGGCAACGGTTCGGCATGGCGCTTCGGGAGCGCGTGGCCCAGACGCTCGACGACCCGAGCCGCGTCGAGGACGAGCTGCGCTACCTCATCGGGCTGATGGCCACGTAGGGATCGCGGGCTTCATTGAGCCGGCGCCTTCTCCTGGACTTGCTCGAGCCAGTTCAGGATCTCGACGACTCGATCGCCGGGAAACTGGGGCGGGACCGATCGCACCGAAAGGACGCGCTGGCCGTCCGCCGCCACGCTTGTCAGGTCGAGACCGTCGGGGATCTTGGCGAGATCCCTGCGCGTACCCGCCGCGATCCGGCCCCCCGCGACCGAGATGCCGACCGACGTGAGCCAGATCGCCCCGTCAACGTTGCGCCGATAGATCAGCTCGTCTCCGCCCTGGGACCAGTGGGCGTCGTAGCCGCCGCCCGGGATCTGCAGCGTCTGGTTCCCCGACGGGAAGGAGCACACGGACAGCTCGTGGCCGCTCGCGACCAAGGAGTCGTAGACCATCCATCGCCCGTCGGGAGAGATCGCAGGTCTGCCCGGCGCAACCACTCCGAACCCGGTGAGCCGCTGGGGAGCCGGACGTCGGTCGAGCCCCGCGTAGTAGAGGCCGTTCTCGATGTACTCGATGACGCCGATCCCGTTCGAGGTCTGCACCATGAGCCGCGGATCCCCGCGGTCCACGTCCGTGGCCAGGCGGCGCGCGGCGCCGGTCCCGTCCGCGGGCGCGGCGTAGAGGTGCGATACCCCACCGCCTCCGGCGTCGGAAAACAGCAGGAGCTGACGGCCGTCGGGGTACCAGGCGACGAATCTGCAGTTCCCCTCGGTCTTGACGCGGGTCGAGGAGCCCGTGGCGAGGTCGTAGACCATGATCGTATCGGTCGCGCCGAACACGGTCGCCGCGATCCTCGTTCCGTCCGGTGAGAGCTTCGGCGTGTAGTAGGGCTCGAGCGGAGCCCCGACGACGGGCGTGACGTTCCCACGACGGTCGATCCAGACGAGCTCACGGGGCTGGATGTTCGGCCCTCCGGGGGCAAAGACGAGGGCGCTCGCCAGGGACGCGACGGCGAATTGTGCGGCTCCGCTTCCGGGCTCGGTCATCACGTTCGACAGCACGTTCACCGGATTCCCCGAGAGCTTCCCCGTTCGCAGATCGAACGGCACGGCGAGGATCGAGCCCTCCCGGGCAAAGGCAATGTGGCCGCTCGGCAGATACCGGCCGAAGGATCCGCCGTCGATCAGGGTCTTCCAGGTCTTGGTGTCCAGATCCAGGAGGGCGATCTCAGCCTGGTCGAACGACGTGATCCCTTCCTTCTTTATTGTGAACAAGAGGTGCCGCCCGTCCGGCAGCGCGTCGGGCCAGCGGTGCGAAACCTCTCCCTTGGACGCGTCCGGTACGGTGAGCGTCTCGATCGTCCCGCCGTTCTCGCCGACCAACATCAGCCCGGCCTTCGCCGCGGGCGAGAAGACGATCCCCTTGTCGGTCCAGACCGCCCCTTTGGAGCCTCCGGGGCTGACGTTCTCGGCAAGGAGAACGGGTCGGCCTCCCGTGAGGGAGAGCTTGTAGAGCCCCTTCGCCCAGAACCCGATCCACTTCCCGTCCGGCGAGAAGAAGGGGCCGTGGATGACGTAGTACGGCTCGGGGCTCGGGATGCGCCGAACGGCGTGGATCTCGTCGGCTCGGCGCAGACAGATCTCCCGTTCCATGTCGCTCTTGCCGGGGGGCTGGCCAACGTAAGCGATCGTCATACCGTCGGCCGAGATTGCGACGCTCACTTGATCCGAGCTCGGTGCGCGTGGGACCTCGAGATCGGTGACGTCGACCCTGAGTGGAATCACCGGGCTCGTGCGCACGCGTGAGCCGTGCGTGCCTCGTGGGAACTGCGAGGTGGCGAGGGTTGCGATCGCGACCGCGACGGCGAGCCCCGCGACGCCCCACGGGAGGAAACGACGGAGCGGCCGAGATCCAGGCGCCGCGGCCCGGACCGAGCCGGATGACGTCCACTCACGAGCCTCACGGGCCCGCTCGAGCTCGATGCGGACGTCGCCGGCGTCGCGGATGCGGCGTCGCGGCTCCTTCTCCAGGCACCGCGCGATCAGCTCGCGCACGCGCGGGGGCGTGCGGGCCGGAAGGGCGGCCCAGTCAGGCTCGCGCTCGAGCACCCTCGCGAGAATGTCGGTCGCCGTCTCCCCCTCGAACGCCCTCCGCCCCGTGAGGCACTCGTACAGGACGCATCCGAGCGACCAGATGTCGGTCCCGCGGTCGACCGGCCGGCCGCGCGCCTGCTCCGGGCTCATGTACGGCACGGTGCCGATCACCGTACCCGGCGTCGTGGGGTGCGCGCTGACCGTCGGCGAGTGGTCGACGTCGACGACCGGCAGATCGGCATCCATCGCCTTCGCCAAGCCGAAGTCGAGGATCTTCACTCGTCCGTCGGCACCGAGCATGACGTTTTGCGGCTTGAGATCCCTGTGCACGATCCCGCTCTCGTGGGCCGCCTCGAGGCCCTCGGCGATCTTCACGCCCACCGCGAGGACCTCGTCGATCGGCATCGGTCCCGACTTGAGCCGGTCCGACAACGTCTGCCCCTCGACCAGCTCCATCACGAGGAAGTGCGTCTCGTCGATGTCCTCGAATCCGTAGATCGCCGCGATGTTCGGGTGGTTGAGCGACGCGGCGACGCGCGCCTCGCGGTGGAACCGGGCGATGCGCTCGCGATCCTCCGCGAGCCTCGCCGGGAGCACCTTGATCGCCACGTCCCGCCCCAGACGCTCGTCGCGAGCGCGGTAGACCTCTCCCATGCCGCCGCGCCCGATGCGCGTCACGATCCGGTAGGGCCCGAATTCGACGTGTGCCGGCCCCGAAGGCTCGAGCCCGAGGCCGAGCAGACACGTCGGGCACGGCCCCGCGGCCGGCCGATCGTTCCCGCATCGTGCACAACGAACGGTGCTCACGGGAGATGTATAACCCGGATCGCGTCGCGGACCTCCTACGCGCCGAATTTCGCCGCGAGAATCCGCCCGAGCTGCATCAGATCCCACTTCGCGACGAACGCTTCCATGCCGGCGTCGCGCGCGGCGCGTCTGACGTCCTCGTGGTCGTGATCGCTCACCGCGATGATCCTCGCGCGGGGATGCGCGGCGAGCAGCACGGCCGCCGCCGCGAGGCCGTCGACACGGGCCATCCGGAGATCCATCAGGACGAAGTCCACGGTGGCCGCGAGCTTGTTGATCGGTTGGAACCGCGAGCGCGTCCGGTGCCGT
>CAZYHZ010000094.1:0-11004 GCA_964647625.1 uncultured Acidobacteriota bacterium
TCCACGTTGCCGCAGATGGTGTCGTGGTCGACGTCGTTGGCGGCGTCGAGCGGACACGCGTCACAGGCGTCGCCCAGACCGTCGTGGTCGGCGTCGGCCTGGTTGGCGTTCGCGACCGTCGGGCAGTTGTCGACGTTGCCGCACACGCCGTCCCCGTCGATGTCGTTGTTCGCATCGAGCGGGCACGCGTCACAGGCATCGCCCAGCGCGTCGCCGTCGGCGTTCGTCTGGTCGGCGTTCGCGACGGCCGGGCAGTTGTCGCAGAGGTCACCCTTGCCGTCGCCGTCCCCGTCGAGCTGATTCTGATTGGTCACCGTGGGGCAGTTGTCGCAGGCGTCTCCGAACGAGTCGGAGTCGCTGTTGGCCTGGTTGGGGTTGGCCACGGTGGGGCAGTTGTCGCAGGCGTCGCCGAGCGAGTCGGAGTCGCTGTTGGCCTGGTTGGGGTTGGCCACGGTGGGGCAGTTGTCGCAGGCGTCGCCCCGGCCGTCGCCGTCGCCGTCGGCCTGGCCGGTGTTCGACACCGTCGGACAGTTGTCGCAGGCGTCGCCCCGGCCGTCCGCGTCCCCATCGAGCTGGTTCTGATTCGTGACCGTGGGACAGTTGTCGCAGGCGTCTCCCAGCGTGTCGCCATCGCTGTTCTGCTGGCCGGCGTTGGCGACGGTGGGGCAGTTGTCGCAGGCGTCGCCCTTGCCGTCGGCGTCGGCGTCGAGCTGATTCTGATTCGTCACCGTCGGGCAGTTGTCGCAAGCGTCACCGACGGTGTCGCCATCGCCGTTCTGCTGGCCGGGGTTCGCGACGGTCGGGCAGTTGTCGCAGGCGTTTCCGAGTCCGTCGCCGTCGGAGTCGAGCTGATTGGAGTTGGGCGTCGTGGGGCAGTTGTCGCAAGCGTCGCCCGCGGCGTCCCCGTCGGCGTTGGCCTGATTGGAGTTGGAGACGGTGGGGCAGTTGTCGCAAGCGTCGCCCTTGCCGTCGAAGTCGCCGTCGCGCTGGTCGGGGTTCGCGACCGTCGGACAATTGTCGCAGGCGTCACCGAGCGAGTCGGTATCGCTGTTGGCCTGATTCGGATTGACGACGCCCGGACAGTTGTCGCACAGCTCGCCGCGGCCGTCGCCGTCGCTGTCGTATTGATCCTGGTTCCAGACCGTCGGGCAGTTGTCGCACACGTCACCGTGGCCGTCGCCATCGGCGTCGGCCTGGTTCTGGTTCGTCACCGTGGGGCAGTTGTCGCAGACGTCGCCCCACGTGTCGCCGTCGCTGTTGGTCTGGTCGGGGCTCCAGAAGTTCGGACAGTTGTCGCACACGTCGCCGAATGCGTCGCCGTCGGCGTTCGCCTGGTTCGAATTCGAAACCGTCGGGCAGTTGTCGCACACGTCGCCCCAGGCGTCGCCGTCGGCGTTCGCCTGGTTCTGGTTCGCCGTGAGGGGGCAATTGTCGCAGGCGTCGCCGAGGGTGTCGCTGTCGGAGTTGACCTGCGTGGGATTGGCAACGGTCGGGCAGTTGTCGCAAACGTCGCCCTTGCCGTCGCCGTCGTTATCGCTTTGATTCTGATTGGCGACGGTCGGGCAATTGTCGCAAGCATCGCCCAGACCGTCGTGGTCGCTGTCGGCCTGGTTGGCGTTGGGGGTGTTCGGGCAGTTGTCGGTTGCGTCGGGGACGCCGTCGTTGTCGTTGTCGTTGTCGCACGCATCGCCCAGGCCGTCGTGATCGCGATCGGCCTGCGTCGGGTTGGCGACGGTGGGACAGTTGTCGCAGGCGTCGCCGAAGCCGTCGCCGTCGGTGTCGGTCTGCGTGGGATTCGCGACGGTGGGGCAGTTGTCGCACGCGGATCCGCGGCCGTCACCATCCGGATCGGCCTGGTCGACGTTCGCGAGGGTCGGGCAATTGTCGCAGGCGTCCCCGACCCAATCGCCGTCCGAGTCGCTCTGCGTCGCGTTCGTCGTCAGCGGGCAGTTGTCGCCGAGGTCGCGGAACGTATCCCCGTCGCTGTTCCGGTTGGCTGTCGAGCACGTGAGCGACGGCGTATGGTCGGTCGAGGTCGCCCCGAGCTTCCCCGTCACCGCCGCGGATTCACCGCAAGAGTTACGGCTTCCGATGATGTAGTAGAAGCCTCGGCCGCTCGTGGGCGTGGCACCGTCCGTGACCGTCCGCGCCACATTCTCGGTGTCGAAGCAGTTTTCGTCGTAGGCGAACGCCGCTCCCCCACCGAAATCGCCCCGGTAGACGTTGTAAGTTGTGCCCTGGAATGCGTGAAGCCATTTCAGCGTGGCCGACGTTCCCGATTTGCCGATTGTGAGCGTCGATCCAACCTTGTCGGGAAGCTGGCTCACGGCGCGGTTGAACGGGGCACAGTCCTGCGCGTTCGGCACGCCGTCGTTGTCCTGATCGGGATCCACCGAGTCGGGGATCCCGTCGCCGTCGAAATCGCCGGAGAACTCGTAGGCGCCCATGTCCACGACGGCCACGCCGTTCGCATCTCCGTCCAAGACGCGGGGTGCGCCCGCGTAGTCGGTGGGATTCGCGGAGGCGATCGAGTTGTCGCCCTTGTCGATCACGGGGCTCGTCGCCTGCAGGTGGTAATCCGGGGGCGACGCGGTGCGATTGACGTAGAGGGGATCGACCGAGATCGTTCCGTTGACTCCGATGTAGTCGGCGTCGGTCTTGGCGCCGTCGACGTTCGTCGGAGTGTTCCCCCAGATGTCGTTGTTGCGGACGATGGGCAGGTTGGCGGTGGGGTTGACGTAGATGCCGCCCGCGATTCCCGTGCCGGTCGCCTGGTTGGCGGTGATCAGATTGTTGACGATCTCGGGGCTGTAGCCGGTCGCCCCGGAGGCTCCGACGTAGATCGCGCCGCCGTGGTACGACGCGTTGTTGTTGTGAATGGTGTTGTTGTAAATCTTCACGAGCGAGGTGTCGAATCCCATCGCCCCGCCGTCGACGCCGCCGTTGATGTCGAAGATATTGTTGTCGACCGTCGCGCGCGACGGGTCGGGCGTCGTCACGGGGATGTACGCGCTGAAGCCGATTCCGGCGCCGTAGTCCGAGGCGTTGTTGTTGGAGATCAGGTTGCCGCTGATCTTCGTGTCGGCGGCCGTCACGCGGCTGTACATCGAGATGCCGCCTCCGCCGCCGAATTGATTCCCCGCAGCCGGGTTCCCGGCCGTATTCGTCGTGATCGTGTTGCCGGTGATGATCGGCGCCGAGTTGTACCCGACGTAGATGCCGCCGCCGTCTCCCTCGCTCATGTGCGTGGGGCTCTGGCCGGCCCCCGGGTCCGCGACGTTTCCTTGAATCAAGTTGTTGGTGATCACCGGACGCGGCGGCGTCGTGGCGCTCAGTCCGTTGACGTAGATGCCGCCACCGTAATAGATCTTGTAGGTCGAGCTCGAGACGATGTTCGAGACGATTTCGTTGCGCGTGATCGTCGGCGAGGAGCCGTAGACGAGGATGCCCGCGCCGATCTTCGCCGAGAACCCCGGCTGGTCCTTGCCCCCTCCACTGTTGGTGACGCGAATCCCCTCGATCCGGCTCGTCGTCCCGGCGGCCGATGGGAAGTACACGGCGGAGCAATTGGGCTCCGTGCCGTACGTGCAAAAGTCAGCCGTCGGACACGGCTTGCCGGAAGCGTCGAGAATCGTCACCGACGGTCCGTCGGTCGAGACGATGGAGATGTTCGCCGCGACGCGGATCGCTTCGTGATAGGTGCCCGGCAGGACGTTGATCGTCCCACCGGTCGACTGGATCGCGCAGATCGCCGCCTGGATCTTGCAGTACGGATTGCCCTGAGTGCCCGTTCCCGTTCCCGCGCAGTCGTCGACCCACACGGTGGTCTGAGCCGACGCCGGGCGAACCGCGGCCGCAGCGAGGACGAAGACGAGAATCAAGTATGAGACGATCCGTCGAGCCCGCGCAGCCCGCATTCACCCGCTCCCGGAGAACTCGTTCCCCCGCCTCTGCCGAAATTACAAATTCCCCGCCCGCGCCCGCTCTTATACGGCGAGGGAGGCCCCGGAACAAGCACGGAACACGTTGTTGAATCAGGCAAAAACGGCCGTTATCGGGAGGTGGCGAGCAGCGCCTCGGCCTGCGATTTCAGGTTCGTATCTCGGAGGTAGCCCGCCGCCCGGGAGGCCCTTGGACGCTGGTCCCGCCGGGCCCAACGCCGGAGCAGCTCGAACCGGAGCAAATCGGGATTCTCCGGTGCCCGGACCAGCCGCCGGATCGTTTCCATGGGGTCCGGTGCCGGCCCCTGGAGCATGGCCATGTTGGCATCCTGGGTATCGAGGTAGAGCGCCTTCGGCGCCGCAAATTCGACGCGGCCGTTGTCATCGGTGTTCGCCTTCGCGCCCGCGAGGACCGGTCCGAGGCCATCCCCGCCGGTTTGGAGCATCCCTGCCAGGTCCAACGCGCTGCGGACCCCGATGCGGGCCATATCGGCGCGGACCCAAAGCTCGGCCATCTTCTTCTCGAGGATGTCGGTGTCCAGCACCAAGGGCCGGTCGGATCCGACGACGAGCAGGTCGACGCCATTGAGAGACTCGAAGACCAGGACATGGGGGAACGACCGGTGGAGCGCTTCGAGGATCGAACGGAGGTACTCCGGGGTCAAACAGTACGTCTGGATCCACTGCCCGAAGATGCCACCCGGCCTCAGGCGCGATCGCGCCACCTTGAAGAAATCTTCCGTGAACAGGTTGGCAGCGACGGTCATCCAGGGGTTCGACGGCTCGGAGACGATGACGTCGTATTCGGTCCGGTTGAATTGAAGCTCGTTTCGGGCGTCGTTGATCGACAGCGTGACGCGCGGGTCGTCGAGCGCGTTGTGATTGAACCGGTCGAACCGGCGCGCCGCCTGCACCATCGAGGGCTCGACCTCGACGACGCGAATCGAGTCGACCGCATGCGTGGCGACGGCGCCCACGGTGATGCCGCTGGCGAGCCCGATGACCAGCACGTCGTGCGGCGCCTCGTGGAACAGGACGGGGAGATGGCCCGCCATGACCTGGGTCTCCAGGTCCTCACGCGAGGACGCGTCGATCTTTCCGTTGACGGCGAGATACAGATTGTCGAATTTCGGCTGAAGGCCGACGAGGACCGAGGCGGTCAAGCCATCGTGCGCATAGATGAGCTGGTTGTTCGATCGAATGCGACCGGCGAAACCGGCCCACCCGCCGGCGGGGTCGGCCTCCTGGATGTTCATGTAGACGCCGCTGTTCATCATCAGAACGTCCCACCGAGGACGCAGGGCGACGCAGAGCACGGCCAGCGTGGCGCAGGCGACCACCGGAGCGCGCCGCCGGCCGGCCGGCTCGAGCAACGGAAGCATCCCCCCGAGCAGCAGCTGGCCGATCGCGACCCCGATCAACGTCTTGCCGACGCCCACGTTCGGAATGAGCACGAAGCCGGCGATGGCCGCGCCGGCGATGGTGCCGACGGTGTTCGAAGCGTACAGGCGGCCCACCGCCGACGCGATGTGCCGGTCCGACTTCGAGACGACGTCCAGCCCCAAGGGGAAGACCCAGCCGAGCACGTACGTCGTGGGAAACATGATCAGCAGAGCCAGCCCGATCTGAACGATCCACCAACCTTGAGGCGACGGAGAAAACCGGAAGTAGACCTCGGCGAACAGCCGCGGCAGCCACTGGATCGCATGCGCTGCGGCGAAGGACAGGATCCCCGCAGAGGCGATGACGGCAGAAAGCATCGCGCGCGAGCCAAAGCGCCGGGGGCGGCTCAGGAAGCGCGCGGCGCTTCCGGCGCCCGAGGCGAGCCCGACGAGGAACGCGGTCAGCATGGACGCATACGCGTAGACCGAGCTTCCAAGCACCAGCGCCAGGGATCGGGTCCAAGCGACCTCGAGCACCATCGCGGCAAAGCCCGACGCGGCAAACGCCAGCAGCAGGGCGCCGGAGCGCGACCGCTCGCCTTCGGGTGAGTCGGCGACGCTCCGGGGTTCCGGCACGGCTTCCGCGCGAGGCCGTCCGCCGGCGATCCAGGCGATCGCCCCGACCAGCGCGTTCAACGCCAGGTTCAGGAACAGCGTGCGCCGCATCCCCAGTGCGGGGAGCGCCACGAACGCGGCGCCGACCGTTCCGGCGACGGCTCCGAACGTGTTCACCGCGTAGAGCGCTCCGACTCCCGCACCGGCGTCCGTCGTCGATCGTGCGGCCACGCGGGAGAGAACGGGCAGGGTCGCGCCCATGAGCGTCGTCGCCGGGAGGATGAGCGCGGCGATCGCGAGGAACTTGATCAGGCCCAGGATCGCGAAGTGACGATCGGCGCCGAGGCGCCACGCCCAGGCCAAAAGAGGCGTCATGTGGCCCAGCAGCCATGGGACCAAAGCCGCGTAGGCGGTGATGCCGAGCTCGAGAGCGCCGTAGGCACGCAGCGGGGGAGTCTTCCACCGCTCTGCGCGCTGCCCGGACCAGTAAGAGCCGAGCGCCAGACCGCCCATGAACGTCGATAGAACCGCGCTCGACGCATACGCGGTCGCACCGAAGATCAGAGTCAGCTCGCGTAGCCAAAGGACCTGGTAGACGAGTCCGGCGGCCCCCGACGCGAAAAAGAGCGCGAGCACGCCGATACCCGGACCGTGCCGCGAGTCGTGCCGAGGAAGCGTCATGCCGCCGCGCAGCCTAGCAAGCGTGAGGAGTCGGGGCTAAAAAAAGAAACGCCATCGCAATCGCGATGGCGTCTCATCTCTAAGCTGCGTCGGAAGTTCTTGAGAAGCTGTCGAGCTTAGATCGGCTCGGACGTGGACTTGTGATGTCCCTTCTTCAAACCCTTGCCGTTTCCGCTCTGGCCCGGGTCGCCACCCGTGCTGTCGGTCTGGAACGGAGTCGTGCCGCGCACCGAAGGCGCGCTCAGCTGGCTCCCGAAGCTCGACATGAAGGTGCTCATCTGCGACTCGCTGATCAGCTGCGACGGCCGTTGAGTCGTGACCGTGACGCCGACCGAGTTCGAGATCGCAGCCATGTCGCCTTCCGTGAGGCTCTTGTCCAGAGCGAGCTGCGGCAGGCTGTATCCCGCGCTACGGAGGTTGGCTTCCGCGGAAGCCGCATCCACAGACACGAGATGCTTCGCGTTCGCAAGCTCCGTGTAGAAACGGCCGACGGTCACGTTAGCGGCGAAGGCAGGCGCCATCACCGTTCCGACCGCAAGCACCGCGATCATTCCCAACCGATTGACTCTCTTCATCGAAGTGACCTCCCCGCTCCGGGATCTCCTGAATTTCAGTTCCAAAATGACCAAAAGTCCTCTACGTATACGGCCAAACCCCCAATCGTCAAGCGCTTTCTCGTCCCCCCGGCTCAACTAACCCGAGTACTCGCTTTCGCCTGACTTTCGTCGCAGGCTCTTACTTGCGCTCCCCTGTTGTCCCGTGTCGCGGAGTCTATACGGCGATCAGTGTGTGAGGTCAACAATCGAATTCATGGCACGCCGTTATTTTTGTGTGACAGGCCTAGAAAAACGAAACGCCACCGCCGGAGCGGTGGCGTTTCGGCGATCGAGCTGATTCCCGAGCGAGGACTAGCTCGGTTCGGACGTCGATTTGTGATGGCCCTTCTTCAATCCTTTGCTGCTTCCACTATTACCCGGTTCGCCCGCCACGACAGCCTGGAACGGGCTGCCGGAACCGACCTGGGAACCCGCGAGCTGACTCCGGAAGCCCGACAAGAACGTGGTGACCTGAGCTTCGTTGACCGTCTTCGACGGCTGCTGGGTCGTCACCGCGATTCCCAGCGCCTTCGAGATGGCGGCGAGATCCCCTTCAGTCAGGCTCTGCCCGAGCGCCAGCTTGGGGAGTTCGACTCCCGCATGACGAAGGCCGGCTTCCGCGGAAACGGCGTCCGCTGCGGAAAGGTGCTTGGACTGCGCGAGCTGGGAGTAGAACTGGCCCACCGTGATCTCTCCGGCGAACGACGGCGCCAGCAGAGCGCCGGCAGCGAGGATGGCGACGCTTCCGAACAGTGCTTTTCTCATCATGGTGTCGAGTCCCCCGTTCCCGATGGCGACCGAAGCCGCGTTCAATAAAACTGCACTGATTGTTGAGATATACCTGCGCGACCCCGACCGACAACCATTTATTTGTCGCGCCCGTCCACGCAGGTTGCGGTGAGAAAACATCGCTGAGCTAACCAATGAACGCCGTCGTCAGTTGGAGCCCGTCGCGCTCCGTGCGGGAGCGGGCTTTTCCTGGATCGTGACGTGCAGGGTGTGGATGTCTTTCAGCGGCCGGTAGCTGGGCGGGTCGGCGGTGGGGACACCGGCCAGCTTGCGCACGATATCCAAGCCTTCGACCACTTGACCGACGACCGTGAACTGCCCGATCCACGTCGGCTGGGATTGAAGCGAGATGGCAAACTGCGAGCTGTTCGCCGGGGGCGCGAGCCCGGCCGGCTTCAACACCACCGATCCTGCGACGACCGGAACGGCACCCATCTCGGCGGGGTATCGTAGCGGCGCTTGGCCCCGGCCGGTCCCCGTCGGATCGCCTCCGCTGATGACCTGATCCGCGCGCGCCTCATAAAAGATGAGACCGTCGTAGAACCCCGCGTTGGCCAGGTCGACGAAGGCCTTGACGGCAAGCGGCGCCTGGCGCTTGAGAAGGTCGATGACGAACGTTCCTTGCTCGGTCTCGACGCGAGCGAGGTAGTCCTTGGACGGCAGGTATTTCGGGATGATGACGATCGAGATGTCGTCCGCGGCCACGCCGCCGGACGACCACTTGATCGTGTAACGGCCTCGCGACTTGAGCTCCGGGTACATTTGCGTGAGGTCGACGACCGCGGCGTAGGATGCCCCGGGGGCCAGCTTGTCGGGGCGGGCCGGTTCTTTGGCATCGGTCTTCGAGGACGACTCGATCTGCTTTCCCTTCGCATCGCTGACCGCAAACGCGCCGAGAAGGGGGCCCTTGACGGGGTTCACCGCCTCGGCCATGCCGCCATTGACGATCTTGATTCGGACTTCCAAACCGTCGCCGACGTAATAGAACGGCTGGTTGAGCTGCAGCTGCGCGCGGACCGCGGAAGGCGCCGGCTCGGCCGCACCCACCGATCCCGCCGCAGCCAGAATCGAAGCGAGCAAAGAGAAAACCCGTAGCGCACTCCACCGGGGCATGGACGTGAGTCCTCCGTAAGCTGCGAAGAGACCGCGGATTATAGGGGGTTTTGCGTGGATGCCGCAAAGCTCCTGCGGTGGGGTGTCCGCGCCCAGACCGCGACGCGGACTTCTCTGGCACCGGCCCCGCGCAGAGCCTCGGCGCACGCCGAAGCGGTCGCGCCGGTCGTGAGCACGTCGTCGACGAGAAGAACGCTCATTCCGCGGAGGGTGCGCCGCGCGGCGAACTTTTCCCTCGCTCCTCGAAGGCGTGCGGGTGCGCTCAAGCGTTTCATGGGAGCCTCCCAGGGCCTGCGACCGACGAGCGTGCCGCTCCACAGCGGGAGCGCGAACGCGCGCGAGAGTCGGGCCGCGATCTCTCGCGCGGGATCGAAACCCCGGCGCCAACGTGCGAACAGGCTCGACGGGACGGGGACGACTCCGTCGATTCCGTCCGCGAGCCTCGCGGCGGCGATCGCCGCGGCCAGCTGACCCGACAAGGGCGTGAACAACTCGGGCCGATGTCCATTCTTTGCACGCAGAAGGAAACGCCGCGCATGGTCGTCGTAGGTCACGGCCGCGACCACCCGATCGAACGGATTCGGATGCGTCACGCAACGAAGGCAAGCGCCGGCCGCCGGATCCGATTCGAGGGCGCCTTCGGGCAACGGGAGCGCGCACCGGCCGCACCGGCGGCGCGTGTCGGCACCGAGCCGCGCCCAGCACGCCATGCAGCCTCCGACCAGCTGGATGGCGGGCAGCGGCCGGTCGCACGCGAAACACCGGGACGGAAGCAGGAGCGCCGCGGCGTGCGCGAGCGCATGCGTGGGGATTCGAAGAAGACGGCGGATACGCGCCGGCATCGGGGCCCGACTGGGGAGGCGAAGCGGGACCGGGAGGAGCCGAAGGTCAGACGCGGGCCGTGTACACCGGAGCCGGGGCCAGGCCGAGATCTTCGAGCGCGATCTCCTCGCGGAAATCGACCTCGATCGTGTTCCACTCGTTGCAGCTCGTGCACCGCGCGGCCCATTCGGAGCGGCTGTGCTTGCAGGCGCGGCAGATGTAGTCGAGCTGCACGAGCTCCATCTCCTTGATGACCTTCCGGTACTCGGTCGCGGCATCGCGGTGGTTGCGGCGACGCTCGTGAATGCGTCCGAGGAGGTAATGGAGCGTGGGCGCGTACGAGGCCCTGCCGTCGAGAGACTGCAAGACCGCGAGCGCATCGTCGAGCATCTCGAGGCGGAAGAACAGCTTTCCGAGATAGAAGCGGGGGAGCGTGTCCTTGCGCGCGCGCGCGACGCAGCGCTTCAACGCCTCGATCGCGGCCAGCGGCTGCTCCTGCTGGAGGAAATGGTCCTCGAGCTTCGTCAGGAAGATCGGCGAGCCGGTCGTCTCGAACCCCTGGTACCAGGCGTCGACGCCCTCGTTGGCGAGCCCCTGCGCGAGCAATGCCTCGCCGAGACGCACGTGCGCCGGGATGAACCGCGGATCGTCGCGGATCAGCTTTCTGAGCGCCTGGGTCGCGTCCTTGGGCCTGCCGGCGGCCAGAAGGTCTCCCGCCAGCTCGTACCGGATCCCGAGGCCGAACCGGGCTTCGGCGCGATCCCGGGGATCGAGCGAGTTGAGGAGCTTTTCGACGCGGTGCTGGGCCGAGAGCGCCTTGGGCCAGTTCCGCTCCTTGATGTGCAGCCAGCGGAGCTTGCGCCAGGCGGACAGCGAGTCGCGCCGCAGACCGATGATCCGCCCGAGCACGTTGCGGGCGTGCTCGAGATCGCCCTTCGCCTCGTAGTCCTCGACGAGCGCGTAGAGCGGGCGCGGGTCGTCGTCTTTCAGGTGATGGGCCTTGCGGTGGTATTCGATCGCGTCGTCGAAGTGTTCCTGCGCGCGCATCACCTCGCCGAGCTTCAG
>CAZYHZ010000095.1:0-10962 GCA_964647625.1 uncultured Acidobacteriota bacterium
CCAAAACGAACGGATCGGGGCTAGGATTGACGATCGCGTCGCAGATCGCGCGCGACCACAACGGCGAAGTCAGGATCGACAGCCGCGAAGGGGAGGGCACCACGGTCACGCTGCGCCTCCCCGCCGCCACGGAGGACCCGAGCCATGCCTAAGGTCCTGGTCATCGAAGACGAGAAGAACTTGCGCGTCCTGTACAAGCAAGACTTCGAGCGCGATGGGTTCGACGTGGTGACCGCCGCGAACGCCACGGAGGGGCTCGCGCTCGTCGATTCCGAAAAGCCGGACATCCTCGTCGTCGACATTCGCCTGCCCGGCATGGACGGCCTCGAGGCCATGAGCCGCGTCCTCGAGCGGCACCCGAAGATCCCCATCGTGCTCAACTCCGCGTACTCGTCCTACAAGGACAGCTTCATGAGCTGGTCCGCGGACGCCTACGTCGTCAAGTCGGCGGACACGGGCGAGCTGCGAACGCGCGTTCGCGAGCTTCTGGCCTCCCGCGCAGATCGTTGATGGTGGATCGGCGTCGAACGCTCCTGGGCGACGCCTTGGCGATCGTCATGGCCGGCGGGCAGGGGGAGCGCCTCTATCCGCTCACGCGCGACCGCGGCAAGCCCGCGGTGCCGTTCGGCGGGATCTATCGCGTCATCGACTTCACGCTCTCGAACTGCCTGAACTCCGGGCTGCGCAAGATCTACGTGCTCACGCAGTACAAGTCCGGAAGCCTCGAGCGCCACGTGCGGATCGGCTGGGGGCCCCTGTTCAATCACGAGCTGGACGAATGGATCCAGTGCGTGCCGCCGCAGCTTCGGGTCGGCGAGCGCTGGTACCAGGGGACGGCGGACGCGGTCTACCAGAACGTCTATCTTCTGGAGCAAGAGCGCCCCCGCTACGTCGTGGTGCTCTCGGGCGACCACATCTACAAGATGGACTTCGCGCGCCTGATCGCGGCGCACGAGGAGCACGGCGCGATCGCCACCGTCGCCGCCGTCGAGGTCCCTCTCGCCGAGGCGAGCGCGTTCGGCGTGCTCGCCGTCGACGAGCAATCGCGGATCACGGCGTTCCAGGAAAAGCCCAAATCGCCGAGCCCGATTCCCGGGAAGCCCGACCTCGCGCTCGCCAACATGGGCGTTTACGTCTTCGACACGGAATCGCTCGTGCGCGCGCTCGCGGCCGACGCGCGTCGGGACACGCGGCACGATTTCGGCCACGACATCCTTCCGTCGCTCGTGGACAGCGGCCGGCTGTTCGCGTACCCCTTCATCGACGAGAACAGGAAGCAAACCGCCTACTGGCGCGACATCGGCACGCTCGATTCCTACTACGACGCCAGCATGGACCTGGTCGCGGTCGAGCCCGTGTTCAACCTCTACGACAAGACGTGGCCGATCCGCACGATGATGCAGCAGCTTCCTCCGGCCAAGACGGTGTTCGCTCAGGAAGAGCCGGGCGGGCGGCTCGGGATCGTCCTCGATTCCATCGTCAGCGGCGGCACGATCGTCAGCGGCGGCCGCGTCGAGCGATGCATCCTCGGGCCCGAGGTGAGGATCAACTCCTACGCCAAGGTCAAGGACAGCGTCCTGATGGACGGAGTCGACGTCGGCCGCCACGCGCGCGTGACGAAGGCGATCATCGACAAGGGCGTCCACATCCCGCAGAGCTTCGTCGTCGGCGAAGATCCCGACGAAGACAAGCGCCGCTTCACCCTCACCCCCGGCGGCGTCGTCGTCATCCCCCGCGAGGCCCGGCTGGACGAATAGGCGACCGTCGCCGGTCTGCTACCATCGCCCCCTTCATCGCGTCGAAGGAGCCGCTCGGTGTCCATTCACGAAGTCGCGATCATCGGCTCGGGTCCCGCCGGCCTCACCGCCGCCCTCTACACCGGCCGCGCCGGCCTGAAGCCGGTCGTCGTCGAAGGCTTGCTCGCGGGCGGACAGCTCATGCAGACGACCGAGGTCGAGAATTACCCGGGATTCCCCGAAGGGATCATGGGCCCCGAGCTGATGGAGAAGTTCAAGCAGCAGGCCGCGCGGTTCGACGCCCGATTCGTCGACGGCGACGTCGTCAGCCTCGACCTCTCGACGCGCCCGTTCACGTTGAAGACCGAAGAGGTCACGATTCAAGCCCGCTCGCTCATCATCGCGACCGGTGCCTCTCCGAAAGTGCTGAATATCCCTGGCGAGAAGGAGTACTCGGGGCACGGCGTCTCCTACTGCGCGACGTGCGACGGCTTCTTCTTCCGCAATCAAGAGATCGTCGTGGTCGGCGGCGGCGACACCGCGATGGAAGAGGCGATCTTCCTCACCCGGTTCGGATCGCGCGTGACGGTGATCCACCGCCGCGAGTCGTTCCGCGCCTCCCGCATCATGGTCGGGCGGCTGCTGACGAACAAGAAAGTGCGCGTCCTGTGGGATTCCGTCGTCACCGAGGTCAAGGGCGAGGGCCACAAGGTCAGCTCCGTCGTCGTCAAGAACTTGAGGACGGAGCACTCGACGATCGAGCCGTGCGCCGGATTCTTCGTCGCGATCGGACACCAGCCCAACACCGAGCTGTTCAAGACCATCCTTCCGATGAACGCCGAGGGGTATCTGACGATCGACGGCCATTCGTCGTACACGAATATCGAGGGGGTCTTCGCCGCGGGCGACGTTCACGATCACGTCTACCGTCAAGCCGTCACGGCTGCGGGCGCCGGCTGCCGCGCCGCCATCGATTGTGAGAGGTGGCTGGCGTCGAAGCTGACCGCATAAGCCGTCCGTCGAACGTGGAACGCTCCCGCCACATCGGAATCGTCGCCGTCAGTTCCGAGGGTGCGGCACTGTGCTATCGCACGATCTGCACCGAGGGTGCGGCGCTCCTCGGCCGCCACGCGCACCCGCAAGTCACGATGCACACGTACCCGCTCGCGGACTACATCCGCCATACAAATGCGGGCCGCTGGCGCGAGGCAGGTGACATGCTGCTGTCGTCCGCGAACGTTCTGGCGCGAGCCGGCGCCGAGCTCCTGATCTGCCCGGACAACACGCTCCACCAGGCGCTCGATCTCGTGCGCGACCAGTCTCCCGCGCGATGGCTCCACATTGCGGAAGAGGTCGCAGGGCTCGCCGCCGCCCGCGGCGTCAAGCGCCTCGGCGTCCTGGGGACCAAAGACCTGATGGAAGGCCCGGTCTATCCGGCGAAGCTCGGCAGGCGAGGAATCGCGCACGCGATTCCCGATGACGACGACCGCAAGCGAATCGACTCGATCATCTATGACGAGCTGGTCTGCGGAACGTTCAAGGACGAGTCGAAGCGCACCATGCTCGGCGTCATCGAAAAGATGGCCGCGCGCGGCTGCGACGCCGTCGTCCTCGGCTGCACCGAGATTCCGCTGCTGGTCTCCGAGCGCGACTCGTCGCTCCCGGCGATCGACTCCACACGAACGCTCGCCCGCGCGGCCCTCCGCGAGTCGGTCGCATGAGACGTGCATCGTTGTGGATGCTCCTCGCGGCGGGATTGTTCTTGCTGTTTTGCGGCGTCGCGCACGTCGCCGTCGGCTGGCGTGCGATCCGCGGTGCGCTTCAGACGGCGGGCGTCGCGCACGATCTCGTCTCCAGCATCGGGTTCGGCTGGATCTACGGCGGCGCCGCGATGTTCGCGTTCGGCGTCATCGTGCTCTCGGTGTGGTGGTGGGGCCGCACGGGCCGGTTCGAGGCCACGCGCGTGACCTCCGCCGTCAGCGCGCTCTATCTCGGCTTCGGAGGTTGGGCCTACGTGACGAGCGGGCTCGATGCGTTCTTCATCGGGTTCATCGTCATCGGAGTGCTGCTCGCGGTCGGCTCGTACGGATTGAAGCGGCGCGCCGGAGCCTGATCTCACAACAGTGCTTCGTAGTCCGGCACCTCGCCGTTCTCATCGAGGAAGAACGTCATCACCGAAGACGAGCCCCACCGGGGCTCCGAATTGGGCGAGTCTCAAGGCACTCCCAGCTTCGGGTCTATGAGGACCGACACGTGATACCCGATCAGACGCCCGTCGACTGCGCGGCGTAGGGCCGTGCAGTGTC
The DNA here is from genome assembly GCA_964647625.1 of uncultured Acidobacteriota bacterium. Lineage (GTDB taxonomy): Bacteria > Acidobacteriota > Polarisedimenticolia > Polarisedimenticolales > DASRJG01 > DASRJG01. The sequence continues at coordinate 4,043 of CAZYHZ010000095.1, forward strand.
CGACTCGCAGCGACGCATCCGGCCGAACCTTTACACCCCCCACGCTCCAGTCACGAGCCATCATCAGGCGCCGAGCGGCGTCGAGCACGAGCCGTTCACAAAAGGGGAGACGCGGATCGGTGTGCATCAGCGCGTCGACTCTACGCGCGAAGCGTCGGCGATGCGATTCAGCCAGAGGGCGACGCCGGTGGCGATGACCGAAGGGAACCACACCCAGCGTATCTCGCTGAGAATCGCCTGGGCGCCGCCTTCCGACAAGAAACGGCTCAATCCAATCGGCGAGACGACGATCGGGCGCACAGGAAAAAAGTAGCGCGTGTTGTCGAACGGAGCGAGCAACGCGATGCCGAGGCCGCCGTTCGTGAATGCATCGAGAATGCCGTGGGATGCGGTTGCGGTGAAGACGTACATCCACGACCAAGCCGATCGCGGCTCGCGGAATCGAGTCACAGACACCGCGATGAGAGCCGCGGAGGCCAGCAAGCCTGCGAATACCAGCGAATGCGTGAAGCCCCGGTGCCCGAGGAAATCACCGTAGCGAACGCCGAACCGAAAACCGATGACGTCTATGTCGGGTAGCACAGCGCAGGCAGCGCCAATCGCCCAGAACCGTCGAGGAACCGTGGATCGTGGGAACGCGCACCCAATGGCGACGGCTGCGAGCGCGTGGGTCGGCGCGGTGGGCACGGTGACTGCTTACACCGCCCCCGTCCTCGTCGCCGCCACGAGCCCCGGCAGCATCCTTGCCCCGTGGGGCAGCCGCAGCAGCGTCATGGCCAGAGAGGCCGGGCGCGGGTGCTCGAAGATCTTGCCGACGATCCGCACTCGGCGGGTGACCGGGGCGAACGCGTGCCGCCACGCGCGCGACCAATCGCGGGCGGCGGGGTCCGAGAGTCTCCCGGCGGCCAGCGCTTCGACCACGAAGGGCATCGCCAGCTCGGCGCCGTGCAGGGCGTTCGACATGCCTTCACCGCAAAACGGATCGATCGTGCCGGCGGCGTCGCCGAGGAAGATCGCGCCGTGCGAAGCAGGGATGCGCACGTTGAAGCGCAGGGGCCCGACGGACTTCCAGGTCGAGCAGCGCTCGACGCCGCGCAGGCGCGCGCGAAGGAGCGGATTGCCGAGCATGCGCGCTTCGAACAGGCGCTGGGGCGTGTTGCCGCAGGCGGCGAGCGCGTCGATGCGGGCGATCAACGCGAGGTTCAAGCGTCCTCCTTCGACGGCGCCGAGGCCGGCGTAGCCGCCGTCGAAGACGAACAGCTCGATGCGCCGGTCGACGTCGTGCGGGTCGGGGTCGGGGAAATGCGTTGCGAAGCCGAACCACGACGACTTCGTCGTGGTGAGCGGGTCGCCGGCGTCGGGGTGGAGCGCGCGCTGCAGCATCGAGCGCCGGCCGTCGGCGGCGACGACGATCGTCGCGCGGATCGTTTCGTTCCTCGAGCCCGAATCCATCGATCGCGTCGAGACCGCCGCGACGCGTCCGTTCTCCAATATCGGTTTTATCCCGGCGGTCCGGTCGCGGATCACGGCTCCACAGGCCGCAGCGTTCTCGAGCAGAGCCGTGTCGAGCGTGGCGCGCGTGATGCCGAGCGCGGTGCGGCCGACGCCGGGAAGCGGGGGCAGAGGCGATGCCGCGGTGCGGCCCTGCCCGTCGACGAGCAGGCAGGCCTCGATCGGGACGGCGCCTCGATCGATCAGTCCGGGAGCGAGGCCCAGGCGCGCGACGACGGCGCAGCCTTCGGCGGAGAGGAACTCGCCGCAGACCTTGTCGCGGGGGAACGTCTCCTTCTCGAGGATCAACGTGCGTGCGCCGGCTTTTGCAGCCAGCGCTCCGATCGCGGCGCCGGCGGGGCCACCTCCGAGGACGAGGACGTCCACGCGGGTCACGAGGGATCCCCCGCGGGGACGGTCAGCAGCAGCCTGAACGGCACGCGCTTCACGACCGTGGCATCCGGGCTTCCCGCGTCCCGGGCGATCGCGGACAGCTCGTCCCTGGTGAAGCCGCGAAGCACGGAAAGCGGGGCGTCGTGCACGAACATAGCGTGCCGCAGGGTCAGGCGCGCCGTCAATCCGATGAATGCCCAGGGGACGACGTGCCGCTCGAGATCGTTGATCAGCACCGCGCGCCGAGCGATGCGCCGGAAGCCGGCGACGAGCCGTACGGCGTCGTCATGGGAGAAGTGGTGGAGGAACATCGACGCGGTCACGAGGTCGAACGAGCCGGGCGGGTAGGGGAGGGCGAGAGCATCTCCTTCGGCTACCGTGATCTCGGGGCGGCCGCCGGCTTTCTTTCGCGCGTAATCGAGGGTAATCGGATCGCGATCCACGGCGACGATGGCGATCTTGCGGCGCATCGTGCGTGCGAGAACCGCGAGATCCAGCGGGAGGTCGGCGCCGCCCGTGCCGACGTCCAGCACCGAAAGGGTGTCATCGGGACGAAGCGCCGCGAGATGGGGGCGGACGGCGTCCAGCAGGATCTTCGAGCCGCGAAGGAGCCGGTTGACGGCCCGGATGTCGTCCAGCGCTCCGGCCAGCTGGGCGGGAGCGTTATCGGGGCGGTCCATCCACTCGGGGTCCAACCGTCGGGCCGGAACGAGCCAGCTGGACATCGAGGGTCAGGCTACGTGGCGCTTGAGGATGATCGCCGCGTTCTTCGACCCGAAGCCGATGCAGTTGCACAGCGCGACGTCGATGCGCCGCTCGCGCCCCGTGTTGGGAATCACGTCGAGATCGCAGTCGGGGTCGGCGGCGTCGCGGTTGATCGTCGGCGGAAGGAACGAATCGCGCATCGCCAGGAGTGATGCCGCGATCCCCGCGGCGCCCGAGGCCCCCTGCGGGTGGCCGATCATCGACTTCACGCTGGAGGCCGGGATCTCGGTGGCGCGCGGTCCGAAGACCAGCTTGATCGCGCGCGTTTCGATGCGATCGTTGAGCTGCGTCGAGGTCCCGTGCAAGGCGAGATAGTCGACGTCGCCCGGGCCCAAGGCCGCATCGTCGAGCGCGAGCCTCATCGCCCGCGCGGGCTCTTCGCCGTTCTCGTCGAGACGCACCCGGTGGAACGCTTCGCACGTCGCGCCGTAGCCCACGACCTCGCCGTAGATGCGCGCGCCGCGCGCCATCGCGGTGTCGCGCTCTTCGAGGACCATCATCCACGAGCCTTCGGCCAGCACGAATCCGTCGCGGTCCTTGGAGAACGGACGCGAGGCCCGCGCGGGCTCGTCATTCCACGACGTGGACATGATCTTCATGAGGCAGAAGCCCGTCAGAATGCCCGGGCCGATCGGCGAGTCGCTGCCCCCGACGATCACGCGGTCGGCGCGGCCGTAGCGGATGAGGGACATCGCGTGGCCGAGCGCGTCGGTCGAGGACGTGCAGCCGGTCGAGATCACGTGCGAGGCCCCTCGCAGCGCGAGCTTCATCGAGATCTCGCTCGACAGCGAGCCCGGTGTGGACGACGGGATCGTGTACAGGCTGACGCCTTTGGGATCTTCGAGGTAATACTGGCGGAATTGCTTCTCGATGAACTCGAGGCCGCCTCCGCCCGACCCGATGACGACGGCGAAGCGGCGGCGCTCGTCGAGCGGCAGCTCGCCGGCCGCGAGCCCGGCGTCCGCGGCGGCCTCGATCGACGCCGCGACGGCCATCGGCACGATGCGCGGCACGTGCTTCAGGTCGTTGGCGGAGAGCACCGCGCCCGGATCGAACCCTTCGACCGTGCCCGCGATGCGGGTGGGCAGGTGCTCGACCGGGAACTGCGTGATGCGCCGGACGCCGCTGGTCCCGGCGCGCGTGGCCGCCCAGAACGCCTCGCGGCCGATGCCGTTCGGAGAGATCGCGCCGATTCCGGTGACGACGGCACGGCGGCCCTGAAGGGGACGCGTGCCGGTCACTTCTTGAAGTAAGCCGCGTTCTTCTCGGTGAAATGCTTCCACTTTTCAGGGACTGCGGCCTCCTCGAAGATCGCCTCCACGGGGCACGCCGGCTCGCAGGCTCCGCAATCGATGCATTCGGCCGGGTCGATGTAGAGCATCTCGGCCGACTCGAATGCGTCTTCCTTCTTGGTCGGGTGGATGCAATCGACCGGACAGACGTCCACACAGGCGGTGTCCTTGGTTCCGATGCACGGCTCAGTGATCACGAACGTCATGGAGCTCTCCTATCCTCGAGAAGTCTTGCGCCCTTGCGCGGCGACGGCCTCGGCGGCGGCCTTCACGGCGTTCTCGTCGCCGAGATAGTAATGACGAATCGGTTTCAGCTCGTCGGTCAGCTCGTAGACGAGAGGCACGCCCGTCGGGATGTTCAGCTCGACGATGGCCTCGTCGCCGATCCCGTCGAGGTACTTGACCAGCGCGCGCAGCGAGTTGCCGTGCGCGGAGATGATCACGCTCTTCCCCGAAGCGACCTCGGGCGCGATCACGTCGTGCCATGCCGGGAGGAACCGCTTCACGGTGTCGGCCAGAGATTCGGTCAACGGTAAGTCGAGAGTCGAGAGTCGAGCGTAGCGGGGATCGCGACCCGGGAATCTCTCGTCGTCTTGGGCCAGAGCGGGAGGCGGCGTCGCATAGCTGCGCCTCCAGATCTTGACCTGATCGTCCCCGTACCTGGCCGCGGTCTCGGCCTTGTTCAGCCCCTGGAGCGCGCCGTAGTGGCGCTCGTTCAACCGCCAGTCCCGGATGACCGGGATCCACATCAGGTTCATGTCGTCCATCACGATCCACAGCGTGCGGATCGCGCGCTTCAGGACGGACGTGTAAGCGACATCGAACGTGTAGCCACCCTCTTTGAGCAGCTTCGCCGCGGCATGCGCTTCGGCGTGTCCCTGCGGCGTCAAGTCGACGTCCGTCCACCCCGTGAAGCGGTTCTCCAAGTTCCACGTGCTCTGGCCGTGGCGTAGCAGAACGAGCCGGTGCATAGCCCCCCATTCTAGCGGCAAAAGGGCCGCGATTCTCCCGTAGAATCGCCCCGATGACCGCCTCCGTCGACGCCGCGAGGGACCGTGCGGTCGCCGCCTTCCTGCGGTGCATCGACCAGGGGGACTTCTTCGACGCCCACGAGGTGCTCGAGGCGTTCTGGGTCACCTACCAGGGCTCCGACCGCGACTTTTACAAGGGGCTCATCCAATCCGCGGTCGCGCTGCACCACGCGAGCCGCGGGAACGCGGTCGGCGCACGCGGCGTCGCGGCGCGCTCCCGCGCCGCCATCGCGCCGTACGGGCCGCGGCACGCCGACGTCGACGTCGAGGCGATCCTCGACCGGCTGGCGCCGCTGTGACGGGCGCGCTCGAGAGGCGCCGGGCGGCCCGCGCGGAGACGCTCCTCGCGCGCGAGCGCGAGCTGTGGGCGAAAGGCATCGATCGGATCGCGGGCGTCGATGAAGCCGGGGTCGGGCCGCTGGCCGGGCCGGTCGTCGCAGCGGCGGTGATCTTCCCCTCGGGGGGCGGCATTCCGGGCGTCGACGACTCCAAGAAGCTGACCCCCGAGCGGCGCGCCGCGCTGGCCGCGGCGATCCGCGAGCATGCGCTGGCCTTCGCCGTCGCGTGGGCGGAAGCCGACGAGATCGATCGCGTCAACGTTTACCAGGCGACGCTGATCGCGATGACGCGGGCCATCGACGCGCTGCCGGTGCGCCCGCAGCACGTCCTCGTCGACGCCCGGCGCCTTCCGGCTTGCGACCTCCCGCAAGAGGCGATCATCAAGGGCGATGCGCGCTGTCACGCGATCGCTGCGGCGTCGATTCTGGCGAAGACGACGCGCGACGGGTTGATGAAGGGCTACGACGAGGTGTTTCCGGGGTACGGGTTCGCCGACCACAAGGGCTATTCGACCGAGTCCCACCGCGACGCCATCCGCCGGCTCGGCCCCTGCGCCATCCATCGGAAGAGCTTCGTGCTGCTGCCGCCGCCTCGTTTGTTCCCGTAGGCTCCCTCGACGGTCCTCCGTCGAATTTCTATAATCCGGCGGCCATTCCCAAACGACGAGCATCTCACCGGAGGGCGTCCGTGAAGATCCACGAATACCAGGCGAAGTCGGTGCTCAGGGGCTTCGGCGTCGCCGTGCCGCAGGGCGGCGTCGCCGACACGGCCGCAACGGCGCAGTCGATCGCGACCGGGCTCGGGACGCCCAAGGTCGTCGTGAAGTCCCAGATCCACGCCGGCGGCCGCGGCAAGGGGCGCTTTCAGGGCACCTCGCTCGGGGGCGTCGTGGTCACAGACGCCCGGAAGGCCGGCGACGTCGCGAAGTCGATGCTCGGGAACGTCCTCGTGACGAAGCAGAGCGGTCCCGAAGGACGGACCGTGCGCCGCGTCCTCGTCGAAGAAGGGATGCAGATCGTCGCGGAGTACTACCTCGCCCTCCTCCTCGACCGGGGGGTCGGCGCTCCCGTGTTCATCGCCTCCGCCGAAGGTGGCACCGAAATCGAGGAGGTCGCCGCGGCACGCCCCGAGGCGATCCACAAGCTCGCGGTCAGCCCGATCACCGGATTCCAGCCGTGGATGGGACGCTCGCTCGCGTTCGCCCTGGGCCTTCCGGCCGATCTCGTGTCGCCGTTTTCGAAGCTCTGCGCCGCGCTCCACGCCGCGTTCCTCGGGACGGACGCGTCGATGATCGAGATCAACCCGTTGATTCGCACCGGCGACGGCCGCGTGCTGGCCCTGGACGCCAAGGTCAGCTTCGACGACAACGCGCTCTACCGGCACCCCGACCTCAACGAGCTGCGCGACCTCGACGAGGAGGACCCGCTCGAGGTCGAGGCCTCGAAGTTCGGGCTCAACTACATCAAGCTCGACGGCGACATCGCCTGCATGGTCAACGGCGCGGGCCTCGCGATGGGCACGATGGACATCATCAAGCACCACGGCGGCTCGCCCGCGAACTTCCTCGACGTCGGCGGCGGCGCGACCAAGGAGATGGTCACGAACGCGT
>CAZYHZ010000096.1:0-10822 GCA_964647625.1 uncultured Acidobacteriota bacterium
TTTGTAAGAAAAAGACGAATGTCTCCTTTTGGGTGAAAAAAGGGAGTGGCCCCTACTCCTGGAAGCCTTTCCGCTGCATCTGGCCCCAGGCACGGCGGCGGCGGATGGTGTCCCAGAAGGCTTTGACCTTCATCGCCGAGAGGAGCTGACGGTAGCCGAAGTTCTCGATGATGCTGTAGGAGAGAAGCTTCGTCAGGTCGATCCAGCTCGGGTAGCGTCGAAACGAGATCTCTTCGAGAAGGATCGCGGCGATCGACAGGAACATCCCGTAAAGCACGGCGACCGCGACGAACATCAGGAAGAACTGGACGTCCAGGATCCCGAGGAGGTACGACGCGATCACCGCAAGATAGCCGAAGGTCTCGATGAACGGACCGACCAGCTCGAAGAAGACGAAGTAAGGAAACGCCAGGATGCCCACGCGGCCGTAGCGAGGGTTGAGCATCATCCGCTTGTGCAGCCACAGGGTCTGGAGCAGGCCGCGGTGCCAACGGTTCCGCTGGCGCGCCAGCACGCGAACGGTCTCGGGCGCTTCGGTCCAGCAGACGGGATCCGGCACGAACACGACGCGATAGCTTTGCTTCTTCCGCCGCATGTGCTCGTGCAGCCTCACGACCAGCTCGAGGTCTTCGGTGTCCGTGTCGTGCGTGTAGCCGCCGATCTCGATGACCTCTTGCTTCTTGTAGATGCCGAATGCACCCGAGATGATCAGGAGCGACTTCAGGCTCGACCAGCCGACGCGCCCCGTGAGGAACGCGCGCAGGTATTCGACCACCTGGAGGATCGGCAGCGCCCGGTCCGACAGCGCGATCCGCGTCACGCGCCCGTCCTTGACGTCGCAGCCGTTGACGATGCGGACGATCCCGCCCGCGGCGATCGTCTCGACGGGCTGCTCCATGAACGGCTTCACCACCCGGAGCAGCGCGTTGTCCTCGATGATCGAATCCGCGTCGATCGAGCAGTACAGCGGGTACCGCGCCAGATTGATGCCGACGTTCAACGCGTCGGCCTTGCCGCCCTTGTCCTTGTCGACGACGGTGAGGTTCGGGTGGGCGGTCGAGCCGTAGACGCCGCGCACGCGCCCGGTCGGGATCGAGCGCTTGTACGGACGGTCGGATTGAATCAGGTCGTACGCGTCGATCAGGCTCGCGAGCGTCTTGTCGTTCGAGCCGTCGTTGATCACGATGATCTCGAATTCGCTGTAGTTGATCGTGAGCATCGACCGGACCGTCTGGACGATCGTCTTCTCCTCGTCGTGAGCGGGGATCAAGACCGAGATCGGCCACGTCATGTCGGACTGCATGATCTGGCGGTAGTCCGAGAAGAACGTGCGCCGCACGAAGCCGAGCACGTCGAACAGCGAGATGACGAACAATCCGAGGTAGATCGTGTTCAGGACGACGAAGTAGACGAGGACGAAGACGTTGAACCAGACGACGAAGTCCTGAAGGAACACGCCCCAGTTCATCGCGACGCCCCCGAAGGAGCCGCCGGCAGGAGCCGGACGAGCGCGTCCCGCACCGCCGGATCCGGATGCGTCCCGGCCAGCTCGCGCAGGCGGCCCGTCTGCCCGGCCGCGATGAAACGGGACAGGATCGAGGCGGCGCGAGCGACCTCGGGCCCCGTTCCCGCCAGCTCGCCGACACGACGGTCGAGCAGGCCGGCATCCTCCAGCGCCAGGCACGCCTGGTGTTTGGCGTAGAGGTCGGCGTCCTGGAGCATGCTCTCGAGCGCATCCACTCCGGCGGCGCCCATCGCGCGCAGCCCGCGCCCCGCGTTCGCGCGGACCCACCACTCCCGATCGCGGAGCGCCGCGCACAGGACGGGGATCGACGCGGTGTCGCGGATCGAGCCGAGCGCCTTGGCGGCCATCGCGCGCACCGGCCATTCGGGATCGATGAGCGCGTTGCGGAGCGCCGGCGCGGCATCCGCCGCGCCGATCGCGCCCAGCGCCTGCGCCGCGCGCGCCCTCACGTCCCGGTCTTCGTCGGAAAGGTGGTCGATCAGCCACGGCACGGTCTCGGGCAGATGGATCCGGCCGAGGATGTCGAGCGCGGCGAGCCGGGCGTTGCGGTTCTGCAGCGTGAAGGCGTCCATCAGCTCGGAGACGACCTCGCGCCCCATCGAGGCGAGGATGTCGGCGATGCGGATCGTCGACCAGCGATTCGGCTCGGACAGCGCCGCGACCAGAGGCAGCACCGCGGCGCGGCCTCCGACGAGGCCGAGCGCCTTGGCGGCGCGCAGCCGGACTTCGGATTCGTCGTCGGACAAGGCGGCGGTGAGCGCCTCGGTCGCGCGCTTCGCGCCGGACAACCCGAGCTTTTCGGCGGCTTCCGCGCGGCGCCACCAGCTGCCCGACCGGAGCTGCGCGATGTATCCGTCGACGTAGCCCAGCTCGTCGAGCGCGCGGCAGATCCGCTCGTTCTCGATTCCACGCACGCGCAGCACGTGATCGAACAGGATCGACTCGACGACGACCCGGTCGCCGGCGGTCGGACGGCCGCCGAGGACGGCGACGATCGAAGGATCGGCGCCGTGGGCGTACGAGAGCACGCGAGGCTCGATCGCTCCTCGGCGCGACAGCCGGCTCCGGTCGCGCGCTTCGCGCCACGCCTTCTCGACGACGATCAGGAGGGTCAGGGCCAGGAAGCCCAGCGCGACCGAGAGGACGGCGATGAGGAGCGCATGCATCAGTCCGTCCTCGGCTCGAGCAGCTTGCGCACGCGCGAGCACAGCTCGCGCGCGTTGAACGGCTTGACGACGTACTCGTCGGCCCCATGCTCGAGCCCACGCACGATGTCTTCTTCGCGGTCCCGCATCGAGAGGATCAACACGGGAATGCGGGCCAGCCGCGCATCCGCCCGCACCGCGCGGAGGACTTCGTACCCGTCGCGATACGGCATCACGAGATCGCTCACGATGAGATCGGGCATCGCCGACAGCGCCGTGTCCAGCGCGTGCGCGCCGTCTTCGGCGACGAGCACCTCGTAGCCCCGCTCCTCGAGAAGCGAGGCGACGAAGCGACGCGTGACCGGATCGTCTTCGGCGACGAGAATGCGCTTGGCGACCCCCAACGCTCAGCCCCCGAACGAGTAACGCAGGCGGGCCCCGCCCGATCGCGACGTGAAACCGGGGCCGGAGGCCGTGGAGGAGTTACCGAACGCGGCGAAGAACTGCAACGTCAAACCGTGAGGAAGCGGCTTCGACACGAGCCCCGAAAGACTCCACAGCGGCTCGTGGGACGCCGCGGCGCCGTTGTGCTCGAACCACTGCACTCCGGCCTCGACCGCCCCTTCGTACCACCAGCTCGAGCCGTCGATCGATCCGTACGACCGCGCGCTCGAGACGACGGCGATCAGATGGTTCGGATCGAAGTACCCGTGATCGACGTCTTCCGAGAAGCGCAGCCCGCGAACGGAGCCGCCGGCCAGCAGCGTCTGCTTCGGCCAGCCGAACACGTACCACGCGCCCGCGTCGGCGGAGAGGCGGTCGTTGCCGTCCGTGAAGTGCCCGTAGCCGGCGTTGGCTTCGACTCGCACCCGCGCCGCGGCGAGCCCCGACGCGCCGAACGTCAAGGACGTGATGTCGATCCGGTTGTCGAGGATCTGCGGCGAATAGAGAAACGGGTCGCGGGCGATCGTCGCCGTGGCGGTCCATGAGGCGATCGGAAACCGGTAGCTCAGCGCGCCGACTCCGGTCGTGCGCGTGTCGCCGGCGCTGTCTCCGAGCCGTGCCGCACCGGCGCGCAGCTCGGCCCGCTGGGACGGGTGCGGCTGCCATCCGAGCGTTCCGGACAGGACGTCGGCGGATCCGTCGGCGTGCGGATCTCCGGGGACGGCCCCGTGAAGATCGCTATGCGCGTAGCCGAGGCGCAGGTCCAGCCACGCGGGAAGCCCCAGCCCGCCTTCGACCCGGTAGGTGTTCATCCCGTTCTCGTCGGAGTCTTCGGCTCCGTCCCAGCCCACCTGGATCCACGGCGCACGCGCGCGGCGCACCTGCTTCGCCAGGTCCTGCACTTCGGGATCGGTCGGAGCGGCCTTCTCGAGCGACTCGGTCAGCTTGAGCGCCCGCGTGGTATCGCCGTCGCCGAGCTCGATGTAGGCGAGACCCAGCATGGCTTCTTTCATGCCGGGACTCGCCGCGAGCGCCCGCTCGTAGTACGGCCGCGCCTCGCGGCTCCGGCCGCGCCATGCGTAGGCTTGCGCGGTCCCGCACAGGGCCCACGGCTCTTTCGGATTGATCGCGAGCACGCGATCGAACGCGACGACGGCCTCGTCGTAGCGCCGGCTCCACAGGAGCACCTTCCCGCGCTCGAGCAGCACGTCGACGTTTCTGGGCTCGATGGTCAGCGCGTGGTCGTAGCGCTTGAGCGCGCCGTCGTATTTCTTGTCCCACGACAGGAGCTTCCCGGAGTTCAGAAGGGCGTGGACGTCGTCGGGGCGCTCGGCGAGGACCTCGTCGTACAGCGTCAGCGCCCGCGCGGTGTCCCCGGCGTCGAACGCCTCGTCGGCCGCCCTCGGATCCGCGGCCGCGACGGCCGTCGAGGCCGCCGCCGCGAGGAGGGCCGCCGCGAGAAGCCCGCGAAGTCCGAAGTCAGCGCGCACGTTCGCCTCCGGATGCCGGCTCGCCGGCCCCGACACGATCGGAAATCGCGTCGAACGCCGCGCGGACCTTCGGGACCCCGGCCTTCGCCTCGGTCCGGTAGCGGGGCACCTCCCAGCCCGGCCAGCTGTAGAGCGGCGCGCGCACGCCCTTTGCGGGGATCCGGGATTGAGGGGGCCGTTCGGGATGCCCCGGGTCGACGGTCATCGCGTAGATCCTGAAACCCGGTGTCTCGATGGTGTCATAGGGCGGCTCGTGAGCCGTCAGCTGGTGCAACACACGATGCGAAGACGGATCGGTGACGTTGAGCAAACCCCACGGGATGCGCATCTCGACCGTTCCCGTGGCGGCGCCGATCGAAACGTCGGTCCGCGTGTCGAAGTCCGGCGATGCGGGATCGCACGTTCCCAGCCGGAGCTTCCCGCGATCGACGCGGATCGCCGGGTAACGTTTTCCGTCGCGGCCGAACCGCTCTCGGTTCGATTCGAACATCAGCGGGACGAACGATGCGCGCGCGGCGTCGCCCTTGGCGGGAGAAGCGACCGGGCCGCGGTCGGCCGCGGCGTAGGGCTCGTACGGCGCCGCGACGTGGATGGTGCTCGCGTCTTGACCTTGAATTTCAATCAAGAACTCCGCCCCCGTCGGGAGCGTCGCGGCGCCCGGCTTTGGAAGCCGCGTGACGCCGCGCGCAGGATCATAGGTGTCGATCGCGATTCGAATCCGTGTGGACTCCCAATCCGGCCCCGGCGGCCCGCCGCCGGTGCGCAACAGGAGGTACAGGTAACCTTCGTCGGAGTCGACCTTCAACTCGCGAAGATTCGACCAGCCGGCCGCTCCTCCCGGAGCGCGCGCCCCCTCGGGCGCCCCTCCCTTCCAGTCGGACGGGTCGCCGTCCACGCGCACGGGGGATGCGGGCCTCTGCGCGATCAGTCCGTAGGACTGCTCGGGGCTTTCCGCGTTGAACCACAAGCGCCGGCGCTCCTCCGGAATCGTCAGCGGCGAGACGGACCACGTTCCCTTGAACCATTCGTCCATGAACTCGAACACGATGCCCCCCGCGAGCTTCTGCTCGTGGATCGTGGAGATCATCGTACCGATCAAATCGCCCTGCGCGCGCTCGTCGTGGCCACCGTGGTTCCAGCCCTCCGGATGGACGTGCGCGATGCCGCGGCTCGTCGAGATGCCGAACTCGGCGACGAGCACGGGCTGAGTGCCGTGGTAGCGCTTGAGGTCCTTTAGGTACGCGGCGTAGCGCGTCTCCTGATTCAGGAAGTCGGGATAGTTCGGGTAGATGTGATACGCGGCGAAGAATCCGGCCTTCATCTCGTCGGTCGCGGCGATCTTCGTCGAATCGAGCGAGACCGCATCGTTTTCCCACGGGGCTTCCTTCAGCGCGTCCTGGACCGGAATGCCGTAGCGCTTCCGCCACGCATCTTCCTCGCTCCGGTTCGACTCGCTGGGGTGTGTCAGGGGATCGAGCGTGGGCCAGTTGGCGAAGGTCAGCGGGTGCAGGACGCGGTACCGCCGGGCCTCGTAGCCGGCGGCGAAATCGCACATCTGCGCGACCCAGGTCTCCATGGCGCGCGCGCCGCTGGCGACGAAGAACCGGCCGGTCCACGCCGTCACGTCCGGATATTTCTCGTCGAACGCTTTGACGGCGTACGGCTCCCACTCCCGCCCGATGATGAACGCAAGCACGGACTCCGAGGCATCGGCCGCGTAGGTGCCGGACGCGTGGCCCGGACGCGGCGGGGCGACGAGATCCCCGTGCACGGCGTCGATCACGCGCGCGATCTCATCCGAGAACTCGTGCACGTACGTCCGGTCCGAGAAATCGTCTCCCGGAGGAAGCTCGGCCCACACGCCCTGGATCAGCCAGAGCCGGCGTGAGCCGGGGCGCGCGTTGTGCTCGGCGAGCGCGCGGTAGAACTCCGGCGGAAGCAGCGTGTAGAGGCGCACGGCGTTCGCGCCGAACCCCGCGATCGTGTCCAGCCAGCCGGCATAGACGCCCACCTCGCGCGGGAACTCGGTTGGATACTTTCCGGGAAGCGCCGCCCCCAAGTTGACACCCTTCACGAAGATCGGCCCGTACGCGCCGCCCGCCTCGCGGACGCCCAAATAGTCCGACAAGGCCCTCGCGGGAACGTCGAGCGGCCGCGTGGGATCCGCGTCGGGCCTCATGCGCCCATCCTCGCCGTAGGCGACCGCCGATGCGACGAGAATCAATCCAGCGATCGCGAATCTCATGCCATTCCCCGGGAAGGGGCGAGACTATAGGCGCTCCCGAGAGTCTTCTGCACGCAACTCCCTACGTGTTCCGGTGCATAGCGTAGGCCCGGATTCCGGCGGATAGTCCTCGCGCCTTCTCCTTTTCGGGTCGCCTTTGGTCACACCGGAGCCACTGACCGCTTGGCTCGCCATGCAGCTTTTACCCGGCATCGGGCCGGTGACGGCGTGGCGCGCGCTCCACGCCCACGGAGATCCCTTGGAGGTTGCGTTCCGCCTGCCGGCTTCAGCCTGGCGGGAAGTTCCCGGAGTCAATGGCGACACGGCGGCCGCGATCGCCGCCGTGCGGCCCAACCTGATGCGGCAGGTCGAAGCCGAATGGGAGGCCGCCGTCAAGAACGACGTGACGATCCTGGCGTGCGACGACTCCTCGTACCCGTCGATGCTCGCGGCGCTTCCCGATCGCCCCTTCGTCATCTACCTCAAGGGCTCCGTCCCCGAGGGACGCACCCGGCTCGCGATCGTCGGCTCACGCCGAGCGACCGCTTACGGTCGCGAGGTGGCGCGCTCGCTCGCACGGGACTTGGCTCGGCACGGCGCCGAGATCGTGTCGGGTGGGGCGCGCGGCATCGACACCTGCGCGCATCGGGGCGCGCTCGCCGGCGGCGGCCGAACCGTCGCCGTGCTCGGCTGCGGGTTCGCCCACGTGTACCCTCCCGAAAACGAAGCGCTTTTCGGAGAGATCGCCGGACGCGGAGCGATCGTGAGCGAATTCGCGATGGACATGCCGCCGTTCCCCGAGAACTTTCCCCGGCGCAACAGGCTGATCAGCGCCCTGTCCGCGGGCGTCGTCGTGGTCGAGGCGACCGACAAGTCGGGCTCACTGATCACCGCCGGACACGCCCTCGAGCAGGGGCGTGAGGTGTTTGCCGTTCCCGGTCCGGTGACTTCCGACCGATCCAGGGGGTGTCATCGACTGATCCAGCAGGGCGCGACCCTCGTGGAAAAGGCGGATGACGTCCTCGCCCAGCTCTCGCCGATGTACCGGAACGCCCTCGCTCCGGAACCCCAGGCGGCCGAAAATCCGGCCCCGGACGACCGCTCCGACCCGGTGGCACTCTCGGGAGACGAGCGCGCCGTCTTGAGCCTTTTCGACGATCCGAGGCCCGTCCACGTCGATCGGCTCGCCGAGGCGGCGCCCTTTGGAATCAGCAGGTTGCAGACGGCTCTTTTCGGTTTGGTCCTGCGCGGGTGTATTGATCCCATGGCCGGTGGGTACTATGTTGCGCGGCCCCGAGGCGGGTCTTAAGGCTTCTTAGGGGCAGCGTACAGAGGGTTGCATGGCGCGATCGTTGGTCATCGTCGAGTCGCCCGCCAAGGCGAAGACGATCAACAAATTCCTGGGCCGCGGGTACGTCGTCAAGGCGTCGATGGGTCACGTCCGCGATCTCCCCAAGCGCACGCTCGGGGTCGACGAGAAGAGCTTCGCGCCGACCTACACCGCGCTGCCTGAAAAGAAGAAGACGCTCACCGAGCTTCGCAAGGCCGCGAAGGACGCCGGGGCCGTCTTCCTCGCGGCCGACCCCGACCGCGAGGGCGAGGCGATCTGCTGGCACCTCAAAGAAGAGTTGTCGAAAGACACCGACGTCGAGTTCCGGCGGGTCCTGTTCAACGAGATCACGAAGAAGGCGATCCTGTCGGCGTTCGAGCATCCCCGCGAGATCGATGCCAACAAGGTCGACGCCCAGCAGGCGCGGCGCATCCTCGACCGGTTCGTCGGGTACAAGATCAGCCCGCTGCTGTGGGACAAGGTGCGCCGCGGGTTGTCGGCCGGGCGCGTCCAGAGCGTCGCGCTCCGCATCATCGTCGAGCGCGAGCGTGAGATCAAAGCCTTCGTGCCGAAGGAATACTGGTCGTTGACCGCCCAGCTCTGGGCCGGCGAAGCGCCGCAGTTCGGCGCGAAGCTGATCGCGAAGAACGGCAAGAAGATCGAGGTCGTCTCGCAAGCCGAGATGACGAGCGCGCTCTTGGAGCTGGGCTGGGAAGTCGTCGGGTCGAAGCCGGCCGGCGAAGACCAGACGGCGCTGATCCTGGACGTCAAGGCGGCGCGGCCCGACGCCGTCCCGTTCAAGGTCGTCAAGCTCCAGTCTCAGGAAAAGAAGAAGAACCCGGCCCCTCCGTTCATCACGTCGAAGCTTCAGCAGGACGCGGCGCGGCAGCTCGGGTTCCCCGTCGCCAAGACGATGCGTCTCGCGCAGGGGCTGTACGAAGGCCGCGAGATCGGCGACGCGGGAACGGTCGGGTTGATCACCTACATGCGAACCGATTCGACGCGCACGTCCGAAGAGGCGCTCGATGCGGTGCGCGCCCACATCGCCGCCACCTACGGCGAGCCCTCGCTCCCCAAGGAGCCGCGCCGGTTCAAGGTCGGGAAGGCCGCTCAGGAGGCGCACGAGGCGATCCGTCCGACGCTCCTCGAGTTTCCGCCCGATCGCGTGAAAGACTTCCTCGGCCGCGACGAGTTCCGGCTGTATCAATTGATCTGGAACCGCTTCGTCGCGTCGCAGATGGAAGCCGCGCTGTTCGACACGACGCGCGCGGACATCGAGGCCGGCCCGTACGGCTTCCGCGCGACCGGGTCGGTGCTCAAATTCGCCGGCTGGCTCGCGGTCTACCACGAGGGCAAAGACGAAGACGCGGTCGCCGAAAGCGCCCGGCCGGCCGATGCCGACCAGGACGACGACGAGGAGAGGCGCTTGCCGCAGCTGAAGGAAGGGCAGACCCTCGACCTCCGGTCGCTCCTGCCCCGCCAGCACTTCACGTCGCCGCCGCCGCGGTTTTCGGAAGCGACGCTGGTCAAAGAGCTCGAAGAAAACGGGATCGGCCGGCCCTCGACCTACGCGGCGATCATCGCGACGATCATGGACCGCAACTACGCCGAGAAAGACAAAGGGCGGTTCTTCCCGACCGAGCTCGGCATCCTCGTCAACGACCTCATCGTGAAGTCCTTCGGCGACATCGTCGACGTCGGCTACACCGCCCGGATGGAAGAAGAGCTCGACGAGATCGAAGAAGGCCAGCTCAACTGGGTCGACGCGCTCCGCGAGTTCCAGTCGAAGTTCGAGGTCGATCTCGCGCGAGCGAAGACCGAGATGCGCGACGTCAAGCGCGAGGCGATCCCGACCGACCAGGTTTGCGAGAAGTGCGGAAAGCCGATGGTCCTGAAGTGGGGCCGGTTCGGACAGTTTCTCGCGTGCTCCGGGTACCCGGAGTGCAAGACCACCCGCGAGATCGGAAGCGTCACGTCCGAGGGCGACGGCGACTCTGCCACGGACAAGGCTCCGGCCAAGGTGAAAGCCGCCACGGCCGATCCGATCGAGACCGAAGCCGAGCCCTGTCAGAAGTGCGGGCGGCCGATGGTCTTGAAGCGCGGCCGGTTCGGCGCCTTCCTCGCGTGCTCCGGATACCCCGAGTGCAAGACGACGCGAAAGATCGTCGTCGGCAAGGAAGGAAAGGCCGAAGCCAAGCCCGAGGTGCTTCTCGACGAGAATTGCCCCAAGTGCGGAAGCAAGCTCGCGGTCAAGCACGGCCGCTTCGGCGAGTTCACCGCGTGCTCGAGCTATCCGAAGTGCAAGTACATCAAGATGAAGACCACCGGCGTGCCCTGCCCCGAATGCGGCAAGGGCGAGATCGTCGAGCGCAAGAGCAAGCGCGGCAAGGTCTTCTACGGCTGCGACCGCTACCCCGACTGCGCGTTCGTGCTCTGGAACAAGCCGGTCCGCAAGGCCTGCCCGGATTGCGGCTCACCGTACCTCGTCGAGAAGGTCACGAAAAAAGACGGGCGGCGCTTGCTCTGCGAGCAGGAGGGCTGCGGCCACGTCGAGCCCGTCGCCGAAGAAGCCGGCGTCACCGCTTAGGGGCCACTCCCTTTTCTTTCACCCAAAAGGGGACATTCGTCTTTTTCTTACAAATTCAGTTTGGAGCGAGAGACGTG
>CAZYHZ010000097.1:0-10456 GCA_964647625.1 uncultured Acidobacteriota bacterium
GAGATGCCCGACGATCTCGTACGACCCGAGCCGAGTTCCCGGAGCTAGCGACACGTTCTCATCTACCGCTTGCCGCCTTTCGCAGCGCCTCGATCCTCGGCACCCGGCTCTTCGGGCTGTCGAGGCTGAACGAGCGGGCATCTCCGACCTGGTCGCGCACGAACGCTTCCGTCGTCTCGATTGCCTTCTCGAGCGCGGCGTCGACCGGCACGAAGCTCTGCCACACGATCGACTCGCGGTCCACGTCGTATTCCCAGAGCCCGACGAGCCTCCCTCGCTCGACGATCGCGTGGCTCGGCAGGTCCAGGAGCGCTCCACCCGTTCGTCCATCGGCCCCGGTCAGGGTCTTGCGCTTCGCATCGGCACCGTCGAGGTGCGAGGCCAGCTCGCGCCGGTGATGGAACAGCCCGTCGAGGCTGCTCACGAGCGCGTAGCTCGGCTTCTTCGGAGGCGAGAAACCCCGAAACGCCTTCGCGTCGTCCGGAAACGCGAGCCGGTCCCCGGAGTCGGGGATCGCCGCGAGGCCGAGCGGTTCGAGCGCCTTCTTCGCCGCGCCTGCGCCGAGCCCCGAAAACCAGCGGAATTCGTCGACGCTTGCCGGACCGATCCACCGGAAGTACTTGCGCGCCAGCTCCGTGAGCGCCTCTTCGCGCGATAGCTTGAGCTTCTTCAAAGGGTTCGGCGTCCAGCGCGCGTAGCGGTAGCGCTGTTGATCGAGCCGTCCGTCCACCGGGATGCGCCGTATCTCCCCCTCTTCTTGAAGTGCGCCGAGAGCCAGCGGCAGCGTTGTGGTGAGCCCCTTCTTCTTGCCCTCCGCGCCCAGGCTGCGCGCGGCGCCGCCGACGGCCTCACGGATCTCGTCGGGCAGCAGCGGCTTCTTCCCGAGGGCGCTCGCGACCGCGTCCCTCAGCTTGTCGATCTCGGCGTCCTTCACGCCGAGCTTGCGCGCCACCTTCATCTCCGCTTCGACGCCGAATCCTCCGCCGACGCGGAGCGCCAGCGCGTAATCCGACGCCGGCACGACGTAGGTGCATCCGCGCGCGGCCGGCAGCTCGTGGATCTCGACCTTGGCGACCGCGGTGTCCGCCGCCTCGCGGCCGATCCCGGCGCGCGAGAAGAGCGTGAGATACGGACCGATGCCCGCCACCGAGCGCGCCCAACCACTCTTCTCGAGCACCTGCTCGGCCGTGTTACCCCTGAGGGACCCGTCGAGCCCTTGCTTGTGCCACCACCAGGCGCGGAGCTTCTCTGCGTTCATCGTGCCTCCTCGCAGGGCGAGGAGGATACCCCACGCGTTGTCTCCTTCGGTCGGGGTCGTGCGGGGGGCCGGGCCCTTCAGGGCCTCGATTTCTTGAGCGTGCGCAGGTAGAGAACCACGTCGGTAACTTGCCGCTCGCTCAGCGTCCGGCCCCACGGCGGCATGAGGCTCGACATGCCGACGCCGGCACCGCCGCGCCGGATCGTGTCGGCGATCTCCACGTCCGACTTCTTCTGCAGCGCCGGGTCGGACAGGTCGCGCGGGTGGGGATCGAGGTTGTAGGCGTTGAACCCGTCTCCGGCGCCCGAGTCGCCGTGGCAGGTCGCGCAGTAGTGCTGAAAGACGTCGCGGCCCAGCCGCAGGTCGTAGCTCAACTTCGGGGGCGGAGCCGTCCCGGGTGCCCCGTTCCCGGCGGATGGGGGCGACGCGGCTTCTCGCGAGCAGGCCGCGAGCCCGCAAAGAGCGATCGTCACGACGATCCGCCGCACGCTCATTTCGCCGCACCTGCAGCGGCTGCGGGCTGCGCCTTCAATGTCTCGAGATACGCCGTCAGCCGCAGTGCATCCGTGTCGGTCAACCCGTAGTCGGGGCAACGCACGTCGGCCCGCCACCTTTGTGGACCTTTGAGCCAGGTGAACACCCAGCCGGGCTGGAGCCGCGTCTGCGCATCGGTCAGCGGCGGCCCGACGTAGCCTCCCGTTTGGCCGACGATGTGGCACGCACGGCAGCCAAGCGTCGTGTACAGGCGCTGGCCTTCCGCGGCGTCGGCGTCGGCGGCGGGACGTCCCTCGAAGGGATCCCGCGGGACGCGAGGGTCGACGTAGAAGCTGGTGACGGCCCCCGCGAGCAGCTCCGCGTCCGCTCTCGACATCCGGAGGATCGGCATCCTCTCTTCGAGGATCGGGCGGATGGAATAGGACACGAGGAGGTAGTCGACGAGCCACGCTCTCCGGACCTTGCTGCCCTCGAAGGTCAGCGGGGCCGTCGAGATGTCCTCCCCGGCGTTTCCGATCCTGTGACACGACAGGCACCGAAATCGGTCGACGAGCCTCCCGAACTCGCCGCCAGGAACGAGAGTCTCGCTCGCGTGCTCGGTGACGCGATAGAGCTCGGGAACCGGCTCTGCCCCCAAGGCCAGAAGCGCCGTCACCACCGCCTGAATGTCGTCCGGCGAAAACTCGAACGACGGCATCTTCAAGCCCTGCGCGAACGACCGGGGATGAGCCAGCTTGGCGCCGAGCCACGCGGGCGCGGTGCGTGGCAAGTCGTCGCGCCGCCCGAAGTCGAGCGACGAAGCCTTCTTGTCGCCGATCCCGTTGAGGTCCGGCCCGAATCTCTCCGCCGACGCCTTCCCGCCCTCGCCGCCGTGACAGGCGAAGCACCCGCGCGCGCGGAACGTCTTTTCCCCCTTCTCCGCGAGAGTGAGGTTCACGCGCAGGGGCTCCAGGATGTCCTTCGGGGCGTCGAAATCCCGGAGTTCATCCTCGAGATAGGCGACGACGTCCCGCGCTTCCGAGTCCGAGAAGGCGTACCGAGGCATGCGCGTGCGCGGATTGAACGCGTGAGGGTCGCGCACGAACGCGAGCAGCCAGCCACGCGTGGCGGAGGTCGCGACCTTCGACAGCTCGGGGGCCGTCGCGTGGCCTTTGCCTTCGACCGTGTGACAGCTGATGCACCGCGCCTCGGCAAAGATCTTCCGGCCGGAGGCGGGGTCGCCGGGAGGCTCCCGGTCCGCGGACGCGATCGCCGCGGCGAGCGTGGCCGGCGGTGTCCGCGCGAAGAGCGCGTGCGAGAGCTCGTCGATCTCTTCGTCGGAAAGATCGAAATTGGGCATCGTCGTATTGGGGTCGACGGTCTGGGGGTTCTTGAGCCAAAGACGCAGCCAAGCGGCGCCCGTCTTGAGCCCGATCGTGCTCAGAGGCGGCGCATCCGCGCGGAAGTCCTCGTGGTTCCGCACGAGATGGCACGCGTAGCAGCCGAAGCGCGACATGATCGCGCGCCCGCGCGACAGGACCGGCGCTTCGTCGACGGTCTCCGGCGCGTGGCAGCGTCCACAGCCCGCCTCGACGTTGTCCGCAGGCAGCATGGGCGGCCCGGCATCCACCGCTGTGCCGTGCGCCTCCTCCCGGCTGGTCGCCGGCCCTTGCCCGCCGTGGCACGACGTGCATCCCAGGAAGTCGAAGCCGGACGGCGTGTGCGCCGTCGAGGTGTGGAGACGGAACGGCTCCGGCGCTCCCGCCATCGACGGATCGGCGACGCCGAGATGACACGTCGTGCAACGGTCGACCCGGTCGTCGAGGCGCGGGAGCCAGACCTGCTGAATGGCGATCGGCATCCGCTCGTAACGGACCGCTTCCTTCAGACTGCGCGCTCGCGCGGAGCCCAGCTTGCGAAACTGTTGCTGCATCGACCGGTACGGCCGAAAGGCGTTCTTGGCGGGAGAGATCGCCAGCACCCCGAGGAAGACGAGGCTCGTGGCGGCGAAGACGCGGCGGACGGTCACCGGTCCGGCCTCACCAGGTGCGGCCCGACGACCAGGGCCAGACGAACGACCAGCCCGGGCCGCGGAAGAACGTACCGATGATCGTCAGGACGCTCGCGACGATCACGAACCACGTCATGATCCATTCCGGTAGAGTCACGCGGACGAGCGTCCGTCGGAGTCGACCACCGCGCTCGCCGCCTCGGGCCGCGAGCATCCCGGCGCCGACGGCGAGTGTGGGGACGACGACCGGCCAGCAGCCGAAGACGGCGACGAGCGCCGCGACGCCCAGAATCGCGGTGAGGACGGCCGCGAGAGCGCCGCGCCCACGGCGCTCCCACAGAGGGCCGGCCTCCAGGTTGATGCGCGCGTACGGGATCACGACCAGCGCGACGACGACCAGACCCGGGAGCAGGACGCCCGCGACGACTGGCGGAAAATAGTGGAGGAGCTCTTGCAGCCCGAGGAAGTACCACGGCGCCTTGGCGGGGTTCGGCGTTTCGGTCGGGTTGGCGAGCCCTTGGAGCGGGGCGTCGACCAGGAGCGCGGCGATCGAAAGCGCGATGGTGACGATCTGGAAGAGGATGACCTCCCGGACGATGAGATGCGGAAAAGTCATGACGTAGTCCTCGTCGCGCTGGCGCACGGCGGGACGCGTATCGGGGCGGACGAGCGCTACCCGCCGCGGCGTCGCGAGGGGGTCGTTCGATTCCACGATCTCGATCGGCGGAAGGCGACTCACGGGGAACCCTCTCTAGCGCCGGGCTCCTCGTTTCCCGGAGGACCCTGGACGCCTCCGTCCTTCCGCACCCGCCAGATGTGAACCGAAATCAGAACGAGGAGCGCAGCGGGCAGGACCACGCAGTGCAGCACGTAGAAGCGAAGCAAGGCGTTCTCGGACACGATGTGCCCGCCCAACAGCAGGAACCGGAATGGCTCGCCGATCCAGGGAGCGGCCCGGACCATGTTCGTCCCCACCGAAACGCCCCAGAACGCGAGCTGGTCCCACGGAAGGAGATACCCGGTGTACGACAGCCCGAGCGTCACGAGAAGGAGCACGACGCCGACGACCCAGTTGAACTGTCGGGGAGGCCTGTACGCGCGGTGGTAGAACACCCGCAGCATGTGCCCGAACGCTGCGAAGACCATCAGGTGCGCCCCCCATCGGTGCATGTTGCGGAGGTAGAGCC
The DNA here is from genome assembly GCA_964647625.1 of uncultured Acidobacteriota bacterium. Classification (GTDB taxonomy): domain Bacteria; phylum Acidobacteriota; class Polarisedimenticolia; order Polarisedimenticolales; family DASRJG01; genus DASRJG01. The sequence goes on from CAZYHZ010000097.1 coordinate 4,931, forward strand.
CGTCGTCGACGACGAATTGGAGCTCCTTCATGTCGCGGTAGGCCTGGGGGACCAAGGGGTGGTAATAGAACATCAGCAGGATTCCGGTGGCGAAGAGGATGAAGGTGCAGGCCGTCGTGATGCCGCCGAGCCAGTAGGTGTGCGAGGTCCTGAGCGTCTTCGCGCGCACCTTCACCGGATGAACGTGGAGGAAGAGGTTCTCCATCACGACGAGCGCGCGGTTGAGGTTGGTGTCCTCGACGCCGTGCCGGACGATCGAGCGGTAGACGCCCGTCCCGCGCAGCCACGTGTGGATCCCGGCGAGCGTCGGCGCTCTCATGTGCGCACGATCGTGCCGGCGGGGACGACCGTCGCCGTGTCGACGACGAGAGCGCCGGCGCTGTCCGACCTGATCTCGATCCAGGGCAAGGGTCGGGGAGCAGGACCGTGGAGGACATTCCCCTCGACGTCGAACCGGCTGCCGTGGCAGGGGCATGCGATGACGTTCTCGTCGGAGAGAAACCGCGTGATGCACCCCAAGTGCGTGCAGACCGCCGTCATCGCGTAGACGCCTCCCGGCGCGCCCACGATGTACGCGCGATGCTCGCGATTGAACCTCACGGTCCCCTCGGGGAAATCGAGCGGGCCGCCGGCGATGAAGCGGGTCGGGGGCTCGAAGAGGACCTTGGGCTCGAGGAAATCCAGGGTCACGAGGCCCGCGCCGGCCGCGGCGCAGGCGCACGCGCCCGCTCCGGCCATCGTAAGGAAATCTCTGCGTTTCATCCGCTCGACATCATGGGACGACATGTTCGGTATCCTTCGTCGCAAAGCTCTGCATGGTGATGGTTCCCGCCGGGCAACGCCGCGCACAGAGTCCGCATCGGATGCACGTCTCCTCGTCCTTGAGGATGATCGAGCCGCGGCGCTCGCCGCCGGCGAGAATCGGAGCGAGCAGCCGCGCCCCCGGGGGCACCGAGCGAATCGTGGTCGCGACTTGTATCTGAATGCAGTTCTCGGGACAGACGTCCTGGCATCCGCCGCAGAGCAGGCATTCGGTGCCTTCGTCCGCGTCTTGCTCGAAGATCGTGTTGGTCCAGCAGTGCAGGCACCGGGTGGCTTCCCGCCGCGCGGCCGCCTCGCCGAAGCATTCCTCCACCTCGGCGATCCCGATGCGACGCGCGATCGGCCGGGTCGGAGGCCTCTGCCGCGGGATCGCCTCGTAGTCGAGCACGCGCCGGTAGCGCTCCTCGACGTCGATCTCGACGACCGGGTCCTCCTCGAGCAAGACGCGTCCACGAAGCTGCTCGTCGATCGAGCGGGCCGCCCGCTTGCCGTTCGCCACCGCGGTGATTGCGATCCTCGGCCCGAACGCGGCGTCGCCGCCGGCGTAGATCCCGGGAGACGTCGTCGCCAGCGTCTCCGGATCGACGACGATGCGCCCTTGGCTGGTGGCGACGCCGTCGGACTCCCGAAGGAACGTCAGATCTCCGGTCTGGCCTATGGCGACGACGACCGTGTCCGCCGGCATGATCGCTTCCGATCCGTCCACGAACAGGGGTGCAAAGCGGCCGTTTTCGTCGAAGACGCGCGACACGGCGAGAAACTCCACGCCGACGACGCTTCCCCGCTCCCCGACGAGCCGCTTCGGCCCGACCCGGTGCCGGAAGACGATGCCCTCGTTCCGCGCTTCCTCGATCTCGTCGCGAGAGGCCGGCATCTCGCTCTCCGACTCGAGGCAGCACACGGTGACTTCCCGCGCTCCGAACCGGATGGCGCTGCGCGCGACGTCGAGCGCTTGCACGACGGAGAGGGTGCGCTGAAGATTCTCCTGCTCCCCGCCCCGGGCCGCGGTTCGCGCGACGTCGAGCGCGACGTTTCCCCCGCCGATGACGATGATCCGGCTTCCCATCTCCACGCGGTAGCCGAGGTTGACGTTCAGCAAGTAGTCGACTCCCTTGAGCACGCCGTCCAGGTCCATGCCGTCGACCGCGAGGTCGCGGCCGCGCATCGCGCCCACCGCCACGAATACGGCCGAGAACCCCTGCTGCCGCAGGTCGGCGAGCGTGAAGTCGCGGCCCAGCCGCGAATCGAGACGCAGCTCGACGCCCAGGGAGAGGATCGCGTGCACCTCGAGCTGGATCAGCGCCCTCGGCAGCCGGTACTCGGGGACGCCCAGGCGCAGCATGCCGCCGGCGACCGAGGCCGCCTCGAAGATCGTCACCGGATAGCCGCGCAGCGCCAGGTCGTGCGCGCAGGCCAGGCCGGCCGGGCCGGAGCCGATCACGGCCACTCTCTCTGGGTGGCGATCCTTTCGCCGCCCGTAGATCTCGGACAGGACGGAGAAGTCCATCATGCTCTCGACGCCGAATCTCTCGGTCACGAACCTCTTGAGCGCGCGGATCGCGATCGGCGCGTCGAGCTCGCCCCGCCGGCAGACGGTCTCGCACGGAGCGGCGCAGATGCGGCCGCAGATCGAAGCGAGCGGATTCGGCCGGCGCGCGACCGCATAGGCCTCGCGGTACCTCCCTTCCGCGATCAGGGCGACGTACTTGCCCGCCTCCGTGTGCACAGGGCAAGCCCGCTTGCAGGGGAAGTTCCGCTCGAGCCATTCGCGGCTGGCTTCGGCCACGGGACCTACCTCGAGATCTCGAATCCGAGCTCGGTCGTTCCGGAGACCGTGACGGGCTTGGCAGCCGCCTTCAGCTTGGGGTGCCACACCTTAACGGTGTAGGAGCCGTCCGGCACGTCGGCGATCTTGAAGGAGCCGTCGGCCTTGGTCACCGCGTAGTAAGGCGTGGGAACCGCGACGACGAAGGCTTCCATCTCCGGGTGGACTTTGCACAGGAGCGTCGCGACGCAGTCCTTCTTGAACGTGTAGCTTCGCACCTGTCCTTTCGGCCAGGTCCCGAGATTGAACTTCTCCGCGCAGGCGTCGGGCGTGAACACGTTGTGCTGCACGGCATCGGAGTTGAGGAAATCCACCGTCGAGCCGACGAGCACCGGCAGGACGTGAGGAACGAACACGAGGTTCTCCTGGTTGACGCGCTGGTGCTCCTGGGAAGCGGGGAACGTCTTTCCGGAAATGGCGTCGACGTACACGACCGCATCGGCGCTGTCCCGTGTCCCCTTGCAGGCGACCTTGCCGTGGATGTCCCCCGCCACCGCAGGGAGCGCCAGCGCCACGGCCAGGGTCGACGACAGAAGGATTCGCATCGGAGTGTCTCCTAGAAGGCGAACCGCAGAACGGCCGCCGCGGTGTAGTTCTTGGTCTCGTGGAGATCGAGCTGGTACTCGAGCATCAGCTTGATGTTCGCGACGATGAGGTAGGTGAAGTTGGCGTTGCCGAGGCGGATCGAAGCCGCGGTCGAATCGCCCGGCTTGACGTCCTCGTAACGGAGCGAGACCTGGAACGGAGGCCGGATGACGTAGTCGCCCTGGATGAACCACGAGTCGTAGGTCGGGTTCGGCCGGGTCTCCGCGAGCGTCGTGGCATCGGTGACGGTCAGGTCGTCCTTGCCGTGGAGGTAGACCCCGAACAGATTGAGGTCGCGCCACAGCCACGAGACGTAGAGGCCGACCCGGTCGTAGCGGCGGTCGACGACGTTGAAGGGGTTGCCGAGGGGGTCGACCACGCCGAACGCGACGTCGTCCCCCGTCCCGTGGTAGCCGAGGATCCCGAGGCGGACGGAGTTCTCGCGCCAGTTCTCGGCCGGGAGGGTCTTCCCGGTCGTGTCGCCGTCGAGACCCATGCCGCCGAACTTGTAGTCGAACCTCGCATACCAGTCCTTGCCGCTGTGCGGATCGTTGCCGGTGCTGTGGGGGTTGGCGGCGGGATCGGTCGACACCTGCCCGAGGCCGTCGGTGACTCCGAGCGTGTAGAAGAAGCGATGTTTCGCGACGCCGTAGAACTCGATCCCCTTCACGTTCGCGGGAATCGAGATCCCGCCCCCTTCCTCCGCGGTGCCGGTCCCGCCTTGGACGCCGATCGGGTTGTACGTGAACATCGAGTCGATCCCGTTGTCCGTCATCAGCCACATTTCCTGGAACCCGTCGGCGAGGTCGGGAGCGAACATGCCGACCTTGAAGTTGAACGCGTGCTCCGGACCGCCGACGGAATTCGCGGTGAAGTGGGCGCGCTCGATGCTCGCACCGGCTCCGTTCTCGAACGTGAGCTCGGCCAGGTACCCGAACTTCTCGCCGAGCGTGCCTGCGGCGAACAGATTCACCTCCTGCGGGAACTGGAAGTCGTTCCGCGTGATCGTCCGACTGGTCCCGTCGGTTTCCGACGAGTAGACGTCGGCCATCTTGATGTTGACGGCGATCGGGACGTGCCCGGAAATCGTGCTCGGGTACACCATCGAGGGCCAAGTCTTCTTGTAGGCCTCCGAGCCGAGCGACAACGGGGTCTCCTTGACCTGCTCCTCGGTCTCCGCGGGCATGCGGTAGCCGTTGAGGCGGAATGCCTCGCCGAACGGATTCAACTTCGGGAAGACGACGTGGCAGGTTTGACAGGACGTTTGGTACTTGCGAGCGAACGCCGGCACCGCGGAGGCCGGACGGATCGAGACGGCCAGGACGAGGAGCGCGGTCACGGCGAGCGTCCAGCGGCGTGCGAGGGAGATGGTTGTGGGCATCGAGCGGCTCCTTTTCGCTTGGTTCGGTCGATGCTCGGCCCCGGCGCCGGCGCACACCATCCGGCAAACTCACCAATATGAATGGGGAGAACGCACCAGGAGCGGACGCGGGAGCTAGAGGAGGTGCTTCTGGAAGACGAAGGCGACGGCCTCCGCCTTGGAGTGGACCTCGAGCTTGTCGAGGATGTTCTGGATGTGGTTACGCGCGGTCAACGTCGAGATGTTCAGGCGCGCGGCGATCTCGGCGGTCGGGTTGCCGGCGGCCAGCATGCCGAGCACCTCGATCTCCCGCCCGGTCAGCTTGCGCGCGCGGACATCCTCCGAGCCGCGCACGATCTGGAGCGTCGGTCGCGGGGGAGCCGTCTCCGCCAGTTCGGCAGCGGCCGCTGCGCTCGTCTGTCTCGCGGACGGGTGCATGACGTGGACGAGAAAGAACATGTCCGGGGACTGGGCCACGAGATGCAGCACGCTCACGTCGACGCAGACGGGACGGTCTCCTTTGGCGACCAGCCGTAGCTCAAAATTCCTGACGGTCTGGTTCCGCAGCGCGAGCTGCGTGATGGGGCAGCTCTCCGTGCAATAGCGATTGCCGTGAGTGTCGCAGCCCAGCAGCAGGCCGGCGCACGATGTCCCCACGGCCTCGTCGGCCGTGAAGCCGAGGAGCCTCTCGGCACTCTCGTTCCACGCGACGATTCTGTTTCGGCGGTCGGTGACGAAGGTGGGATCGGGAGATCGGGACAATCCGTCGAGCATCGGACGGATCGAGGCGGGCAATGTTTCGGGAGCACCCAAGGGAGACTCCGCGGTGACTGCCGGGCGAGGCTAACATCCTCCGCGGGTGGAGGCAAATCTTTCGGCCGATCTATGATGTCGTGGTGCGGCCGGAGACCCACTTCACAAAGTGCGACGGGAT
>CAZYHZ010000098.1:0-7140 GCA_964647625.1 uncultured Acidobacteriota bacterium
GGCGAAGCACGCGCCCGCCCCCGGCCGCGCCGGCTTGAGCTCGATGCGGCCGTGGTGCTCCTGCACGATCCCGTAGGACACCGACAGGCCGAGGCCGGTCCCCATCCCGACATCCTTCGTCGTGAAGAACGGGTCGAAGATCCGGTGCCGCACGGTCGGCGGAATGCCCGGGCCGTCGTCCTCGATCTCGATGGCGACCTCGCTCTCGCCGGCGGAGGTGCGGACGACGATGCGGCCCGGCCGGCCCGCGCCGGCGATCGCCTGCTCGGCGTTGTTTATCAGGTTGAGCACGACCTGCTCGATCTGATGGAAGTCGAACATCGCCGGTGGAAGGGGCTCGGCCAGCTCGAGGGCGACCTCGATCTTCGATGCCCGCAGATGGTAGGTCTTCAGCTCGATGACCTTCCGGATGCAGGCGTTGACGTCCTGCGGCAGCTTCTTCGCGGGATGCTTTCGCGCGAACGACAGCAGGTTGACGACGATCTTCTGGCACCGCCTCGCGGACTCGACGATGCGCGCGAGGTCGCGCTCGAGATCGTCCCGTCCTCTCTCCGGCTGCAGGAGCTGCGCGTAGCCGAGGACGGCGGACAGCGGGTTGTTCAGCTCGTGGGCGACCCCTGCGACGACCTCGCCCAAGCTCGACAGCCGCTCGGCCTGCGCGAGGCTCTTCTCCGCGCGGCGCAGGTCGGTGACGTCGCGGCCCAAAAGGACGCGGCCCACCTCGGCCCCGGTCTCGTCGGAGAGCGGGGCGCTGACGAAATGAAGATCGCTCGCGCTCCCGTCCGGGCGGGTCAGCGTGATCTCGCGCCCCTTGCGCCCGAGATCGAGGTCCGGGGCGATCTCCGGGAGCAGCTCGCAGAGCGGCCGTCCGATCGCTTCGGTCGCGAACCGGCCGGTCAGGTCCTCCGCGGCGCGATTGAACTCGGTGACGGTCTTCGCCGCGTCGGTCGCCACGATCACGTCGGGCGTCCCGTCGAGGACGCGCCGCAGCTTCTCGCCGGTCGCGCGGTGCCGCGCGGCCTCGCGCGCGACGTCGCGGTAGAGCAGCGCGTTCTTGAGCGCGTGCGCGGAGGCCCCCGCCGCGATCTTGCAGAAGCGCATCTCGGCTTCGGTGAACGGTGCCTCGCGGCTGGCCCGGAGGAACAGCGTGCCGAGCACTTCCTGGCCGTGGACCAGCGGCATGACGACCAGCGACCGGTAGCCCTGCCCGAGCAGGAGGTCGCGGACCGGCGCCAGCAGCGGATCGGCGGCCACGTCCTTGACGAAGACGGGCTCCTTGGTCTCGATCGCGCGGCGGATCTCGGGGTACTTGGCGAGATCGATCTCGAGCATGTCGGCGGCGGGGTCGTCGCTCGCCGCCATCACGAAGCAGCGGTCGGCGCCGGGATCGACGAAGACGATGGAGCACCGATGGGCTCCGACGCGCTCGCCGACCTTTCCCACGACGATGCTCATGACGCGGTGCAGGTCGAGGCTCCCGTTGACCGCTTCGGTGATCTCGAGGAGCGCGCGCGCCTCGCCCGCGTCCGCCGCCCGCCCCGGAGCCGCGGCATGCCGGCCGAACCTTTGGCCGGCGACGAACGCCGCAGCAGCAGCCAGGACCGGAAGCAGCGCGAGCGCCGCCAATGTCCCATCCGTCATCGCACCCCCCGGAACGGATTCGACGAGACCCCGGCCGAATATAGGTTCCGGTCGAAGGGGCGCAACCGCAGTGCGGCTTACGGCTATTCGCGCTCTGCTAGAATCCGGCCGGCGCTATCGTCTAGGGGTTAGGACGGGTGGTTCTCAGCCATCAAACCGGGGTTCGAATCCCCGTAGCGCTACCAATTCTGGAAGCGCGTCACTCCTAAGGGCACGGATTCGTGTTCGCCCTCTCGATCCCAGTGCTGTTCGTACCGAGACTGCCCTCGACCCCGCCCGTCACCCCCGTCACCAAGGAGAACTTCACCGCGCCGTCCGGCGGCACGCCGACGTCGGCGACCCACGGATCGGTGCCACCGCAATACCTCGCCGCCAGCGGATTCGACCCGGGGAGCTGCGTGTACACGCCGGTGGCCCGCAGCACGCTCAGGTCGCCCTCGTAGACGTTCCACGCGGCCGGCCCCTGCTCCTGCTGCCACTCGACGTAGTTCTTGTCGTCGGTGCCGAGGACGTAGATCAGGCCGTCGTTGAGGTCGCACGCGTCCCCCTCGCCGTCGTGGTCGATGTCGGTCTGGCTGGGGTTGTAGCGTTCAGGGCAGTTGTCGCACGGATCTCCCAGGCCGTCACCGTCCGCGTCGAGCGTCGCGTGGACGCAGCCGGTGCCCGAATTGCACGAATCCGTCGTGCAGGGGTCGTGATCGTCGCAGTCCCGTGGCGTGGTGCCCACACACGCGCCATGGCTGCACAGGTCGATCGTCGTGCAGGCGTTGCGATCGTCGCACGCGGCCGTGTTGTTCGCGTGCACGCAGCCGCTCTGCGGGTTGCAGCCGTCGTCCGTGCACGGGTTTCCGTCGTCGCAGTTCGGCGCTGCCGGGCAGCTGCAGAGTCCTCGGGCGCCCGGAAAGATCGTCGGATCCTTGTCATTACAATCGACCGGGGTTCCGCAACCGGCCGGCCCGTAATAGCCATCGAGATCCATGTCCTTGCCGAAGCAGGCCGGGTTGCAGGTCACGGCAACCGCCGGGTCGACGAATGGGCCCGGGCCCACCGTCGTCACGAGCTGGACGGCGAACCAGGCTGCCTTCGATGTGTCCGAGCAATCGAAGGTCGCGTCCACACTTGCCGCGATGCCTCCCGGAGCACTGACCGTCGCCACCGTCGTGTAGGCCGGCTTCAGACGGCCCGGATCGCTCGTAGCGAGAGCGGCAAGCACGTTGTAGCCCGTGAACTGCGAGGCCGTTCCGTCATACAAGCCCGCTGCGTGCGCATCGATCCCGAGCGTGACCGAGACGTTCGTGCCGTTCCTCGACAAGCCGATGACGTGCGGGCGCGGTGCCGCCAACATGGGGTGATCGCTCTGCGAGAGATCATAGCTTTGGTAGCCCGATGTTTCGGGAACCTGGATCACGAGAAAGTCGACGTTGTTGTTGTCGTAAGCAGCGACAAGAACGGAGAGGGGGCCCGACGGGCAAAGAGATCCTGGGAGGCAGATGTCACCGAAGGAGCCGTAGAGCCCGACGTCGCCCCGGTTCACCGACTCGAGGGAAGCGAAGATGCAGGACCCCGTGTAGTCCGTCGAGCCGTACCAGAACTGGTTCAAGAGCCCGACGCCGAAGTAGGGCTCGGCCACCGTGGAATGCCAGTACACGATGGCCCCGGTAACCGGGTTGTAGGTCGAGATGAACTTGTTCGAGTTGCAGTGAGCGTCGGCCTTCGGCGAGATCAGCCCCACCAGCAACAGCGACCCTGCGAGCGCGATTTTGTTCGTACCGCCCCCGAGCGGGTAGGATCTCGCGGAGGATTCCGGACCGCCTGCGGAATATACGACGCTTCGGGAGAACTCAGTCTCCGGAAACTTCGCAGGGAAATATGTCGAGCACCGCGGGAAAGCGGGTCTCCGGACACAGCCGCTGGAGGATGCTCAGGACGTTGCGGCGGATGTCGTCGACGCGCTCGGTCGTCAGGCGCTCGTCGATGACCTTGCCGACGTATTCGTCCTCGCCGAGCCGGCAGATGGTCAAAAAGGTCGTGTCTTCGTGGGAAACGTACTTCTTGTCGGGCCCGGTGATCGATTCCAGCCGGCGCCGGACTTGGCTGTCCATCTTCGTCCCGACGAACAGCGGTTGCCGGTCGCGCAGGTTCAAACGGCCCTCCCGTGACGCGTTTCCAAGGTAGGCCTAAAGCTTGCATTACGGCGTTTGAATGTCAAGGATTCGAGAGAAGAGGAAATCCCGCATGGCGCCGAAAATCGTGTTCGTCTCGGACGACGTCCTGTTCTGGGCGCGCGTGCACGCGGCGGCGAAAGCGGCCGGAAGCGACGCCTTTCGCGTGTCCGACGAAATCGGGATGGAATCGGCTTTCGCGGCCGGGGGCGTCACCCGGGTGATCGTCGATCTTTCGGTGCGCTCGCTCGATGCGCTCGCCTGGGCCGCGCGATGGAAGCGAGCCGCAGCCCCACCGCAGCTCGTCGCTTACGGCAGCCACGTCGATGAGGCGAGGCTGGCCGCGGCGCGCGGCGCCGGGTTCGACGCCGTCATGGCGAACTCGCAGTTTCACCGAACCTTGAGCGAGTGGGTGCGGTGAACGGAAAAGTCGAGAGTTGAGAGTCTAGAGTCGAGAGCCAGAGCCCTTGACTCTCGACTCTCGACTGCTTCTATTCCTTGCCCCCAATCACCCCAAGTACCTCTGCGGTCTTCGCCTCCATCAGCGCGTGGTCTCCCCGGGCTTCCACGTTCAGCCGGATCAGCGGCTCGGTGTTCGACATGCGCAGGTTGAACCGCCAGCCGTCGAAGTCCATTCCGATGCCGTCGGTCTCGTCGATCGCGTTTGCGAGCGATCCGTAGCGCCGCCGAATCTCGGCGATCACCGCCCGGGCGTCGTCGACGCGGCGGTTGATCTCACCGCTCGCGGGAAAGCGCCGCATCGCCTCTCCGACCAGGGCGCTCAGCGGCTGGCCGGTCTGGCTGATGATCTCCGCCACGAGCAGCCACGGGATCATTCCGCTGTCGCAGTAGGCGAACTCGCGAAAGAAATGGTGCGCCGACATCTCCCCGCCGTAGGCCGCGTCTTCCCGGCGCATGACTTCTTTCATGAACGCGTGCCCCGACTTGCTCTGCACGGGGATGCCGCCGGCCCCTCGCACGACGTCGATCGTGTTCCACGTCAGGCGTGGGTCGTGGACGATCTTGGCGCCGCGGGATTTCTTGAGAACTTGCGAGGCGAGCAGGCCGACGATGTAGTAGCCCTCGATGAATCCGCCGCGCTCGTCGAACAGGAAGCAGCGGTCGAAATCGCCGTCCCACGCGATGCCCAGATCGGAGCCGGAGGAGCGGACGACGCGTGCGGTGTCGTCTCGCTTCTCGGGAAGGAGCGGGTTGGGGATGCCGTTCGGAAAGTGACCGTCCGGCTCGTGGTGGACGCGCGTGAACCGGAACGGGAGCGACGGAGCGAGCGCGTCGACGATTTCCCCCGCCCCGCCGTTTCCCGGGTTCGAAACGATCTTGAGCGGCCGCAGCGCGGCGGCATCGACATACGAGAGCAGGTGCGTGACGAAATCGGCGCGCACGTCGACGCGCTCGATGCGCCCCTTCCGGGCGCCGGGGCGGAACGTGTTCGATTCGGCGAGCGCGCGGATGTCGACGAGCCCCGTGTCGGAGCTGATCGGGCGCGCCTGCTCGCGGACGAATTTCAGGCCGTTGTAGTCGGCGGGGTTGTGGCTGGCCGTCACCATGATGCCGCCGTCGAGGCCAAGGTGGAACGTGGCGAAGTACACCTGCTCGGTGCCGCACCGGCCGATGTCGACGACGTCGACACCGGAATCGGTCAGCCCTTCGCACACCGCCGCGGCGAAGTCCGGGCTCGAAAGCCGGACGTCGTGGCCGACGGCGACGCGCTTGGGCGACAGCCACGCCGCGTACGCGCGCGCGATCGCGACCACGACGTCGCGATTCAGCTCGGACGGGATGCGTCCGCGGACGTCGTACGCCTTGAAGCACGACAGCGGGGCGTGGGCGCTCATGGGATCTCTCCTCGCGGGACGGTGGAGAATAACATTGCTATCGTGCCTGTCTCCGGTGAGCTGTCGCGAAGGAGGCCCGGCATGGCGGACAAGAAGACGCGCGTCGAGCGCGACACGATGGGCGAGATGGAAGTGCCCGCCGAGGCGTACTACGGCGCCTCGACGCAGCGGGCGGTCATCAACTTCCCCGTCAGCGGGATCCGCCTCCCGCGGCGCTTCCTGCGCGCGCTCGGCCTGATCAAGGCGGCGGCGGCGCAGGTCAACCTGGACCTCGGGCTTCTCGACCGCGAGCGGGCCGAGGCGATCATCGCGGCGGCACGCGAGGTCGCCGACGGCAAGCTCGACGCTCACTTCCCGATCGACGTCTTCCAGACCGGCTCGGGCACCTCGACCAACATGAACGCGAACGAGGTCATCGCGAACCGCGCCGCGGAGATGCTCGGCGCGGAGCGCGGCACGCGCGGCAAGGTCCATCCGAACGACCACGTGAACCTCGGGCAGTCCTCGAACGACGTGATCCCGACGGCGCTCCACCTCGGCGCGCTGCTCGCGATCGACGAGGAGCTCGAGCCCGCGGTTGCGCTGCTCGGCGCGGAGCTCGCGGTCAAGGCGAAGGAGTTCTGGGGGGTCATCAAGACCGGCCGGACGCACCTCCAGGACGCGACGCCGATCCGCCTCGGCCAGGTGTTCGCCGGCTACGTCGGCCAGATGGACAAGGCCGTGCGCCGGCTCGAGCAAGCGTCCCAAGAGCTGGCGCTCGTCCCGCTGGGCGGAACCGCGGTCGGTACGGGGATCAACACGCACCCCGAGTTCGCCAAGCGCGTGCTCGCCCTCGTCTCGTCGGAAACCGGCATCGAGGTGAGGGAAACCGACAATCACTTCCAGGCGCAGGCGACGATCGACGCGGTCGTGCAGGCCTCGGGAAGCGTCCGCACGATCGCGGTGAGCCTGCTCAAGATCGCCAACGACATCCGGCTCGCAGGCTCCGGGCCGCGCTGCGGTCTCGGCGAGCTGGCGCTTCCCGAGGTGCAGCCCGGCAGCTCGATCATGCCCGGCAAGGTCAACCCCGTGATCGCGGAATCCCTGATCCAGGCTGCCTCGCAGTCGATCGCCGCGGACGTCGCGGTGTTGCAGGCGGGCCAGTGGAGCTTCTTCGAGCTGAACACGATGCTGCCGTTCGCGGCGCACAACCTGATCCAGTCGATCGAGATCCTCGGCGCCGCGACGCGCAACTTCTCCGAGCGCTGCGTTCGCGACCTGCGGGCGACCGGGCGCGGCCCCGAGCTCGTCGAGCAAGGGCTTGCGATCTGCACGGGGCTCGTCCCGTACATCGGCTACGACGCGTCGGCCGCGATCGCCAAGCAGGCGGCCAAGACCGGGCGCACCGTCCGCGAGATCGCTCAGGAAACGACGAAGCTCACGAAGGAGCAGCTCGACGCCGCGCTCGACCCGTTCAAGATGACCGAGCCGCGATAGCTGAA
>CAZYHZ010000098.1:7240-10393 GCA_964647625.1 uncultured Acidobacteriota bacterium
AAAAGGGGACTGTCCCCTATCCCCCGATTTGGTGCATGGTGCGGGCGAGGGGGATCGCGCGGTGTGATTCCAGGATGTCGATCGCGCCGCCGCGGCCCTTGCGGAGGAGCGCGTCGCGCATCATCTCCGCGATCGCGTCGTCGGAGGCGCCGCCGCGAAGCGCGGCTCTGAGGTCGGTCTCGCGGTCGTCGTACAGGCAGACGCGGAACTTCCCGTCGCTCGTGACGCGGATCCGGCTGCACGCTCCGCAGAACGGTGCGGTCACCGAGTCGATGAAGCCCACGGCCCCGCCGCCGTCGTCGAACACGTAGCGCGTTGCCGGCGCGTGCTGATCCCCCGCCGGATCGGGGGCGAGCGGCCACACCTCGCCAATCGCTTTGCGCACCGAGGCGCCCGACACGACGCGGGCGGGAACCCACGAATGATCGTTTTCGAGCGGCATGAACTCGATGAACCGGACCTCGTATCCGTGGTCGCGCCCGAACCGCACGAGATCGACCGCTTCGTGCTCGTTGTCTCCCGCGAGCAGGACGGCGTTGATCTTGATCGGCGCCAGTCCCGCTCGCGACGCCGCTTCGAGTCCCGCGAGCACGTCGGGCAGCCGGTCGCGTCCGGTCAGCCTGCCGAACCGCGCGCGATCGAGCGTGTCGAGGCTGACGTTCAAGCGTGTCAGCCCCGCGTCCTTCAGCTCGGCCGCCATCGGGGCGAGCAGCACGCCGTTCGTCGTCAACGAGAGATCGCGCAGCCCCGGAAGGCCCGACAGCATCCCGATCAGGCGGACGGTATCGCGCCTCACGAGCGGCTCGCCGCCCGTGACGCGCACCCGCGTCACGCCGGAGGCGATGGCGATCCGGGCGACGCGCGCGATCTCTTCGTAGGTCAAGAGGGCGTCGTGAGCGAACCAAACGGGTGTTTCGGGCATGCAGTAGGCGCAGCGAAGGTTGCACCGATCCGTGATCGAGATCCGGAGATCGTCGTGCACGCGGCCGAAGGAATCGACGAACGACAAAGGATTGACCTCGCCCGGTTAGTATACGAACCGGATGCGAGCGGTTCCCTCGGTGCTCCGGGAGGCTCGGCCGGCCTCGGCGCTGCTGGCCCCCATGGGGGTCGCCGTCGGTGCGGCGTACGCGCAGTTCGATGCCCGCGACGCGCCCGGGCTGGTCCTGGGCGGAACGGTCCTCCTGGCTGCGTTCACGGCGGGCCTGGGCATCAATTTGATGGACGACGTGTGGGACGGGATCGACCTTCCGGGGCGCTCGAAGGCGGCGTTCGTCCTGTTTGCCGTCGCTGCCGGCTGCGGCCTGGCGATCGTGCCGTTCGCGAGCGCTTCGGTCTGGGGCTACGGCCTGGCCGCAGTCGGGCTGGGTCTCTTCCGCAGAGCGCCAGCGGTCGGCTTCGACACCTTGGGCGGCGGGTTGGGCGACCTCGCCACGGGGATCGCTCTCGGCCCGCTGGCCGTGCTCGTGGGCTTTGCGGCCTGCGCCGGAGGCGGATCGGCCGGAGCCGCGCTCGCGGGCATTCCCGTGGGGCTGATCGCGGTCGCCGCGACGTTCGGCCGCCACTTCGCCCGCCGGAACGCAGACGCCCGCGCGGAGCGGAACACGCCGGTCGCCGCCCTGGGGGACGCCACCGCGCGGCGACTGCTCGTCCTGCTCCCGCTCGTCGCGGCCGCGGCGGTCGGGCTCGCGGCTGGCCTCGAAGAATTCCCCGCATGGGCGACGATCGCGGCCGCGCCGCAGCTCGTCACGGCCGCCGCGGCCTGGCGCGTCCCCGAATCGATCGCGGGTGCCGAGTCATTCGAGCGCACGGCCGCGATGTGCGCGGTCGCCTCGCTCGTCGCGATCGCCGCGGCGCTCTCGTTCGTTACGCCCGTGTGAAATCGGCGCGCCGTTCCGACGTATAAGATGACGCACCGCAACCGGGCGGCACCATCGCGCGTCTCACAATGACGTGGAGAAGTGGGCGTTGGGCGATTCCCTGACCGCGACCGAGCGTGCATCCGCGACGACTCCGGCCGGTGCCCGCTTCCCGGGCACCCCGTCCCCCGCCGCCGCGCGCGGCGCGTGGCGGATCATCGTGCTCTGGGCGATCGGCTGGGCCGTGGCCGGATTCGCGGTGGCGGCGGGGATCACGTTTTCCCGCGGCTCGTCCGATTTCGGCCCGCTCGTCCTGTCGAGCGTGCTGTTCGCCGAGGTCGTCGGATCCACGGCGCTCGCCTCCGCGCGGCTGGTGTTCCCGTTCTATGCGAGGCTCCCGCTGGCACTGCGGCTCGCGCTTCAGATCCTCACGCTCGTCGCGGGCACGGTCGCGGGATCGGCGGCGATCTTCGCCTCGCAGCCACTCTATGTCCTCCACAACTATCGGCAAGTCGCGATCATCGTGCTCATCAACGCGGTGCTCGGCGTGTTCGTCGGGATCCTCCTCCACACCTACGACGCGATGCGCCGCCAGCTCGAGGCCAGCTTCCGCTCGCTCCGCGAGAAGGAGGCGCTCGAGCGCGAGGTGGCCATCGCCCGGGAGGTGCAGCGCGAGCTGCTGCCGCGCAGCGTGCCGGTCGTTCGGGGGATCGAGGTCGCCGGCGTCTGCATTCCCGCCGTCGGAGTCGGAGGCGATTACTTCGACTACCTCCCGCTCCTGGACGAGCGGATCGGCCTGGTCATCGCCGACGTCTCCGGAAAGGGCATCCCCGCGGCGCTGCTCATGGCGGGGCTCCAAGCCTCCGTCCGCAGCCTCGCCATGCCGGGCGTCGCGCCGTGCGAGGTCAACCGGCGCCTCAACGACATGCTCCACCAGTCGACTTCGGCGTCCCGCTACGCGACGCTGTTCTTCGGCGTGTATGACGCGACCGACCGCAGCCTCCACTACAGCAACGCCGGGCACTTCCCGCCGATCCACATCGGCGCGCACGGCACGGCCTACCTCTCGCAAGGCGGCCTGCCGATCGGCTTGATGCCCGGCTCGCTCTACGGCGAGGGCCGGCGGGAGCTGGGCGTCGGCGACCTGCTCGCGCTCTACACCGACGGGGTGATCGAGACGCCGAACGCCGACGGCGAAGAATTCGGGAGCGCCCGGCTCGTGTCGATCCTGAATCGCCACGGCGATCTCGATCTCCAGCAGGTGCTGACCGAAGTGATCGACGCGGTGAACGCC
>CAZYHZ010000099.1:0-10244 GCA_964647625.1 uncultured Acidobacteriota bacterium
TGCGACCTTTGGGTTATGAGCCCAACGAGCTACCGGGCTGCTCCACCCCGCGTCAATGTGCGTGCTTAACGTCCGGGACGATAGCAGATCCCGGTTTGGCGTCAAGGCCGCTCGGCTCCGGAGGGTCGTCTTCGGGGAGCAGCAGCGTGACCTCGCCGGGAGCGGCGTAGCCGAGGTCTTCGCGGGCGATGCGCTCGACCGCGGCAGGGTCGGTCTTCAGCCGCTCGATGTCGCGCTTCAACGCATCGACGTGCTGCTGGCGCACTTCGTTCGAAGCGCGCAGCTCGGCCAGGTGGCGGCGCTGGCGCTGAACGTCGACGTAGCCGCGGTCGCCGAAGAGCGCGGCGGCGGAGCCGGCGAGGAACAGCACGACGAGCAGCGCGATGACGCTGCGGCGGCGGCGCGTCTTCTTCTTTTGTATGACGGGGTCGGGCGCGGCGCCGGGCTTCGGGATCGAATCGTGGGTGGCGGCGTCGGAAGCGAAAGCCCCGGGACGGGCATCGGAGGCTCCAGCTGCTCCGGGTTGAAACAGGGTCCGCGCCGCCGGGTCGGCGGCCTTCCCCTTCCTGCGGAACCGGATCAGCTTGCCCATCGATCTCCGAGCGTCAGCTCGATCGTTTTGCGCGCGGGAAGGCGTCCCATCCCGCGTAGCGCGCGTCCTCGCCCAGCTCTTCCTCGATGCGGATGAGCTGGTTGTACTTGGCGGTGCGCTCCCCGCGAGCGGGGGCGCCCGTCTTGATCTGGCCGGCGTTCGTCGCGACCGCGAGATCGGCGATCAGCGCGTCTTCGGTTTCGCCCGAGCGGTGCGACACGACGCAGGTGTAGCCGGCGCGGTGCGCCATCTGCATGCAGTCGAACGTCTCGGTCAGCGTTCCGATCTGGTTGACCTTGATGAGGACGCTGTTGGCGATCTTCTTGGCGATGCCTTCGGCCAGGATCTCCGTGTTCGTCACGAAGAGGTCGTCGCCCACGAGCTGCACCTTGTCGCCGAGCTTGTCCGAGAGCTTCTTCCAGCCCACCCAGTCGCCTTCGGCCATGCCGTCTTCGATCGAGACGATCGGGTAGGTCTTGCACCACTGCGCGTAGATGGCGATCAGCTCGTCGCCGGTTTTCTTCGGCTTGGCTTCGGCCTCGAGGACGTAGCTGCCCTTCTCGTAGAACTCCGATGCGGCGACGTCGAGCGCCAAGGCGATGTCCTTGCCGGGCTTGTAACCGGCCTTCTTGATCGCTTCGACGAGGACTTCGAGCGCTTGCTCGTTCGACGCGAGATTCGGCGCGAAGCCGCCTTCGTCGCCGACCGCTGTCGAGAGCTTGCGCGCCTTGAGGACGCCCTTCAGCGCGTGGTAGCACTCGACTCCGGCGCGGAGCGCTCGCGAGAAGGTGTCGAAGCCGACGGGCGCGATCATGAATTCCTGGACGTCAACGTTGTTGTCGGCGTGGGCGCCGCCGTTCAGGACGTTCATCAAAGGAACGGGGAGCAGCTTCGTGTTGGCGCCGCCGAGATACCGGTAGAGCGGCATGCCGAGGAGGTCCGCGGCGGCGCGCGCGGCGGCCATCGAGACGGCGAGCGTGGCGTTCGCGCCGAGCTTCGCTTTGTTCTTCGTGCCGTCGAGCGCCTTCATCGACTCGTCGAGGAAGACTTGATTGACCGTTTCGAATCCGATGATCGCGGGACCGATCGTGCGCTCGATGTGGTCGATCGCCTTGAGGACACCCTTGCCGTCGTACCTTTTCTTGTCGCCGTCTCGCAGCTCGAGCGCTTCGCGCGACCCGGTTGATGCACCCGAGGGGACCGCGGCTCGTCCCACGATGCCTTCGGCGAGGACGACGTCGACCTCGACGGTCGGATTCCCGCGGGAATCCAGGACCTCGCGCGCGAGGACGTCCTTGATCTGTCCGACGACGTTTGGGGAGTCCAACGGGTCTCCTATGTTCGAGCTGGCTGATCGACTATGCGTTCGGCGGATGGCCCCCCACGATCGATCGCGCCACGACTATAGCGCAGCGCCTCTCCCAGATACAAGCCCAAATCGTTCAGCGTGATAGAGTTCCGCGGCCATGTCCGGACTCGCCGTCGTGCTGAGCACCGCCGGATCCCAAGAGGAAGCCTCCCGGATTGCCAACGGGCTCGTCGAGCGGAGGCTCGCCGCCTGCGTCAACGTCGTCCCCGGGGTCTCCTCGACTTATCGGTGGAAAGGCGCGATCCAGACCGACGCCGAGTGGCTCCTCGTCATCAAGACCCGGGCCGACCGGCTCGACGCCGTGAAGGCGGCCGTGCGCGAGCTTCACTCGTACGAGGTCCCGGAGATCGTGATGATCGAAGTGTCGGACGCCGACGCCGGCTACGCGGCCTGGGTCAACGAGAGCGTGTAGACCTGCCGAGCGCCTGATCGATATCGGCGATCAGGTCGTCGGGATCTTCGAGCCCCACCGAGATGCGCACCAGCCCATCGGTCACGCCGATGCGCTTACGCTCCGCCTTCGGGACCGATCCGTGCGTCATGCTCGCCGGATGCGAGATCAGCGTCTCGACGCCCCCGAGGCTCTCCGCGAGGGCGCAAAGAGTCACGCGGCCGAGGAAGCGTTTCGCCGCGGCGAGCGAGCCGAGGTCGAACGAGATCATCCCGCCAAAACCCGACATCTGCCGCTTCGCGAGCGCGTGCTGCGGGTGCGACTTCAGCCCGGGGTAATGGACGTGGGCGATCCCGCGGCGGCGCGAGAGCCAGCCCGCGACGATCCGGCCCGTCGCATCGTGGCGCTCCATCCGGAGCGGCAGCGTCTTGATCCCGCGAAGGACCAGGAACGAATCCATCGGCGACAGGATCGCCCCGACCGAATTCTGGATCCAGCGAATGCGCTTCGCGTCCTCCGGGTGCGTCGTGATCACGCAACCCCCGACGCTGTCGCTGTGGCCGTTCAGGAACTTCGTCGTCGAGTGCACGACGATGTCGGCCCCGAGCCTTAGTGGCTTCTGGAAGAACGGGCTCATGAACGTGTTGTCGACGACGAGCCGCAGCTTGTGCTTTCGCGCGATCTTGGACGCTCCGGCGAGGTCGGTCAGACCGAGCACCGGGTTCGTCGGGGTCTCGACGTAGAGCATCTTGGTTTCGGGACGGATCGCGCGCGTGACCTGCGACGGATCGGTCGTGTCCACCCAGGTGAAATCGAGCCCGAACTGGCGGAGCAGGCCCTCGAACAGGCGGTACGTCCCGCCGTAGACGTTCCGGGAGACGACGACGTGATCGCCCGAGCGCAGGAGGTTCATCGTCGCGGAGATCGCCGACATGCCCGACGAGAAGCAGCGGGCGTCCAAGCCTTCCTCGAGCGCCGCGAGGTTCCGCTCGAGGGCCGCGCGCGTGGGGTTGATCGTCCGTGCGTAGTCGTAGATCCAGCCCGCGCCGAGCGCCGGCTGCCGGTACGTCGAGACCTGGAAGATCGGCTGCATCACGGCGCCGGTCGCGGGATCGGGAACCTGCCCCGCGTGAATCGCGCGCGTGGCGAAGCCCGATTTGCGTCCGCGTTGAGAACCTGGTCCCGCGCGCATTCCGTCTCCCTCGTCGAATGGGCCGCGCAGGTTATCATGCGCGCCGGAGACGCCATGCAGATCCACGAAGACATCCTGAAGACGCTCGGAAACACGCCGCTCGTCGCGCTTCGACGGTTCCACCCGAAGGGCGCGCTGCTCGCCGCGAAGATCGAATCGTTCAACCCCGGATCGTCGGTCAAGGATCGCATCGGCGCCGCGATGATCGAGGCCGGAGAGCGCAGCGGCCGGCTCAAGCCCGGCGGCACGATCGTCGAGCCGACGTCCGGAAACACGGGGTTGGCGCTCGCGATGGCGGCGGCGCTGCGCGGCTACAAGCTGATCTGCACCGCGCCCGACAAGATCTCGAAGGAAAAGACGTCGCTCCTGCGTGCGTTCGGCGCACGCGTCATCACCTGCCCGACGAACGTCGCCGCGGACGATCCCCGCTCCTATTACAAGGTCGCCGAACGCATCCGCGACGAAGAGGGCGCTTATCTCCCCTACCAGTACTACAACCCCGCCAATCCCGAGGCGCACTACGCCACGACCGGCCCGGAAATCTGGCGGCAGACCGAAGGCCGCGTTACCCACTGGGTCGCGGGCGTGGGCACCGGCGGCACGATCGGCGGCACGGCGAAATTCCTCAAAGAGAAGAACCCCAAGATCCGCGTGCTCGGGGTCGACACGGTCGGAAGCGTGTACGCGTATTACATCAAGGAACGGAAGCTTCCCCCCGCCGATCAGATCCACCAGTACCTGATCGACGGCATCGGCGAGGACTTCCTGCCCCAAACCGTGTGGTGGGACTACATCGACGAGATCATCACGATCGACGACCCGACCGCCTACCGCGCGGTGTTCGAGCTGGCGCGCAAGGAAGCGATCCTCGTCGGCTCATCGGCGGGCGCCGCCGTCGCGGGCGCGCGCCAGGTCGCGCAGTCGCTGCCCGATGACGCCGTCGTCGTCACGCTGTTCCCGGACTCGGGCGAGCGCTACCTGTCGAAGCTGAACCCCGACTGGCTCGGAGCGAAGGGCCTCCTCGAAGACTGGATGTTCGAGGGCTGAAGCGGGCGCTACGGGACCGGCTCGACGCTGATCCGGAACACCGTGCCCGAGTCCAGCTCGTTCCGCACGCCGTCGATCGACATCGTGTAGGCGATCTGCCGCTCGGCGCGGAGCGGGAACAGCTTGGTGCCGCCGCTCGCGACGCCGACGAGCTTGCCGTCCGCATCGGTGATCGCGATCGACACGCCGATCTTCGCCGCGCTCTGGCCCAGGTTCGAGATCGTCACCTTCGCCTTCGGGCCGGCGAACGTGCCGCCGTTGCTCTTCGCCGGAACGAACTCGACGGAGTCGAGCCGCAGCCCGTCGGGGAGCTCGGTGCCGACCTCGAGGATCGTCCCCATCTTGAACGCGTAGGCCTTGCTGAACAGCTCGGCGCGCGCCGCCGTCGCGGAAAGCATCACGGCTGCCGCCATCGCCAGGACTTCGAATCGTGTGGGCCGACGTCGCATCGTTCCTCCTCGAATGGGCTCCATCCTAGGTCGAAGCCGCCTTGCGGCGCCACGTCCCGGAGCGGCCTCCCGATTTTTCGACGAGCTCGATCTTCTCGATCGTGATGCCGCGATCGACGCCCTTCGCCATGTCGTACAGCGCGAGCGCCGATGCGGCCGCCGCCACCAGGGCCTCCATCTCGACGCCGGTCGGCCAGCGCGCCTGGGCCGTCGTCGTGATCTTCACGGTGCGGCTGCGCGGGACCAGCGCGAGATCGACATCGAGGCTCGTCAGCGGCACGGTATGGCAGAGCGGAATCCACTCGGGCGTGCGTTTTCCGGCCTGGATTCCGGCCAGCCGCGCGGCGGCCAGAGCGTCCCCCTTGGCCAGCTCGTTCTTCCGGAGCAGGTCGAAGGCCGCCGGCCCGAACGCCACGGTGGCGGCCGCCACCGCGCGCCTGACCGTCGCCGGCTTTTCGGAGACGTCGACCATCCGGACGGCGCCTTTACGATCGACGTGTGTCAGCCTGGCCTTCGGCATGCGAGGATTATGCGGGAGGATTCGTCATGGCGGACGTTTTGGGACAACTTTCCCCGCGCTCGGTGTGGGGCCATTTCGCGGCGCTCGCCGCCATCCCCCGCCCTTCGGGCCAGGAGGAAAAGGCGGCGGCGTTCGTGATCCGCGTCGGAGAATCGGTCGGAGCCGCGGTGCGACGCGACGCGCGCGGGAACGTCGTGCTGGCGGTCCCCGCGTCGAAGGGGCGCGAGCGGGCCGCGACGCTGATCCTGCAAACGCACCTCGACATGGTGTGCGAGAAGAACCGCGACGTCGTGCACGACTTCGATCGCGACCCGATCCGCCCCCGCATCGAGGGCGACTGGGTCCACGCGACGGGAACGACGCTCGGCGCGGACAACGGAATCGGCGTCGCCGCGGCCTTGGCCGCCGCGACCGATCCCGCCGTCAAGCACGGGCCCTTGGAGCTTCTGTTCACGCTCGACGAGGAGACCGGGCTGACGGGAGCGAGCGCGCTCGACCCGGCCATCCTCAACGGGCGCATGCTGCTCAACCTCGACTCTGAAGAGGACGGCGTGATCTTCGTCGGATGCGCCGGGGGCGAGGACACGCTGATCGACCTCAAGCCGTCGTATCGGGCGCCCGAGTTCGCCGGTCCCGCCCTGCGCCTCGAGATCTCGGGGCTGCGCGGCGGGCACTCGGGGCTCAACATCATCGAGAATCGAGGAAACGCGCTCAAGCTCGCCGCGCGCGTTTTGTCCGCGCTGGCCGACGAGGGCGTCTCGTTCGATCTCGCGTCGATCGCCGGCGGCTCGAAGCACAACGCGATCCCGCGTGAAGCCGAAGCGGTGATCGTCCCCGACCCCAAGTCCGGGGAGCGCCTGCGCGCCGTCACCGAAAAGCAGCTTTCGGGATTCCGCGTCGAGCTGGCGAAGATCGACGACGGTCTCAGCGTGACCTGGAAGGAATGCCCGGCGCCCGCGCGCGTGCTGTCGATCTCGGACCGGGACCGGCTGCTCCGGCTGATGCTCGCGCTGCCCCACGGCGTTCTCGGGATGAGCCAGGACATCCCCGGGCTCGTCGAGACGTCGAACAACCTCGCCGTCGTCAAGCCGGACAACGGCACGGTGCGGCTCGTGACCTCGAGCCGGTCGTCCGTCGCCCCCTCGCTCGCGTACGTGCTGTCGCAGGTGCGCGCCGCCGCGGTCCTGGCCGAAGGCAAGATCACGCTCAAGGACGGCTACCCCGGCTGGAAGCCGAACATGGACTCGAAGGCGCTGGCCGTGGTGCGCGATGTCTACCGCGCGCAGTGGAAGAGAGAGCCGCGCGTGACGGCGATCCACGCCGGGCTCGAGTGCGGCCTCCTCGGCGAGAAAATTCCCGGCCTCGACATGGTGTCGTTCGGCCCGCAGATCGAAGGCGCGCACTCCCCCGACGAGCGGGTCAGCGTTCCCGCCGTCGCCCGCTTCTGGGACGCGCTCGTCACCGTGCTGGACCGACTGTCGGCGTAGCGACGAGTCCTAGTTCACCGTTAACAGTTCAGAGTCGAGAGTCAAGAGTCGAGAGTTAAGAGTCGAGAGTTGGGAAGCGCTCTCGACTCTCGACTCTCGACTCTGAACCGTGAACTGTGAACTGTGAACTGTGAACTACATGAACTCTTCCAGGTCTTCCGGCCAGTTGACGTTCGACAGAACGCGGCGAAGGTCGAAGTTCGGGAAGACCTGAGACGGGAGGCGGCGCACCTCGAGGTCCGGGAGGATCGCGTGGACCTTGAGCAGGTTGTCGCGGAGGGCGTCGTTGACGACGGCCTCCGCGGAACGGCGCCACAGCGCGACGAGCGGATGATCGCGGCCGGTCGGATCGACGGGAAACGCGAGATCCCCGGCTCCCTCCGCCGCGGCGACGAGCGACCGCAGGAAGCTCGATCCGACCGCCGGGTAGTCGCACGCGAGCACGAGCAGGTCGGCCTGGCCGGTGGACGCGAACGCCGCGGAGAGTCCTCCGAGGGGCCCTCGCCTCGGGCCGTGGTCTTCGACCGTTGCGTATCCGGGTGCGGGGTTTCCCTCTCCCTTCGCGATGCTGACGATGACCGAGCCGCACAGGGGCTTGACCGCGCGAGCCGCTCGATCCGCGAGCGTGCTGCCTCCCAGCGGGACTTCGCCCTTCGAGCGGCCGAACCGGCGACCTTCCCCTCCCGCCAGCACGACTCCGATCAACTGCGCCATGGGCCGATCCTACACGTCCGACATAGAATGCGCGCATGGAGCGTGTGATCCTCTTCGCCAAGGCTCCGCGCCTGCACGCCGTCAAGACGCGGCTGCGCCCGGCGTTCACCGCGGAGCAGGCGGTCGCGTTCCACGAGGCGATGCTGTTCGATCAGCTCGCGTTCCTCTCGTCGCTGCGCGGGGCCGACCGCGCGTGCGAGGTCTGTCTCGACGAGCCCGTGGCGGACGGTAGCCCCTTGGGCCAGATGATCGCGCGGTTCGATCGTGCTCTCCAGGGCGCCGGCGACCTCGGCGACAGGATGCGGCACGCGCTCGACCGGGCCTTCGCCGCCGGTATCTCGCGCGCGATCATCGTCGGGGGCGACGCGCCCACGCTCCCGCGCGCCCTCGTCGAGCAGGCGTTCGGAAAGCTTCGCACCGGCGCGGACGTCGCAATCACGCCCGCAGAGGATGGCGGCTACGTGGCGATCGGCGCGTGGCGATCGGTCCCGCGGATCTTCGAGGACGTCCCCTGGGGAACGGCAAAGGTCCTCGACGTCACGCGGCAGCGCGCCCGGGAGGCCGGCTACCTGATCGGCGAGACGGAAAGCTGGACGGACGTCGACTCCGCGGTGCATCTCGGGGCGCTGGTCAAGCAGATCGCGTCGAACCCCGGCCGGGCGCCCGGCACGGCCGCCTTTCTGATGCGCCTTGGGCTTTACGCTCCGCAAAAGCCGGTGGTATAGTTTTCTTCCTCGAGTTTCGATCCCACCTGAAAAGGACACTCCAATGCCCGAAGGACGATCCCGCGGCCGCCGCGGACACGGTAACGATCGAGGGGCCGGCCGGCGCCGTCACGGCGGCCCGCCCACAGAGCTGAGGCCGCCGCTCCCGGTCGACGAAATGGTGCAGGACGAAGGCTTCGTCCCGCCTCCCGACTCCGAAGATCCCGGCGACGGCACGCCGCGCACCGAATCGTCCGAAGGGTCCGTCGATCTGAACTCGCTCTACAAGATGGGGAACCAGCAGGTCGCGGACGCCGCGAAGCGCCTCGCCATCGAGGGCGCGACCAGCATGCGCAAGCAGGACCTCATCTTCGAGATCATGAAGGCGCAGTCCGAAAAGAGCGGCCTCGTCTTCGCCGAGGGCGTCCTCCAGGTCCTTCAGGACGGCTACGGCTTCTTGCGCCATCCCGACTACAACTACCTGCCGGGGCCCGACGACATCTACATCTCGCCCTCGCAGATCAAGCGGTTCGGCCTCGTCACCGGCGACACGGTGTCCGGCCAGGTCCGTCCCCCCAAGGAAGACGAAAACTATTTCGCGTTAATCAAGGTCCTGGCCGTCAACTTCGACGACCCCGAGCGCCTGCGCGACCGCATCTTCTTCGACAACCTGACGCCGCTCTACCCGCAAGAGCGCCTCCGGCTCGAAACCGAGCCGGCCGCGATCGCCGGGCGCGTCATGGACCTTCTGACCCCGATCGGCAAGGGCCAGCGCGGCCTGATCGTCGCCCCGCCCAGGACCGGGAAGACGATGCTCCTGCAGGCGATCGCGAACTCCGTCACGCGCAACCACCCCGAGGTTTTCCTGATCGTGCTGCTGATCGACGAGCGCCCCGAAGAGGTCACCGACATGCAGCGCTCCGTCGCGGGCGAGGTCGTCGCGTCCACCTTCGACGAGCCGGCGCAGCAGCACGTGCACGTCGCAGAGATGGTCATCGAGAAGGCGAAGCGCCTCGTCGAACACAAGAAGGATGTCGTCATCCTGCTCGATTCGATCACGCGCCTGGCGCGCGCCTACAACACCGTCCAGCCTCCTTCGGGGAAGATCCTCTCCGGCGGCATCGACGCCAACGCGCTCCAGCGCCCGAAGCGCTTCTTCGGCGCCGCGCGTAACATCGAAGAGGGCGGCTCGCTGACGATCATGGCGACGGCGCTCATCGACACCGGCTCCCGCATGGACGACGTGATCTTCGAAGAGTTCAAGGGCACCGGCAACATGGAAATCCACCTCGACCGGAAGCTCGTCGACCGGCGCGTGTTCCCCGCGATCAACATCGACGCCTCGGGAACGCGCAAGGAAGAGCTGCTCATGAGCAAGGAGCAGCTCAACAAGGTCTGGATCCTGCGCAAGATCTTGAACCAGATGTCGCCGGTCGAGGCGATGGAGTTGCTCATCGACAAGATGGGCAAGAGCAACTCCAACGAAGAGTTCCTGATGATGATGCAGGGCGGTTAGGGGACAGTCCCCTTTTTCTTACAAATTCAGCTCAGCAAGAGATGAGTGTCACGTAGCGGCCCTCTGGGAGAGCGGCCGTCGCTTCCTTGAAAGGCTGCTCGGACGGCGGAGCGAACGCGGCGCGCCGATCCGTCCGGCGCGCAACGCGGAGCGTGCCGAGAGGGACACTCATCTCTGGCTGAGCTGAATTTGTAAGAAAAAGGGGACTGTCCCCTATTTGCCAGGGCCAGGGTTCTTGTTGAACTTGTTGCAGCTCGATGGCA
>CAZYHZ010000100.1:0-9703 GCA_964647625.1 uncultured Acidobacteriota bacterium
AGGGGACTGTCCCCCATTTGAAGAAAAAGACGAATGTCCCCTTATGGGTGCTGGCTCCTAAACCAGAACGCCGGCGACCTTCTTCTTGATCCACTCGGTGGTGACGCTCTTCGGGCGCTCGAGCGGGATGCCCAGGGCGCGATCGAGGATGAGCGACGCCAGGACGCCCATCGCGCGCGAGACGCCGAAGAGGACCGTGAAGAAGTCGAACTCGTTCAGCCCGTAGTGGACGAGGAGCACTCCGGAGTGCGCGTCGACATTGGGCCACGGGTCCTTCGCCTTACCCTGTTTCGTCAGGATGTCGGGGACGATGTCGTACAACATCTTGACGATCTGGAAGTTCTCGTCGTCGGGCAGATGCTGCAGCGCGAACTCGCGCTGTGCCAGGTAGCGCGGGTCGGTGACGCGCAGGACGCCGTGGCCGTAGCCGGGCACGACCTGGCCCGAGTTCAGCGTGTCCCACACGAACGTCTCGAGCTGCGCCTTCGTCGGGACACCGCCGCCGAGCTTCTGCTTGACGCCGATCAGCCAGCGCATGACTTCCTGGTTCGCGAGACCGTGGAGCGGGCCGGCGAGGCCGTTCATCCCCGCGGCGAGGCTGAGGTAAGGATCGGACAGCGCCGAGCCGACGAGGTGCGTCGCGTGCGCGCTGACGTTGCCGCCCTCGTGATCGGCGTGGATCGAAAGATAGAGCCGCATCAGCTCGCGGAAGTCCGCGTCGTCGAAGCCGAGCATGTGCGCGAGGTTCGCCGACCAGTCGAGCGCCTTGTCCGCTGCGGGTGCGATGTGCTTGCCGCCCTTGTAGCTGCGGCGATAGATGTAGGCGGCGAGGACCGGCATGCGCCCGAGCAACAGGACGACGTCGTCGTACATCGCGTCCCAGTGCGCCGTCTTGGGCATCCCCTCCCGGTAGCGGCGGGCGAAGATCGAGTCGGTCTGCATCGCCATGATCCCGACGGACAGCTGCGTCATCGGGTGCGCCGTCGTCGGCATCGCGTCGAGCGTGCGGGTCACGTGCTCGGGCAGGGTCTCGTTGGCGCGCCACGCCGCCGTGACCTCGGCGACCTGGGCCTGCGTCGGGACGTCCCCCGTCAAAAGCAGCCAGAAGACGCCCTCGGGGAGCGGTTGCGCGCCGTTTCCCGCCTTGGGAAGCCGGGCCTGAAGCTCGGGGATCGTCATCCCGCGGTAGCGGATTCCCTCCTGCGGATCGACCGACGACGTCTCGGTGACCATGCACTTGATGTCGCGCATGCCGTGGTAGGCCTGCGACACCGTCACGTCGGCGATCGGCGTGTTGCCGTGCGCCGCGAGGATGGCCTCGACGTCTTTCTTGAGGGCCGCGGTCTTCGAGGAGAGGCTGGTTTTGAGCGAGCTCGACATTCGTGACTCCGGAGGGTTCACCCCCGGCGTCGCGAGACGGACTTGTGGGATGAACCGGAACTCAGGTTAGAAGCCGGCGCCTCACCTGTCAACGCCCGCACGATGTATTTCGCCGTGCTCGACTCCGGAATGCGCGCGATCGCTTCGGGCGTGCCGGCGCCGACGACGCGCCCACCGAGGTCTCCCCCCTCCGGGCCCAGGTCGACGATCCAGTCGGCCGACTTGATGACGTCCAGATTGTGCTCGATGACGACGACCGTGTTGCCCCCCTCGACCAGGCGCTGGAGCACCGTGAGCAGCTTGCGCACGTCGTCGAAGTGCAGCCCCGTGGTCGGCTCGTCCAGCAAGTACAGCGTGCGGCCGGTCGCGCGCCGGGACAGCTCCTTGGAGAGCTTGATCCGCTGCGCCTCGCCCCCGGAGAGCGTCGTCGCCGCCTGGCCGACGCGGATATAGCCCAATCCTACGTCCTGGAGCGTCTGGAGCTTCTCGCGGACGGCCGGCACGGCGTCGTAAAAGAGCAGTGCCTGGTGGACGGTCATTTCCAGCACGTCCGCGATCGACTTCCCCTTGTAGAGGATCTCCAAGGTCTCCCGGTTGTACCGCCGACCGAGGCAGGTGTCGCAGGTGACGTACACATCGGGTAAGAAATGCATCTCGATCTTGATGACCCCGTCCCCCTCGCACGCCTCGCAGCGGCCGCCGCTGACGTTGAAGGAGAAACGCCCCGGCTGGTAGCCGCGCGCCCGGGACTCCGGAACGAGGGCGAACAGGTCGCGGATGGGGGTGAACAGGCCGACGTACGTGGCGGGGTTCGACCGCGGGGTCCGTCCGATCGGCGACTGGTCGATGTCGATGACCTTGTCGATGTGCTCGATGCCGGTGACCTTCTTGTGAGCGCCCGGGAGGTCCTCGGCCGCGTGTAGCTTGCGGGCGATGGCGCGGTGCAGGATCTCGTTGACGAGCGTGCTCTTCCCCGACCCCGAGACGCCGGTCACGCAGGTCAGCGTCCCGAGCGGGAAAGCGACGGTGATGTCCTTGAGGTTGTGCTCGATCGCCCCGTGGACGGTGATCGACTTCCCGCTGCCGGTGCGACGCTTCGCGGGAACGGGGATCGTCTCGCGCCCGGACAGGAACGCGCCCGTGAGCGAGCGCGGGCTCGCCGCGATGTCCTCCGGCGTCCCCTCCGCGACGACCTCGCCGCCCAGCTCCCCCGCCCCCGGCCCGAGATCGACGACGTGGTCGGCGGCCAGGATCGTCTCCTCATCGTGCTCGACGACGATGACCGTGTTGCCGAGGTCGCGCATGGCCAGAAGCGTGTTGAGAAGCTTCCGGTTGTCCCTCTGGTGCAGGCCGATCGAAGGCTCGTCGAGGATGTAGAGAACCCCCGTCAGCCTCGAGCCGATCTGCGTGGCGAGGCGGATGCGCTGCCCCTCTCCGCCCGACAGCGTGGCGGCGCCGCGATCGAGCGTCAGGTAGCCGAGCCCGACGTTTTCGAGGAACCCGAGGCGCTCGCGGATCTCCTTGAGGATCGGCGCCGCGATCTGCCGGTCCTTGGTGTCCAGCGCGAGATCGCGGTAAAGACGGATCGCGCGGGACACCGACAGCTCGGTGTGCTCGGCAATCGTCTTCCCCTCGATCTTGACGGCCAGCGTCTCGGGCTTGAGCCGCGCCCCCTTGCAGACCGGGCAGCGGTGCACCGACATGTACTTTTCCAGCTCTTCGCGCCGCGACTCGGATTGCGTCTCGCGGTACTTCCGCTCGAGCGACGGCAGGATCCCGTCCCACGAGCGCTTCCACTCGTAGCTGCTGCGCCGCCCCTGCCACCGGAACGTGAACTCTTTTTCTCCCGCTCCGTCCCACAAGACCTTCTTGAACGCCGCGGGAAGTTTTTCGTACGCCGTGTCGGGCGAGACCTTGTACGCCTTGAACACGCCGGACTCGAGCACCTGGTACCAGCCCGCGTCGCCCCACCCGAGAGCGCCCTCGCGCAGCGTTTTTGACGGATCGCGGATCAGCTTCTCGCGGTCGAACGACTTACGCACGCCGAGGCCGTCGCACTCGGGGCATGCGCCGTACGGCGAATTGAACGAGAACATACGCGGCACCAGCTCGCCGATCGAGATGCCGCAATCGGTGCACGCGAGGTGGCGCGAGAACAGGAGGTCGCGCTTGCCGTCGACGTCGACGACCACCAGACCCTCGGCGGCGCCGAGCGCCGTCTCGACCGAGTCCGTGACGCGCCCCTTGAGGTCGGACTTGACGACCAGCCGGTCGACGATGATCTCGATCGTGTGCTTCTTCTGCTTGTCGAGGTCGATGTCGTCGGCGAGATCGCGCACCGTGCCGTCCACGCGGGCCCGCACGAACCCCTTGCGGGCGGCTTCCTTCAGCTCTTTCTTGTAGATCCCCTTCCGCCCGCGGACGATCGGCGCGAGGATCTGGATCTTCGTCCCGGCGGGAAGCTGAAGGACCGCATCGACGATCTGCTGGACGGTCTGCGAGGTGATCGGCTTCCCGCAGTTGTAGCAGTGCGGCTTGCCGACGCGCGCGAAGAGCAGGCGCAGGTAGTCGTAGATCTCGGTCACCGTGCCGACGGTCGATCTGGGGTTCCGCGAGGTCGTCTTCTGCTCGATCGAGATCGCGGGCGACAGCCCCTCGATCGACTCGACGTCGGGCTTTTCCATCATTTCGAGGAATTGCCGCGCGTACGCCGAGAGCGATTCGACGTAGCGGCGCTGCCCCTCGGCGTACAGCGTGTCGAACGCCAGCGACGACTTTCCGGAGCCGGACACCCCCGTGATGACGATGAACGCGTTGCGCGGCAGCGTCAGGTCGACGCGCTTGAGGTTGTGCTCCGCGGCACCGCGGATGACGATCTCGGTCATGGCCATGGGGACCCGTCCTGGCAGGCGGGGATTCTAGCCGATCGCTCTGGCGCGGACGATGCGACGCGGAGTATCGTCGCGAAACTCACGTCGTTCGGGGGGGCTTTGATGCGGCGATCGGCGGTCTCGGGGGCGTGCGCGCTCGCCTTTTTGTTCGGGGTCGCAGTCGTCCGTTCCGAGCCGTCGGCACCCGAGCTCGAGGACAGCGTCGCAAGTGACCTCGTGCAGCTCGAGGTGTCGGTCGATGGGCCGCCGGAGATCGTCGACCACCTGACGTCTCGCGATTTCTCGCTGGTCATCGGGGACAAGGCGATCGACGATGTCATCGCGGACCGGATGTGCTCCGAGCCCGCCCCCGGTTCCGCGAGAGAAAGCGGCGAGACCCAGGCGACGACGCCGTCGGCCGCCTATCTGTTCTTCTTCGACCAGCCTCATTTGACCCAGTACGGACGTGTCCGCGCGTTGGAGACCGCTCGCGAGCTCGTCGGGCGGCTCATCGTGCGCGGGGCGCGCGCCGCCATCGTCTCGAGCGCCGTGCGCCCGAAGACGCTCGTTCCGTTGACGGACGACCCGGCACGGCTCTTGCGCGGCCTCGATCGGCTTCGCGACGACCCGGCGCAAGCCGACACCTACGCGGCCTTGGAATCGACGCGCACCGGTGAGGTCCAGCACGAGGTGGACCTTGGAGACCGGGCCGGCGCCACGTCCCTCGCCCGGCAGTACGCACAGGAGGAATGGTGGGAGGCGCGGCGCGCCGAGCAGCGACTGGGCCTGGCGCTTGGAATCCTGCAGGCCGAGCGGCCGCCTCGCGGAGTCTTTTATTTCGGCGATACGCTCCGCCAGGACGCCGGGCAGTTCTACCTTCGCCTCGCCGGCACGCAGGACCTCGGTCTCGAAACCTCCGCGCCATTGGATTTCGACCGGGTGGCGCGCGAGGCCTTGAGCCTGGGCGTCCACATTTTCGCCGTGCAGGCGGAGGGGATGACGGCACCCGATCCGATGAGCGATTCCGCGGAAGGATCCTTGCGCGTGCTCGGCCTCGAAACAGGTGGCGAAGGGTTTGTCCACGGCACTCCCACCGCGAAGATCGCCGATCACGTCGAGCGCCGCTTCGGTTGCTTCTATCTCCTCAGCTTCAAGCCCAACGGGTTGAAGCCGGACGTCACGCACCCGGTGACCGTGCGGGTCCGGCGCAAAGGCGCTTCCGTCCGCGCACAGGGACTGATCGTCGTTCCGAGTGTCGCGGCCCGCCGGACCATGCGGCTGCTTTCCGCGTTCGCCGACCGTGAGGTTGACGACGCGAGTGACGGTTTCCTCGCCTCGACGGTCTTCCTTTCGCTGGACAAGAAGGGGTACCACGCGCTGGTCCAGGTTCGCGCGCCACCGTCCGCCGGGGAATCCAGCCGGTGGGACCTCGGCGCTTCGATCATCAGCCGTGACTCCGTTCGCAAAGACTTCTCGGCGCGCATCTCTGCGAACTCGGCGAAGACCCCGGTCGTGCTCGAGAAAGAGATCACGATCGGCGCGGGCGAGTACGAGATCGTCGCCGTCGGCCAGGAAGGCGGCGACCGCGTGCTTTCGTCCCGGCTGGCGGGCGAGCTTCCGAAACCCGGGACCGCCGCGTCGATCTCTCCGATCGCGGTGGTGCAAGAGCGCCCGGCCGCGTTCGTGAGGGACGGCCAGACGCGAACATCGGGCTCTCTCGTGTTCGGACCCTCGGACCCGCTCGCGGGCAAGACCCCGATTGCGGTGATCGCCCTCGTATGCCGTGACCCCGAGACTCGGGGGCAGTCGGCGGTCCGGGCGATCAAGGGTGAGTCCGAGGTGAAATTTCGGCCGATTTCGCTCGACGGCGGCGACCGCTGCGTTCAGATCCGCGACGTGATCGCCGCGAACACACTCGGCCCGGGGCGGTTCGACTACGAGATTGCCGTTCGCAGCGGAGAAAGGGAGCTCGCGAACGCCCGCCGCGCCCTCGTCGTCAGCGACCCCGCTTCGACCCGATGACGAGCAGCGCGCCTCCGGCGGCGATCATCACGACGCCGGCCCAGACCGGCACGTCCATTCGCTTTTTTTCTTTTACCTCGAAGTCGATCGGGCCCAGGTGCGCGGTGTGATTCTCGGACGTGTAGTTGAACCCGCGGTAAACCAGCGCGAGCGTGCCGGCGACGAGCAGGAGGACGCCGAGGATCTTTCGTGGGCTCATGCCGTAGTCATAGCACGACTCTCGCCGGGGGTTGATAGAATCCGCCCGTGCGCCGGATGCGTCGCGGATTGTGGCTCGTGGTTCCGCTCGCGTTCGCGCTCGCCCTTGCGAAGGCCCCGCCGAAGGCGCCGCCCGTCTACGACCCCGATCCCGCGCAGCCGGGCGCCGGGGCGCTGAAGGGCGAGACCTGGAGCAAGGAATCCCCTGCGGCGTCGCTGTGGCTGACGAGGATCGACGAGCCGACGCGGATCGAGTTCATCAAGCGGCGCGCGGGGCTGACGACCGACCCGTTCGCGCCCGCAGCCGGCCGCGAAGGCGCCGCGTTCCTTGCGTTTCACATCCTCGTCGAGAACCGCACCGACGCGCGGCTGGTGTTCGAGCCGCAGTCGTGCCGGCTCCAGACGGGCTGGAAGGATTTCCAGACCCCGCTCGACCTGCCGACGATCGTTTCGCTCTATGCGATGGCGGATCGGCCCGCGCCGGACGGCATCGAGAAAATCCGCGCGGCCATCCTCGATGGTCAGGTCGTGCTCCTGCCCGGCGAAAAGCGCGACGGCCTGTTCCTGTTTCACACGTTCGATCCGGCGGTCAAGACGTTCCAGATCGACGTCGAGGCGACGCTGTCCGACGGGAAGCCGTTCGGCTTCTCCGCGTTCTACAAGAGGCGCCCGAAGTGACGGCCCGCACGCTCGACGGGACGGCAACCGCGGCGGCGATTCGCGCGGAGGTGGCGGCCGGCGTCGCTTCGCTGCGCGAGCGCACCGGCGTCACGCCGGGGCTGTCGGTCGTCCTCGTCGGCGAGAACCCCGCGTCGATGGCGTACGTGCGGGGGAAGGAGAAGGCGTCGCGCGAGACCGGCATGCGCTCGGAGGTGCTGCGCTTGCCGGCGGCCGCGACCCAGGCGGAGATCCTCGCGGCGGTGCGCCGGTTGAACGCCGACGCCGGCGTCCACGGCATCCTCGTGCAGCTTCCGCTGCCGGCGGGCGTCGAACCCGACCGCGTGATCGAGGCGATCGATCCCGCGAAGGACGTCGACGGGTTCCATCCGGTCAACGCGGGGCGCCTGCTCGCGGGGCTTCCCGGCATCGTCCCCTGCACGCCGGCGGGGGTGATCGAGCTGCTCAAGCGTCATGAGATCCAGCTCGCGGGACGGCGCGCCGTCGTGCTCGGGCGCAGCAACATCGTCGGGAAGCCGATGGCGATCCTCTTGCTTCGAGAGAACTGCACGGTCACCGTCGCGCATTCGAAGAGCCGCGACGTCGCCGCGATCGCGTCGGAGGCCGACATCCTCGTCGCCGCCATCGGCCGTCCCGGCTACGTTCGGGGCAGCTTCATCCGCGAGGGCGCCGTCGTGGTCGACGTCGGCATCCACGCGCTGACCGACCCCGCGATCGCCGGCGAGATGTTCGGACCCGAAGATCCCAAGCTGCGGACGCTCGCGGCGAAGGGGTCGGTCCTGTGCGGCGACGTCAACGCGCGGGAGGCCGGCGAGCGCGCGGCGTGGCTGTCCCCCGTGCCCGGCGGCGTCGGCCCCATGACGATCGCGATGCTGCTCGCCAACACGCTCGAGGCCGCGAGGCGATGCGCCGCATCGGCCTGACCGGAGGCCTCGCCTCGGGGAAGAGCACGGTCGCGAAGCTCTTCGAGGACCTCGGCGCGTTCCACGTCGACGCCGACCGCATCAGCCACGAATTGACCGCCCCGGGCGGAGGCGCCGAAGCCGAGGTCGTCGCCCGCTTCGGGTCCGGCGTCGTGGGGGCCGGTGGAGCGATCGACCGGCGGGCGCTCGCGGCCATTGTGTTTAGCGACGCACGGGCGCTCGCCGACCTCAACGCCATCATCCACCCCAAGGTGCGCGCTGTCATCGCGAGAGCGATCGCCGGCAGGGTCGCACTGGGGGACGCCCCGCCGGTCGCGCTGATCGACGCCGCGCTGCTGGTCGAGGCCGGGATGCACCGCGACCTGGACGCGCTCGTCGTCGTCGCGTGCGACGAAGCGACGCAGGTCGCCCGCGCGGTGGCTCGCGGCGGACTGACCGAAGCCGAAGCCCGCGCCCGCATCGCCGCTCAGGCTCCGCTGGCGGCCAAAGTCGCCGCCGCCGACTATGTCATCGACAACGGCGGCTCGCTCGACGTCACACGGGCGCAGGTCGCCCGCGTGTGGGCGCGGCTGACCGAATAGGGGACAGTCCCCTTTTTCTTACAAATTCAGCTCAGCCGAGAGCTTCTCCGAATGCGGCCTCGTGAGCGAGCCCGCAGATTCCTTCGCGGGCGAGCGAGCGCGGAGTGAACCGCGCGGAACAGTCCGCATGCGGCGAACGTCCGCAGGAGGAGAAGCTCCCGGCGGAATTGAATTTGTAAGAAAAAGGGGACTGTCCCCTATTCCGTTTCGCTCTCGGCTTCGTCGAGTTCTTCGGGGGAGATCTTCTCGTCGAGGATGGCGCGAGCGCGCTCGGCGTCGCCCTCGGGGACGACGAGGCGCAGCCCCGAGGAGAAGTCGAGCGCCGGGTAGATATCGTCGGCGCGCAGCGACGCCTCGATGCCCTCGGCCTCGAGGAGCGCGCGGGCGATCTCGGCCTCGCCGCGATCGGTGAACGTGCGCAGCGTGACCGAGTCGTCGTTCATGCGCCGACCTTGACGCCGGCGCCCTCGTAGTCCTTGACGATCGTGGCGCGGTTGGCGTCGTCGACGAGCACGATCTTCGGAGAGTGACCCCGCACGTCGGCGTCATCGATGCTCGCGTACGCCGCGATGATCACCTTGTGGCCGACCTCGACCAGGTGCGCGGCGGCGCCGTTGACGCAGCACGCGCCGGAGCCGCGCGGACCCTCGATCAGATAGGTCGAGAATCGGTTGGCGTTGTCGACGTCGTAGACGTCGATCCGCTCGAACGGGACCATGTCGCAGGCGTCCATGAGGTCGCGGTCGAGCGTGAGGCTGCCTTCGTAGGCCGTGTCGCACTCCGTGACCGTGATCCGATGGACCTTGGCTCGAAGCATTTCGCGGGTCATGTCCACTCCTTCTCGCCCCGAAGTCGCCCCCCCGAAACCGGGGTAGACGCCCGAGAGCGCCAGCAGTTTAGGATCGCAGGACGATGTTGTCGATCAGGCGGGTGGCGCCGGCCGCAACCGCCACCGCGAGCAGGGTTTCTCCCTGGATCTTCGCCACCGGATCGAGGCGCACCGTGTCCACCAGCTCGACGTAATCGACCTGCAGCGCCGGCTCGCCGGCGA
>CAZYHZ010000101.1:0-9578 GCA_964647625.1 uncultured Acidobacteriota bacterium
CTTCCTCGACGATCCGGTCAACGGCGATCAGTTCGAGCAGGACGATCGCCGGTTCGTGTCGGGGTTCGAGCTCACGGGGACGTGGTCGCCGCGGTGGGCGGGCCGGACCTGGGAAACCGAAGCGGGCCTCCAGATCCGGCGGGACGACATCAGCAACGGGCTCTTTCACGACGTGGGCCGCCAGCGGCTGTCCACCACGCGCCAGGACGACATCCTTCAGTACGGCGGCGGCCCGTTCGTCGAGACCCGGGTCGCATGGACGCCGTGGCTCCGGATGGTCGCCGGGCTACGCGGAGATTTCTACACGGCGAGCGTCGACAGCAACGATGCGGCGAACTCCGGCGACGCCCACGCCACTCTCGCCTCGCCGAAGCTGTCGTTCGTGTTCGGGCCTTGGAAGGCAACGGAGTACTACCTGAACATCG
This sequence comes from uncultured Acidobacteriota bacterium, assembly GCA_964647625.1. Taxonomy (GTDB): domain Bacteria; phylum Acidobacteriota; class Polarisedimenticolia; order Polarisedimenticolales; family DASRJG01; genus DASRJG01. The sequence continues at coordinate 426 of CAZYHZ010000101.1, forward strand.
GCTACGGCTTTCACAGCAACGACGCCCGTGGGGCGACGATCACCGTGGACCCGTCGACGGGCGCCCTCGCGGACAAGGTCCCGCCGCTCGTTCGCGCGAAGGGCGTGGACCTCGGGGTGCGAACGCAGGCGGTGAAGGGCCTCCAGAGCACGGTGTCGGTTTACCTGCTCGACCTCGCTTCGGAGCTCGTGTTCTCGGGAGACGCCGGGGTCACGGAGGCCAGCAGGCCGAGCCGGCGTGTCGGGTTCGAATGGGCGAACTTCTACAAGCCGGCGGCGGGCTGGTGGAGCCTCGATGTCGACCTGGCGTACGCAAGCGCGCGTTTCACGGACTTCGATCCCGTCGGCGATCACATCCCAGGGTCGATTCAAGGGGTCGGGAATGCCGGGTTCACGATCATCGACCTGCACCACTTCTTCGGAAGCGCCCGCGTTCGCTACTTCGGCCCGCGCGCGCTCATCGAAGACGACAGCGTGCGGTCGGCAACGTCCACGCTGCTCTACGCCGACTTCGGATATCAGTTCCGGCACGGAGTGCGGCTGACGCTCTCCGGCTTCAATCTTCTGGACGAGAAGGTCAGCGACATCGACTACTACTACGCATCCCGGCTGCAAAACGAAGCGGCACCGGTCGACGACATCCACTTCCATCCCGCGGAAAGTCGCTCGTTTCGCCTGGCCCTGGCGTGGAGACCGTAGCGGCCGCGATCTGTCCCGGGCGACGGCGACCGTCGCGTCGCCGCCGCCGCGGTCGGACGTCAGGCGTCGCACTTGGCCGCGAATTGGGCTGCCTGCGGCTTCTCCTTGTGGCCGGCTTCCTTCATGATCGGTGGGACCTCCGGGTCCGAGACGAAGCTCTTCCAGCCGGCCTCGTCCCAGTCGAAGATCACCCAGACCCGGTCGCTCTCGGACGGATCGCGAAAAACGAACGCGCCCTTCGATCCGTGCTTCTTGCGCTTGTCGGCGCCTGCGGTCGTGAACACCTTCAAGAACCGATCGAAATCCTCGACTCTGGTCGTTGCGAGTAGCATGAGCGTCTCTCCTTCTTACCTAGTTGTGGGATGTCGCCGTCGCGACGATCCGTTCCTGGGGATCGATGGCGCCGAGGCTCTCGACGACCTCGAACCGGCCACCGCGCGCCTGCGCGATGTACATGTTCATGCGGACGTGGTGCTGTCCGGGGACCATCGCCGCGGGTCCGCCCGGGCCCTCGGAAATCTTCGCACGATCGAGGGCGGCGATCACCGCAGCCTGCGCGAGCGAGCCGGCGTCCGTCACGGCGGCCGCCCACATGCGCAGCCCGCGGTACAGGCCGGAGCACGCGCCGCCGGCGGTGAACTGGGCGTTGCCGGGGTACAGCGCGTCGTACTGCGCGAGGAGCTTCTTGCTGAACGCGTCGTCGACGGCGTGGTAGTAATCCAGGCAACCGTACAGTCCTTCGACGTGAGCGGCCGGCACCATGTTCAGGAAGTTCTCGTCGAAGTACGTGCAGACGAGCTGCCCGCCGCGCTTCGCGAACCCCGAGGCGTGCAGCTGCTCGAAGAACGGCGACACCCCCGGCGGAACGATCGTGTTGAACACCACGTCGGCCCCGCTGGCCGCGATCTTCTCGACCGTCGCGCGGTAGTCGGTGTGATCGAGAGGGAAATACTCTTCGCCGACGATCGAGCCGCCGTTCGCCGTCACAACCTCGCGGACCCTCCGGTTCATCACGCGCGGCCAGATGTAATCCGCCGAGGGCAGGTAGAACTTCTTGGCCCCGGTCCGCTTCATCAGCCACGGGATGAACGGATCGACCTGCTGGGCCGGGACCGGTCCGGTGCAGAAGATGAGAGGGTCCGACTCTTCGCCCTCGTACTGCTCCGGATAGATGTAGAGCGTCCGCCCTTTCGTCACCGCCGCCGCCTTGATGGCCTGTCGGGTCGAGCTGTAGATGCCGCCGAAGATCACGTCGACGCGGTCCTGCTCGACGAGCTTGGCCGCCCGCGCTGCGGCGACGGCGTCGTCCGTGGCGCTGTCTTCGAGATGAAGCTGAAGCGGCCGCCCCAAAAGGCCCCCTTTTGCGTTGAGGTCGCCGACGACCATGCGGGCCACGTTGGCGTTCGCCTGGCCGACGAACGACAGCGGCCCGGTCTGGTCCGCGATGACGCCGACCTTGATGGAGTTCCTGCCCGATTCCTTCGATTCCATGGTGTTATCCTCCCTTTTTTTCGTATCTTTTCTTTTCATTCGATGACCAGCAGCATGCGGCGTGAATATGCGATTTCGCGGACAGCCAAACATCGGGAGAACTCCCCATTTTGAAAAACGAGCTTCGTCAGAGTGAGTTCGTCGCCACGCTGGCTCTTGCCCAGGACAACGCATTCGGCCAGCCGCTCGAGTCCCAGCTCCGCTCGTGCCTGCTCGCGTCGTGGATCTGCGAAGCGGCCGGGTTCGAGAAGGACGTGCGGGACACCGCCTACTGGGTGGCGCTGCTGCGGTACGTCGGCTGCACCGGGCACGCCCACGAGGTGGCGACGGTATTCGGCGACGAGATCGCGATTCGCGGCGCCACGCTGACCCACGACGCCGGCAATCCGGCCGAGGTGATGCGCGACGTGGTCGCCTTCGCCACGGCCGGGCACTCTCCGGAGCGGAGGGACGAGATCGTCCGCATGCTCCAGCAGACCGCCAAGGAGTGGGCGGTCTACAACTTCGCATCCGGGTGCGAGGTCGCCGTCATGCTCGTCCAGCGGCTGGGCTTTCCGGCGGCCGTGCAGGACGCGCTGCGCTGCACGTTCGAGCGATGGAACGGCAACGGCCATCCCAATCACGTCAAGGGCGAAGCGATCCCCCTGGCCATGCGCGTGGTGCACCTGAGCCACGACATGGAAGCGATCGATCGCATCATCTCGAGCGACTCGGCGATCGAGGCCGCCCGCGATCGCCGCGACCGCACCTACGACCCCGCGCTCGCCGATCTGTTCGCCACCGAGGGAGAAGTGTGGCTCGACCGGCTCGGCAAGTGCGAGCCTTGGGACGAGGTGCTGGCCCTCGAGCCCGAGCCGCGCCGAACTCTATCGGGCGAGGCGCTCGACGACGCCCTGACGGTCGCCGCCGATTTCATCGATCTCAAGTCGCCGTTCATGCGCGGCCACAGCCGTCGCTGCTCCGCGCTCGCCGCGGACGCCGCCCGGGTGCTCGGCCTCGACGAGGAGACGGTGACGCAGCTACGCCGGGCGGCGCTGGTGCACGACTTCGGCACGACGGCGGTCCCGAACTCGATCTGGGACAAGGCCGGCGCGCTCACGCGAACCGAGTTCGACCGCGTCGAGCTTCATCCGATGCTCACCGAGCAGATGCTGCGCCGCTCGCCCGCGCTGGCCGCGCTGAACCCGGTGGCGTCGGCGCATCACGAGAAGTGCGACGGGTCCGGATATCACAAGCGCTTGCCTTCCGGCGCAGCGAACCTCGCGGCGTGCGTGCTGGCGGCGACGGAGGTCTACGCGGGCATGACCGCGGATCGTGCCGACCGCCCGGCGCATTCGCCGGAGGACGCGGCCGCCGAGATGCGCCGCCTCGAATCCTCAGGCGTGCTCGAAACCCGTGCGAGCCGCGCCGTCCTCGTCGCCGCGGGGCACGGCGAGGCGAAGCCGCTAACCAGCCCACGCGTCGAGCATCCGGGCGGATTGTCCGACCGCGAAGTCGAGGTGTTACGCCTTGCCACGCTGGGCCTGACCACGCGTCAGATCGCCGATCGTCTCTTCATCTCACCCAAGACCGCCGACCATCATATCCAGCACATCTACACCAAGATCGGCGTCTCGACGCGGGCGGCCGCCGCGCTGTGGAGCATGCAGAACGGCGTCGGGGCGTAGGGAACGGGGCGCTCAGGGAATCTCGTACACCTTTACCTTTTCGCCGATGCCCCGAAGCATGGCCTCGCGCGGTAACGGCTTCAGGTGGTTGCTCTCGAGGAGCTTGGTCGTCTGCGGATTCTCGACCACCGCTCCGCTGGCGAGAATGGCCCGCGAGTCGGCGAGATTCTGCACGCGCGACGCGATGTTCACGGTCTGACCGAAATAATCCTGCCGCTCGTTGAGCATCACCGCGAGGCAGGGGCCCTCGTGGATGCCGATCTTGAGGAGGAAGTCGTCCTGGGTCTTGTCGCTGTTGAACTGGCGCATCGCCTCCCGCATCCGGAGCGCGGCATCCACGGCGCGCTCCGGCGTCGGGAATGTGGCCATCACGGCATCGCCGATCGTCTTGACCACGGCACCCTGTTCGGCCGCCACGATCTCGTGCAGCACGCGGAAATGCGCCTTCACGAGATCGTACGCGCTGAGGTCGCCGACCCGATCGTAGAGCGCGGTCGAGCCGCGCAGGTCGGTGAACAGGAAGGTGAGGCTGGTGATCTTGAGCCGCTGATCGATCTCGAGCGTCTCCGTCCGGTACAGGTCGCGGAAGGTCTGGTTGGTCAGCAGGCGCTTGGCCGTGAGGAACGGCTTGCGGCGGCCGAGCAGCTCGTGCAGCTTGTCGTCCGCGAGCCAGATTCCCGGCATGACCCGCACGTCGGTTGCGTTTTCGACCGCGATCCGCACCGGCCCCGGCCGCATCGGGATCGTGGCCTGCGGCGTGTAGCCCTTGCTGAACACGAGCGAGATGTTCCGGCGCTCCGCAGTCGGCTCACCCTTGACGTCGAGGAACTGCACCGCGTGCGTGACGGTATCGAGAATGATGACGAACTCGGCCGGCAATTGAAGGGAGATCACGGCCTTCTCCCCCGGCTGCAGCTCGATCGCTTCCAGCGTGATCTGCTCGATCAGCTCCTTGAAGTTGGCGGGCAGGTCGATCCCCGTGCTCCAAAAGATTTGTCGCGCATACTCGACGAACGGCAGCGTGTCGGGATGGTGCGCCGCGATCGTGCGCACGCGCGGGGAAACGGTGAACGCGACCTCCACCATTTCATCGAGCGTGGGCTCGTAGCCGGCCGCGCACAACGAGCAGCTGTAGGTCTCCTGCCGCACCGTCTTGAGCGTCGCGTTCGCGTCGAGCACGCCGCCGCAGCCCGGGCAGAGCACGTTCCACGACATCTCGAACAGGCCGAGCCGGGCCGCATGCAGGAACGCGGCGACCACCCGATCCTCGTCGAGGCCGTGCTGTCTTGCGAAGTCGAAGACGTTGACCCGGTTGAGCTCGTGGTCCTCGCCGCGCTGGACGAGCCGCTCGATCGCCGCCGCCACCTGGGGATCGGCCGACTCCCGCAGCGCATCGAACGTTCCCTGAGTCTCGCCCATCCCCCGAAGTATCGCCCGGAATCGGCGGCCGGGCGATCCTACTTGCCGTCGAACGCGCTCTGCCAGTTCCTGACGATGCGGATGAGGCCGCCGCTGAACGTCTCGTCGTTGACGCACGCGAAGAAACGCTGGCCATCGGGCGCGGGAGCCGCGAAGTCCACCTCGGGCGGTAGCTTGAAGAGGACCGTCGGGGAGCCGACCTTCAACTCGGCCCCGGGCTCGACGGGAACCGCCATCACGGTGCGCCCATCCGGGCCGGTGTATTCGATCTCACGGCCGTCCTTCCGCCAGTGGATCGCGATGAAGGACTTCGTGATGTCCCTGTACGCGCCGTTGACGGTCAAACGAATCTTGCTCCCGAGTCCTGGGAACCGCTGCGCATAGATCTCCATCTCGCCGCTCTCGTCCGATCGATAGGCGATCCAGCGGCCGTCCGGAGAGATCGTCGCGTCCAGCTCGTAGGCCTTGGAGTTCAGAAGCGGGCGCGCCTCGTGCTTGCCGTCGAGGTCGACGATCCAGAGATCGTCGGCCGTGTCGCTGTTGTAGGAGGCGAACACGAGCCATCGACCGTCGGGGCTCACGCAGTCGACGTCGTTGAACAGCCCCGGCGCGTCCACGATCCGCTCCTCGGTGCCGGAGCCGTCCGCGTTCTTCCAATAGGGGTCCCGGCCGCCGGCCCGGTCCGAGCTCCAAACCAGGCGCCGCCCGTCGGGCGTCCATTGAGGCGCCTGATCGGCTTCGGAGTCGAAGGAGAAACGCGAGAAGATCCCGCGCTCGAGGTCCAGCATGTAGACCGGCGCCACCGGATCGCCCGGTTTCGCGTACTCCACAGCGAGACGACGGCCGTCCGGAGAGAGCGCACGCCCCAGATAGACGCCACTCGGGGCCGGAAGCTTGCCGAGCGATTTTCCCTGGCGGTCCAGCGTTTCGACATGCTCGGCGGCGAGCGTCGTGGCGTGCTGGAGGAGCGTCCCGTCACGCGCCGCGGTCACCGGATTCGCTGCTTGAAACGTTCCTGTGCCGGTGTCGAGATCGGGGATGGCACGCGGCTCGCCGGACGTCTTGAAGGTTTGCGGGTCGAAGCGCTGCGCGACCATGCCGTTCGAACCCATGTAGACCAGGAAGCCCGGGCTCGCGAAGACGGCGACGGTCTTCGCCGTCACGACCGCCGGACCGTTTTCGCCGTCGATGGATGCGACCTTCGTGCGGATCCCGTCCGGACTCTCCGGCAGCACCGCGTACAGGAAGTGCCTGCCGTCCGGGAGAAAGCACGGCAGCCGATGGCCCTTCTCGCCGGCGGCCGCATCGAGCGTGGTCACCGGCTTCGGCGTTCCGCCCGTGCCGGGGACCTTCATGATCGGGCCATCCGCTGCCGGCGCGAGCACGATCGTGTCTGCCGCGCCCCAGGCGCCGCCTCGGGCTTCGGGGGTGGGGCAGAGGATTTGCAAGCCTTCGCCTTGCGCTGAGATCCGCTTCAACTTGTTGTCCGCGAAGAACGCCAGGCTCCGGCCGTCCGGGGACCAGAACGGGCCCGTCGCTCCCTCGGTTCCGGACAGCGGGCGGGCTTTCTCGGAGTCGAGCGCGCGAAGCCAGATGCGCGCCACTCCGGCCTCGTCCACGGCCACGAACGCGATCGTCGAGCCGTCCGGTGACATCGTGATGTCGGTCGTCTGCGGACCCAGCTTGTGCTTGTCGGGCGTTTGCACCATCACGCGCATCGCCGGCGCGGCCGGCGCACGGCTCAGGCCGCGCATCGCGAGAGCGGTCGCAGCGACGCCGACGGCCAGGCCGCCGAGAGCGACCGGCCACGCTTTCCAACGCGGCGTCGCGGCCGCCCCCGGCGGGGCGTCCGCCGTCGCGCCTCCGGCTGCGATCTCCGACAGCTCGACACGCGCGTCGCCGATGTCGCGGAGGCGCTCGCGGGGGTCCTTGCGAACGCAGCGCTTGATGAGCGCCGTGAGGCGCGAAGGGATCGACGGGGGCAGCGCGCTCCAATCGGGATCGCGGGTCAGGACCGCCGCCATCGTGTCGGAGACCGTCTCGCCGGAGAACGCGAGGCGGCCCGTCAGCATCTCGTAGAGCACGCAACCGAACGCCCAGATGTCCGCGCGCTTGTCGACCGCCTTTCCGCGCGCCTGCTCGGGGCTCATGTAAGCCGCCGTGCCCAGGATCACGCCGGCGACGGTGCCCAGCGACGTGATCGTCGGCGACATCGCGGAATCGCGTCCGGCTCCCGATGAGACCGAGCTTTCGAGCGCCTTTGCGAGGCCGAAGTCGAGGACCTTGACCGTCCCGCCGTGCGTCATCTTGATGTTGGCCGGCTTGAGATCGCGGTGGACGATCCCCTGCTCGTGCGCCGCCTCGAGCGCTTCGGCGATCTGCCGCGCCGCCCCGAGCGCTTCGTCGAGAGGCATCGGCCCGCGCTTCAGTCGATCGGCGAGGTCGTCCCCGGGGACCAGCTCCATCGCCAGGAATCGAATCCCGTCGTGCTCGTGGAAGCCGTAGATGCCGGCGATGCCCGGATGATTGAGCGAGGCGAGAACCTTGGCTTCGCGCTCGAAGCGTGCGAGCCGCTCGGGGTCGCCCGCGAACGACGGCGGCAGGATCTTGAGTGCGGCCTCGCGGTCGAGCTTGGGATCGCGCGCGCGCCAGACTTCGCCCATGCCGCCCGCGCCGAGCGGGGCGACGATCTCGTAGGGACCGAGCTGGGACCCGGCGTCGAGCGACATCCGCGTAATCTACAGCAACGGGAAGTCGAATCCGCTTCCGATAACCCGCTCGAGGCCGCTCGCCGGGCGGGAACCAGGCGAGCGGCCTCGACGTCCTTCGGGTCGTTACTTGATGACGGCCGTTACCTTGTACTGCCAGCGACCGCCATCATTCAGCACCGGATCGAGGTAGGAAGTGGTCGTCGGCGTCGGCTCGGCGATCAGGTTCCACAACGAGCTCGAGGACGTCCGGCGATAGATGTGGAACTTGCTGATCGTGCTGCCGTCGCCCGAGGGCGACGTCCAGGTCAGCAGCGCGTTTCCTCCCGCCGCCTTGTTGACGAGCAGCGAGTTCACGCTGACCGATGCGTCCTGGATGATCTCCATCTCCGGGTCGGCATCGGACGGGTCGTGGACCGTACCGTTCGCCAGCGGACTGCCGGTGCCGCAGGTCGTGCCGTACGTGCCGTTCGTCCCCGTGCGCGTGTCCTTCGTGTTTGAACCGTGCGCCGCATGGACGATCGTGCCGGTCGCCGGCGCGTTGTTGCGATCGTGCCAGACGGCGACGTCGACCGGGTTGGAGTACGCGCGGTTTCCGCAGGAGTCGACCGCGACCAACGTGGTTTCGTAGACGCGGCCGATCGGACTGCACGCACCGTCGCGCTCGGCCCGGACGTGCAGGGCGCCGGGCTCGTAGACGCAGTCGCGAATCGAGTTTCCGTCACCGACGCTCGTGCCGTTCTCGGGCTGGCTGGAGCTGCAGCTCGCGAACGAGATCGTGGGGACGCCGCAGCTGCTGCTCGCCGTCGCGCCGAGGCTGGCCACCGTGAAATCGGCGTAGCCGTGGTTCGGCGGCCAGAGGACCGTGTTGCCGAGCGTCGGCTGGATCGTGAAGACGGGCGCCGTCGTGTTCGCCGTGTGGACGCAGCCCGTAGACGGGTTGCACGAGTCCACCGTGCAGCAATTGCCGTCGTCGCAATTGGTCGGGCCGCCGGGATTGCACTGGCCGCCGCCGCAGGTGTCGCCGGTGGTGCAGGCGTTTCCGTCGTCGCACGGCTTGGTGTTGTTGGTGTGGACGCAGCCCTTCGAGGGATCGCAGGAATCGTCGGTGCAGGGGTTGCTGTCGTTGCAATTCGGGGCGGCGCCGCCGTGGCACGTGCCGCCGCCGCA
>CAZYHZ010000102.1:0-9536 GCA_964647625.1 uncultured Acidobacteriota bacterium
ACTCGTACACGCGCTCACCGTCGATCTCGCGGTAACGCGGACGATCCGCCGGCGCGCTCGCTTCGACCGTCACGCGGCATCCCGGCTCGCCGTAACGCTTCGACGCGACGAGCTGCACGACCTGGGCGTCGTCGTGCCAGACGCCGGCGCGATTCAGCCCGTCGAGAATCGCCTTCACCACGTTGTCGAGATCCGGGCGCACGTGCGGGTCCACGCGCTTCGAAGACTTCGGCTTGGCGAACACGGCCTCGACCGTGAGGCGGACGCCGAACGCGTAAGGCTTCATCGGGCCGGCCGCCTCGCGCGCCAGCACCGCGACGAGATTCTCGTAAACCGCGGTCTTGTCGTCCGTGTACGCCCGGACGCCTTCGCCCATCCGGAAAAACCGGGGACGACCCTTGCCGCGGGGAGGACCGGGGACGGTGAACGTGAGGGTCATGCCGCCGGTTCCTCCGTTGCCCGATTGAATCTCCGGTGCCGTTCGACGTTGTCCCTCGCGGTTTCCGCCATGATCCCTCCCTGGCTGTTCGGCTTCTCCCAGGATCGCCTCACGGATTCACCCTGCGGACACAGGCACGGCGTCCCGTGTGTGCCCCACTTGTCGGTTCGCAGCTCGACGCCGAGGTCCATGCAGCGGAAGCATTCGTACACGCGCTCGCCGTCGATTTCGCGGTAACTGGGGCGCTCCCGTGGGACCGACGCTTGCGCGTACTCGCGAAGCTCGGCCGGCTGCGGGAAATAGCCCTTGTGATCGGCGGTTGCGGTATCGCACGCGCGGCGCACCACATCGAGCGACAGCGGCGACAGCGCCGTGAAATACGCTTCGAGTAGGTCCTCATCGATAGCCTTTCCGAACACGGCCCCGAGTCTGGTTAGGACGCGCTTGAACTCGCGGCGGTCGCTCGTGTTCATTCCTCGCCCCATGTCGCCGTGGCGAGCTTGTTCCGTTCGTTCAACGTGAGCTTTTGGCCGCGCGCCCCGCCATCGCGTCGCGTGTTTTTTGCGCGCCCAAGCCACCCGACCAAGAACCGTTTCATACCCTTGGCTGTCTTGCGCCGCGCTGGGTCGGCCAACACCCATGCGAGCGCGCGCTTGCACTCGTCGGCGATGTCGATCCCGTGGTAGAGCCCGGCCCACTCCCCGATCTGGGCCTCGGTCAGATCCCAGCGGGGCGACTCCCCGTCGCAGGGGTACGTGAGCACCGGGGGCGGCGTCGTGACGGCGGCAGTTGCGCCGTCGCGGCGCACTACCAAGCTAGGAGGGGTAGAAGCCTCAGATACGATCTCAGACTCAGAGAGAGAGCAAGAGAGAGAGGGGTTTCCGTCCGTCGCATTTCCGTCAACCCCTAGGGGTTTCGGTTTTGTAACCCCTAGGGGTTTCGACGGTCTGCCACCCAGAGAGCCGCCTTTTCGGCCTTCTTCCCGTCTTTTTATCAACCACTCGATCCGGCCGCGCGTCCCACATATATAGAAGAGGCGTCCTCGGGTGCGTTTAGCCAGTCCGGATTGCGTAAGTACATCGCCGATCAGGTGTTTTCCGAAGATCGCGTCAAGCATTTGCCCCGGGAGCACGTAGCTCTCGCGCTCCTGGCACTCGTTCCAGACCCTCACCATCTTGCCGAGCGCGTGGTCTCGATCAGCCAATCCGGCGAGCTGGGCGAGTAGGTCGAAGCGGGAGTCCGAGAGCGCGATCGGCTCGACGTTGACTCTAGCCATTGGGGAGGCTCCGAGCAGTCTTCCGCCCGACCGGCCTTGCCGGTGGCTCCGTGATTGCTGAGATCGCAGAGGCCGACTCAGCCAACCGAGCGGAAGTCTCGAAACGTACAGGTGGGACTATCACGGGAACCTTACCTCTACGATCTCAGCACCGCGAATCCTATCACGGGTAGGTCATCTCCCTATTCCTCGGCTCGGCACACCCTCGCGCCGCCCCCTTTGGTTTCTCGGTTGTCGTGTTTCTTGGCCCCCGTCGAGGCCCGCTCGGTTGGTCCTTCTACGCTGCGGATTCCTGCTTCTTCGCCGGCTCTTTCAGTCGCTTCACGTACAGCCGTTCCTCTGTCTCCTTGGTGCCCACCATGAGCCCCTTGATCGAGTAGCTCTCCAGCTCGTGCTCGTGGATCAGCTCCATCACGGTGCGCTTTGCGTCTTTCACGTCGATCTCGTCCTTCGCGAACTCATCCAGCGTGCTCAGCAGGTGCTTCATCGCGCGATCGAGCTTGGGATACTTCTTGACGTCATCGACGACGCCCGGAAGCTCCTGCTGATCGCCGCTACCCCCCCCAGATCCTTTCTTTCGTGCCATCAAACCTCCTTGGAGCGGGACGGGCCCGCATCGAGTGCGTCGGAGATGAACCGGGAAGCGGCCTCGCGGACGGTGCCGCGCTGCTTGGCGTCGTCGGGGTCGTGGAAGAGGACCAGAGCGTGGTGCGTGCCCGTCTTCGAATCGATCGCGTAGCCGACGTGCGCGACGTCGCCGGCGGGGATCTCGGCCAGCTGCGTCTCGAGCGCGGCTGGGCTCTTGGCGGAAAGGATGCGGGCTTTCATGAGAACAACTCCTCGCTGGCGCGCAGCTCGCCGCGCCCTACAACAAGCTCTAGCCCGCGGAGACGACTCAGATACGTCGAGAACGTCCCGCTCCTGGCGCTGATGCCGGCCGCCTCGCCGAGTTCTTCGTTCGACATCGCTCTTGGGTACGTGTCCGCGAGCGCCTGGAGCATCCTGGAAGCGCCGCTTGCGCCGACCTCGCCCAGCCAGTAGCTCAGGAGCTCGCGCCCCGACGGGAGGGGCTCGTAGGACCCGAGCGCCTCGAGGCCAGCCTCGGTGATCCGGATCGGATCGCGGCCGTCGATCCATCCGTGGGCGCGCGCGCGGCTGATGTAGGTCGAAAACGTGCCCGAGCGCGACGAGAGGCCGGCGCGCAGGCCGATCTGCCGATTCGAGAGCCCGTGCGGCCGCTGCGCGAGCGCCGTGAGGATGCGTCGGAGCCCCCCGGTGCCGACATCGCCGTTGGTATTTGCGTTTTTCGACCTCGTTCGAGGCGGCGAAACAGGCACCGCTGCGTGAGCGGTCACGGTCGGTTGGTCGCGATGTAAAGATGTCGTTGTCTTCTTGTCCTTGGGCCCGTGGGCTACTTTCCCCGCCGCCTTCGCCATCTGGCCCACCTTGACGAGAATCCCCTGGCCGACGTGGCTTGCGAGGCGGGCAAGTTCTTCGAGGTCCGTCTTGTCGTCGGCCGTGAGCACGGGAACCTCGACGCGCTCGATCGCGGGCGCCGCCTTCTTCGCCGCGGCCAGCTCGCGCTCGAGCTCTGCGATCCTCTTCCCCAGCTCGCGCGGGTCGTCGGCCTTCGCCTTCTCGATCGACGCGGCGAACGTGGCCTTGAGCGCGTCGAGATCGACGTCGGCGAGCTTCTTCGGCGCCCGCTTCGCCTCTCCTGCTTTCGGCGTGGCCGAGCTGTCAAACGTCTCGCGCCGTCGAACTTTGATGACGCGGAAGACGTCGAGCCAGCCCGGAGACCAGAACCACGCCTCGCCCACCGGGAGCGACGCCAGCGTGTTCATGAAATGCGTGCGGTCGTTCTCGCTGCCGTGGGCCTTGATCCAGGCGTCCATGGCGTCGCGGTCCTGCGGCGAGATAGTCCTGAGCACGACCAGGACCTCGATCTGCGTCAGGACGTTCTTGTTGAGCACCGCGGCGCGCTGTGTGATGAGACTGACGCCGATCCCGCGGGCGCGGCCGCGACGAACGAGGTCCTCGATCGCGCCGAGCATCCGTTCTTCGCCCTTCTGCGGCCGCTGGGGCGCGAAGGCGTCGGCCTCGTCGAGTACCAGGTGCAGGGGCTCGCGGTTCCGGTGATAGAGCGTCTCGGCGAAGTCCGTCATGAACCGGGTCTGCTCGCCCTTGCGGAAGAGCGACAGATCGAGCACGACGGATTGATCGGAGTCGACCACGAAGTCGGCGACGGCCTTGCCGGCGTCCGACGGCAGCGGGAGGTCCCCGTGCTCCCCGCCCATGACGACGATCGGGAGCCCAGGGTCCTTCCCGTTCGCGGCTGCGCGCAGCCCGTACCAGACGCCGATCGGGTCGATGACGGCCACGCGCGATCGAGCCTTGAGCAGCTCCTCGACGAGAACGGCGGCCGTGTACGTCTTCCCCATTCCCCGTTTTGCGAGGATGCCGAACGTCTGCGTGACCGCTTCGACCGGGATCGTGAAATCGTCGGCGATGCGGAGCTTCACGCGGCTCTCCGTTGCGTCACCCACTGCCACGCGTCGCAGATCCAGGCGGTCAGAAACCAGCGATGGAAGTGGCGCTCTCCGGTGCAGAGCCAGCCCACGCGGACGCCGGAGGTGAAGACGGGGACGCGGCCTGTCACGGCGTCCCCCAGCCGTTGCGCTTTTCCAGGGACGTGATCGCCGTGCTGCATCCGCCCGGCGTCCACACGGGCCGCGCGTAGCCTTCCTCGACGATCCTCAATGTGAGTGCCGGGAGCCACGTCATCGGCAAGCCCTTGAAGAGCGCGACGACGCCCTCGTACTCGGTGGTCGGTTGAAGCAGCTCAATCGCCTTGTCCGCGACCGCCTCCCATCCGGACTCGTGCCCGGGCGCGGCCGCGAAGGCACGCTTCAGTTCGGCGATCAGGGCGGCGCGGGCCATGGCGTTGTCGCTCACGCCGACCTCCTCACCGCATAGCGACTCGTCACCACGCGGAAGCCATCCTGGAACTCGACGAGGATCGAATTGAGCGCACCGCGCGCCAGCACGCGGCACGGATCGCCATTGCGCTCCGGGAACCGACAGCGCCAGTACCACACGTGGCTCACGCCGACCTCCTCGACTTCGGCGCCTTCGGGATGGGGGCGGTCATATCGCCAACCTCTGCTGCGAATCGACGCCGCGCAGGTAGCCCACGGCCTGCCTGAAGTAGCTCTCTTTCAGTTCGACGCCGACGAAGCGCCGGCCGTTCTTGAGCGCGACAACACCCTCGCTGCCGATGCCCATGAACGGCGACAGGACGGTATCGCCGGGGTTGCTCCACATGATTTGAGCCCGCGCAATCAGGTCCAATTGCAGCGGGCAGATGTGGCGCTCGTCTTTGTCGTCACGCGCGGCCGTCACATTGAGCGTGTTCGATTGCTGAACGTCCATCCACACAGGGGACGCCCACTCTTGCCACTGATCGAGTGGGAACTCATCCGGCTTGTGCTCAATCGGCTCCGTGTTCTCGCCAGGCGCGCGGAACACGAGCAGGTAATCAGCCATACCCTGCCGCGACCGCGAGGAATCCTTACGAAGCTGCTTGTACAGAAGCCCGAGCGCCTTGGTCCGCGTCATCTCGACAACTGGGCATTTCCAGATTGTGACGCGGGAGTGCAAAACCCATCCGGCCGCTTCGTGGATGCGGATGATCTCCCCGGAGAAGTCGCGTATCCCTATCACTCCGTCTTTCCACTTCGTAGTCGGCAGGTCGGAACAGTGGACGGCCGACAGCCGCCCCGGCTTCGTGACGCGGGCGAGCTCGCGCACGACAAACCCGTACTGCTCCGCAAACTCGGATTCGGTAGAGCAGTTCCCCATGTCGGCAACCGAATCGGAGTAGATGAAGAGGTTCGCGAATGGCGGCGAATACACGGAAAAGCCGACGCTCGCATCGGGGAGCTGCGCGACCACGGACACGCAATCGCCGTGGTACGCGGCGAAGTTCGCTCCGTGCGCTTCGTTCACACACCGAACCATGCTGGCAACCTCCCGTCGTGTTGAGGGTTGTAGTTCTTCCTCTGCGAATCTGCGCGCCCCCGATTGCGGCGCATGGCTGCGGCCATCGCGGCCTTCATGGTCTTATGGTCGTCAGCCTTCCGGTCGATCGTTCGGGCGATGTCATCCTCGCCCGGCGCCACGATCAGGTGAACATTGACCGGCCGCGTCTGCCCGAACCGCCAGCAGCGCCGCACGGCCTGGTAGTAGCTCTCATACGAGAACGTGCGACCCACGAACACCATGCGGGCGCAGTGCTGCCAGTTGAGCCCGAACCCGCAGATGCTCGGCTTCGTGACGATGACGCGAGCCGTCCCGTCCGCGAAAGAATCGAGTGCCGATTCCTTCGCCTCGATCGAATCGGAGCCGCGCACTTCCACAACACCCGATTTACTTTGCAGGCAGTCCATGACTGCATCAGCGTCGTAGTTCGTGTCGCACCATACGATGCACGGATCGTCACCGGATGCCACGATCGCGGCGGCGCCGGCGCGCGCCCTTGCCGTCTGTCGTTTCAGGTCGTGCATGGCCGTGGCGGACACCTTCGCCGTCGCGAACAGCTCGCCCCGATTCGCGTGGACGTCGGCGTCTACCTCGTGTCGGTGGATCTCAAGAGGCGGAAGGTCGAACCCGTCTAGGTTGTCGCCGAGGTCGCGGGGATGCTCGGCCATACGCGCCCACGACGCCATCCAATCCCAGAAGTCGCGCTCGGCATGACCCTTGAGACGCCACGTTCCGCTATCGCTCGAATCGTTCAGGAACCAGCGGACGAGCATGTCCGCTTGCGGCATGACGCCCAGAAATTCGGAGTGATTCCCGATCTCCATATGATCGTTCGGGGCGGGCGTTGCTGTCGCGCACATGCGCCAGCGATGCCCCGCGAAAGCTTCGATGAGTGCGCGCGTGGTCTTGCCCGTGAAACTCTTGAGGATGCTCGACTCATCCAGCGCCACGGCCCCGAACTCGGCCGGGTCGATCAGGTGCAGTCGGTCGTAATTGCAGACGTTGATTCCGTCGCCCGCGTCGTCACCCGATCGGATCGTGCGCGCCTCGTACCCCCATCGCTTCGCCTCGGCCGCGATTTGATGCCCGACCGCGAGCGGGGCCAGGATCAGCGCGCGCCCGTTCGATTGCTCGGCTGCAACGCGGCACCATTCCAGCTCGCACGCGGTTTTCCCGAGCCCGGTATCAAGGAACAGTCCCCACGATCCGGCCTCGGCGCCAAACGCGACGCAATCGCGCTGGAACGGGAATAGGTGCGAGGCGAGATTCGAGGGAGCCGGGACGCCGCGCATCGGGGCCTGGACGCGCTTGCGGTCCAAAAAGGCTTGATATTCCGGGATCATGCCGCTATCCCGTAAATACCCGTATATTTCTCTTGACGCCCACGATAATTACCCGTAGATTTAGACGCGAAGGGAGACAGGCCATGACGCTCGTACAGATCGAACACGCGAAAGACAGCGACTGCACCGTGGACCCAGAGACGCTTTGCTGCACCGAGTGCGGCGTCGGTCACGGTTGCGAGCCTTGCCCGTTCTGCGGCGGGGTCGCGTTCCACGTTGGCGACTGCGACGGCGAGCCCGCATGACCGGCCCAGTTCGCCTAGAATTGTCGCTACCGCAGTCGCTCGCGAAAGCGATGGATCGTCGCATCCGAGAAACAGGAGCGGAGAGTAGGAACGCGCACGTTCGGGCATTGATCGCGGCCGACGCTGGCGTTGAAGACAAGATGCGGCCGCGGGGGCGGCCATCAACGAAGCCGCGCACCGATGCGCCGACCCGTCCGCGTTGAAGTAGACCC
Source organism: uncultured Acidobacteriota bacterium (assembly GCA_964647625.1). Classification (GTDB taxonomy): domain Bacteria; phylum Acidobacteriota; class Polarisedimenticolia; order Polarisedimenticolales; family DASRJG01; genus DASRJG01. The sequence continues at coordinate 7,557 of CAZYHZ010000102.1, forward strand.
ATTGCCCCGCGACGAGACGGACGGTCACGGGGAGGCAACAGTGGCGACAGATGGATTGGTCGCGGGTCATCAGAATGGAATTTCGTCGTTGGCGCCGCTCATGGCCGCGTCGATCTCTTCCGGCGTCAGCACCCGCTCATCGAACGGTGACGCCACGTAGGCATTCTGGTTGCCCTTCGCCGAAGTCTTGAGCCGCACGTCGATTCCCTTGCCGGGAAGGTCCAGCAGCGAATCCGACTTGAACGGGTACGGCAGCCCCAACTCCTTCAACGTGCCGTCGCGCCGCCGCTGCTCTTTCGTGTCCGACGCCGACAGCTTCACCCGGCACGTCACCGCGCCGCCGCCTTCGAGGTTCACGTCCAGTTTCAGGACGTACTCGCCCTTGTTCCACGAATCCTCGGTGACGTAGGCCGCGACGATGCTTCCCGGATACGTCCCGTCCGCTCGGTTACTCAATGGTCAATTCCTCCCCTTGGTGGTGAATGGTGAACTCGCTGTCCACGTCCAGATCGGCGACGGCCTCGGTGTAGCCCGGCCAGCGGTCCTCGGCCTCGCAGACGAGCAGCCGCTCGAAATGGGAACGCCACGTCCGGGAGCCGAGCTCGGCCGCGTCGGGGCTCAGGCGGTAAACGGTGACGACGTGGGGCGGCTGATCCTCGACGGCAACGATGGTCAGGTTCGTAGCGCCGCCCCGGAAGCAACCGTAGTTGTACCAGGACACTTGCGCGAGCCAGCCCATGCGCTGCGCGTGCCACGGGAAGCGGTTCGGACTGCAATCGCGCGTCACCTTCAGCTCGGCAATGGACGCGGCTCCGACTGCATCGGGCGTGCCCTCGCACTCCCGATCCGCCACGGTCCAGGCGCGGCGCTCCTCGGTCACGCACGCGAAGAAAGCGGCCATCGCCAAGTCGCAGCCCTTGACGGCATCGGCGATGTTCTGCGCGCGGTCCTCTTGGTCGGCCGTCAAGATCGTGGCTTCCGCGTGCGCGAGCGCGAACAGGTCCCATTCCTTCCCGGCCCTGCGCCCGCCCTCCCACACGGCGAAGCGGTTGCGGTCGCCGTGCAGGACCAGGTCGTGAACACGCGAGCCGACACGCATCGCGTCCGTCTCGGTAACGGGGTTGTCGAGGTGGTAGCGGTAGTGGGCCGGACTTCTGCCGAGATGCCGCAAGTGCGACCATCGAAGCGGGATCATTGCGCCCTCTTGATTCGGATGCAGCGCACAGTCTCGCCGGCCATCTCGGTAGTGGAGCGGAAAAGGGTCACACGCTTCCCGATCCAGTCGGCGGTGTCCACGCCGTACAGTGCGGCGATTGACTTGCCGTTGGTCTTGTTAAGCGCCAGAGCCTTCTCCGCTCCCTTGAAGCGAACGACCGGCTGCTTTTTCTTGCCGCCCTGGGTCTTCAATTCACCAGCCTCGACGGCCGTGATTTCGACCGTCACCTCGTCAGCTTTCAGGTCGTACTCGTGCAGCCATTCGCTGTCGTACATCGTTCGGAAGTCGGCCATGACTACTTCACCGTCTTGACCGAAAACGTCACGACTTCGGCCCGGCCCAGCGGATCGAGCTTTCCGATGATCTCGGCCGGGTCGATCGGCGCGTCGGTCACGAGCTTGATGGTCCAGACGACTTGCTTCTTCGTTGCCATTGCGTTTACCCTTTCGCCATCGGTGGATGGCAGTCACGGGCCGCGTTCACAGCGCGGCCCTTCGTTTGTCAATCACTCCCGCCCGTCTCATCCCACTCCGGGTCGTAGTCATCTTCGTCGCCAGGGTCGCTCCCGGTCGTATAACCGTCGTCAGGCTCGTCGTTGGTCCAGAGCATCACGACCTCGGCCCGTACCCGATCTTCTTCGGCGCTGGCGTGGGACTCGGCGCCGGCGACGGACTCGGCTCCCCCGCGATGTCCGCGCAGCCGATGAACCAATTGCAGCCGATCTCGTCCGTCTCCGGCATCGGCTTCAACGGGCTCGACTTCGA
>CAZYHZ010000103.1:0-9117 GCA_964647625.1 uncultured Acidobacteriota bacterium
GTGACCGGAGGATTTCTCTAGCTATTTTGGACAGACCTGGGACTGTCCCCTATTTGATGGCGGTGTGAAGGCACACGATCCCTCCCGACAACAGTTGCCAGCCGGCGGCGGCGAAGCCCGCTTCGCGGAGCATGCCGGCGAAGATGTCAGGCTCGGGGAACTCGCCGATCGTGCGCGCGAGATAGACGTACGGGCCGCGGCGGCCCGAGGCGCCGTCGCCGAGGCGGGGAACGATCGAGTTCAGATAGAACCGGTAGACCCGCGAGAGGACGGGGCCGGTCGGCCGGCTGAACTCCAGCACCACGAGTCGGCCACCAGGAGACAGGACGCGGAGCACCTCCCGAAACCCGGCATCCATATCGGCCAGATTGCGGACCCCGAAACCCACAGTGACGGCGTCGAAGCTCCCGTCCTTGAACGGGAGTCGAAGCGCATCGCCCTCGATGGTCGCGCACGACGCCGCGATCCCGCTGCGCTCGAGCTTGGCCGCGGCCCGAACGAGCATCGGATGAGAGAAATCGCAGCACACCACGCGCGACGGGGTATTGGGCGTCGCGGCCAGGGCGATCGTCAGGTCCCCCGTGCCGCCGCAGAGGTCGAGGACACGAAGACCGGGGCTGATGCACGCCTCCTCGGCGGTCTTCCTCCGCCAAGACCGGTCGCGGTTGAGGCTCAGGAGGTGGTTCAGGAGGTCGTATCGCTTTGCGACTCCCGCGAACATCGCCTGGATCCGGCGAGGCTCTCGGCTTTCCGTCGGAAGCGGCACCCGCGGAGTATAAGTCCTTCCCTTGACACCCCTTGCGGCCATTGATATAAGGTTGCGTTCGTCCTGGCTTTGCGGGTTATCGACCCCAAAGAGCGGTCAGTCGAGGAATTTTCGATGAAGACGTATGTTCCGAAGCAGGGAGACGTCAAGCGCGAATGGTGGCTGGTCGACGCCACCGGCATGACGCTTGGGCGGCTCTCGACGGTCGTCGCTTCGCACCTCGCCGGCAAGCACAAGGCGATGTACACGACGTACGAGGACACGGGGGATCACGTCGTGGTCGTCAACGCCGAGAAGGTCAAGCTCTCCGGACGCAAGCTGACCGACAAGCTCTACCGTCATCACTCGCTGTATCCCGGCGGGCTCAAGGAAGTCGCCGCCGGCAAGATGCTGCAGACCCATCCCGAGCGTCTCGTCGAGATCGCGGTGAAGGGAATGCTCCCCAAGAACAGTCTCGGCCGCGCGATGAGTCGAAAGCTGAAGGTCTACGTCGGCGCGAAGCATCCGCACGACGCCCAGCAGCCGAAGGCGCTGGCCATTCCGGACGCGGTGCGACACTGATGGCCACGAAGAACGCAGCCCGACGATCGGCGGCGGAAGCCGCGAATCAGTACTACGGGACCGGACGCCGCAAGACCTCGGCGGCGCGCATTTACCTCCGCCCCGGCCGCGGCGACATCACGGTGAATCAAAAGACGTTCGACGAGTACTTCCCGAACGAGATGCTCAAGATGATCATCCGCCAGCCTCTCGTGATCACCGAGACGGCGGACAAATTCGACGTCCTCGTCCGCGTGAGCGGGGGAGGTCCTTCGGGCCAGGCCGGCGCCCTGCGTCACGGCATCGCGCGCGCCCTCCTCGAATACAACCCCGAGCTGCGCGGCAAGCTCAAGGACGCGGGCTTCCTGACCCGCGACCCGCGCATGGTCGAGCGCAAGAAGTACGGGCAGCCGGGCGCCCGCAAGCGCTTCCAGTTCAGCAAGCGCTAGAGGGCGCTACCGCAGCGTAAGGAGGACGTTCTTGGTTTCCGTCACCCTGAAGGAGCTACTCGAGGCCGGCGCCCACTTCGGCCACCAGACCCGCCGGTGGAACCCGAAGATGAAGGAATACATCTTCGGCGCGCGCAACGGCATCTACATCATCGATCTCCAGAAGACGGTCAAGCTCTTCCGCGACGCGCTGACGTTCACCGAGCGCCTTTCGGCCGAGGGCGGCACCGTTCTGTTCGTCGGCACCAAGCGCCAGGCGCAGGAAACGATCGCCGAGGAAGCCGGCCGCGCGGGCATGAGCTTCGTCAACCAGCGCTGGCTCGGCGGCACGCTGACGAACTTCGCGACGATCAAGAAGAGCCTCGCGCGCCTGCGCGACCTCGAAGAGATGTCCGAGGGCTCGCGCGACATCAAGGTCACCAAGAAAGAGCTGGCCCAGGTCGAAAAGGAGCGCGCGCGCCTCGAGAAGACGCTCTCCGGCCTCAAGGGGATGGATTCGCTCCCCGCGGCGCTGTTCGTCGTCGACCCGTTCTGTGAGGCGATCGCCGTGGCCGAGGCCAACAAGCTCGGCATCCCGGTGATCGGCGTCATCGACACCAATTGCGATCCGGAGCCGGTGCAGTTCCCGATCCCCGGAAACGACGACGCGATCCGCGCGATCAAGCTGTTCGCCGGCCGCGTGGCCGACGCCATCCTCGAAGGCCGGGCGGTGTGGGATGCGGCCCGCCGCGATCGCGAGGTCGAATCCGAAAAGAAGGCGGGCGCGACGCAGAACATCGCCGAGCGCGTGCGCGCGCGCGAAGCGCGCCGCGAGCGGCTGCGGTCGCACGCGCCGAAGCCGGGAACGCCCGTCCGCGGACGGATGCCGGGATCGGCGGGCCGCGGAGGCGCGGAAGCCGTGGAGGCGGTGGCGGCGGACGAGCCCTCGGCGGAGTAGCTCAACGGTTGGACGGGCCAAGAGCCTCGGTGCGGTCTTCGGCCGTGTCGAGGCTCTTTTGACGAAGGACGGAAACAAGGGGACGTGATGGAGATCTCGGCGAGCCTGGTGAAAGAGCTCCGGAACAAGACCGGAGTCGGCATGATGGAGTGCAAGAGCGCGCTGGCGGAATCCAAGGGCGATGTCGCCGAAGCCGAGAAGATCCTTCGCAAGAAAGGTCTCGCGGCAGCCGCGAACAAAGCCGGCCGCGCGACCGGCGAGGGCGTCATCGCAGCGAAGATCGCAGCCGACGGCCGGGCTGCGGTGCTCGTGGAGACCAACTGCGAGACCGACTTCTGCGCGCGCGGCGACGATTTCCAGGCGCTCGTCCATCTCGCCGTCGATGCGGCGCTCACGCGCGGCGCGGCGACCCAGGGCGCGGCCCCGGACGCGGCGGCCACCGAGGCGCTTCTCGCCGGCGCAGGCTCGGATGGGCGGTCGCTCAAGCAGATCATCGGCGAGGCGGTCGGCAAGATCGGCGAGAACATCCAGGTGCGGCGCTTCGTCAAGTTCGAGGCTTCGGGCGCGGACTCCGCGCTGACGGCGTACATCCACACGGGATCGAAGATCGGCGTTCTCGTCGAGGCCGAGGCGAAGGGTCCGGCCGGAGCGGCGCGCGATGCGCTGCTGCGCGACATCGCGATGCACATCGCGGCGGCCTCGCCCCGGTTCGTCAGGCGCGACGAGGTCGGCGCGAACGTCGTCCGCGACGAGCAGGAAATCGCACGCGACCAGGCGGTCAAGGCGGGAAAGCCCGCGCCGGTCGTCGAGAAGATCGTGGCGGGACGGCTCGAGAAGTACTACGCCGAGGCGTGCCTGCTCGAGCAGCCGTTCGTCAAGGATCCCGAAAAGACCGTGCAACGCCACCTGGGCGATTCGATGACGGTCAAGCGGTTCGCCCGCTTCGTGCTCGGCGAAGGCGCGTAGCGCGCATGGCGACGGGCTCCACGCCGCGATATCGCCGCGTCCTGCTGAAGCTGTCGGGCGAGGCGCTCATGGGGACGTCGAGCTTCGGCATCGACCCGGACGTCGTGCGCGTCCTGTCCGACGAGATCGCGACCGTCCACAAGCTGGGCGTCGAGCTCGCGCTCGTGGTCGGCGGCGGAAACATCTTTCGCGGGGTCAAGGCCGCGGGCGTCGGCATGGATCGCGTCAGCGGCGACCACATGGGCATGCTCGCGACGCTCATCAACTCGCTGGCGCTCCAGGATCAGCTCGAGCAGCGCGGCATCCAGACGCGCGTGCTGTCGGCGATCGAGATCCGCCAGGTCGCCGAGCCGTTCATCCGCCGCCGGGCGATCCGCCACCTCGAAAAGGGACGGGTGATCATTCTCGCGGCGGGCACCGGTAATCCGTACTTCACGACCGACAGCGCGGCGGCGCTGCGCGCGATGGAAGTCAAGGCGGAGGTGCTCCTCAAGGCGACGAAGGTCGACGGCATCTACACCGCCGATCCGGTGACGCACCCGGACGCCACGCGCATTCCGCACATCGGATACCGCGAGGTCCTGGAGCGCGGGCTGAAGGTGATGGACGCGACGGCCATCTCGCTGTGCATGGACAACAAGCTTCCGATCGTCGTCTTCAACATCCGCCAGGACGGCAACATCCGGCGGGTGATCCTGGGCGAGGCGATCGGCTCGGTCGTTTCGGAGTGAAGCCATGACGGACAAGCAGGTCATCGATCAGGTCGAAAAGAAGATGAGCGCGACGCTCCACGACGCGCGGCACAAGCTCGCCGCCGTCCGCACCGGACGCGCGTCGCTGTCGATGTTCGACGGCGTCGTCGTCGACTACTACGGGACGATGACGCCGCTGAACCAGGTCGCGAAGCTCTCGGTCCCCGACCCGTCGATGGTCGTCGCGCAGCCCTTCGACCCGTCGACGCTCCCGGCGATCGAGAAGGCGATCCTCGCCGCCGATCTCGGCCTGAATCCGGCCAACGACGGAAAGCTCGTCCGCATCCCGATCCCCTCGCTCACCGAAGAGCGGAGGAAGCAGCTCGTCAAGAAGGTGAACGGCCTCGGCGAAGAGGCCAAGACGGCCCTGCGCCTGATCCGCCGCGAAGCGAACGACGAGCTGAAGAAGCTCCAGAAGGACGGAAAGCTCGGGGAGGACGACTCCCACCGGGCGATCGACGATGTCCAGAAGAAAACCGACAAGTACGTCGCGGACATCGACTCGCTGTGCAAGAACAAAGAGAAGGAATTGATGGAAGTCTAGAGTCGAGAGTCTAGAGTCGAGAGACTCTTGACTCTAAACTCTCGACTCTCGACTTCTCTATGAGCATCACGAAGGCCGTCGTCGTCGCCGCCGGAACGTCGACCCGGTTCGGCGGATCCGTTCCGAAGCAGTTCCTCGATCTCGGCGGCCGGACGGTCGTCGATCGCGCGGTGGCCGCTCTCGCCGGCTGCCCCGGCGTCGCCGGCGTCGTCGTCGTGGTGCCGCAGACGGAGATCGAAGGCGCGCGCGGCGCCGCCCTTCGCGGCGTCAAAGGCGTCGTGGCCATCGCACCCGGAGGAGCGACGCGGGCCGCGTCGGCCCTGGCCGGCGTCGAAGCGGCGGAGGGCGCCGACCACGTCCTCGTCCACGATGCCGCGCGTCCGTTCGTCAGCGCAGGGCTCGTCGCCGCGGTGCTGGAATCGACCCTGAAGCACGGTGCCGCGGTGCCGGTCGTCCCGGTTCCGGACACGATCAAGCGGGACGGCGGCGGTTTCGTGGGGGAGACCGTCGACCGTGCGCCGCTCCGGCTGGCGCAGACGCCGCAGGGCGCCCGGCGCGACTGGATGCTGGAAGCACTTCGTCTCGCCGTTTCCTCTGGGCTCCCCGTCACCGACGAGGCGCAAGCCTTGGAGCGGGCCGGGCGGCGCGTCGCGCTGGTTTCCGGGGACCCTTCGAACGTGAAGATCACGACGGCGGCCGACTGGAGCGACGCTGTACGCCGGGTCGGCGACGATCCCGACCGGCTGCGCGTGGGGCACGGCTACGACGTCCATCGATTCGGCGACGGCCGCCGCCTCGTTCTCGGCGGCGTGACGTTTCCGGGAGAGCAGGGCCTTGCGGGGCACTCCGATGCCGACGTCGTGCTCCACGCGGCGATGGACGCGCTGCTCGGCGCGGCCGGGCTTCCCGACATCGGCCACTACTTCCCGCCCGGAGACGCGCGATTCCAAGGGGCCGACAGCGCGATGCTGGCCCGGGAGGTCGCCGGCCATCTCGACACCGCGGGTTATCGCGTCGTGAACCTCGATCTGACGCTGCTTGCCGAGCGCCCCAAGATCCGCGACCGGGTCGAGTCGATGCGGGAGTCGATCGCGTCCGCCTTCGGGATCGATCCGCGCCGCGTCTCCCTGAAGGCCACGACGCTCGAGACGCTCGGCGCCTTGGGCCGCGGCGAAGGGATCGCCTGCCACGCGATGGCGTTGATCGCGCGCGGGCACGGCCCGGCATGAGGGGGCCGCGCGTCCGGTTCGCGCCCTCGCCGACCGGGTCACTTCACCTCGGAAACGCCCGCACGGCGCTGTTCAACTGGCTGATCGCGAAGGCGCAGGCGGGCACGTTCATCTTGAGGATCGAGGACACCGATACCGAGCGCGAGCGCGAAGGCTCCGAAGGCGCGATCCTCGAAGATCTCCGCTGGCTCGGCCTCACGTGGGACGAGGGCCCGGAGGTCGGCGGTGCGTACGGACCGTACCGGCAATCCGAGCGCGCGCGATCGTACGTCGACGCCGCGAGCCGGCTGATCGACGTGCGTGCGGCGTTTCGATGCTTCTGCGGGAACGACGAGCCGGGGCGCGAGCCCTCGGCGCCCTCCGGGCCCACGCCCGGCCACCGCGACCCCTGCCGCTCGATCGGTCCCGAAGAGAGCGCCCGCCGCGCGGCGGCGGGGGAACCGCACGCGATCCGCTTTCGCGTGCCGGCCGCGGCCGATCGCGCGGACCCGCAGGTCCGGTTCGACGATCGCCTGCACGGTCCCATGTCGGTGCCGCTGCCCCAGGTCGCCGACGCGGTGCTCCTCCGGCGCGACGGACGTCCGACGTACAACTTCGCGGTCGTCGTCGACGATGCCGCGATGCGGATCGACCTCGTGGTGCGGGGCGACGATCACCTGTCCAACACGCCGCTCCAGGTCCTGCTCTACGAAGCGCTCGGTTTCGTCATTCCGGGGTTCGCCCACGTGCCGATGGTGCTGGGCAGCGACGGCGAGCGGTTGTCCAAGCGGCACGGCGCGACCTCGGTCTCCGAATGGCGCGCGCGCGGGGTGCCGCCCGAGGCGCTGATCAACGGCCTCGTCCTTCTGGGATGGGCGCCCTCCGGCGACCGGACGATCGTGTCCGTCGCCGATGTCGTCGCGGAGTTCGATCTCGACCGCGTCGGACGCTCGGCGGCGATCTTCGACCCGGCGAAGCTCGAATGGATCTCGTCCCAGTACATCCACGCCATGGACGCGGGCCGCCTCGCCCGAGAGGTCGGCCGCGCGCTCGTCGCCGCGGGACGGATCGACCGGACCTCCGTGGGGCGGTTCGGCCCGTGGGTCGCCGGCGTGGCAGAATTCCTGCGGCCTTCCCTCGCGCGCTTCGATCAGGTCGAATCCCAGGCCGCACCGCTCTTCCATCCGGGCGGACCGCTGGGTGACGACGACCGGGCGGCGCTCGGCACGGCCGAGGCGATCGCGGTTCTCGAAGCGCTCTCGAGCTGCCTGAACGACCGCACCCGTAGCGCCCCCGGCGACTGGACGGCGATCCGCACCGAGGTCGCCCGTGAAAGCGGCGCCAAGGGAAAAGGGCTGTTCCAGCCGATCCGCATCGCGCTCATGGGTCATGCCCATGGGCGCGAGCTCGACCGGTTCTGGCCGCTGATCGTGCAGGGCGCGGAACAGATGCCGGACGTCGTGCCCGCACCGGCGGACCGCGTCCGGGCGGCGCTCGAGGCCGCAAGGTGAGCGGACGCGACGACGAGCGCGCGGAAGTCCTCTTCGGCCTCCACCCCGTGATCGAAGCTTTGGAGACCCGCCGGCGGGCGATCGACCGCGTGCTCGTCGCACGCGAATCCGAAGGACGCAATCTCGGGCGGTTGTTGCGCGCCGCGCGGGCGGCCGGCGTCCCCATCACCCACCTACCGAAAGACGCCCTGGCGAGAAAAACCGGCAAGCGCTCGGTCCACCAGGGAGTGGCCGCGTTGATCGCGCCGGTCGCGTACGCCGACGCAGAGGACATCTGCGCCGCCGCCGCCCGCTCGTCCGCCGGCTTGATCGTCGTCCTCGACGGCATCGAGGACCCGAGAAACCTCGGCGCCGTCATCCGGACGGCGGCGGCGGCTTCGGCCCATGGAGTGCTCCTCGGGGCCGAGGACACGGTCGGGCTGACCCCCGCGGTCGCGAAGACTGCCGCCGGAGCGCTCGAACGCCTCCCGGTGGCGCGGGAGCCCCGGCTCGGCCGCCGACTGGCCGCCCTCCGGGCCGAAGGCTTCCGCGTCGTGGCCTTGGACCCGCGCTCGGACCGCCCGTGGAGCGCCGAAAACTATCGCCGGAACGTGGTGCTACTGGCCGGTGGCGAGGGTCGCGGGCTCCGCCGCTCCCTGGCCGAGGCCGCCGATGCCCGGGTGTCCCTCCCGCTGGCGACGGGGGTCGAGTCGCTGAACGTCTCGGTCGCCGTCGGAGCCGTTCTCTACGAGGCCGTCCGCCAGCGCCGATACCCAGAAAAGTCGGAAAAGCCCACACAACGTCTTGAAAGGTCTTGACCCCCCTGTTAACATCTGCCGTTTGTCAAGCCTGCTGGCGTAGCTCAGGGGTAGAGCAGCGGTTTTGTAAACCGCCGGTCGGGGGTTCAAATCCCTTCGCCAGCTCCATGGGAGAGCCGGCGGGGAATGACCGACCCGCGGTGGCGAAGAGGTGTCTGCGAGAGTCGGTCGAGCGGGATCAATCGCGTGGAGAGGTACCCGAGTGGCCAAAGGGAGCAGACTGTAAATCTGCCGGCTTATGCCTTCGAAGGTTCGAATCCTTCCCTCTCCACCAACACGCGTGAAGCGGGAAACGAGTTGAGCCCCGTAAGGGCGATGAAGGTTGAACGCGGGAATAGCTCAGTTGGTAGAGCATCAGCCTTCCAAGCTGAGGGTCGCGGGTTCGAGTCCCGTTTCCCGCTCCAGGGTCGAGGCGGATGTCGAGACGACCGGAGGTTCGAGGGCGTAACCGGGCCCATGTAGCTCAGTCGGCAGAGCGCGTCCTTGGTAAGGACGAGGTCACCGGTTCAAATCCGGTCATGGGCTCCAGTGGAGCCGGGTCGAGGAGGAAGGAGTAGCGATGGCCAAGGAGAAGTTCGATCGTTCGAAGCCTCACGTGAACGTCGGGACGATCGGTCACGTGGATCACGGGAAGACGTCGTTGACGG
>CAZYHZ010000104.1:0-8809 GCA_964647625.1 uncultured Acidobacteriota bacterium
CGTCGTCGCACGCGTTCGCGTTGTTGGCGAAGATGCAGCCGGTTGCGGGGTTGCAAGTGTCGGTCGTGCACGGATTGTGATCGTCGCACGTGATTGCTGTGCCGTGGCACGAGCCACCGGAGCAGGTGTCGCCGGAGGTGCAGGCGTTGCTGTCGTCACACGCGTTCGCGTTGTTGGTGAAGACACAACCGGTCGCCGGGTTGCAAGTGTCGGTCGTGCACGGATTGTGGTCGTCGCACGTGATGGCCGTGCCGTGGCACGAGCCGCCGGAGCAACTGTCGCCGGACGTACAGGCGTTGCTGTCGTCGCAGGAATTGGAATTGTTGGTGTAGACGCAGCCGGTCGTCGGGTCGCAGGAGTCGGTCGTGCACGGATTTCCGTCGTTGCACGTGATCGCGGTTCCATGACAAGAGCCGCCGGAGCAAACGTCGCCGGAGGTACAGGCGCTTCCATCGCTGCAGGAAGCGCCGTTGTTCGTATGAACGCAGCCCGTCGAAAGATCGCACGAGTCATCCGTGCAGGGGTTGCCGTCATCGCAGTCCACCGGGGCACCGCCTCGGCAGCTGGCGAGCGTTCCGCCGCCGTCGCACGCGTCTCCCGACGTGCACGCGTTGTGATCGTCGCAGGGAGTCCCCGGGTAGGACGGATAGTGTGAGCACGCGCAATTCGCGCCGGAATCGGCGTAATCGTCCGTGCAGGGAATGTGGTCGTCGCAGACGGATTGCCCGACGCAATTTCCGATTCCGTCGCACCGGTCGCTGGTCGTGCATGGGTCGAAATCAGTACACGCAGCTCCCGAAGGCAACGGCAAGAACACACACCCAATTGCTGGGTCGCATGAGTCCGAAGTGCAGGGGTTGCCGTCATTGCAGAGGTAGCCCGTCGGCTCGTGGACGCAGCCCACGCTCACCTCGCAGTGGTCCGTAGTGCAAAGGTCTCCGTCCTCGCAGTTCGGCGTACCTGCTCCGCTCTTGCAGACTCCGGACAGACAGAAATCTCCGGTCGTACAAGGATTGTGGTCATCACAAGCTGCTCCGCTCAACGGCGTGCCGATGCAGTGGCCCGTGGCACAGTTGTCTCCCGACGTACAGGGATTGCCATCGTCGCAAGCGGCAAGCGTTGGCGTGTGGATACAGCCGGAAGGCCCGAGACACGTATCGATCGTACAGGGATCGCCGTCCTCGCAATTGACCGGCACTCCGGGCACACAGCCACGCTGGGGATTGCAGGATTCAATGCCGTTGCAATAGTTGCCGTCGTCGCAGTTGAGCGGCGCGCCGAGTACACAGACACCGGCCGTGCAGGCGTCATTCGGCCTGCACGCGTTTCCACCACTGCACGGCGTGCCATCCGGAGCGGGCGTTCCCCGGCAAACACCTCCGCCGCAGACGTCGTTCGTCGTACAGACGACCCCGTCATCGCAGGCATGGGTGTTGTTCACGTGCACGCAACCGGATGACGGACTGCAGCTGTCGTCGGTGCACACGTTCCCGTCATTGCAATTAGGGGGCGTTCCCGAGACACAGCCCGTCGTGGGATTGCAGCTCTCCACTCCATTGCAAGCGTTGCCGTCGTTGCAGACGAGCGGCGTCCCCGGGACGCATCCCGTGCTCGGGTTACACGTCTCAACCCCATTGCAGGCATTTCCGTCGTTGCAGTGCGGTGGGGTTCCCGGCAGGCATCCGTAATACGGGTTGCAGAACTCCTTCCCGTTGCACGCGTTGCCATCGTCACATTGACGCGGCACGCCCTGACACACTCCGGCCACGCACGTATCCGCGGTCGTGCACGCGTCGAAATCGTTACAAGGTATTCCGTCCAGAGGCGCGCCCTTGCACACGCCGTTTGCGCAGACATCCCCCGACGTGCAGCTGTTCCCATCGTTGCAGGTGACGGAATTGTTCGTATGCGTGCAGCCCGAGCCGCCTTGGCAGATGTCATCCGTGCAGACGTTGCCGTCGTTGCAGAGCGCGCTGCCGCCCTCGTCCGTCATGCCGTCGCAATCGTCATCCCGTCCGTTGCACACCTCCACGGCCCCCGGATGGATCGCCGGGTTCGTATCGTCGCAATCGCCTTCGCAAGCGCTGAATCCGTCTCCGTCGTGGTCGAGCTCGTTGTCGGGAATCGCCGGCCAGCTCGGGTCATTGCAATCGTTGTTGAGGCGATCGCACAGCTGCGGCGCTCCCGGATAGACAGACGCGTTGTGATCGTCGCAATCGTCTACGCAACCGAGATACGAATCGCCGTCGTGATCCGGACAGCAGGCGAAGTACCGCCCCCCGCTGCCGAGTAGCGGCCCGTCAAATTCGCCTCCCCAAACGATCATCATCGTGCCGGTCCACACGGCTGTGTGCATCAAGCGTGGAGGTTGGTCCCATTCGCCCGTGATGTATCGCCACGAGTTGTTCGTGGGATCGTATCGTCCTCCACCGCCCGGGGTTCCTCCCCAGACGATCATCTCGTACCCTGTCCACACGGCTGTGTGATAGGCGCTTTCGAACGGCGCACCGGCGTCGGTACCCAGAGTCCATTGGTTGGAGACTGGATCGTAAAGCCCGACATATCCGCGGTAGTAGCCGCCGTAGCCTCCCCATGTCAGCATTTGTCGTCCGGTCCACACCGCGGTCATATACTCGAACAGGAGATTTCCAGGCGGCGGCCAGGCTGTCGCTACCCACCGGTTCGTGAGCGGGTCGTAACGTCCGGCGTCCACGTACCCGCCACCGAGAACGATCATCTGCGAGCCTGTCCAAATGGCTGCCGCGGAGTCGCGGGCGGTTGGTGCATCGATGACGGTCGTGTCGAACCAAGTATCCGAAGCCGGATCGTATCGTCCACCCGAATTAAGGAAGTATTGATAGTGCGTCTGCTCGTCGACGAAGGACCCGCCCCAAACGATCATCGCCGTCCCGGTCCAGACTGCCGACTGTGAGGCGCGTGGTGAGGGCGCACCGCCGGATGACATCGGCGTCCACGTGTCGCCGATGGGCTCATAACGCCCGCCGTCGTTCAGGAAGCGATAGCCAACGCCGCCCCACGCCAACATCTCGGTACCCGTCCAGACGGCGGTGTGCGCGCCGCGAGGCGAAGGCGCATTGACGGTCGAGGTCTGCGTCCAACTGTCCAGAGAGGGGTCGTACTGTCCGCCGGTTTGAAGCGCATCGAAGTCGTCGAACCCTCCCCAGATGATCATCCGGCTGCCGGTCCAGACCGCCGTGTGCTCGATTCTCGCGGACGGCGCTCCGTTGTTCGAAACCGGAGTCCAGCTGTCAGATCCGGGATCGTAACGGCCGCCGGCAGACAAGAACGAGTAGTCGGAGCTGCCTCCCCAGACGACCATGAGACTTCCCGTCCACACGGCGGAATGTCCATGGCGGGCGGAAGCAGACGCCGATATCGATGTCGGTGTCCACAAATCCGTAGCGGGATCGTAACGGCCGCCCGAATCGCAATCCGTCCCGTCGCTCAGACCGCCCCAGACGATCATCTCTCGGCCGGTCCACACCGATGTATGCGAACTCCGAGCCGACGGCGCGTTTACGATCGACGTGGGTAACCACGAGTCCGATGCGGGATCGTACCGGCCCCCGCTGTTGGTGGCCTGGGAGCCGAGACCAGCCCAAACGATCATGGCGCTTCCGGTCCATACCGCGGTATGAAGGTAGCGACCGGACGGCGCGTTTACGGGCGAGATCGTGCTCCAAGCGTCCGCGGCCGGATCGTAACTTCCACCGCTATTCAGGTACGACGCACTCGCATCGACTCCACCCCAGACAATCATGCGGCTTCCGGTCCACACGGCGGTGTGCTGCTGACGTGTCGTTGGAGCGCTGCTCATCGACATCGCAGTCCACCGGTCCAATACGGGGTTGTAGCGTCCACCGTCACCCCACAGATTTTGTCCGGTGTTACTGCCGCCCCAGACCACCATTTCGCTGCCGGTCCAGACCGCGGAATGGCCCTCGCGCGGACCAGGCGCCGAACGGTCGGAAATTGGAGTCCAAGTATCGGTGAGAGGGTCGTAACGGTTGCCGGAGTTGAGGTCCAAATACGCCCCGCCGGATCCATGGCCCCCCCAGATCAACATCGAGTTCCCGGTCCAGACTGCGGTGTGGTTGCACCGCCGCTCTGGGCGTCCGATGGCCGATGTGGACATCCAAGTATCCGTTGCCGGATCGTAGCGGCCACCGGTATCGGATTCGAACCCCTGATTTGGGTCGCCGAAGAGACCGCCCCAGACGATCATCACGCTCCCCGTCCAGACCGCGGTGTGATTTGCGCGCGCGCCGGGAACGTCGTCCAGGCTGCCGTTGTCCCACACATCGTCGGCGACGCACGTCGTGCGTGACCCGGCAGCCGGCGCCGTTCGAGGTGGCGGCAGCTCTGCCGACGCCGAAGCCACCGCGGCAACCGTGTCGCTTCGAACACGGCTTCGAGCGTCGGACCACCAGGAATCCCACGCCGGCTTCTCGATCACGTAGCGCGCGACGCGGAAGCTTCCCGCGGTTTCACTCAGTACGACGCTGAACGCAAACGATGTCTTGTTCTCCGCGAGATCTGAAACCTGTCCAACGTTTCCGGGGTACTGCAACCGTCGTTGCTGGAACTCGGGGGAAGACACCGAGTAGCGCAGAACTCCGCTCGGCGCTGAGTTTCGATCGCTGGTGCGATCCGCATCCACGACGTATTCGCACACCGTCCGATTCGGATTCTCGGTACTAGAGGTGAGTACGCCCGAGGACAGTTGAGCATAGAGTGACGTCGCTTGCGCTCGCTCGTTCGCATGAATCAGTCGATCGAACGCATAGAAGTTGTGCGTCAGCCGGTCGACGAGCGCCGGGCGCGCAAGGCACTCCTTCACGAGGAACGAATCGTTGCCGAGCGCGGCATACAGCTCGAGCAGGCGCTCGGGCATGCGCGTTCCTTGGGCCATGCGCTCGAGCTCGCGCTGGAGCATCTGATCCGTGACCGCGGTCTTCCAGTAAAGACTCAGCGCCGCCGATTGCTCGAGATATTTCTCGACCTTCGCTTGAATGACTGCCCTGGGGACTGCGTCTTCGAAGCGTTTGGTCGTGCCGATCTGGTGGGAGTAATAGACCCGCTCGATTGCGGTCTGCGCATTTATCCGGTCATCGAGCGACAAGGTGCGCGGCGCGGGATCCAGCGCCATCGCGCAAGTGCACACGAACAGCGCGCACAGTCCGATAATGGGCTTCACGGTGCGGCCTCCCCTTGGAGACCGATATACGCTGAAATCCCGTCGGATTAAAGGACAATTCCCTGCCTATTCGGCCGGAACGGTTTAGGCGATAGTTGGCGACTCGCTAATCGGAATCGTCATCGTCGTCGTCGTCGTCCACATCGCCCGACGTTTCCTCGTCTTCGGCTTCCGCGATGATCCTGCCGTCCGGAGAAACGGTCAGCTCCGTCGGCCGCCCTTCGGACACGAACTCGACTTCGTACGAGACGCTGCCTCCGGGCTCGACGAGCTTCGTCGCTTCGAAGCCGCGGGCGTTCGGGTACTTCGATTCGATCGACTTCATCGCGCCGGCGGGCAGAGCGCTCGTTGCGACCGATTGTTCCGTTGCGACGAGCGTGCCGTCGGGAGCGACGTCCAGTTGAAGCTTCTTCCCGTGATCGACGACACTGACTTCGAACGCGGCGCTGCCGTCATCGGAGCGTTGCTGCTTGCAGCCGGTGATCGACGCGCCGGGCCGGCTCTTCGTCACCGCGGACCGGACGTTGGGAGGGCATTCCGTTGCGGGGGCGCTCGCGCTGAGAAGGGCGCCTGCCGTCACGACGAAGGCGAACGTGCCGTATCTCATGGTCGCTCCTTTTCACCGCTGACAGGGTGCACTCGTTCGGCCGGTCGCGCGAATCAGGCGTCGATCGTCACGTGACCGGGCTGACCGGCGACGCGCTTCAGCCACGCGCCGATCGCCGGATAGCGCGTGAGATCGAAGCCGCCCTCGTCGGCTGCGTGCGTGTAGGCATAGAGCGAGATATCCGCGAGCGAGTAGCTCGAGCCGACGAAGTACTCGCGTCCCGTCAGATGTTTTTCCATCGCATCGAGGGCGCGGTAACCGCCCTTCTGCTTCTCTGCGAGCGCCGCGGGGTCGTAGTCGCCGTTCTTGTAGTGCAGCCAGAAGCGCGCGACCGCGACGTAGGGCTCGTGGTCGTACTGCTCGAAGAACTGCCACTGGAGCACCTGCGCGCGCTCGTAGCGGTCCGCCGGGACGTAGCGGGTGCCGTCGCCGAAATACCAGAGGATCGCGTTCGATTCGCCGAGCGAGCGGCCGTCGTCGAGGACGATGGTCGGGACGCGCAGGGCGGGGTTCAGGCCGCCGAGTACCTGGGGCCGGTTGGAGCGATCGGTGACCGAGAGCTCTTGCCGCTCGAAGGGGATGCCGAGGTGCGAGAGCAAAAGCCGGACTTTGTAGCAGTTTCCGGAAATCGCGCTGTCATAAAGCAGCATGGGAGCCTCCGTATTTTCCGCTCTAGATAATGATGCAACCGCAGGGCCCGGCGTGACCCGTGGGCGCCGGTCGCCCACGGACGTGTTGCATACGTGCAACCCAGTTCGCGGATTCAGGTTGCCGGAACGGCAAACTCGCGGTGTATCACTGGCTACGTACAGGGGTGGGGGGTCTGGGTCCCCGGGGGGCGTCCGTTGGAACACATTGAGGAAACCCAGGGAAGTGCCGCGTTTGGTGGCTATCTCAAGAAGCTTCGCGAGACCCGCCGGCTGTCGCTCGACGCGGTCGAAGAACTGTCGGTTTCGTTTCCCGAGAAGATCACCAAGTCGCACCTCTCGCGAATCGAAAACGGCCTCGCGCTGCCGACGTTTCCCCGACTGATGGCGATGGGCCACATCTACGGCGTCTCGATCGCATCGCTCGCCGAGCGCTACGAGATCGAGCTGCGCCGCTCGATGAAGCCGGTCGATCTCGAGGGAAAGCCCGACGAGGCCGTCCTGCGCGAATTCGAAAGCTTGGTTTACAGCGGCAGCTTCAACGAGGCGCTCGTGCTCGTCTGGGCCCTCGCCGATCGCGCGCGCGCCCGCGGCGCGGCGTTCGAAACCGTCGTCGATCTGCGCCTCAAGATCATCGTCTGCCTGATGAAGCTCGGCCGGTACGAGTTCGCGAAAGGCCAGTGCGAAGAAATCCTCACGCGGGCTGGCCTTTCCGAGCCCGTGCGCCTGCGTGCGCTGCAGCTGTTCGCGATGGCGTGTTTTCGGCTCCAGCTCCACCAGGTCGCGCTGCTCGCGCTTGGGGAATGCGAGCGCGGCGCGGAGCGCATCGGTATGAAGGGTCGGTTCGGCGCGGACGTCCTCATGCTGCGGGGTAACCTTCACCAGGACGTCGGCCGGCCGGACGACGCGCTCGCGGCCTACGAAAAGGCTCTCGAAATCTATCGCGTCAGCGGAAACACCTACGAAGTGCTGACGGTGCGGTACAACATGGCGGTCGCCGAAACCGACAGAGGCGGGCTCGACTCCGCGCAGCACATGATCGAGTCGCTGCTGCGAGACCTCGAGGCCGGGCACCACGAGCGTCTTCGCGCTTGGGCCTTCAGCCAGCTTGGCGTGATCGCCTTCCGCCAGAATCGCTTGAACGCTGTCGAAGCTCATGCGATCGCCTCCAACGCGATCGCTCGCCCGCGCGAGTATCACGACATCGTGTTCCGAAACTGCTTCTATTTATGGAAGATTGCGAAGGAACGGAACGACGACGGCGGCGTTCGGCTCAATGAGCGGACGCTCAAGAGCTACCTGGCCCGCATCGAAGAAACGCTTCCGGAGATCGAAGAATTCCGCCGGGCTTCCGCAGGGGATCAGTCATGAACGCCAATCGCGTCCGTAGGTCGAAGCTCGCGTCCTGCGTCTTTTCCGTATGGCTCGTGATGTCCGGCGCGGTGCACGCAGAAGTCGGCGTGGCGACGCGGCCGCAATCTCTCGATAACGGCATCGCCTACGTGATCGACGGCGCGACGGAAGATCCGACTCCCATCGGCCCGGCGGCCTGGCGGCAGATCTCGCTCGACCCGTACCGCGTCACCCTGAACACGGTCGGCGAGGCGAACGGCGACGGGCCGCCTTCGGTCCTTTCGCGAGCGGAAACCGGGCTCATCGCCGTCGCTTGGTCGCGCGCGTCGGCGAGCGGGTTCGACATCGTGATCAGCCGGTTCATCGACGGGGCGTGGACGACGCCATCGGTTGTCGTCGCGTCGGCGGCGAACGACCTCGACCCGCAGCTCGTTCTCGACCCCGATGGCTCGGTCCACATGTTCTACTGGGTCGACGGCACGACGCCGCAGGTGATGCACACCGTGGCACCGCCCGACCTGTCGTCATGGTCGACACCGGCGCTGGTGTCGCAGCCCGGCCAAGCCGCATGCCGGCCTTCGGGCGCGTTTTTCGATGGCATTCTCCGTGTCGCTTTCGAAGTCCACGACTTCGGCTTCGGGAACTCACCCCGCGAGGTCGTCGTGGCCCACCTCGATGGCGGTTCGTTCGTACCCGAAGTGGTGGCCATGACCGACAACCTTGGAAACGTCACGCCGCAGGTCCACAGCCATGCCGGGCATCTGTGGGTCGACTGGGTCGATGCCGAAACCTCGGGCGGCTCCGGCGAGATTGCCTGGACCCGGCTCAACTCGCAGGGGCAGTGGGAATCGATCCACTACGAGCCCTTCGCGAGCTGCGAAGAGCGGAACTACCTGACGCGCGGGGCGGCTCGGTTGAAAGCGATTCAGTAGGGGACACTCCCTGTTTCCACCCATAAGGGAGCCCAGGACATGACATTTTTTC
>CAZYHZ010000105.1:0-8548 GCA_964647625.1 uncultured Acidobacteriota bacterium
GAACCCCGGCGCCCCCGCGGCGCCGGTCGCCGCCTCCGCCTCGGCCCCTGCCGAAAAAGAGATCAAGCTCTCGACCGAATTCGCGGACGTGATCCTGACCAACAAGGGCGCGCGCATCCGCTCGTTCGCGTTGAAGGCCTTCCGCACGGCGGGTCGCCCCGTCGATTTCGTCTCGTCGGAAGCGCGGAAGGACGACCTCCTCCCTCTGGCGCTGGCCTTCGACGACCGCGCGATCCTTCCCGGGATCAACGCGGCGCTGTTCACGTTCGAGAGGACCGAGACGCCGGACGGCACGCGCATCGAGTTCCGCTGGTCGGACGGCGCGGGCAGCGAGGTCCGCAAAGCCCTGACGTTCCCCGCGAAGAACCCGATCATCGGCGTCGAATTGACGACGGTCGACCGCGGTCGGCCCGTGACGCCGCGCCTCGTCTGGGGCCCGGGCCTCGAGGTCGAAGACCCGAACGACCACTCGAATACCTACTACAACGGCCAGGCGGTGATCTATGACGGCACGACGGTCACCCGCTTCAGCCGGCGAAAGATCGATCAGCCGATCGTCGTTCCCGAGACGGCATCGGTGACCTGGGCGGGTCTGGAGGATCAATACTTCACGGCGCTCGTCCTGCCGGAAGGGTCCCGCGCGGGCGTGACCATCGCGCCGTATTCCGCAAGCGCGCTCGCCGACAGCGGGAAAACGGTCACGAACGGCCTCTCGGCGGCGCCGGTCATCGCGATCGCGATCCCGGACGGCAAGGCGAGGCTGTTCGTCGGCCCGAAGAGCTTCGGTCTGCTCCAGTCCTTGGGGTACGGCCTCGAAAAGGCGATCTGGTTCTCGAGCTACAAGGCCATCTACGCGTGCGCGAAGCCGATCTTCATCGCGCTCCGGTTCGTTCACGATCACTGGGTCGCCAACTACGGCATCGGCATCATTCTGCTCACGCTGTCGCTTCGCGTCCTCCTGTTCCCGCTCAATCAGTTCTCGATGGTACGGATGAGGCGGGCGGCCGCCGAGATGCAGCGCATCCAGCCCAAGCTCAAGGCGATTCAGGCCAAGTACAAGAAGAGCAAGGACGCGGACGCCCGCGCGAAGATGAACACCGAGACGATGGATCTCTACAAGCGCGAGGGCGTCAATCCGTTCAGCACGGTCTCGGGGTGCCTGCCGCTCCTGATCCAGATGCCGATCCTGTGGGCGTTCTACGACGTTCTCACCGCGACCGTCGAGCTTCGCGGGGCGCCGTTCTTCGGCTGGATCCACGACCTGTCCCACCCCGACGCGTTCTGGATCACGCCGATCCTGATGGGCGTGTCGATGTTCGTGCAGCAGAAGATGACCCCGACCGGCAACGCCGACCCGCAGCAGCAGCGGATGATGATGGTGTTCATGCCCATCATCTTCACCATGATGTTCGGCAGGCTGCCGTCGGGTCTCGTGCTTTACTACTTCGTGAACAACGTGCTCGGGATCGGCCAGCAGTGGCTGGTCAACCGGCACATCGAGAGGCTGTCCGCGACGACTTCGAAGGCTTGATGGACGCGACCGAGTTCGACGGGAAAGACCTGGAAGACGCGCTCGCGCGCGCGGCCCGCTCCCTCGGGCGCGATGCCGCGGAGCTCGAATACGAGATCGTCGAGGGCGGTCGCAAGGGCGTCTTCGGTCTCGGCGCCCGGCCCGTCCGGATTCGCGTCGCCGGGGCCGTCCCCCGAACGGCCGCAGCGGGGGCCGATCCCGGCCGGGACGAAGCACCCGCGGCGCACGCGCTTCGCGAGATCATCCGCTTGATGGGGTTCAGGCTCCGCGTCGACGAGGCCCGCCGGGACGGAGTCCTGGAGCTGACCGTCGACGGACCGGATCTCAACCGGATGACCGCCAAGGATGGCGAGCTGCTCCAGTCGGTCGAGTTCGTCCTCAACCGGATGGGGCGGCGGGCCTGGCCGGACGAGTCGACCGTTCACGTGCTGGCGCGCGGCTTCCGCAGCGAGCGGGAGGACGAGCTCGTCACCCTGGTCCGCGATGCCGTCACGAAGGTGTCCTCGTCCGGGGTACCGGCAATGCTTCACGAGATGAACCCCTACGAGCGCCGGGTCGTTCACATGACCGTCCGGGAGCATCCGGGTTTGACCACCGTCTCGTGCGGAGACGGGTTCATGAAGCGAATCCGCGTGGAGAAGATCGCCCCCACGACCTAGGATCGCGCCGTGCACGATCTTTCGACGACCGTGGTCGCGGTGGCAACGGCCCCCGGGCGGGGCGGCATCGGTTGCCTGCGCATCTCCGGACCCCAAGCCCTGGACATCGCTTCGACCCTGTTCCGCGATCGCCCGGGCGGAGGCCTTCCCGATCACGGCCGCCCGGCCTACGGAACCTTCCTGGATGAGCGCGGCGCGGCCGTCGATCGCGGGTACGCCGTCGTCTTTCCCGCGGCGCGGGCCTACACCGGCGAGCCGACGGTCGAGCTGTGGACGCACGGAAGCCCGCCGGTCCTCGAGGCGCTGGTCACGGCCGCCCTCTGCCGGGGGGCATCGGCTGCCGGCCCCGGCGAGTTCACCTATCGGGCACTGCGTCACGGCCGCCTCGACCTTCCGCGAGCGGAAGCGGTGCGCGATCTCATCGCCGCGCGGACGCGCTACCAAGCGCACGTCGCGTTCAGTCAGATGGAAGGGTCTCTGTCGCGGAGCCTCGCACCCTTGCGCGACGAGCTGATCGATCTGCTCGCCCGCGGCGAAGCGGCCATCGAATTCGCCGACGAGGCGGAGACGCACTTGGCCGCCGGCGCGCTTTCGTCGAGAGTGGCTGCCCTTCTCGAACGGGCCCGCGCGTTTCTCGCGGACGCCCGGCGCGGACGCCTGGTCAGAGAGGGGGCAAAGGTGGCCCTCTCGGGCGTGACGAGCGTAGGCAAGTCTTCTATTTTCAATAGGTTGCTTGGATCCGACCGGGCGATCGTCTCGGCGATGCCCGGCACGACCAGGGACACGCTCGAGGACGCCGTGGACATCCTCGGCATCCCCGTCACGCTGATCGACACCGCCGGCCTCCGCGCGGTTACGGATCCGATCGAGGCCGAAGGCGTTCGTCGCGCGAAGTCGGCGGCCTCGGAGTCCGACCTCGTGGTGATCGTCCTTGATGCGTCGCGAGCGCTCCTCGGCGAGGAGCGGGGCGCGATCGCGACCCGCCTCGCGTCGGACCCGGCCCACACGCTGATCGCCGCGAACAAGATCGATCTGTCCGGCGGACGCGTCCCCTGGCCCGACGCGCTCCCGATCTCGGCCGCCACCGGCGCCGGGTTCGAACGACTGCGGCAGGCGATCGGACACGCACTCGGCGGCGGAGCGATCGAGGACGATCCGGTCTTCACGAATGCCCGTCACATCGCCGCGCTCTCGGCCATGGTCCTGGCACTCGCGAGGGCCGACGAGGCGCGGGTCCTGGGCGACGAGATCGTCGTCGAGGAGCTGCGCGCCGCGGTTGTAGCACTCGGCGAGATCGGCGGAGAGCTGGCGACCGGCGATCTGTATGATCGAATATTCAGCACGTTTTGCATCGGGAAATGAGCGATGACGCGATTTGACGTCGTGGTTGTGGGTGCAGGCCATGCCGGCTGCGAGGCGGCACTCGCCGCTTCCCGGATGGGCGCCTGCGTTGCCCTCGTGACTCTGACGCGCGAGGCGATCGCCCGCATGTCCTGCAACCCCGCGATCGGCGGCCTCGCCAAGGGACATCTCGTGCGCGAGATCGACGCTCTGGGCGGCGCGATGGGCCGGATGGCGGATGCCTGTGGAATCCAGTTCCGGCTCTTGAATCGAAGTCGTGGCCCGGCCGTGCGAGGGCCCCGCGCTCAGCAGGACAAGAATCGCTACCACCTCGCGATGCGGGCCGAGGTCGAGCGTTGCGAGAACTTGACGCTCATCGAAGGCGAGGTCTCAGGGCTCGAAATCGAAGGCGGGCGCGTGCTCGGCCTGCGGCTCGCCGGCGGCCGCGAGCTCCGCTCTCCAGCCGTCGTCGTAACGACCGGCACGTTCCTGGGAGGCCTTCTCCACGTCGGATTGCAGAGGACCCCGGGCGGCCGCGTCGGCGAGGCGCCGTCGACCGCGCTGTCGGCATCGCTTCGGGATCTGGGCCTCCGGATGGGGCGATTCAAGACGGGGACGCCCCCGCGCCTGCTCAAGGCGAGCGTCGATCTCGGGCGATTCAGCGAGCAGCCGGGCGACGCGGATCCGACCTTCTTCTCCGAAGACACCACGGCGGTGTCGCTGCCGCAGATCTCCTGTCACATCGCCTACACGAACGAGCGCGTCCACCGGATCGTCGGCGACAACCTCGATCGCTCCCCGATGTTCACGGGCGCGATCGCCGGCCGCGGCCCCCGTTATTGCCCATCGCTCGAGGACAAGGTCGTCCGCTTCGCGGACCGGAACCGGCACCAGCTCTTCCTCGAGCCGGAGGGGCTGGACTCTCCCCTCCTCTACATCAACGGCTTCTCGACCTCCCTCCCTCCGGAGGTCCAGCTCGAAATGGTCAGAGCGGTGGAAGGTCTGGAAGCGGCAGAGATGGTCCGCCCGGGCTACGCGGTCGAATACGACTACGTCGATCCCACCGAGCTTTCCCCCACACTCGAAGTGAAGAGGGTCTCCGGCCTGTTCCTGGCCGGGCAGATCAACGGCACCACCGGCTACGAGGAGGCCGCGGGGCTCGGCTTGATCGCGGGAATCAACGCCGCGCGGTCGGCCGGAGGGCGTCCCCCGCTCGTTCTCGGTCGCGAGGAAGCCTATCTGGGAATCCTGGTCGACGACCTCGTCACGCGCGGCACGAGCGAGCCTTACCGGCTGTTCACGTCGAGGGCGGAGTACAGGCTCCTGCTCGGCGTCGATACGGCCTCACGTCGCCTGAGCGAGCACGGCGCGCGCATCGGCCTGCTCCCGGGGACCCGCGCGGCCCGCTCCCGCACCCGGTGGCAGCGGATCGACGACACCCGCCGTGCCCTCGATTCCGAAACGCTTCCGAAAGCGCTTCCGCTCGAAAGTCGGGGCACGCTCGAGACGACGGCCGACTGGATCCGCCGTCCCGAAACAACGGTCGAGCACGTCGTGCCCCACAGCCCCGCGCTTCGCGGTCTGCCCGCGTCCGATCAGCGGATCGTCTCGGAGATGATCAAGTTCGAAGGGTACGTCGCGCGGCAGGAGCGGATGGCCGAGCGGGTCCGCCGCTCCGGCGCCGTGCGCATTCCCGGGGAGCTGGATTTTCGCAACCTTTCAGGTCTATCGAGCGAGCTGACCGAAAAGCTCGAGCGCGTGCGCCCCGAAACGATCGAGCGCGCATCGCGGATCGACGGGATGACGCCCGCGGCGCTCGCGCTCCTCGCCGTCCACATCGAAAAAGCTCGCGAAGGTCTGACGGGATGAGCGACATCCCGGCGGGTCCGCTTCCATCCGCGATCGCGGAACGGGCGGCGGCCGCGGGGATCGTGCTCGATCTTCAAGCCTCTAGAGCCTTGGCCGCGCACGCGAAAGCCGTGCTCGAAGCCAACGAGCGGCTGCACCTGACGGCGATCACCGATCCCGCCGATTTCCTCGAGCGGCATTTGGGGGAAGCCTTCGAAGGCGCCGCGCTCTTGCCGAATGCGGTTTCCGGTCTGCTCCTCGATCTTGGAAGCGGAAACGGCTACCCGGGAATCCCTCTCGCGATCTCACGCCCGAGAATGACGCCCGTGCTGGCGGAAGCCTCCATGAAGAAGGCCGCATTCCTCCGCGACGCACTCTTGGCCTGCGGCGTCGACAAAGGCCAGGTCCTGGAGAAGCGCGTCGATCGAGCGGCCGATTTGGATGCCGTCCCCCCTCTCGCCGTCTTGGCGACGCGCGCCATGGGTGGCTGGGAGAGAATCGTCCCGAAACTCGTGGCTCAATTGGCCCCGGGGGGCGTTGTGTTGCTTTGGGCGGGAGCGAACATCTCGGACGTGCTCGCGCGGAAAGCGTGGTCGAGGCTCCGCCTCACCCATTCACGCGAGCTTCCCGGCCGTGACCGCGCGCGTGTTTTTGCCCTCGTCAAGAACGACCAATAAATTATAATAATTATATAAGACGATGTTCCACGTGGAACATCGGGGCCCGCCGGCCACCGTGTTCGTGCTAGATTGTCGCCGTTTTCCGGAGCGTAGTGCCGTGGGTCGCGTGATCTCAATCGTCAATCAGAAGGGCGGGGTCGGTAAGACGACCACCTCGGTGAACCTCGCCGCGGCGCTCGCCATCGCGGAAAAACGTGTGCTGTTGATCGACGCCGACCCGCAGGCCAACTCCACGCGAGCCTTGGGGATCGAGGAGGACGCCGAGCGTGCCTCGCTGTACGACGCGATCTCTGGAGAGGCGACGCTCTCTGACCTCGGCGTCGAGATTGCGGGACTCCCCTACCTGCGGCTGATTCCCGGAGACCGGGACCTCATCGGATCGGAGGTCGAGCTGTCAGGCGTCGAAGGTCGCGAGTTCCGGTTGAAGTCGCTTCTCGCCGGAGCGCGCGACGCATACGAGCACATTTTCATCGACTGCCCGCCCTCGCTGGGACTTCTCACCCTCAACGCGCTGACCGCCGCCGACGCGGTGCTGATCCCGGTCCAGTGCGAGTATCTGGCGCTCGAAGGGATCTCGCAGCTGACGGACACGCTCGATCGTGTCCGACAGGCCCTCAACCCAGGGCTCGCGATCGAAGGCGTCGTCATGACGATGTTCGACGAGCGGACCAACCTCAGCCGCCAGGTTGTCGACGAGGTGCGCGGGGTGTTCGGAGACCTGGTCTATTCGACGGTCGTGCCGCGAAACATCCGGCTCGGCGAGGCGCCGAGCCACGGGAAGCCGATTTTCCTTTACGACATCAGGTCGAAAGGGGCCGAGGCCTACCTCAACTTGGCCAAGGAGTTCGTCGAGCATGAAAAGAAAGGCGCTGGGCAAGGGGCTTGGTAGCCTCATCCCGTCGGCGATTCCCAGACACATCGAAACTCAGCCTGTGGCGACTCCCCCACCTCCGGCCGAGCTAAGGCTGGAGGTCAGCAAGATCCGGCCGAACCCGAAGCAGCCTCGTCAGGCGTTCGACGACGAGGCGCTCGAAGAACTGGCCCGTTCGATCAAGAGCCAAGGCCTGCTCCAGCCGGTCGTCGTCCGTCCGGTGGTGGACGGCTCGTACGAGCTGATCGCCGGCGAGCGTCGCTGGCGCGCCGCCCAACGCGCCGGAATTCACAAGATTCCGGCGGTGATCCGCGACGTCCCCGACGAGAAGCTGCTCGAGCTTGCGCTGATCGAGAATCTGCAGCGCGAGGAGCTGAACGCCATCGAAGAGGCCGAAGCGTACCGGATCCTCGTCGACGATCTGAAGCTCACCCAGAACGACATCGCGGAGCGGGTCGGAAAGCAGCGGACGACGATCGCCAACGCCCTCCGGCTCCTGAACCTACCGGACACCGTCAAGGAGATGGTCCGGGGCCGGCTGATCTCGATGGGCCACGCAAGGGCGTTGCTCGCGCTCGAAGACCGCAAGACGATCGAAGCGCTGGCTGCACGCATCGTCTCGGACGGGCTCTCGGTCCGTGACGTCGAATCCCACGCGAAGAAGCCGGGCCTTGCGGCGCGAGCGGGCAAGTTGGAAAAGACGATCGACCCGAACGTCGCGGCGGCCGAGACGACCCTCCAGCGCATTCTGGGGACAAAGGTTCGGATCGTCGGCAGCGAGAAATCCGGACGCGTCGAGATCCACTATCACAGCGCCGACGAGCTCCAGCGGATCTACGAGTGGGGCACGGATTCGGGCCGTCGCCGCGCGTGAAATCAGCGCCGACAGTATTGTCTGCAGCCGACAACAATGTCGGCCGATTTGCGCGGCAGACCGAAATGTCTGCAGCCGACCGAATTGTCTGCCGCAGACATTATCGTCGGCCGCCAAAATTCCCACGAAACTCGGCTGCAATTTCGGTTTCGATTCCGTGATCCCGACGTTCCACGACGTTCGACCCGTCCCATCACCTCAACACTTTCTTCCCGAGTGTCGTTGGCATGCCGCTCGCTGATTCGGCGCAAGGAGGAAGGTCATGGGCAGATGGCGGCTGCGGGGAACGGACGGTGACGGCGCGGACATCGTCAGCCTACTCGGCGAGGGCGCCACGTTCGCGGGGGATCTGAACCTCGACGGGGGAGCGCGCATCGACGGCAAGGTCGTCGGCCGTGTCAGCACCAAGTCCTTGCTCGTCGTCGGGCCGAACGGCGACATCGATGCCCAGGAGCTCCATGCCGTCAGCCTGACCGTCTGTGGCACCGTCCGCGGGAAGCTCACGGTCGCCGAGAAGCTCGAGGTCCGGCCCGGCGGGCGCGTCCAAGGTCACATCGTCATGCACAAGGAAGGACTCGTCGTCGCCCCCGGTGGCCTGTTCGAGGGCGTGATCGAGTACACGCTCGGCGGCGAGCAACCCGACGCACCGCCTCAAGATCTCGAGGAAGTACCCGCCTGACTCTCGACTCGGTAGTGTCCTAGTTTCAGATTGACCGGGGCGGCCGATCCCACGCTCAAGCGCCC
>CAZYHZ010000106.1:0-8074 GCA_964647625.1 uncultured Acidobacteriota bacterium
ATCGGCGACGGCGTCGCGCTTGAAGCTCGCGCCCGTCTGCCGCAGGGCGTCGGAGAGCCTGCGGAAGGATTCCGCCTCGCGCTCGAGGCGCGCCGCGCGCGCCTGCTGATCGGTGAGCTGGGCCCCCAGAGCGACGCTCGAGGCGACGGCGCTCTCCGTCAGGTCGGACGCTCCGAGCACCAGAGGCGAGGCCGCCGGGCGCGGACGGGACGCCGCGCCGTCCGCCGCCCGCGCCAGGTGCGGCGCGAACGCGGCGTCGAGCTGGGCCTTGAGGTCCCCGAGGTCGAGCGTCCGCCGCGTCTGGGGAGCGGCCGACTGCACGATGCGCTCGACCATCGCGTGAGACGCCGCCAGAAACGTCTCGATGACGCCGCGCCCTTGGCATGCCACGGCCTGAATCCCGGATCCGGGCGTGAGCGCGAACCAGCCGTCCATCGCGCTCGCCGGCGCGATGCCGGGAAGATCCCGCTTGTTGTACTGGACGAGGATCGGAACCGTGCCCTCGAGGCGCGTCGCGCGAAGGTTCTGCTTCAGGTTCAGCCACGCGGCCTTGTTGTCCTGCTCGCGCGCCAAGTCCGAGTCGGCCACGAAGACCACCGCGTCAGCGCCCGAGAGCACCGCGCGCCGCGTGGCGTCGTACCGGATCTGGCCCGGAACGGTGTACAGCTTGATCGCGACTTTGTATCCCAGGACCGAGCCCAGCTCGAACGGCAGGAGGTCGAAGAACAGCGTCCGGTCGTCCGCGGTGTTGACGGACACGAGCTTCGACTTGCCCTCGGGGTCGGTGACCGCGTGGATGGACTGAAGGTTCGTCGTCTTCCCGCCGAGCGCGGGGCCGTAATAGACCAGCTTCGCGTAGAGGGTGCGATCGGTGAGACTCCATTGCGCCATGGGGGGTCCTAGCTCCGTCCCAAGAGCTCGGCGACGCGGCGCTTGAGCTCGAACGGAGAATAAGGTTTCGACACGAAATCGGCGGCGCCGGAGGCGAGCCCGCGCTCGCGGTCGGCGTCCTGCCCGCGCGCAGAGAGGAGCACCACGGGAATCTCGCAGGTCGACGGATCGCTCTTCAGCTCCGCGCACCACGTCAGGCCGTCCTTGCCCGGCATCATCACGTCGAGCAGGATCAGATCGGGCCGGTCGCGCTCGATCGCCTGGCGCCCCTCCTCGACGTTGGCCGCGCTCGCCGGCAGGAACCCTTCCGCGCGGAGGATGAACTCGAGCGGCCTCCGGATGAAGGCGTCGTCGTCGACGATGAGGATTCGCTTCGCGCGAGTCACGGCGTGTCCAGGACGGCGACGCCTCGCGCCACGAGCAAGGTCTGGTCGTCTTCGAACGCGACGTCGCCCGCGTGCCGGGCGACCGCGGCCAGGATCGCCTCCCGGATCGCCGCCGCCGAAGAGGCGGGTGTGCGAGCGGCCTCGATCAGCCGTTCTGCCCCGAAGAACTGCCGTCCCGCATCGCGCGCTTCGACGAGCCCGTCGGTGTAGAGGACGAGCACGTCCCCCGGGGCGAACCGCCGCTCGAGATCGCGCCACCGCGCTCCCGCGACGATGCCGAGTGCGGGGCCGCACGGCATCAGCGTCTCGACCTCGCCGCCGGCGCGCAGGAGAAGCGGCGGGTTGTGGCCCGCGTTCGACCAAACGAACCGCCGCGCATCGGGAAGGAACCGGGCGAACACCGCGGTCGCGAACATGTCGGTCGCGCAGAAGTGGGATGCCAGGACCTCGTTCACGCGCCCCAGGACATCGCCCGACGACAGCGTGTCGCGCGCTTCGCTCTCGATCGCGCCCTTGGCGATGGCCATGTAAAGCGCCGCCCCGACCCCGTGTCCGGAGACGTCGGCGATCGAAAGCCCGAGGCTTCCGTCCGCCATCGCGACGTAGCCGTAGTAGTCGCCCCCGAGGCCGTCCGCGGCGCGGAACCCCCCCGACACGTCGAGGCCCGCGAACAACGGGTCCTGCCGCGGGAGCAGCCCCCGGTGAATCTCGCGCGCGATCTCGTCCTCGCGCTTTCGCGTCTCGGCCCCACGCGCCGCCGCAGCAAGGCGCTCGTTGCGGATGAACGCCGCGGTCAGCGCGGCGATCGCCGTCATCAATTTGACGTCGCCGGTCAGGTAAGCCCGCCCGGCCTCACGGCCTTCGAACAGGAGCACGCCCAGCGAGGCTCCCGCACCATCCGGGAGCGCGACCGCGGCGCGTGCCTCGTTTCCGCCGAGATCGTTGACCTCGGGGCGGCCGCTCTTCATGACGTCTTTGACTCCCCGATCGGGCTCTGCGACCGGCCGTTCCGGAACCGACGCCGCGCACAGGAGCGCGCCGCCGGCTTCGAGCCAGAGCACAACCGATCGGGCGCCCAAGATCGTCGCGGCTTCGCCTGCGACGAGACGGGCGATCGCGCCCTCCCCGAGGGCCGACCCGATCTTCTCGCTGAGCCGGTAGATGAACGTCGCCTCCTCGTACCGCGCGAGGATCTCGGCGCACAGGCTTTCGATCTCGGCGTCCTGGCGGCGGAGGCGCGCGACCAAGGCGGCCGTCTCGGCCCCGGCGGCGGCAGTCCCCGGGTGTCCGCCCGGAGAGGCGGCCTCTGTGCTCGGCAAGCTCACGAAACGGGAATATAGGTATGAGAAATCGAATATCAATCGAGCCGGGATCGGACCTGGAATACGATTTTCGTCGTCCGGCGGCCCTCCTGGGACGTATGAAGGACCGTGGCTTCCCAAGAGGAGCTTGGCGTGTCCGTCTCGACCGTCATGACCGACGAAGACCTGTTTCTCGCAGTCCGGCGCGGGAATTCCGACTCCCTGGGGGTCCTGGTCGCGCGCTGGGAGGGGCCGCTCTTCCGTTTCGTCTCCCGGATGGTGGAGCGGCCGGAAGACGCGCGGGACGTGTGCCAGGAGACGTTCCTCCGCCTGCTCGACAAGGCCGAGGCGTTCCGCGAGGGCGCCCGGTTCTCGACGTGGATGTACCAGATCGCGCTGAACCTCTGTCGGGACCAGTCACGAAGGAAGCGCCGCTGGGGCCGCCTGATGGCGGTGCCGCAGCCGTTCGACGACGACGCTCCGAAAGAGCACGCCGCCCCGGCGACGCTGGAAACCCATCCGACGGCAGCGCTCGAGGAGCGCGAGAGGCGCCTCTTGGTCCGCCGCGCCCTCTCCCGGCTCCCCCACGAGCAGCGCGAAGTCCTGCTGCTGAAGGAATACGAAGGGCTCAAGTTCCGCGAGATCGCCGATGTGTTGGGGGTTCCCGAAAGCACCGTCAAATCCCGGATGTACGCGGGCCTGGACGCGATGCGCACGTCCTTGGCCGCCTGCGGCATCCAGTAGGAGTAGTCCCATGTCCTGCACGACGTGGAACGATCGACTGATCGAGAAGCTCTACGGGGAGATCTCCCCCGAAAACGACCGCGAGCTTGCGGCCCACCTCGACTCGTGCGAGCCGTGCCGGACGACGCTCGCCGAATTCGAGCGTGTGGGCACGATCCTGCACGAGGACGAGCCGGCCGTTCCGCGGACACCGCGCGTGCTCGTGCTCCGGCCGAAGCCGGCGTTCCGCCCGGCTCTCCTGGCCGCATCGCTCGTCGCCACGGCTCTGCTCGCGGGCGCGGGATGGGGAGCGGGCTACGCGCTCGGCCGCAGGGGGACGACCGGCCGCGTCGATCCACAGGCCGCGACCGCGTCGACGGCTTCGACCCCTGCGAGCGCCGACACCGAGCAGCTCGTCCAGCGTGAGGTCGACCGGCGGCTGGCCGCCTGGGAGCGCTCGCGCGAGGCTCAGATGAAGAACGCCCCGGCCGTGCAGACCGGGAGCGCCTCCGACAAGCCCGTGACCTCGACCGCGCTGCGCGCGGAGCTCGCGGGCCTCGAGCGCCGCTTCAACGGAGCCCGAGCTGCGGACCTCGACTACGTTCTCGATCAGATCGCCGCATCGGAAGGGCGCGTCGGGGACCGCATCGGCAAGACGAACCACGCGCTCAAGACGGTGGCCCTGGCGAGCAACTCGCGGGTCAACGACCAGTAGTCAGCGCGCCACGCCGAGGTCCGCCAGCCGATCGACGGCCGCCGCGGCGAGCGCGAGATCGCCCTCAGCGAGGGCCGCCTTGCGCGCGCGCTCGAAGGCGTCGACGGCGTCGGGCCGCTTGCCGTCCACCGCGAGCGCGCAACCGATCGCGTAGGCCGCGCGCGCGACGAGCGCGCCTCCGGCGGCGGCGCCTTCCACGCGCCGCCACGCCGCCAGCGCTTCGGAGTCGCGACCGAACCGCTCGAGAAGGCTCGCGAGATTCGCCATCGCCCAGGCACCGTCCTCGCCGCCCGCCGCGGAATCGGCGGACGCCCAAGCGGCGCGGAGCGCCGCGTCCCCGCCCTCCGGCGGACGGAAGATCTTCTCGACGACGGCCGCCGCGTCCACCTTCCGCGGACCGGACGGCGACACGACGTCGAGCGAGCTCGCTCGCGAGGTCGGAAGCGCCGCGATGACCGTGCGCGCGGCCGACGCGCTCTTGATGGGTTTCCCGTCGATGGCCAGCACGTGATCTCCGGCGACGATCCCCGACTTGCTCGCGGGCCCGCCGGGCGCAACCCCGGCGACGACCGCATCGGCCTCGCCGTCGGCGAGTGTCATTCCCAGGCTCGCCGATCTCCACGACGGATGGACGCTCTCGGGCGGAGCCGCTCGATCGTCGATCGCGCCCAAGGCCGGGCTGTAGACGACGGTGCGATCGCTGCCTCCGGGCCCGGCACCGGGAATCACCGCGACTGCGAGGTCGACGCCACGCGGCAGCGGGAGCGCGCCCCAGCCGGGCCGCGTGGTGAGATCGGCGCCGGGCGGCGGTTCGATCGGCGGAGCGGTGCTCCAGCCTGCGGCAGCGTGCTCCCAGGATTTCGGCCATGAGCTGCCGACGAGCACCACGTTGGGGCGCGGCGTGAGGTCGACGGTCACGTCTTCCTCTTCCGCCGCGATCGTTCCCGCCCACACCGTCCGCCCCGAAGCGACGACCTCGATCTTCCGCGCTCCGGGGCACATGCCGAACGTCGTCAGCGGGAGCGTCGCCACCGGAGCGCCGTCGACGCGAAGCTCTCCCGGATAATTCGCGCCGGTCGCGGTGACGCGCGCCTGCGCCGGCCGCATCGCGACGACGGGCAGGCTCTTCGGCGAGCGGTCCGCCAGGTCCACGCTGACGATCTGAGGAACGCTCTCGGTCGCAAAACACGCTTTCGCGAAGCGGATCTCGTGCTCTCCGATCGGGACGTCCGCCAGCACCAGCTCCGCCGGCGAGTCGGCGGACGGCGCGCCGCCCGCCGTGACGCCTCGCGGCTCGCCGTCGAGGCTCACGGACACGCCGGCAACGTCCGTGCGCGCGACCAGCGTGCGCGCGTTGGGAACGAGCCGGATCTCGATCGGCGTTTCGACGGCGGCGGCCGCGTGCGCCGTCGTCTCGGCCGGATCGAAGCCGGCGTGCGTGACGGACACGTGCCTCTCGCCCGCAAGGACCGCCACGACGCCGTCGGGCGCAACCGTCGCCGGGCGGCCGTCCACCGAGACGGCTGAGTCCTTCGGATCCAGGGTCAGCCGAAGGGTTCCGACGGTTGTGGCCTTGAGCTTCGCGAATCGGGCCATCGCTTTCTTCGACGTCACCTCGGAGCGCGGCGCGTAGCCCGCGGACAGCGCGAGGATGGCGCCGTAATCCTTCTCCGCGGCATCGAGGTCGCCGCCCGCGACGTGCGCTTGCGCGCGCAGGTCGAGGGCCGTCACCCGGTCCGCGTCGGTGAGACCGGGCCTGCCGAGGATCGCCTCGAGCGCACCGAGCGCTCGTTCGATCTCAAGCGCGACGATCTGACCGCGGACCGCCTCGAGGTCGGTGCTCGCGGTCTCGCCGGCGCGAGCGGGGGCGACCAGGAGCCCGACCAGGAGCACACACGCGAGACGACGCATCACGGCGCCTCGAAGACCGAGCCCGAAGCGGCGTCGAGCACGCGCACCGCGCCGTTTCTCGCGGACGCGATCGAAAGCGGCTTCTCGATTCCCTGCGGGGAAAGCGATAGCGTGTCCTCCACCGCACCTGCGGCCGTCAAGCGCGTGAGCGTTCCGGCCTTCTCGTCGAGGACGGCGACGCGACCGGCCGCATCGACGGAGAGCGCCACGGGACGGCGAAACGGCGCCGATCCGAAGGCGGTCTCCCCTCCGGCCCCCGAGATCAGGATGAGGGCCCCCGTTTTTTCTTCGGCGGCGATGACGTCTTGGCCCCGGACCGCGAGTGCGCGAACGCCGGCGCCCTTGGCATCGCGCACGACGACGGGAGCGCCGGCGCCCGGGACCCAGCGGCCGACCCGGTCGCCTTTCCGATCGGCGATCCAGATCGAGCCCGCGGCGTCCGCCGCGATGGCCGACGGGGAAGCGAAGCTCCCGAGATCGAGAACCGGCACCGGCGTGCCGCCGTCGAGGCGCACGATCTTGTCCTTCGTCGCCGCGAACACGCGCCCGTACGGATCCGACGCGAGCGCGCTGACGTCCGGAAGCGCCATCGGCGCGCGCGGGCGGCCCTTGGCGTCGAACGCCTGGACCTCGTCGCTCTTGTGATCGAACACCACGATCCCGCCCTGCCCGTCGGACGCGAGAAGCGCCGCGCCCTTGGACGTCGGCACGGCGGCCGGCTTCGAGGTCAAAGCGCTCCAGCGGAGCGCCGGGGTATCGCGCCGCAGCGCCGCCCGGAGCGCGAGGTCGCGCTGCGCTCCGGGGGCGAGTGCCTCGGGAGCGCCGCCGTCCAGCGCCTCCTGGAACCATCCCGCCGCAGGGCCGAATTCCCCGCGCGAGAGCAGGAATCGCGCGAACCCGCAACGGGCGCGCGACGCCGCTTCCGCGTCCGGCCGCTCCACGACGATGCGCGCATAGGCCCCCGCGGCCCGCTCGATGTTTCCGGCTTGCTCGTCGAGGACGCCCAGCGCGTAGCGCGCCGACAGCGCGACGCCGTCCGCCGGCGCGGCCTGGGCAAGGTCGATCAGCTCGCGGCGGGCGCGCGCGGGATCGCGCCCCGGAATCGGCGGCATTCGGACCAGAGCGAGGCGGTAGCGCGCTTCGCGGGCGCCGTCGCCCTCCGCGTGGCATTCGACGCCGGCCCCCGACGCGCAGACGGCTTCGAGCATGAGCGAGCTGACCGACATGGTGCGCCGCAACGCAGAGCGCGCGCACACCGCCAACGGCCTTGCGGCAGGCGCCTCCGGCATCGCCGAGCGCGGCGGCATCGTGGTGGGCGAGGTGGTCCATACCATGGACGCCATCAGCGCCAGCTCGCGCAAGGTGGTCGACATCATCGAGGTCATCGAAGGCATCGCCTTCCAGACCAATATCCTGGCGCTGAACGCGGCGGTGGAAGCCGCGCGTGCGGGCGAGCAGGGCCGCGGCTTCGCGGTCGTGGCCGGCGAGGTGCGCAGCCTGGCGCAGCGCAGCGCCACCGCGGCCAAGGAGATCAAGGCGCTGATCGGCGATTCCGCCGCGCAGGTGGAAAGCGGCTCGCAGCTGGTGGGGCAGGCCGGCCAGACCATGCAGGAGATCGTGCACTCGGTGCGGCAGGTCGCCGGCCTGCTGGGCGAGATTTCCGAGGCCTCGGAGGAACAGAGCCAGGGCATCGAACAGGTCAACCAGGCCGTCAAGCAGATGGACACCGTCACCCAGCAGAACGCCGCGCTGGTGGAGCAGGCCGCCGCCGCCTCCACCGCGCTGGCCGAGCAGGCGCAGCAACTGCAGCAGGCCGTGGGTGAGTTCAAGCTGGAAGACGAACCGCAAAATGCAGCGCCTGCCGCGCGGCCGGTGCCGGCGGATGGGTTGGCCTTGGCGCGGGCGTGCTCCCAAGTCCCTGGGGCTTCGCGGGCAATCTTCCGGAACAGGTGCTGCTCGAGATCGGTGAGATCGACCAACCGGTCGCGTGGAACCGCGCCGAGGAGCCTTTCGGCGGCGTCGCGAAACAAGAGGGCGATGACGCCAGCGGCAAGGCCACCGCCGAAGTTGGCGATGAGAACGGACTGACCGGGGTGCGAGAGGTCGGCGAGGACCATCTGCCGCGGCAGGTGGATCGCCCGCGGGTC
>CAZYHZ010000107.1:0-7965 GCA_964647625.1 uncultured Acidobacteriota bacterium
CAAAAACTGGAACGTGCTTGGCTCCCTATGGGTGGAAAAAGGGAGTGTCCCCTACCGTTTGAGAAAACGGAGGCTGGCGGAGTTGATGCAGTAGCGCATGCCGGTGGGACGAGGGCCGTCCGGGAAGACGTGCCCGAGGTGCGAGTCGCAGCGCGCGCAATGCACTTCGGTGCGCACCATGGCATGGGAGCGGTCGCTCGTCGTCTCGACCGCGTCGCGGTCGATCGGCGCGCTGTAGCTGGGCCAACCGGTCCCGCTCTCGAACTTGGTGGAAGCGTCGAAGAGGGGCTCGCCGCAGCCGACACAGAGGTAGACGCCTTTTTCCTTGTGATCCCAGTACCGCCCGGTGAACGCCCGCTCGGTTCCCTTTTCGCGCGTGATCCTGTAGGCGTCCGGCGGGAGCTGGGCCCGCCATTCGGCTTCGGTCTTCGTGATCTTGGCTTTTTTCGTCATGGTCCTTCCTCAGACCACCCCGTGACGATCGAGGAGCATGATCCCACACGACGCCGTGACTCGGCGAGCCCCGGACCGGTTGCGCCGCGGGCGCAACCCTGAGAGACTTTCCGGCCTTAGCCTGAGGTGCCTTTCCGATGAGAGGGACCCCCCAAGAGGCCCCGGTCGCCATCCAGGGCTGCCTCGAAGCATGCCGCCGCTGCGAAGCGGCCGCGGTCGCGGTCGTCGAGCAAGACGCGTCGGCCTACGGCGTCGTCGGGCCGCACCTCCGCCACTGCGTCGAGCACTTCGAGCTGCTCCTCGACGGTTTTCGGTCGGGGCAGGTCGACTACGACGCGAGGCCGAGGCGCCGCCAGCTCGAGCGCGATCCGGCCGCGATGCTCGAAGCGCTGCGCACCGTCGCAACCGGGTTGAGCGGCATCACCGCCTCCGACCTGGCAAGGCCATTGACGGTCCTGCAAACGGCCGCGGCCGGAAAGCCGGCCGTGTCGACCCCGAGCACCCTCGAGCGCGAGCTGGTGTTCGTGTCCGGGCACGCCGTCCATCACGTCGCGATCATGGCGTTCGCGGCTCGCGAGCGGGGAGTGACGATTCCCGCCGATCTCGCCGTCGCCTTCTCGACCGAAGCCCATCGCGACTCGCTCGCCGCCAATCGCTGATGTGCACCGTCACCCTGCGCTGCGGCGCCGGATCGGTGCTCCTGACGATGAATCGGGACGAGCGATACGAGCGCGGGCCCGAGGAGCCTCCGCGCGTGATCCCGGGCGATCCGGGACGTCCGGCCTGGCTGGCGCCGTTCGACTCGGAATCGGGCGGGACGTGGATCGGCGTCAACGACCGGGGTGTCGTCAGCTGCATCCTCAACGGATACGAGCCGGCCGACGAGCATCTGCGCGCGATCCCCGGGGTTCCCAGTCGCGGCTCGATCATCCCGCGCATCCTGGAGCAGCAGGAGGGCACCGGCCCGGTGCGCTTGCCCGACGCGCTCGATTTTTCCGCGTACCCGTCGTTCACCTTGGTCGTGGCCGCGAAGGACGGCGGCGAGATCGTCCGCTGGCGCCGTGGCATCGGGATGACGCGTGAATCCATCCCGACCGGGATCACGTTCCTGACGTCGTCCTCGTGGGACGAGCCGGAGGTCACGGCGTCGCGCCGCCGCGCGTTCGAGGCCTGGCGTGCCGCGGGCGAGCCTTCGGATCTCACGCTTCCGTTGCTCCACCTCGAGGTGCCGGAGGGCGAGCAGGCGAGCGCCGCGTTCATGACGAGAGACAGGAGCGCGACGCGGAGCATCACGCAGATTCGCGTCGACCTCGCCCGGGGGCTCGCGCACCTGGCCTGGTGGCCCCGGAAGGCGGGCGCCCCGTCGGTCGATGCCGCGAGCCCCGAGGCCGTCGTCGATCTCGCCCTCGCACCGGAGGTCGAGGGTTTCCGCAGCGAGCGGCGATCGTGAGCGCACCGGACAATCGCGCCTTCCGTCTCGATTGGCCGCGCTCGAAGGCGGTGCGTGGAATCCTCGAGCGGGTCACGGGCCTCGCCTCGCTCGATCGCGAATATCGGACCCGGCCCGCCGGTCTCGACGATGGCGGCTTCCTGCGGTGGACGCTTTCGACCCTGAACGTCGACACCCGCGTCGACGAGGCCGACCTCGCTCGAATCCCGAAATCGGGGCCCGTTCTCGTGATCGCGAACCATCCGTTCGGCGGGATGGAAGGGATCGCTCTCGCGTCGACGCTGAAGCGCGTGCGGCCGGACGTGAAGGTGCTGGCGAACTTCCTCCTCGGACGGATTCCCGAGCTCCGCGACCTCTTCGTCTTCGTCGATCCGTTCGAGCGGAGCGGCGTCCAGGCGTCCAACACCCGCGGGCTGCGCGCGGCGGTGTCGTGGCTTTCGGACGGCGGATTGCTCGCGGTGTTTCCGGCGGGCGAGGTCGCCTCGCTCGACTGGAGATCCGGCCGGATCCGCGATCCGCGGTGGAACCCCACCGTCTCCCGGCTCGCACGGCGCACCGGAGCGGACACCGTTCCCGTCTTCGTCCCCGGACGGAACCGGGCGATCTTTCACGCCGCGGGTTTCGTGCACCCCGCGGCTCGAACGGCGCTGCTCGCGCGGGAGTTCCTCGCACGGCGCGGCAAGCCGGTGGCGCTGCGATTCGGCACACCGGTTCCCGCCGCCCGCCTGCGCGAGTTCCCGGACGACGTCGCGGCGACCGCGTATCTGCGCGACCTCACGGAGATCCTCGCCGAGCGCGGCGGGGGCGCCCCGGCGCCTCCGGCAGGGGCGATCCAGCCGAGGCGCACGCCGCGCGAGGCCGCGCCGATCGTTGCTCCGCAGCCGCCCGCGGCGCTCGAAGCCGAGATCGGGGCGCTCCCCGAAGACGCGCTCTTGATCGAGAGCGAAGGCCTTCAGGTGCTCGTCGCGAGGGCCGCGCAGATCCCCGCGACACTCAGGGAGATCGGCCGGCTCCGCGAGCTGACGTTCCGCGAGGTCGGAGAAGGAACCGGGCGCGAGATCGACATCGACGTCTTCGACGCGACGTACCTCCACCTGTTCATCTGGAGCCGCGCCGATCGGCAGGTCGTGGGAGCGTACCGGCTCGGGCCGACCGACGAGCTGATCCCCCGTCACGGGATCCGGGGGCTCTACACCGCGAGCTTGTTCCGGTACGACGCGCGGCTCTTCGAGGCGATGGGGCCGGCGCTCGAGATGGGCCGGTCGTGGATCCGGATCGAGCACCAGAAAAGCTACGCGGGCCTCATGCTGCTCTGGAAAGGAATTGGACAGTTCGTCGGCCGCCACCCGCGCTATGCGACGCTCTTCGGACCGGTGAGCATCAGCGCGGAATACAGGTCGGCGTCCCAGCGCCTGATCGTCGCGTTCCTCGAGCGAAACCGGAAGCTCGGCGACTGGGCGCGTTGGGTGCGGCCGACGAACCCGTTCCGCGAATCCGCGGGGCGGGGCGCCCGCCGGGGTCCGGCCGAGCTTCGCGACCTCGAGGACGTCTCGACGTTCATCTCGGAGATCGAGGCGGACCAGAAGGGCGTTCCGATCCTGCTCAAGCAATATCTCCGGCTCGACGGACGCCTGCTCGGCTACAACGTCGATCCGGATTTCGCGAACGTGCTCGACGTTCTCATTCTCGTGGACCTCCGGACGAGCCCGGCCAAGGCGCTGGCCCGATACATGGGCCGGGAGAACCTCGAGCGCTTCCGGACGTACCATCAGAGCGCCCGGACCGATACCCGCGCGAGCTGACGATGAAAAGTGGAAAGACGCCGCTCGGCGTCGTCTACGTGCTCCTGGGCCTGCTGTTCCTGTGGGCCGTGGCCTTCATCGTGCCGGCGACCCGGGACGCGTTTCTGATGGTCTTCCGTCCGTCGGCCACCGTCGGGATGCCGTTCCTGACCGGATGGCCGGACGGAAACCTCCTGGTCCTCTCGCGCGATCTTGGACAGAAGGCGGTGCCCCCGCTGCAGCGCGGCGACCGCGTGATCGAGATCGACGGAAAGCCGTACCGTGCGGGCTGGGATGTCGCGCGTCAAGTGATCGCCGCGGGCCCGAAAGGGACGCTCCGCGTCGAGGTCGCCCGCAAGAACGCGCAAGGGGGCGACGACCGCATCGTCTCGACGATCGCGCTGCGGTCGGTCGAGGACGTCGTGGGCTCGCGGGCGCTGCGCGCGCTGATCGCGGTGCTCGGCCTCCTCATGCCTTGGGTTTGCTTCCTCGTGGGCTTCTGGGTCGCGTTCGTGCGGCCGCGCGACCCGCTCGCCTGGCTCGTCCTGTTCACGCTGCTCGGCTTCCAGGTCGCGATGTGGCAGCAGCCGACGTTCGGGCGATGGTCCGACCCGACGCGCGTCGCGGGATACTTGTACCTCGCGGCGTTCGGCGGGGCTTGGCCGCTGTTCTTCCCGTTGTTCGGCATCCACTTCGCGGGCCGGCTCGACTTCGAGCGGCGCTTCGGCTGGGTGAAGTGGCTCGTCCTGGTGCCGCTCGCGGCCTCGGCCGCTCTCGGCGTCCTCGTGGCGCTCGGAGAGAGCTCCGATTGGCGGAGCTTCGTTCCGCTGGAGCGTGCCACGGAGATCATCCAGCCGCTGACGCAGATTCTCGGAATCATCGCGATCACGCTCTTCTTCCTCGTCGTGGCGTGGAAGCGAAACACCGCGACCGACGCGGACGCCAAGCGCAGGCTGGGCCTGTTGCAGTGGGGCGGCTGCGTCGCAATGACCCCGCCGCTGATCTTGATCATCGCGGTCCGCATTCTCGGCCGCCCCCCGGAGACCTTTCCCGTCGGCGTGCTGGTCGGGGCTCTGATCTTCATGCCGGTCTTCCCGCTGACGCTGGCGTACGTGATCCTCGTCGATCGCGCGATGGACGTGCGCGTCGCCGTCCGTCAGGGCCTTCGCTACGCCGTCACGCGCGGGGCGATCCGGACTCTCGTCGGCCTCTTCCTGCTTGGCGTGGGCTGGAACGCGTGGAACCTCGTCAACGATCCGACGGCCAACCGTCCGCGGAAGCTCCAGGCGATCGCGTGGGGGATGGCCGCCGCCGTGATCCTGCCTCGGTTCGCGAAGCGGGCGTTCGAGTGGACCGACCGGAGATTCTTCCGCGAAGCGTACGACGTGGAGCGCGTCCTGACCGAGCTGTCCGAGGAGGTGCGGACGATTCCCGAGACCGGACCGCTGCTCGACACCGTACTCGACCGGATCGGCTCCACGCTGCACGTCGACCGGCTGGCCGTATTCCTGCACGAGGGCGACCGGCTCGTGACCTCGCGCGTTCGCGGATTCGCCGCGCCGCCCAGCCTCGAGATCTCGTCGGGCTCGGAGCTCATTCCGCGGCTGCGGGAGTCCTCGCGGCCCCTGCGGATCCGCCAGGACGATCCCGAAAGCCCGCTACGCCGCGAGGCGATCGACGAGCCGAGCCGGAGGGTTCTCGCCCAGCTCGATGCCGAGCTGGTCTTGCCATTGAACGGGAAGAACGACCTCCTCGGCGCGATCACGCTCGGCCCGAAGAAGAGCGAAGAGCCGTACTCGCCGTCCGACACGAAGCTTCTGGGCTCTGTCGCGGCGCAGACCGGCCTCGCGCTCGAGAACAGCCGCCTGACCGCGACGATCGTCGCCGAGATCGCGAAGCGCGAGTGGATCGGCCGCGAGATCGACATCGCGCGGGGCGTGCAGCAGCGGTTGTTCCCTCAGAAGCTCCCGAAGATCGACGGGCTCGATTGCGCGGGAGCGTGCCGGACCGCGCAGGGCGTCGGCGGCGACTACTACGATTTCCTCGCGCTCCCCGAAGGACGGCTCGGGATCGCGCTCGGCGACGTCGCGGGCAAGGGAATTCCGGCAGCGTTGCTGATGGCGAGCCTTCAGGCGTCCCTTCGCGGGCAGCGGCTGTCGGGCCCGTCGGACTTGGCGCAGCTGATGGTCAACTTGAACTTCCTCGTCCACGAGGCCTCGCCGGAGAACCGCTACGCGACGTTCTTCTACGGCGAATGGGATCCGGGATCGAGGCGGCTCGATTACGTCAACGCCGGGCACAACCCGCCGATGCTCCTGCGCGCGGACGGCACGCTCGACCGGCTGCCGGCGACGGGCCCCGTGATCGGCTTGGTCGAGGCGGGACGGTTCGAGCAGAAG
This sequence comes from uncultured Acidobacteriota bacterium, assembly GCA_964647625.1. GTDB lineage: Bacteria > Acidobacteriota > Polarisedimenticolia > Polarisedimenticolales > DASRJG01 > DASRJG01. Next base: position 6,084 of record CAZYHZ010000107.1, read on the forward strand.
TCGGTCGTGCTCCGGCCGGGGGACATCCTGCTCGTCTACTCCGACGGGATCAGCGAGGCGATGAACTCCGCCGACGAGGAGTGGGGTGAGGACGCGCTCGCCTCGGCGGCGTCTTCCGGCCGGAACGGATCGGCGCAGGCCCTTCTCGATCACCTGTTCACCGCGGCCGACGCCTTCGCGGCCGGCGCGCTCCAGCACGACGACATGACCGTCGTCGTGGTCCGGGTCGACGCGTGAGCGCGCTCGATGCGTGGTGGCGCGCGGCGAACTACCTCTCGGTCGGACAGATCTACCTCCTCGACAACCCGCTCCTCCAAGAGCCGCTGCGTCCGGAGCACGTCAAGCCTCGCCTGCTCGGGCACTGGGGGACGACTCCGGGGCTCAATTTCATCTACGCGCACCTGAACCGGGCGATCCGCGAACAGGCGCTCGACATGATCTACGTGATGGGGCCCGGCCACGGAGGCCCGGCCGCCGTCGCCAACGCGTGGCTCGAGGGGACGTACTCCGAGATCTATCCCGAGGTCTCGCGCGACCTCGAAGGCATGCGCCGCCTCTTCAAGCAGTTCTCGTTTCCGGGCGGCATCCCGAGCCACGTCGCGCCGGAGACTCCGGGCTCGATCCACGAGGGGGGCGAGCTCGGCTACGCGCTCTCCCACGCCTACGGGGCGGCCTTCGACAATCCGGAGCTGATCGTGGCGTGCATCGTCGGCGACGGCGAGGCCGAAACCGGGCCCCTGGCGACGAGCTGGCACTCGAACAAGTTCCTGAACCCGGCGCGCGACGGCGCGGTGCTTCCGATCCTGCACTTGAACGGCGCCAAGATCGCGGGGCCGACCGTTCTCGACCGCATCCCGCAGGCGGACTTGTTCTCGCTCCTGCGCGGCTGCGGGTACGCCCCGCGCCTCGTGTCGGGCAGCGACCCGGCGCGCATGCACCGCGCGATGAACGCCGCCGTCGACGAATGCCTCGCCGAGCTCCGGCGCATCCAGAAGCGCTGGCGGCGCGGGCGTGCGGGGAAGGCGCCGGTCGTCTGGCCGATGATCGTTCTCCGCTCGCCGAAGGGCTGGACGGGGCCGAAGACGATCGACGGCAAGCGCATCGAGGGGACGTTCCGGTCGCATCAGGTGCCGTTCGCCGAGGTCCGTGAGAACCCCGGCCACCTGAAGGCGCTCGAGCGCTGGCTGAAGAGCTACCGGCCGCGCGAGCTGTTCGAGACCGGCGGCCGGCCGATTCCGGCGATCCTGAAGCAGGCACCCGAGGGGGAGCGCCGCATGAGCGCCAACCCGCACGCGAACGGCGGCGTGCTGCTTCGAGACCTGAAACTCCCCGACCATCGGAGCTACGCGGTCCCGCTGCCGAAGCCGGGTGCCACCATCGCCGAGGCCACGCGCGTTCAGGGACAGCTCCTGCGCGACGTCATGAAGCAGAACGCGAGCGCCGCCAACTTCCGGATCTTCTCGCCCGACGAGACGACGTCCAATCGCTGGAACGCCGTGCTCGAGGTCACGAAGCGCTGCCTCGTCGCGCGAATCGAGCGGGACGACGACAAGGTCGCCGAGGACGGCCGCGTGATGGAGGTGCTCTCGGAGCACCAGTGCCAGGGTTGGCTCGAGGGCTATCTGCTCACCGGGCGCCACGGGTTCTTCTCGTGCTACGAGGCGTTCATCCACGTCGTCGATTCGATGTTCAACCAGCACGCAAAGTGGCTGAAGACCACGCGCGAGCTGCCGTGGCGCCGCCCGATCGCGTCGCTGAACTACCTTCTGACCTCGCACGTCTGGCGGCAAGATCACAACGGGTTCTCGCACCAGGATCCGGGCTTCCTCGACCACGTCGTCAACAAGAAGGCCGAGGTGATCCGCGTCTATCTGCCGCCCGA
>CAZYHZ010000108.1:0-7895 GCA_964647625.1 uncultured Acidobacteriota bacterium
GCGAGGCGGCGGAACAGCTGCCCGCCTACCGCGCACGCATGAGCGCGGCGGAGCTCCAATCCGCCCTCGCAAGGACGGTCGTCGATCGATTGAGGCGCGAGTTGCAGCTGCCACGGCTGGCCCTGACGCGCTAGCGCCGCTCGCGCACGGTCGGTTAGAGTGAATCCGGTCCCGCCTTCGCTTCTGCGTGGCGCAAAGCTCCCTCCATCCCGCCCCGGTCGTCCCGGTCGCCGCCGCGCTCATCGCCGGCGCGGCTTGGGGCGTGCCGAGCGTTCCCGTGCTCGCCTCCGCGACGCTGTGCGTGTCGGCCGGCGTGGCGGCGGTGGCGCTCCGGCGCCATGGACCGCTCGCGCTCGCCGCGGCAATCGTGTCCGCGGCGGCGTGCGGAGCGTGTGTCCAGGCGGTGTCCTGGAATCGGGCTGGCGCGCGGCTCGAAGCGGCTTTTCGCGGCGCGCCTTCGGCCGATCGCGAGCTATCGGGCGGCGTCGTCTCCGCCCCGGAGCGAATGCTCGACGGTGGCCGCTCGCTCGTCGTCGACTCGCTCTCCGCCGAAGGGCTCCCGGCGCTTCGCGTTCGCATCGCCGTCGAGTCCGTTCCCGGAGACGACGTCCGGCGTCTCGATGGCCTCCGCCACGGCGACACCGTGACGGTTTACGGCCGGCTGACGGCTCCGGCCGCCCGGCCCGGCAGCTCGCTGATCGACTCTCGAAGGCGATTCGCCGCCGAGCGCATCGACGCCAACCTCCGGGTGAAGAGCTCGCGCCTGGTGCGCCGGCTGGCCACAGGCCGCGCCGGACCGGCCCGGCTCCTGGACGATGCCCGATGCCGGGCACGGGATGCGCTCGATCGCGCGGTCGGGAGCAGGGGAGTCACACGCGCGGTGATGGGCGCAATGGTCTTGGGCGACCGGCTCCTGCTCGATGACGACACCAACGCACTGCTCCGCGATGCGGGGTTGATTCACATCCTCTCGATCAGCGGCCTCCACACGTCGCTATCGGTCCTCGTGGTGTTCGCCCTCTTGCGGCGAGCGCGCATGGGTCCCGCCGGCCTTCTCGTCGTGGGCACGCTGGCCCTTCTCGCGTTCTCCGCATTCGTCGGCCAGGGAGCCTCGGTCTGGCGCGCCTGCGGCTCGCTCGCGGTGGGGCTCGTGGCGCGGGCGCTCGGGCGGGACGTCGACGCGCTCGCCGCCGTCGCCCTCGCGGGGGCCGCTCTGGTGCTCGCGTTCCCGCCCCTGGTCTGGAACGCGGGATTCGTGTTGAGCGTCACCGCGACCGCGGGATTGATCGCGGCGACTCGCGGCACGGAGGGGTCGTTCATCCGGCGCTCGCTGTCGGCCTCGGGAGGTGCGTACCTCGCGACCGCCGGACTCTTGGCGAGCCTCTTCACACGTCTTGCCCCGGTCGCATTGCTCGCGAACCTCGCCGCGGCGCCGCTGTGCGCGGCCTGCCTCGTCGCCGGCGCCGCATCTGTGATCACGGTCTCGATCCCGCTCCTCGGTTCGACGGCGGCCAACGCGGCGCATTGGTCGGTCGAGGCGCTCATGGCCGTCTCGCGCGCCGCCGCCTCGGCGCCGGGCGGGCACTTTCGGGTCGCCGCGCCCGGCGCGGTCCTCACGAGCCTCTACACGGGTCTGTTGCCGGTCGTGCTTCTGACGCGGTCGGGCGATCCACGTCTGCGCGCGCTGCGCACGGTGTTCGCGATCACGACCATCGCGCTGCACCTCGGCCCGCCACCGCCGGGCGCCGGGCCGGCGGCGATCACCGTCTTCGATGTGGGGCAGGGCCTTGCGGTCGCGCTCCGGGCCCCCGACGGGCGGTTCGTCCTCGACGATGCGGGGCCGGCGGCGGAGGGCCGGTTCGATGCGGGCGATCGGATCGTGATCCCGGCGCTCGCCGCCTCCGGCTGCCGGCGCTTGGACGCGCTCGCGATCTCCCACGATCACAACGACCACTCGGGCGGAGCGCGCGCGGTGCTGCGCGACCTCGAGGTGGGTGAGCTCTGGCTCGCGCGCGGCGCGCTGCACGATCCTCGGACTCACGCCCTCGCGGCTGAGGCGATCGCCCGCGGCGTCGCCGTTCGGTGCATGACGCGCCGCGACGTCGTGACGGTCGGGGGATTGCGGCTCGAGGCGCTGCATCCCGGACCCGCCGACTCGAGACGGCCGCTCAACGATCGCTGCCTGGCCCTTCGCGCGCGCACGCCTTGGGGCCGCACCGTCCTTCTGCCGGGCGATCTCGAGGCTCCGGGAGAAGCGGCGCTGCTTGCGGCGATACCGGACGTCCGCGCCGACGTCCTGATCGCGTCGCATCACGGGGCCAACGGCAGCAACAGCGCCGCGTTCCTCGACGGCGTGAAGCCGAAGCTCGTGATCGTCTCGGCCGGCGCCGGCAATCGATTCGGCCACCCAGGGGATGCCGCGATCGCCCGGATCCGCAGCCGCGGCGCGCGGATCCTGAGGACCGATCGCGACGGTCCGATCGTCGCGACCGAGACCGCCGCGTCCTGGGCGATCCTATTCGAACGAGATCGGCACGGGGATGAAGGTGAGAACGAAGATCAGGGCGAGGATGACGGCGACGGCGGTGCGGCCTGGCCCCAGCGAATCGGTCTCGTCGAACAGGCGCGGATGCCGGTCGCGCAGCACGATGAGGATGATCAGCCATAACGAGTAGGCCGACGGCGCGCGATTCACGATTGATTCCACCACGACGAGCGTTGCGAGCGCGCCGATCGTCAGAAAAGCAATCGGCCTGTGCGCGCGGGGCGAGACCGCGAACAGCGCGTGGCCGCCGTCCAGTTGGCCAACGGGAAACAGGTTCATCGACGTCACGAGCATGCCGACCCACGCCGCCCCGTAGATCGAGCCGACATCAAGCACCGCCCCGCCGTGAAGCGCACGGTCGAATATCCACGAAACCAGCGGCTGGGCTATGGTCTGGCCAACCGCCGAATGGATTACCGGAACGGGAGTGGCACGCGCGATCCCGATCGCGAGAAGCGGAAGTGCGACCAGGAACCCTGCGATCGGTCCGGCCGCGGCGATGTCGAACAACGCCTTGCGCGACGGGATCGCGCCTCGAATTCGGATGACCGCGCCGAGCGTCCCCACGAGCAACGGGGGACCAGGAATGAAAAACGGCAGCGTCGCTGGGACCCGGTAATGGCGGCACGCGAGGTAGTGCCCCATTTCGTGTGCACCGAGGATGACAAGCAATAGAGCCGCATACGTCACGCCTTGGGCCATGAGCGGAATGTTCAAGACAGAAAGGAGAATTTCGCGAAGAGGGGCCCTGAGATCGATGTTCCCCTCCCACCACCAGCTTCCCGCGATCGTGGTCGTCAGGAACGTCGCCGCAAGGAGTCCCGCGTGAATTACGAGCCTGCGGCGCATGCAGCCGACTATACCAACCCGTCTGTCGTCCCATGCAGGGGACACCCGGGTGCACTCCGGCGGGGACGGCGCCGTGGTGATGCCTTGTGGCGGCGTGAAGAAATGACGGTATGAATGTTGCTGGATCCTCAATGCGAGGAGGTTTCTCATGAGAAGCAGGGCTCGCGCGCTGTCGTGCGTCGTGGCCGTGATCGGCCTGGCGCTCGGGGTGAACTCCACCGTGTCGGCCGCCGGTCACGCGGGCGGACACGCGGGCGGCGGAGCTCACGGGGGTGGAGGCATGCACGGCGGTGGCGGGCACTACGCCGGGGCGCACGGAGGCGTCGCCGTCCGGAGTGCGCCGGCCGGCGGACACGTGGCCGCCCATCGCACCGCGGCAGGCACCTCCCGATACGGCTATTACTACGGCCCCTACTACGGCCACGGCTACTGGGGGGGCTACCCCTACTGGGGTTATCCGTACTGGGGTTGGGGCTATCCGTACTACTGGGGCTCCTGGTGGTATCCGTACGGCTCGTCGTGGAGCGTGGGCTTCGGCTACGGACCGTTCTACGGCTCTTACTACTACGGCGGCGGGGGTGGAGACGAAGGGGACGAAGAGCAGCACGAGCAACCGCACAGCGGAAACGCGGTCGCCGTCACGAACGTCTCGCCGTCCGGCGCGGAAGTGTCGCTCGACGGCGAGAACGTCGGGTTCGCCAAGGACTACAACGGCCGCTGGGATCGCCTGACCGTCGTGCCTGGGCACCACACGATCACTTTCCGCAGCGCGGGCTACAAGACGCTCGCCATCGAGTTCGACGCGCACCCGGGACGAACCTACACGTTCAACGAGACGTTGAGCCCGGGCTCCGGCGAAGAGAAGCAGGCTCGCGTCGATCCCGCGCCTCCGCAGCAAGAGGCTCGCGGACGCCTGCGTCTGAGCGTCGCGCCCCCGGACGCGGCGGTCTACCTCGACGGCGCATACCTCGGTCTGGGGGTCGAGATCGCGCGCATGCACGGCTCGCTCGCCGTGGCGGCGGGGACGCACCAGCTCGAGGTCGTCCGTCCCGGGTACGTCTCCGCGAAGCGGACGATCGACGTTCCGCCTTCCGACGTCGCGTCGGCGGATCTGACGCTGCAGCCGGAGCCGTAGCCCTGAGCCTGTCGAAGGGCTAGCTCAGGTTCCTGAGGTTTTTTCCCGGCTTGAACCGGATGGTCTTTCCGGGGGGGATGCGGACCTCCCGGCCGGTTCGGGGGTTGCGTCCGATCCCTTTCTTTCGCGGCTTGACTTGAAACACCCCGAATCCGCGCAGCTCGATGCGCTCGCCGCGCTGCATCGCCGACTTCATCGCCTCGAAGACCGCTTCGACGGCCTCGACCGCCTTCACCTTGGTGATGGATGCATCTTCGGAGACCTTGGTGATGATGTCGGCCTTGATCACGTCCACCCCTTTCCGGACCCGAAGTTCGGGGAGTCTACGAAACGCCTGCTCGGGCTGTCAAGGGTCACCGCCGCCCTAAGCTCTTGTGATTCAAGGGTTTGTTGCCCTGGGGGAGGGTTCGGCGACCTCCGCTCCGTGCTACGGTTTCACCGCCATGAATCCGCTTCCGCTCGTTGCGATCGTCGGTGCACCGAACGTCGGGAAGAGCACGTTGTTCAATCGACTCGTCGAGCGCCGCGCCGCGCTCGTGACCGATATGCCGGGGCTCACCCGCGATCGGATCTACGGTGAGGTCCGCAAGGCCAAGCGGCCGTTCCGGCTCGTCGACACCGGAGGGCTGCGGTGGGACGACGTGCCGTTCGGACGGGAGATCCTCATGCAGGCCGAGGCGGCGCTCTCGGAAGCGGCGCTCGTCTTGTTCGTGCTCGACGGACGGTCAGGACCCACGGCGCTCGACGAGGACGTCGCCGCATTCTTGCGCCGCAAGGGGGCGAAGACTCTGCTCGTCGCGAACAAGGTCGACACCGGCGAGCAGGAGGACGCGATTCATGCGCTCCACGCGCTGGGACTGGGCGATCCCATCGGCGTCTCGGCGGAACACGCGCGAAACCTGGGCGACCTGCTCGATGCGATCGACGAGCGGCTTCCGGATCCCGTCGCCGCCGACGGCGACGATGCGCCGGCCGAGCCGATCAAGGTCGCGCTCATCGGACGACCGAACGTCGGAAAATCGTCCCTGCTCAACCGCCTCGTCGGAGAGGAGCGCATGGTCGTGAGCGATCTGCCGGGCACGACGCGCGATGCGGTCGATACGCTGCTTGCGTTGGGGGAGAGGCGCTACTTGCTCGTCGATACCGCGGGCCTCAAGAAGAGAGGCCGCCAGAGCGCCGGCGCCGAGGCACTGTCGGCGATGCGGGCCCGTCAGGCGATCGAGCGCGCGGACGTCGTGGTCCTCGTGCTCGACGGCAGCCAGCCGATCGCGGCGCAGGATGCGCATATCGCGGGCTACGCCACGGAGTCGGCGCGGCCCATCGTCGTCGCGGTGAACAAGTGGGATCTCGTCGAGAGCCGCGAGTCCAAGGCGAAGGAGTGGGAGCGGAGCCTTCGCGAGCGACTGCGATTCGTCAAAGGGGTGCCGTTCGTGTTCGTGAGTGCGCAGAGCGGGCAGCGGGTCGTCAAGATCTTGGACCGCGTCGACGAGGTCTTCGCCGATTCCGGAAAGCGCGTCCCGACACCCGCGCTGAACGACTGGCTGCAGGAAGAATCGGCGAAGGAACGCTCCGCCCCCGCGAAAGGCGGGACCGTTCGGCTGTTTTACGCCACCCAGACCGGGGTCCGGCCGCCGAGATTCGTGGTGTTTTGCAACGAGGCGCGCAAGCTCCACTTCTCGCTGAGGCGCCATCTCGAAAACAGCCTACGCGACCGGTTCGGGTTCGGCGCGGCGCCGATCCGGATGACGTTTCGCAGCCGCCGGGAGCGGGCGGCGCGGTGATCGACCATCCGCTCGCCGACTTCGCGGCGCTGCTGTGGAAGGCGCTGCGTCGGTTCTCGCGCGATCACGGCCCCAACCACGCCGCCGCGGTCGCGTACTTCTCGCTGCTGTCGTTCCCTCCGTTCCTGCTGATCGCCGGACGCTTGCTCGCGCGGGTCTTTCCGGGAACGGACGGGGCGGAGGCGATCGTCTCCGCCTCCGAGCCCTACCTTCCGCTCGAGATCGTGCCGCCCCTGCGCTCGGTCGCCCGCAGCCTGCACCAGCGGAGCGTGCTGGTCGCCGTCGCGCTTCCCGTCCTGATCTGGGTCGCAAGCCACGCGTTCTCGTCGCTCGAGGTGGCCGTCAACGTCGCGTTCGGGACGACGTCCCTCAGGCGGTTCTGGCTCTCGCGCCTCAAGGCGTTCGCCGGTCTTTCTGGTGGCGTCATCGTCCTGGGCGGGACGGTCATGGCCAGCCACATCGCCACCTGGCTCGGGGTGTACTACGCGCCCGCCGGCGCCCGGCCCTCGCTGTCTCCTTGGGCCCACTTCGCCTCGACGGTCGCTCTCCTCGCCGTGACGCTGGCGGTCTTCGCGTCGTTCTACAAGTTCCTGCCGCGCGGGCGGGTCGCGTGGTCTGCCGCCGTGCAGGCCGCCGCCGTCTCGGTCGTCCTCTGGGAGGTGGCGCGGAGGCTTTTCGGCAGCTTGCTGTCGCGCTCGCCGGCGTTCGGGTTCTTCCCCGGGGCCCTGGCGGGCATCGTCGCGGTCCTGGCCTGGATCTACGTGGCCGTCGCGGTGACGATCTACGGAGCCGAGGTCGCGGCGCTGCTGAACGGATCCCGGCCCGAACCGGAGGGACGTCCCGATTCTTGACCCTGCGGGGGCAGGGAACTATGTTCGCGCCGACTCGCGGCCTCGGGCTGCCGGCTCGAGGTCGACGCTGGAAAGGGGTGGTCCGCGATGGTGCTGTTCAATTACTCGACCCGCGAGCTCACGGCCAAGATCGTGTACTACGGACCCGGGCTGTGCGGAAAGACGACGAACCTGCAGTTCATCCACGAGAACCTGCCGGGCGACGTCCGCGGGAAGATGCTCTCCCTGGCGACGAAGACGGATCGGACGCTGTTCTTCGACTTCCTCCCGATCGACCTCGGCGAGATCCGTGGGATGAAGACCCGCGTCCAGCTCTACACGGTGCCCGGCCAGGTGTTCTACAACGAGACCCGGAAGCTCGTCTTGAAGGGGGTCGACGGCATCGTGTTCGTCGCGGACTCTCAAGAGACCATGTCCGGAGCGAACGTCGAGTCGTTCAAGAACCTCGAAGAGAACCTGAAGGCCCACGGCATGAAGCTGCAGGACATGCCGCACGTGATCCAGTTCAACAAGCGCGACCTCCCGAAGCTCGCGTCGATCGAGGACATGAACCAGACGTTGAACAAGTACAACGCGCCGTTCTACGAGTGCGTCGCAACCACGGGCATCGGCGTACAGGACACGCTCAAGGCGATCGTGAAGCTCGTGCTGCTCAACCTGACGCGAAAGTACGAGTCGAAGACGATCATGGAGCCCGCGGCCGCCGTGGCCGCCCCCGCCACGGCGAGCGGCGC
>CAZYHZ010000109.1:0-7861 GCA_964647625.1 uncultured Acidobacteriota bacterium
CGACGGTCTGCAACGACAACAACCCGTGCACGACGGACACCTGCAACACCTCGACCGGCTGCGTCTTCACGAACAATACCCTGCCGTGCAACGACAATAACGCCTGCACGACGGGCGACACGTGCGGCGGAGGATCGTGCCAACCGGGCGCGCCCACCGTGTGCAACGACAACAACATCTGCACGACGGACACCTGCAACCCGTCGACGGGGTGCGTGTTCACGAACAATACGCTCGCCTGCAACGACGGCAATGCCTGCACGACCGGGGATACGTGCAGCGGCGGCGCCTGCCAGCCGGGAGCGCCGACCGTCTGCAACGACAACAATCCGTGCACGACCGACTCCTGCAACCCGTCGACGGGGTGCGTATTCGCGAACAACACCTTGGCCTGCAGCGACGGCAACGTCTGCACGAACGGGGACGTCTGCTCCGGCGGCAGCTGCCAGCCCGGGCCGGCCCTCGTCTGCAACGACAACAACCCGTGCACGACCGACACGTGCGACCCCGTCGCCGGCTGCGTGTTCACGAACAATACCGCGCCGTGCGACGACGGCGACCTCTGCACCGTCGGCGACACCTGCAGCGGCGGGAGCTGCCAGCCGGGCGGGCCGCGAAATTGCGACGACGGCAATCCGTGCACCGACGACGTGTGCGACCCGGCGACGGGCTGCGTCCACACCAACAACGCCAACGCGTGCGACGACGGCAACGCCTGCACGACCGGCGACACCTGCCAGGACGGCACGTGCGCGCCGGGCGCTCCGGTCGCGTGCGACGACGGCGACCTCTGCACGACCGATTCGTGCGACCCGTCGACGGGCTGTGTCTTCACGGCGGTCTCGTGCGACGACGGCAACCCGTGCACGGACGACAGCTGCGACTCGTCCTCCGGCTGCATCCACAGGAACAACACCGCGCCGTGCGACGACGGGAACGCATGCACCGCCGGCGACACGTGCAACGGCGGGACCTGTCTGGCCGGCGTGCCCGTCGTCTGCAACGACGGCAACGTGTGCACGACCGACTCGTGCAATCCGGCGACGGGCTGCGTCTTCGCGAACAACACGCTCTCGTGCGACGACGGGAACGCCTGCACCGTGGGCGACGTCTGCTCGGGCGGCACGTGCACCGGCAGCCCGATCACGGTGCCGGCCGAGACCAAGAACTTCGCGGCCGCCGGCAAGACCACCTACAACTGGACGGCGGCAACGTTCGCGACGCAGTACGATGTCGTGCGGGGCACCCTGGTGGGGCTGCCGGTGGGCCCCGGAGGCTCCGACGAAGTGTGCTTCAACGACCTAACGGGGCCGACCGTCACCGACTCGATCACTCCGGCGCCGGGCGCCGGGTTCTGGTATCTGTCCCGCGGACAGAACACCTGCGGGGCCGGGACGTACGGCAACCGCAGCAACGGAACGCCGCGGGTGACGACGACGTGCCCATGACGGAATGGGAGCGCGCGATCCATGGCTGAAGCCTCGGTCCTGACGGGAGACGTCGCCGCGCGCGCGACCGCGGCCGTCAAGCGCACGAACGGCTACATCGTCGGGCCGGCCTACGACACCGTCTTCTTCATCACCGCGCCGCTTTCGGCGTTCGCGCTCGGGGTGGCGGTCTACCTGTCGAGCCTGCCGTCGATGAAGGTCAAGATCTTCAGCCACGAAGGCTCGCCCGATTCGATCTTCCTCGGCAGTTTCATCATGGCGCACCTGTTCATCGTGTTCTTCCGGAGCAACGCCAACAAGAAGATCTTCGACCTCTACCCGTACCGGTTCACGGTCGTCCCGCTCGTCCTGTTCGCGGCGATGTGCGTCTCGCAGTTCGTGGCGATCTCGGCGGCCGTCCTCGCCACGTGGTGGGACGTCTATCACTCGAGCCTCCAGACGTTCGGGCTCGGCCGGATCTACGACTCCCGCGCCGGAAACGACGCCGAGGTCGGCCGGCGCCTCGACTACCTGCTCAACCTCCTGATGTACGCGGGGCCGATCTTCGCGGGCGCGGTGTTGATGGCGCACACGAAGGACTTCGAGCAGTACGACCTCGTGAAGGCGATGCTGTTCGCCCACATGGGCGACATGATCACGGCGAAGCAAAACTACTTCCGGTTGTTCATCCTGAGCGCCGGCGTCCCGTTCATCCTCTATTACATCTGGTCCTACTGGCGCTACTCCCAGCAGGGGTACAAGGTCTCGCCCCAGAAGGTCGCGCTTCTCGCCTCGACCGCCGCGGTGTCGATCTACACGTGGGGGTTCAACAGCTTCGGGCAGGCGTTCTTCATCATGAACTTCTTCCACGCGTTCCAGTACTTCGGCATCGTGTGGTGGAGCGAGAAGAAGACGATGATGAACCTGTTCCGCTTGCACGACGTCTCGTGGGGCAAGTGGGCGACGCTCGCGCTGTTCCTGGGGATCGGCTTCGGCTACGGCCTGTGGGCCGAGGTGGCGGACTCGGGTGCCGTGCCCTCGGGGCTCGACATCGGCTTCAACGCGACGATCGTCGTGTCCCTCATGCACTTCTGGTACGACGGGTTCATCTGGTCGGTGCGGAAGAGTCAGGTTTGAACGACAGCCGCGCCTTCGGGTGCCAGTCCGCCGGATCGACCAGGAGCAGATCGATCTTCTCGCCCGGCGGGTTCGAAAGAATCGCGTTCACCGTGGATTGAGTCGCCCGGCCGCCGTCGAGCTGGGCCACGATCGTTCCCGTCTGCAGCCCGGCCGCGGCCACGGGGCTGCCCGGGCGGACGAACGCCACCGCCATCATCCCACGGTCGTCGTCGATCCACGTGGAGCGAAAGCCCAGCAGGCGGCTCTCGAGCGCCGCGCGCGCCCGCTCGTGGGCGTAGAAATCCTCGTCGCACGCGCCAAGAGCCTTCCGGAGCAGCGGCGCAGCACCCGCGCCGTCGCCGGAGAGGATCCGCTTCGCGCCGGCGAGATACGACGCCTCGCACGCGTCCCCGTGCTCCGCGAGGAACTTCGGCTCGTCGGTCTCGCCTGCCAGGAACCGCGCGGCGGTCATGAACCGCGCCCCGCGCACCTGCTTGCGGCGCGCGAGGTCTTCGAGCTCGGCGGTCGCGCCCGCGGCGTCGCCTGCCGATGCCCGCGCGAGCCACAGCAGGAGTGCCGCGGTCACCTGCTTGTCCTCGAGCAGCAGCTGCGTTCCCTGGCGGAGGTCCGTGACCGCCTGGTCGTACCGCCCGACGTCGAAGAACAGCGCGCCTCGCGCGAGGTAGCACTTCGAGTAGTCGGGCGAAATGGCCAAGGCCCGCGTGTACTCCTCGATCGCGCCGGTCTTGTCCCACGCCGCCGCCTTCCCGTCGGCCAGCGCCGCGCGCGCCTTCTCGTAGCCGGGCCGGAGCGCGACCGCCTTGTTGAGGTCGGCCATCGCCCGCGACAGATCGTGGACCTTGACGTACGCCTCGCCGCGCCAGGACCGCACGTCGGCGTCATCCGGGTCGCGCTCGAGCGCCCGGGTGAAGTTCGCGATCGCGTCGTCGTAATGGCCGTGGAGATAGTCGCCGCGCCCCCGGGAGTAGTAGCCGGCCGCCGTCGTGGGCAGGGACCGCCAGTGGTAGTCGAGGCTCTGGACGATGACGACGGCGAGGACGACGAGCCACGACCACTTCAACCAGCTGGTTCCACGGGCCGGAGGCTCGACAGGGGGGGGCGGCATCGGCGCCCAATATTATCGCCCCCCGCGCCACTTGACCGTACAATCGAGAGCGAAGGGGCGCGATGAAATCCATTATCGGAAGCATCCTGATCCTCGCGGCCGCGGGCATGGCCTTCGCCTCCGGCAAAGCGCCCCGCGCGCCCGAGCCCCTCGAAACGATCGACCAGCCGCCGGCCAAGACGGCCGCTCGCGACGACCTGGCCGCCCGGTCGCCGGCGCCTCTCGTCGTCACCGGCCCGTACGTCAGCATCCAGGTCAACGTCGACCAATTCGGACACAACATCGTCGGCGACGCCGCCAACGAGCCGTCGATCGCGGTGAATCCCCTCAACCCCCAGAACATCGTGATCGGCTGGCGGCAGTTCAACTCGGTCAGCTCGAACTTCCGCCAGGCGGGCTGGGCCTACACGTTCAACAAAGGCGCGACGTGGACCTTCCCCGGGGTCCTCACACCCGGAACCTTTCGCAGCGATCCGTCGCTTGACGTCGATTCGGCCGGCAACTTCTATTACCAGAGCCTGAAGAGCAACTTCACGCTCGACGTTTTCAAGTCGACGAACGGAGGCGTGACCTGGGGCAGCCCCGTCCCGTCGTTCGGCGGCGACAAGAACTGGCTCGCGATCGACCGGACGGGCGGTCCCGGAAACGGAACGCTCTACGGCATCTGGCAGAGGTTCTCCGCGTGCTGCGGCACGAACGTGCTGACGCGCTCGGTCGACGGCGGCGGGAGCTTCCAGAACCCCGTGCCGGTCGCGATGTGGCCGACGTTCGGGACGATGACGGTGGGACCGGACGGAACGGTCTACGCCGCGGGCTGCGACGGGACGACGACGCAGGATTTCAACACGTTCGTCCTCGCGCACTCGACCAACGTCCCGGCTCCCGGAACGCCGCCGACATTCGCCGCCGTCCAGATCTCGCTCCAGGGCGCGATGGACCTGGGCGACGAGCCGAACCCCCAGGGGCTCCTCGGCCAGGCCAACGTGCAGACCGACCACTCGAACGGGCCCACGCGGGGCAACGTCTACGTGCTGGCCTCGGTCAAGGAGGCCGCGCTCGACGTCCACTTCGTTCGCAGCGTCGACGGCGGGCAGTCGTTCTCGGCGCCCGTTCAAGTGAACGACGACGCCGGCCCGCCGCCGCTTGGCGGCCCGACCGGACCGGACGACGTCGCGAACTGGCACTGGTTCGCCGCGCACTCCGTGGCCCCGAACGGCCGGATCGACGCCATCTGGTTCGATACCCGCGACAGCGGCGTCAGCAACATCTCGCGCCTCTACTACGCGTACTCGTGGGATGCGGGCAACACGTGGTCGAAGAACGTGCCCGTCAGCCCGCAGTTCAACAGCCTCGTGGGCTTCCCTCAGCAGAGCAAGATGGGGGATTACTCGACGCTGATCTCGGACGTCACCGGCGCCGACGCCGCCTACGCCGCGACGTTCAACAACGAGCAGGACGTCTACTACGTCCGGCTCTTCCCCGACTGCAACGACAACGGGGTCTCGGACGTCACGGACCTCGCCGCAAAGACCAGCCTCGACTGCAATCTGAACAACATCCCCGACGAGTGCGAGAACTCGCCGGTGTGCATCGGCGCGGGCGCGGTCCCCGAGAGCGGCGCGGGTCCTCTCCTCCAGGTTGCCAAAGCCGGCGGCGACACCGTCTCACTGTCGTGGGGAGCGTCGTGCGCCGCCGACGATGCCGACTATGCCGTCTACGAAGGAACGCTGGGAGACTTCATCAATCGCGACCCGCGTACGTGCACGACGAGCGGCGCGCTGACCTTCGGCCTCACACCCCAGAGCCAAAGCTCGTATTACCTCGTCGTTCCAACGCATGCCGACCGCGAAGGCTCCTACGGAACCGATAGTAGTAACGTCGAGCGCAACCCGTCGGGAACTGCGTGCTTGCCGCAGTCGATCCGCACCTGCGGAAGCTAAGAAAAGCCCACAGGAATTTCTCCCGATTTCAGGAGACACGGCGTACGGCTCGCCGTATGTTCCGGCGATTTTTCTTGCGCCGACCTCGGCAGCCGGAGGGGCCGAAAGGCTCCTCCGGCTTTTTGTTTTCGGGGCGCATCTATACTCGGGCGTCGTGGACTGGCCGGAAGCCGACCTCGAGCCCGCGCCCGCGTGCCCCGTCTGCGCCTCGACGGACCGCACGCCGTGGCGCGTGGACGTCGCCGACGAGGTGTTCCGCTGCGCGGCGGGGCGCTGGAGCTACGCGCGATGCGGCGCGTGCGGCGCCGCGTGGCTCGATCCTCGGCCGACGCGGGGGTCGGTCATGCGCGCTTACGCGCGCTACTACACGCACCGGCCGGAGCCCGGGGGGGCCGGTCGATCGCGGGGATTCCGGCGCGCGCTCCACGCGGACCATCTGCGCGTGCGCTGGGGGTACTCCGACGCGCCCAGGCTTCCGCTCGGCCGGTTTCTGCTGAGCGCGCGGCGGAGGGCGGCGCTCGATATCTCGGTGCGGCACCTGCCGCGCCCGGAAGGCGGAGGCCGGTTGCTCGACGTCGGCTGCGGGAACGGCGCGTTCCTCGAGTCGATGCGCGCGCGCGGCTGGGACGTGTGCGGCGTCGAGCCGGATCCCGTCGCCGCCGAGGCCGCATCGAAGGCGGGCGTGGCCGTCGTCGCCGGCACCATCGCCGACGCCCCGTGGGGCGAGGGCTCGTTCGACGCGGTCACGCTGTCGTCCGTGATCGAGCACGTGCACGATCCGGCCGCGCTGCTCGCATCGTGCTTTCGCCTGCTGCGTCCCGGAGGCCGCCTCCACGTGGTCACGCCGAACGTCGCCTCCGCCGGCGCCCTGCGGTTCGGCGTGCACTGGCGAGGGCTCGAGGCCCCGCGCCATCTGGTGCTGTTCGACCGGGGCGCGCTGGCGCGGCTCCTGTCGGCCGCCGGCTTCGCGGAAGTCACGTTCCATCCTCACTTCATGGGGGAGTGGTTCTTCACGATCAGCGGCGCGATGGAGCGGGGGATAGCGCCCGACGAAGTCGAGCACCTCGCAACCGCCGAGCGTGAGGCGCTGCGCAGGGACGGGCGCGCCGCCGATGCGCTCACGATGCGCCGGCCGGAAAACGCGGAGGAGCTCGTCGTGACCGCGCGAAAGCCGGTGGAGGCCGCGTGAGCGGGCCGCCGCGGGTGTCCGTCCTGACCGCCGCGTACAACGGCGAGGCATTCATCGAGGAAGCCCTGGCTTCACTGTCCGGCCAGACGTTCCCGGATTTCGAGTCGATCGTCGTCGATGACGGATCGACCGACGAGACGGCGGCGCTCGTTGCGCGGCACGCGGCGTCGGACCCGCGGATCCGGCTGATCCGCCAGGCGAACGGCGGCACGCAGGCCGCGCGGAACACCGCGCTCGCCGCCGCGCGAGGGGAGTGGATCGGGCTGCTCGATCAGGACGACGTGTGGCTTCCGCGAAAGCTAGAGGTCCAGCTGGCGCTCGCGGACGCCGATCCGGCGGCCAACCTGCTGTTCACGAATTATCACGCGTGGGACGGCCGGCGGGCGAAAGCGCTCCGGTACGCGCGGGAGGACAAGGTGCCCGGCGGCGATGTCGCCTCGGGTCTGGCGCGGAGCTGTCTGTTCCAGGCGTCCACCGTGATGATCCCGCGGGCGCTCGCGGTCGATCTCGGCGGATTCGACGTGGAGCTTCACCACACGGGAGACTGGGACCTCTGGCTGCGCGTTGCCGAGCGCGGGATCCGGGCGCATGGCACGTTCGAGCCGCTCGTCCTCTACCGGGAGTGGGGAGGAAACGAGAGCCGCGACCGCGTTCGCACGGCGACCGAGCGGATCCGCATGCTCGAGAAGTCCGCGTCGCGGCCGCAGCAGCCCGAGCTTCGGGCGGCCTGCGCCCGATCACTCCGCGATGCGCGCGCTCAGCTCGCGCACGAGCGCGCGGCGTTGCGGCTCGACGACGCCGGCCAGGTCCGCGCTGCGCTCCACGATGCGTGGAAGTCCGACCCGACACCCAAGCGCTTCCTCGAATGGCTCGCAGTCGCCTGGCCCCTCGCCTTGGGTGGCCGCCGCACCGCCGCGATCATGCACGCCAAGCTCGCCCGCAAGAGGAAGTAGGCAATTTTCTATTCACGCAATCAGGGGACACTCCCCTTTTCCAGCCAAAGCCAGCCAATAGGGGACAGTCCCCTTTTTCTTACAAAGCTTCAGAGTGCGAAGCTTTA
>CAZYHZ010000110.1:0-7831 GCA_964647625.1 uncultured Acidobacteriota bacterium
AAGCGCTTTGTCTGGGTGACCAGGCACGTGGGTTCGAATCCCACCCTCTCCGCCACCGTGCGAGAGTTTCCGGCCGCGTGTGAGCCGGGTCGGACCGGAGAGATGACCGAGTGGCTGAAGGTGCACGCTTGGAAAGCGTGTGTGCGGGAAACCGTACCGAGGGTTCGAATCCCTCTCTCTCCGCCAGTATGAGTTTGCGGGGCCCGAGCCCTGTGCGCTGTGTCACCGCCAACCCCGCCAGGCCCGGAAGGGAGCAACGGTACGCGGAGCGACCCAGGTGCCGCAGGTCCACTTGGGCCCCATCAGTCCGAGGTTGACGTGTACCAGGTCCTGGCGCGCAAGTGGCGGCCTCAGACGCTCGACTCGCTCGTCGGCCAGTCGCACGTCGCCCGCACGCTCAGAAACGCGATCGAAGGGGGGAGGATCGCCCACGCCTACGTGTTCGCAGGCCTGCGCGGGACCGGAAAGACCTCGGTCGCGAGGATCCTCGCGAAGAGCTTGAACTGCGAGCACGGGCCGACGGCGGCCCCGTGCAACCGCTGCGCGTCGTGCGTCGAGATCATGGAAGGCCGGTCCCTCGACGTGATGGAGATCGACGCGGCCTCGCACACGGGCGTCGACAACATCCGGGAGCTGCAGGAGGTCGTCGCCTACGCACCCGTACGCGACCGCTACCGGATCCTGATCATCGACGAAGCGCACATGCTGTCGAAGGCGGCGTTCAATGCGCTGCTCAAGACGCTCGAAGAGCCCCCCGCCCACTTGATCTTCGTACTCGCGACGACCGAGCCCCAGAAGCTGCCCTCGACGATCCTCTCGCGGTGCCAGGTGTTCGAATTCCACCGGGTCCCCGCAAAGAGCGTCGCCGCGCACTTGCGCCACGTCGCCGACGGCGAAGGGATCACGATCTCCGACCGGACGCTCGAGCGCGTGGCCCGGGCCGGGGAAGGCTCGCTCCGGGACGCGCTCACCGTGCTCGAGCGGGTGCTGGCGTTCTGCGGCTCGGTCGTTCCGGACGAGGACGCGCTGCAGGTCCTGGGGGCCATCCGCACGGAAGTGCTCGTCGGGTTCGTCGCGGGCATCGCGGCACGCGATTCCTCTGCGCTCCTCCAATCGCTCGACGCCCTGATCGACGACGGCCACGATCTCGTGCAGTTCTGGAGCGAGCTCGTCGGCGTCGTGCGCGATCTGATGCTCGTTCGCGCTTGGCCGTCCGGCGAGGCGGCGCTCTCGCGGCCCCCCGACGAGGCGCACGCGCTCCTCGCCGCCGCGGGAGATCTGACCCTGCACGACTGGGTCCGCGTGTTCCAGATCCTCGCGGGCATCGAGTTCGCGTTGAAATCCTCGAGCCAGCCGAGGTTCATCTTCGAGGGTGCGCTGATCCGTATCGCCAGCCTCGGCTCGGTCCGGCCGATCGAGGACGTCCTGGCCTCCCTCGGTGGCGGCCTGCCCGCGGCGCCCGGAGCACCGGCGAAACCGGCGCCCGCACCGGCCGCGCCGAAGTCGCGGAAGGCCGAGCCGGCACCGGCCACCGGTCAGGCTTCACAGCCGTCGTCGGGATTCGGGGACGCGCGCGAGGCGCTCCTTTCAGCGGTTGCCGGCGCCCGGCCGATGCTCGGCGGGATCCTCCAGAAGGCCGCGAGCATCGTCATCGACGGCGGGACGATCCGCGTCACGTTCGCCCCCGCGGACATCGGGATCCGTCGATTGCTCGAAAGCGAGGACAACGCACGATCGATCGAAGCCATCGCCTCGCAGGCCTTCGGCCGGCCGTTCAAGCTTCATCTCGGTGACGGGATCGGGAACCCGGAGCCGGAGGCCGACCCCGCGAAGCCCGAAGAATCCCGCGACGATCTCGCGAGCCGGGCCCGTAAAGACCCGATGATCGGCCGGCTCCTCACCGAGTTCGGCGCTCAGGTCGTCGACGTCCGGCCGTTGCCGCAAGATCCCGCCGATACGGGTCCTCCCGGCCAGGAGAACGGATGAACATCCAGAAGATGATGAAGGACCTGCAGAAGATGCAGACGCAGCTGCAGGGCGAGATCGAGGTCATGGAGATCGAGGGAACCGCCGGCGGCGGCGCGGTCGTCGCTCGCATGAACGGCAAGAAGGATTTGATCGCGCTGACGCTGAACCCCGAGGCGATCACGCCCGACGATCCCGGGCTGATGCAGGACCTGATCCTGGCGGCCGTGAACGACGCCGGGAGAAAGGTCGACTCCGAGATCCAGCGAAAGACGGAAGGCCTCGCGGGCGGGCTGAACCTGCCGGGCCTGAGGTAGCGGAGCTCGCCTTGGCGACGCTGGCGGATCCGCTCGAGCGCCTCATTGCGGAGCTCGCGAAACTGCCGGGCGTCGGACGCAAGTCGGCGCAGCGCTTCGCGCTTCATCTCTTGAGAGCCCCGGGAGGCGACGTCGAGGCGTTGCGCGCGGCGCTAGCCGAGGTGCGCGAGCGCATTCACCCCTGCACGATCTGCTTCAACCTGGCCGACGCCGACGTCTGCCCGATCTGCGCCGACCCAAGGAGGGAGCGGACGACCGTCTGCGTCGTCGAGGATCCCGTCAACGTCCTCGCCCTCGAGCGGGCGAACGTCTACCGCGGGGTCTATCACGTGCTGGGCGGGGCGCTCTCGCCGCTCAAGGACGTCGGGCCCGACGACCTGAAGCTTCGCGAGCTGGTCGAGCGCGTCCAGCGGGACGGCGTCCGCGAGGTGATCCTGGCCACGAGTCCCAACGTGGAGGGCGAGGCGACCGCGGTCTACGTCGCGCGCCTGCTCAAGCCCCTCGGCGTGGCCACGACCCGGCTCGCGCAGGGCGTGCCCGCGGGCGCCAGCCTCGAGTTCACCGACGATCTGACCTTGCAGCGGGCGCTGGAAAACAGAAGAGAATACTGAAGCCAGGGTTCCGCTTGCCCACCGCGGGAGGCGGACGTTAGATTACGCCCGGTCCGCCGTTTCGGGACGCGGTGGGGAGGTCTACGCGGGGATGGCCGTCTCCGATCTCGTACTGCTCGAGGCCGATCACCGGCGCTTCTCGGCGATCCTCGATCGTCTCCGGCAGGATGCCAACGCCAAGGTCGCCTTCCTCATCGACAAGAACGGGCAACACATCGCGATGGCCGGGACGGTGGACGGCCTCGACCCCACTTCGCTCGCGGCCCTGTCCGCCGGCAACGTCGCGGCGACCGACGGCCTCGCGAAGCTCCTGGGCGAGCGCGAGTTCGCCACCCTGTTCCACGAGGGCGAGCACGACAGTCTGCACATCAACGTCGTTTCCGGCCGCGCGATCCTGGTCGTCATCTTCGACGAGCACTCGTCGCTGGGTCTCGTGAGGCTCCGCGTGAAGAAGAGCTCGGTCGAGTTGTGCGCCGTTCTCGACGAGATCGTCGCGCGGTCCAAGGCCCAACGGGCGACGCCGATGGGCGTGACGGCGCCGTTCGCCGAGATCACCGACGACGACATCGACGCGCTGTTCAGCTGACCGGCGGGCGCCATGACGTTCATCAACTACGCAGCCCGCGAGATCAACTGCAAGATCGTGTACTACGGGCCGGGCCTGTGCGGCAAGACGACGAACATCCAGTTCATCTACGACAAGACGGGCGCCGGAACGAAGGGCAAATTGATCTCGCTCGCCACCGAGAGCGAGCGGACACTGTTCTTCGATTTCCTGCCGATCGAGCTGGGAACGATCCGAGGTTTCAGGACGCGCTTTCATCTGTATACCGTTCCCGGGCAAGTGTTCTACGACGCGTCCCGGAAGCTGATCCTCAAGGGCGCCGACGGGGTCGTGTTCGTCGCCGATTCCCAGGAAGCGCGGATGGACGCCAACGTGGAGTCCATCCGGAACCTGAAGGAAAACTTGCGGGAGCACGGCGTCAAGATCGACAAGGTTCCGTACGTCCTCCAGCTCAACAAGCGGGATCTCCCGACGGCCGTCGCCGCCCCCGAGCTCGAGCAGGCGCTGCGGATCAAGGACGAGCCGATTTTCGAGGCCGTGGCGTCGCGGGGCACGGGGGTTTTCGAAACCCTGAAGGCCGTGGTCAAGTCCGTGATGATGGACCTGAAAGCTCGCTAAATCCGCGCTCCCATTGACACCCCCCGGGGGTGTGTCTATAGTCCCGGGGTTTCCACGGGACCAGGAGCATTCCCATGTACGCAGTGATCAAGACCGGCGGCAAGCAGCACCGCGTTCAGGTTGGCGAAATCGTTCGCGTCGAGCGTCTCGAAGCCGAGGCGGGCGCCGCCGTCGAATTCGATCAGGTTCTCGCCGTCGGCGACGGCGCAGCCGTCCAGATCGGCACGCCACTCGTGTCGGGTGCCGTGGTGCGCGGAACCGTCGTCGAGCAGGGCCGCGCGAAGAAAGTGCTGATCTTCCGTTACCGGCCCCGGCAGAACGCCAGCCGCCGGCGCGGTGGCCACCGGCAGGACTACACCGCGGTGAAGATCGAAGCGATCCAGTCCTGAGCGGTCGTTCAAGGAGCAGCGGGCCATGGCACATAAGAAAGCGGGCGGAAGTTCCAGGAATGGTCGCGACTCGAACTCGCAGCGGCTCGGCGTGAAGCGGTTCGACGGTCAGCTCGTCACCGGGGGCTCGATCATCGTTCGCCAGCGGGGAACCCCGATCCAGGCCGGCCGGAACGTCGGCCGCGGCAAGGACGACACGCTGTTCGCCCTCGTCGACGGGATCGTGAAGTTCGCCGACCGCGGCCGCATGGGCCGTTTCGTCAGCATCGTCCCGGCCGAGTAGTCGCAGCCCCCGCGAGCCCGCGGGTCGAAGGCGCGATCGGGCATGTTCGTCGACGAAGCTCAGATTTTCGTCACCGGCGGCGACGGCGGGAACGGCTGCCTCTCGTTTCGGCGCGAGAAGTTCGTTCCGCGCGGCGGACCCGACGGCGGAGACGGGGGCGACGGGGGCTCGGTGGTGCTCGTCGCCGATCCCGAGATCAACACGCTGCTTCCGTTCCGCTACCGCACGATCTTCAAGGCCGAGCGCGGACGCCACGGTGAAGGGGCCCTGCGCACGGGCCGGTCCGGAGACGATCTCCTCGTCCACGTACCCGTCGGCACGTCCGTCCTGGATCCCGATGCGGACGTGATCCTCGCCGACCTGTCCCATGCGGGCGACCGCATCGTCGTGGCGCGGGGCGGGCGAGGTGGGCGCGGGAACGCGCGGTTCGCGACATCGACCCACCGCGCCCCGACGCGGCACGATCCGGGAACGGAAGGCGAACAACATCGGATCCGCCTCGAGCTCAAGCTCCTGGCCGACGTCGGTCTCGTGGGCTTTCCGAACGCCGGAAAGTCGACGCTCCTCTCGCGAATCTCGGCCGCGCGCCCGAAGATCGCCGACTATCCGTTCACGACTCTCGCTCCGAGCCTCGGGGTCGCTCGCGTGGACGTCGACCGCGCGATCGTGGTGGCGGACATCCCCGGGCTGATCGAAGGGGCGCACGAGGGGGCCGGACTGGGCGACCGATTTCTGCGGCACGTCGAGCGCTGCCGGCTGCTCCTGCATCTGGTCGACCCCACCACTCACGGCCGCACGTTCGGGGAGGCGGTCGACGCCATCGATCGAGAGCTGACGCATTACAGCGCCGCCTTGGCACGGAAGCCCCAGATCCTCGTGATGACCAAAAGGGACGCCGTCGACGACCCGGACGTCGTCAAACGCGCGCGCGCGATCGCACGGAAGCACGGCCGGCCGCTGCACGTGATCTCCGCGGTCACCGGAGAAGGCCTCCCCGAGCTGCTGCGCGCAGCCGCCGACGAGCTGAGACGCTTGGGAGCCGCGGCGCCTCTCGAGGAGCCGTCCTGATGGCGGTCGGCATCCTGGGCGGGTCGTTCGATCCCGTCCATCGCGGCCACGTCGCGCTCGCCGAGCACGCGAGACTGCGTCTGGGCCTCGAGCGCGTCCTGCTGCTCCCGTGCGCCGATCCGCCGCACAAGCCCGATCGCCGCCTGGCCGCGCGGTTCCACCGGCTCGAGATGCTCTACCTCGCGATCGAGGACCGGCCGGGCCTGGCGATCTGCACCTACGAGATCGCGCGCGGAGGCGTGCGCTACACGATCGACACGCTGCGCGCACTGAAGGCCGAAGGTCTCTCGCCGGTCTTCCTCTGCGGCTCCGACGCCTTGGCCGACGTCGCGACGTGGCACGATCACGAGGCGCTTCTCCGCGAGTTCGACTTCGGCGTCGTCGCGCGGATCGGACCGTCGGGCTCCGCCGGTGAGATCGACGCGCCGGAGATCGTCATGCGCCGCGTGCGGCCGCTGCCGCCGCCTGGCGCGTCCGACGCGGGCGCCGGCGGACGCGTCTTCCCGATCGACACGCGCGTTCCGGCCGTCTCCTCCCGGGCGATCCGCTCCGCCTTCCGCGCACACGAATCGATCGGCAGCCTTGTCCCGGCCAGGGTCGGTCGGTATATTCAGAGGTGCAGGTTGTACGCCGAGAACGAGGAGGGCCCCCGCTGAGAGCCGTACTGAAGCAAATCGTCGATGGCGCGCTGGAAAAAAAAGCCGAAGACGTGCTCGTGCTGGATCTCCGAGAGCTCTGTCAATTCACCGATTATTTCGTCATCTGCCACGGATCGTCGCAGAGGCAGGCGGCCGCCATCGCCGACGAGGTGGAAGAGCGCCTGCTCGCCGACGGCCGCAAGCCGAAACACGTCGAGGGCCGGAGGGTCGCCGACTGGATCCTCCTGGACTTCATCGACGTCGTCGTCCACGTATTCGTCGACGAGAAACGCGAGTTCTACGGTCTCGAGCGGCTCTGGGGAGACGCCCCGCGGGTCGCGATTCCCGGAACGACCCAGGACCGGGGCCGGCCCACGCGACGCCGGCCCAGCGCGTCGCTCTAGCTCCCGATGAAAATCTCGGTGACCGCGGTCGGACGGCCCGATCGAGGTCCGACGGCTGCCCTGTTCGACGATTACGCGCAGCGAATTCGCCGGATGGGCGTTGCGCTCGACGTCGGGTTCGTCCCGGACGTCGCCTCCGGGGGACGCTACAGCGACGCGCACGTCCGCGAGCGCGAGTCGCGCGCGCTGCGCGAGGCCGTCCCGACTCGCAGCCATCTCATCGCGCTGTCGCCCTCCGGGACGACGGTGACGACGGAGGCGTTCGCGAAACGTCTCGAGTCGTGGACGCATCCGCTCGCGGCATTCGTGATCGGGGGTCCCTTGGGGCTCGATCCCGCTTTCATCGAAAGCGCCGACGCGTGCGTCTCGCTCTCGCCCATGACGCTCCCGCACGAGCTTGCGCGGGTCGTGCTGGCGGAGCAGATCTACCGCGCGCTGACGCTCCTTCGGGGCGTGCCGTATCACAAATGACGGCGGCTTGACGCTCCCGGGCCGGTGAACTAACCTCGTGCTCCGACGCACATTGCCCCCGCCGGGACCGCCATGAAGCTTCGCACTTTCCTATACGTTCTGGTTTCGATGGGCGTGGCCTACGCGATGATCACGCTGTTCGTCGCGAATCGCGCCGTGCTCATGGAGCACACGTTCCACTTCTGGGGCGGCTTCAGCTTGCCCGTCGGCTTGACGTTGATCCTCTTTCTCGTCGCGGGCGTCATGATCACCCTGCTCGCGGGCCTGACGCGGGAAGCGTCGAAGCTGGTCGGCGGCTGGCGGCTGCGCGAGGCGAGCCGGACCAGCGAGGCGATCGAAGAAGAGTACGGCCGTGGGCTGTCGGCGGTGCTCGAAGGCCGCGACGACGAAGCGCTCAAGCACTTCCGTGCGGTGCTCGAGCGCGACAGCCGGCACTTCAATACTCTACTGAAGCTCGGCGAGGTGATGCGCGCGCAGGAACACTTCGACGACGCGATCGAAT
>CAZYHZ010000111.1:0-7645 GCA_964647625.1 uncultured Acidobacteriota bacterium
AGGGGACTGTCCCCCATTTGAAGAAAAAGACGAATGTCCCCTTATGGGTGCTGGCCGCTATCGATGGCCGCTGGCGGTTTGGCGGTAGCGGACGAAGGCGCGGAATAGGTCGGTGAGGCGTGCCGGCTTGACGCCGCGCGAGCGGTTGCGTGAACCGATCTCGAACGCCAGGCGCCATTGCGCGAAAAGTGTGCGGTAGGCATCGAGCAGGCCGTGCGCCGGGTCGTAGATCGACGTCGCCTCCGACGTGACGCCGTTCAGCTCGATCACGCGAAAGCTGCCGCGACGAAAGTCCTCGGCCGACCCCGAGCGCACGTCGTAGCGGCCGAAGAAGAATCCGTCGAACGCGAGGCTGACGCGATCGACGGCCTCGGTCAGCTCCGGAGTGATGAAGCCGCGCCCGTCGTAGAAGTACGCGCCGCGCGCATGCGTGCCCAGCTCGACGAGCTGCACCCGCTCTCCGGCGGGCACGACGCGATCGAGTGAATGGTCGTGGCGGTCGAGATAGACGGGGGCCATCGGCAGGGCCCGGCGATCGGCGAGGATCAATTCTTCCAGCGTGCGCCGGCCGTCGCCTTCGACCGACGGCAGGCGCTTCTCGGTGACGGCGAAGATCCACCCGTGCGGCTCGCCGGGCCGCCGCACGTAGAAGACGCCGAACTCGACGCCGTCGACGTACGCCTGCGCGATCGTGTCGTACTCGGCCTCGGCCAGGTAATCGTCGACGGCCTCCCACGTCCGCGCGATGCAGACCCCCGAGCCGCGCTGCCCGGCGTCGGGCTTGAGGACGACCGGAAGCTGCAGCCGGCGCTCCGCGACGAGCGCGCGCACGGCCGCGCGCCGAGCCTCGACCCCTCCACCGGCCGGGATCAAGGTCCACGGGGGAAGGGCCTCTCCGGCACCCCGCAGCGCCGTCAAGATGCCCGCCTTCGATTCGTTGATGAACCCGCCGGCCGGGATCCCGGGATTGGCGGCGGTGAACAGCGTCAACCCGCGATGCCGGATCCCGAGCCACAGAACGTAGAGAGCCACGGGCGGATAGAAAACCACCGGCGGCCAGTACTCCCAGCGCACCGTGCGCCGCCACGCGGCTTGCAGCAGCTTCCGCCCGCGCCGCGTGAACAGCCGGGGCAGCAGCCGCGTCAACACCAGCGCGACGAGCGCGGCGAGCAACGCCGCCGGAAGCGCCCACAGCTCGTATCGACGGAACAGCCCGAGGATCGGGGCGCCGACGACGGCCGAGACCCCGACGAGCAGCGGCGTCCACAACAGCGCGGCCAGGCCGAACCACATCGCGAACGTCAGGAACGGCGTGTGCAGCACGCCCGCCGCGACGAACGTCGCGACGCGCGTCCCCGGCAGGAACCGGCTGGCGAGGATCACCGTCGGCCCGCGCTCGCGGAACCACTCCGACGCCCGCCGCACCTGGGCGGGCGTGACGACCCACTTCATCGGCGCGTGAGCGAGCGCGGCGCGGCCCAGGATCCGCCCGGCGAAGAACGCGTTGATGTCTCCGAAGACGATTCCGACCAGGCACGCCGCCGACGCCGGAACGAACCCCAGACGATGCGTGGCGACGAGAAGCCCCGCGCCGATGCACGTCAGGTCCTCGCTGACGAGCGTCGCCAGCGCGAGCAGCACCAGGACGAGCAGCCAAGGAAACCCCGTGATCCGCGGGAGCGACGCCGGATCGAACGGCGCCGCGGCGGCGGACACGCGCGCGGGCGCCGCGCGATCGCGCGTCGGCACCTCGCCCCGCTCGACGCGATCGAAGAAGTCGCGGAGCAACCCTCCGATCTCCGCTCCCTGGAGGAACACCATGAAATGGCTTTCGGGCGTGACGTGCAGCTCGCTCTGCGGCACCAGCCGCGCGTGCTCGCGCGCGGCGGCGATCGGCACCAGCGGATCGCGCAGGCCGTGGATGATCAGCATCGGCCCCGCGAAGCGCGACAACACGCCGCGCAGCGGCCGCTGGTCGGAGTCGTAGAAGTTCCGCGCGTAGTTGATGCCGAGCATCGCATCGTCGAGCGCGCCGAAGTTCGGCGTGAGCCGGTTCAGCCCCCATAAGCCCGCGAGCTGCGCGCCGTGCAGCGCGTGGTTCAGGTCGTGGTCGCCGAGCAGCTCCATTTCCTGCACGCCGATCGCCGACAGCATCGTGATCGAGCGCACGCGCCGCGGCGCGATGTCCGCCATCGACAGCGCGACGCCGCCCCCCATGCTGAATCCCACGACGTGCACGCTGTCGACGTGAAGCTGGTCGAGCAGCTCGAGCACGTACCGCGCATGCGCTCGGAACGAATAGTCCGGCAGGTCCTGCTCCGACGCGCCGAAACCCGGAAGGTCGGGGACGAGCACGCGATACGCCTTCGTCAGATGGGGGACGACGAGCGAGAAATCGTGTTTGCCTCCCGGACTTCCGTGGAGCAGGATGACCGCCGGCGGGTTCGATCCGGGCGCGGGTCCCGCGTCGTCGTAGACCAACCGGATCCGCCGGTCGAGGAGCCGGTCGCCGGAGACGGCAGGAACGGAGACGACGGACGCCCCATCGATGTCGGGGGGCGGCTTTGGAGACAGCGAGCGCGTGACACACGAGACGATGACGAGAAGGACGTAGACCAGCCCGGTGATACGGGCCGCTTTCCGAGCGGGTCCCACGGCGCCGCAGTCTACCAGTGGAGGAGAGGACGCCATGAACGTCGATTACACCGGCCGTCACGTGGTCGTCACCGGAGGCGCCGGCGAGCTGGGCGCCGCGGTGGCCTTGACGCTGCTCCGCGCGGGCGCCACGGTCCACATCCCCGCGAGGAATCTCGAAGAGGCGCGCGCACCGTTCCAGGGCTCTGCCGATCGCCTGCACGTGGCCGCCGTGGACGACTTGACGAACGAGCCCGCCGTGGCCGGCTTCTACTCCGCCCTCCCGTCCCTTTGGGCCTCGATCCACTGCGCGGGCGGGTTCGCGATGTCGCGCATCGACTCCGCCGCGCTGGCGGAATTCCGGCGCATGCTCGACATGAACGCCGTCACGGCCTTCCTCTGCTGCCGGGAGGCGGCCAAGAAGATCGGCACGGGAGGCGGCCGCATCGTCAACGTCGCCGCGCAGCCGGGCGTCGAGCCCCGCCGCGGGGCGGGGATGGTCTCGTACACCGCGAGCAAGGCCGCCGTCGCCGCGATCACGCTGGCTCTCGCCGAAGAGCTGGCGCCCTCCGGCATCTGGGTCAACGCGGTCGTGCCGTCGATCATGAACACGAAGGCCAACCGCGGCGCGATGCCGAACGCCGACCACGCGAAGTGGCCCAAGCTCGACGAGGTCGCCGCGACGATCGCCTTCCTGGCGTCGCCGCAGAACACCGCGACGCGGGCCGCGCTCGTTCCCGTCTTCGGGCGGTCGTAGCGAGGCGCCCGCTGCATATCTGACGCACCGGACGTACAAATCCAGAGCGCGGTTAATTGCCGGGAACCTGAATCGGGGTATATCTCCATTATTGAGGAGGGGCACTCCGTGAGATACGCCACCGGCCTTCTCGTCGTAGCGGCTTGCTCGGCGGTGTTCGCGAGTGATTCGACGGGGCGCACGCTGACGTTCGAAGATCGAGTGAAAGCCCAGGCGGCAATCGAACAGGTGTATTGGGACCACCGGATCTGGCCGAAGGACAACCCGGGACCCAAGCCGCCGCGGTCGGCCGGGATCAGCGATGAGGCGATTCGCGCCCGAGTCGCGGACTACCTGAGGAAATCGAGCGCGCTCGAGACCTGGTGGCAGCGGCCGATCACGGGGGATCAGCTCCAAGCCGAGCTGGACCGCATGGCCCGGGACACTCGGGACGCGACCGTGCTGCGTGAGCTGTTCGCCGCGCTCGGCAACGATCCGTTCGTGATCGCCGAGACGCTGGGTCGCGAAACGCTGGCTGACCGCCTCATCCGGAGCTGGTACGCGTACGACACGAGGTTCCACAGTGCGCTGCGAGAACGCGCGGAGCGAGCCCTCGCCGACCGGGATACCGTTGCCGCGGCGAAGAGGCTCGGCGGCGAGTACCGCGAGGTCACCTGGGTGCGCTCGCGCGGCGCTGCCGACGGCGGCGGCACGAAAAATGACGAGGTCATCATCGCGCCGGACGAGTGGGCCGACAGGGTCGCAGAGCTTCGAGAGCGATTCGGCGGGACAGTCTCCGCCGGCAACCTACCCATCGCTGGTTTCTCGCTGTTGAAGGAGACGGCCGACGGGTTCTCCGCGGTCATGGTCCTACAGAACACGGCCGACCGCGTGCGCGTCGGCAGCGTTTCCTGGCCGAAAACGACTTTCGAGTCGTGGTGGGCATCGCGCGCCGCCGAGATCGAAGCCGGGCCCGGCACCACGATGGCCGCCCCCGGTGCCGGCTACGTCTCGCCGGAACTGCCCGACGCGGCGTGCACGCCCGATACGTGGCAAACCACCAGAATCGAGATGCCGCGCTCCCGCGAGGCCCACAGTGCCGTGTGGACGGGCTCGGAGATGATCGTCTGGGGCGGCGTCAATGCGAACTCAATTGGCGTGGTCGACAACGGCGCCCGGTACAACCCATCGACGGACACCTGGACCGCCCTGAGCAAGGTCGGGGCACCCACGTCGCCTGTTTACCACTCCGCTGTCTGGTCCGGGACGGAGATGATCGTCTGGGGTGGTCGCGACCCCGCCCTCGGGAGCGACGTCAACACCGGTGGGCGATACAATCCATCTTCCGATACGTGGGTCGCGACCGGCACCGCCGGCGCTCCCTCCGTCCGCGAGTCCCATACGGCCGTGTGGACGGGGACGCAGATGATCGTGTGGGGCGGGGAGAATGACCGCACGTCCGTCTTCATGAACGATGGCGGGCGATACACGCCGACTACAAACACATGGACGGCGACCAGCACGGCCGCCGGAGTTCCGGCGGCGCGCGAGTTCCACACCGCCATCTGGACCGGCACGCAGATGGTCGTCTGGGGTGGGCAAGGCAACGCCTCCGGCCTGCTTCTGAACTCCGGTGGACGGTACTTCCCGGGATCGAACAGCTGGGTTGCGACGGGAACCGCGACGAGCGTCCCGACCGCCCGCTCCGGGCACACCGCAGTCTGGTCCGGGACCGAGATGATCGTCTGGGGAGGTTCCGATGCGTCCGGAGTCGCCCAAACCGGCGGGCGCTACAACCTGACGTCACTTTCGTGGACGCCGACGAGCACGGGTGCCAACGTCCCATCTGCGCGCAGCGCTCATTCCGCGGTCTGGACGGGAAGCCAGATGGTGGTCTGGGGAGGCGGCGGGGCCGGCGGCCAGACCAACACGGGCGGGCGGTACGCTCCGGCGACGGACTCGTGGATCGCGACGAGCACCGGAGCGAACGTCCCGTCCGCGCGCGACCTTCACAGCGCCGTATGGACGGGGACCGAGATGATCGTCTGGGGTGGGTACGACGGCACGCGCGACATCCAATCCGGCGGACGGTATAACCCGTCCACCGACAGCTGGGTGGCCACGGCCAGCAGCTTCGCGCCCGAGCCGACCTGGCTCGGAACCGCGGTCTGGACGGGTGCCGAGATGATCGTGTGGGGTGGGGAGAGCGGGCCGAGCTCTCAAGATGTGAATTTCGGCGCTCGGTACAAGCCTTCGACCGACAGTTGGACGGCGACGAGCATCGGCTCGAACAACCCGTCTCCGCGCGAGTCCCACACTGCAGTGTGGACGGGAACGGAGATGATCGTTTGGGGCGGTCATACCCCGGGCACCGACCACGGCGATGGAGGCCGGTACAACCCGGCGACGGACACCTGGGCCGCGACGAGCACGGGCGCGAACGTGCCGACCGCGCGTTCGGTGCACACCGCCGTGTGGACCGGCTCGCAGATGATCGTTTGGGGCGGGGCGTTCCAAAACACCGGCGGACGATACGACCCTTCCGGCGACAGCTGGACCCCGACGTCCACAGGAGCCAACACGCCGACCGGGCGCTCATACCACGCCGCAGTATGGACCGGAAGCAAGATGATCATCTGGGGAGGTACCTCGAACGGCGGCGGTCCCACGGACGTCGGTGGCCGCTACGACCCGTCCACGGACAGCTGGACCGCGACGTCGGTCGGAACGAACACGCCGGCGGGGCTGCTCTACTTCACATCCGTGTGGACGGGGAAGGAGATGATCGTCTGGAGCGGGCAGAACGGGAACCACGGAGGACGCTACGACCCGGTCACCGACAGCTGGACCGCGACGAGCACCGGAGCGAACGTCCCGTCCGGGCGTGAAGGGCACAGCGCCGTCTGGACCGGCTCGGAAATGATCGTATGGGGGGGAGGCGAACTAATCGGTGGGATGCCGCTCAACGACGGAGCGAGATACAGCCCGTGGACGGACACCTGGACGGCAACGAGCATCGGATCCAACGTGCCCAACCCACGCGGCCAGCACTACGCCGTCTGGACCGGCACCGAGATGATCGTTTGGGGCGGGCACGACGCCGGGGGCGACGTCGGAACCCGTGGCGGAGGCGGCCGCTACTGCGTCGACATCTGTGGCCCGTCCGTGACCTGCACCGATTCGAACCCGTGCACGACGGACGCGTGTGACTCCGCGGTGGGATGCTCGTTCGTGGACAACACGGCGCCGTGCGACGACGGCAACGGCTGCACGGTGAACGACGCGTGCAGCGGAGGCGTCTGCCAGCCCGGAACGCCGATCACCGCTCCTCCGGAAGCCCAGAGCATCGCAGCGGCTTCGGACAAAGCCACTTACAACTGGGCTGCGGCGGCGTCCGCGACGCAGTACGATGTCGTCAGAGGGGACCTCGCCGCCTTCCCCGTCGGACCGGGTAGCGGCGACGAAACGTGCTTCGACAATCTTCCGGGACCATCGCTTTCGGACGCGACGATTCCATCGGCCGGAACGGGCTTCTGGTATCTGTCTCGCGGCGAGAACTCGTGCGGGATCGGAACGTGGGGGAGCGCGACGAGCGGTCCGCGATCGACGACGACGTGTCCATGAAAGGCGGAAGCTAGAAACCTCCCCGCTTGAGTTAGAGTCCGCCGATGCCGCTCGCACCGGGGACCCGGCTCGGACCTTACGAGATCGTCGCGCCCCTCGGGGTCGGCGGGATGGGAGAGGTCTACCGCGCGAAGGACACGCGCCTCGGGCGCGAGATCGCGATCAAGGTCCTGCCCGGCCATCTGTCGTCGAACCCGGAGGTCCGCGCGCGCTTCGAGCGCGAGGCCAAGACGGTCTCCTCGCTCAACCACCCGAACATCTGCACGCTGCACGACGTCGGGCGAGAAGGGAACGTCGACTATCTCGTGATGGAGATGATCGAGGGGGAGACGCTCGCGCAGCGGCTCACGAGGGGCGCGCTGCCTCTGCCCGACGTCCTGAAGATCGGGTCGCAGATCGCCGACGCGCTCGGCCGCGCGCACAAGGCCGGCGTGATGCACCGCGACCTCAAGCCGGGAAACATCATGCTGACGCGCTCGGGCGCGAAGCTGATGGACTTCGGGCTGGCGCGCGCGACGGGATTGGGCGCGACGAGCGACCTGACCAGCTCGCCGACCGTGGCCGAGCCGCTGACGGCGCAGGGGACGCTGCTCGGCACGTTCCAGTACATGGCGCCGGAGCAGCTCGAGGGCAGGGAAGCCGACGCGCGCG
>CAZYHZ010000112.1:0-7490 GCA_964647625.1 uncultured Acidobacteriota bacterium
CGTACGCCTCGAGCGCCCAGACCTCCATCTCGCCGAAGCGCTGGCCGCCGAACTGAGCCTTGCCGCCCAGGGGCTGCTGCGTGATCAGCGAGTACGGCCCGATCGACCGCGCGTGGATCTTGTCGTCGACCAGGTGGGAGAGCTTCAGGAGATAGATGTAGCCGACCGTGACGAGCTGCTCGAACGGCTCGCCCAGCTTGCCGTCGGTCAGACGGATCTTGCCGGAGGACGGCAAGCCGGCCACGCGCAGCTGCGCCTTGATGTCGGACTCGAGAGCGCCGTCGAACACCGGCGACGCGAACGTGACCCCGGTCGCGAGCGCCCGTCCGAACTCGAGGACGGCCTCGTCATCGGCCTCCGAGACGGCCTGCTTCATCGGGCCGTTCGGGAGCAGGTCGAGGAGCCGGCCGCGGATGGCTCCCGCCGCCTCCTGCCGATCGCCCGCGAGCTGATCGTGGATCCACGACGAGTGGGCCGAGGCGGCCCAGCCGAGGTGGGTTTCGAGGATCTGGCCGACGTTCATGCGCGAGGGCACGCCGAGCGGGTTCAAGACGACCTCGACCGGCGTGCCGTCGGGCATGCAGGGCATGTCCTCTTCCGGCAGGATCCGGGCGATGACTCCCTTGTTCCCGTGCCGCCCGGCCATCTTGTCGCCGACGGAGAGCTTGCGCTTCATCGCGACGTAGACGGTGACCATCTTGATCACGCCCGGGGCCAGCTCGTCGCCCTTCTGGAGCGTCGAGATCTTGTCCTCGTTGAGCTTCTTCAGGATCTGGATGCGCTTCTTCGTGCGCTCCTCGATCCGGCGCATCTCGGCGAGCTTCTTCTGGTTGGTCGTCGTGATCTCGCAGCGGTGCAGGTCTTCGGTCGAGATCTCGGCCATCACCTCGCGGGTGAGCTTGTCGCCCGCCGCGAGGATGTCCTGCTTGGTCTGGCGGGACTTCAGCGGCGAGGCGAGCGTCTCGCCCTCGAGCAGCTCGATCAGGCGCTTCCGGTCTTCCTCTCGAAGGATCCGGATCTGGTCTTCGAGGTCCTTGTTCATGCGGTCGATGTCGGCCTGCTCGATCTCGAGCGCACGGGAGTCTTTCTCGACCCCCTTGCGGCAGAAGATCTTGACGTCGACGACCGTGCCCTCGATGCCCGGCGGGGTCGTCAGCGAGGCG
This sequence comes from uncultured Acidobacteriota bacterium, assembly GCA_964647625.1. Classification (GTDB taxonomy): domain Bacteria; phylum Acidobacteriota; class Polarisedimenticolia; order Polarisedimenticolales; family DASRJG01; genus DASRJG01. The sequence goes on from CAZYHZ010000112.1 coordinate 1,164, forward strand.
TCGCGGACGTCGCCGGACTTCTCGCCGAAGATCGCGCGCAGGAGCTTTTCTTCCGGCGTCAACTGGGTCTCGCCCTTGGGCGTGACCTTTCCGACGAGGATGTCGCCCGGCTTGACGTGAGCGCCGATCCGGATGACGCCCGACTCGTCGAGGTCTTTCAGGAATTCCTCGGCGACGTTCGGGATGTCGCGCGTGATCTCCTCGGGTCCGAGCTTGGTGTCGCGCGCCTCGATCTCGAACTCTTCGATGTGGATCGAGGTGAACGAGTCCTCGCGGACGAGCTTCTCGGACACGAGGATCGCGTCCTCGAAGTTGTACCCGCGCCACGGCATGAACGCGACGAGCACGTTCCGCCCGAGCGCCAGCTCGCCGCGCTCGGTGCACGGCCCGTCGGCCATCACCTGGCCCTTGGCGACGCGCTGGCCCTGCCTCACGATCGGGCGCTGATTGATGCAGGTGTTCTGGTTCGACCGCTTGAACTTGGTAAGGGAGTAGATGTCCGCCCCGAAATCCTCGCGCCCTTCGGCGCCGACGCGGACGATGATGCGCTGGCTGTCGACCAGGTCGACGATGCCCTCGCGCTTGCAGATCACGACGGACCCCGAGTCCTTCGCGGTGACCGATTCCATCCCGGTCCCGACGAACGGCGCTTTGGGCCGGAGCAGCGGGACGGACTGGCGCTGCATGTTCGAGCCCATCAGCGCGCGGTTCGCGTCGTCGTTCTCGAGGAACGGAATCAGGGACGCGGCGACCGACACGAGCTGCTTGGGCGACACGTCGATGTAGGACACCTCGCCTCGCGGGACCAGCTTGAACTCGCCCGCCTTGCGCGCGTTGACGCGGTCGTGCGCGAAGGTCAGATCGGGGTTCAGCGTCGCGTTGGCCTGCGCCACGACCGACCGGTCTTCTTCCCAAGCCGTCAGGTAGAACGGATGCGGGTCGGCCTCGGGCGGGGTCTTCCCCGACTTCTTGATGCGCGCGGCCTCGCGGAGGAAGTCTTCTTCCTTGACGACGTCGTGCAGCTTGTACGGGCCGTCGGCCGTGCGGATCACCCGGACGTAGTCGACGACCTTGCCGGATTCGACCTTGCGGTAGGGCGACTCGATGAAGCCGTACTCGTTGATGCGAGCGAAGCACGACAGCGACGAGATCAGGCCGATGTTCGGCCCTTCGGGCGTTTCGATCGGGCAGATGCGGCCGTAGTGCGTCGGGTGGACGTCGCGCACCTCGAATCCGGCGCGCTCGCGCGAGAGGCCGCCGGGACCGAGCGCCGAAAGGCGGCGCTTGTGCGTCACCTCCGACAGCGGGTTCGTCTGGTCCATGAACTGCGACAGCTGGCTGCTTCCGAAGAATTCCTGGATCGCGGCCATCACGGGCTTGGCGTTGATCAGGTCGTTCGGCATCGCCGTCGTCATTTCCTGGTAGACCGACATCTTTTCCTTGATCGCGCGCTCCATGCGGACCAAGCCGATGCGGAACTGGTTCTCGAGCAGCTCGCCGACGCTCCTCACGCGGCGGTTGCCCAGGTGGTCGATGTCGTCCACCTCGCCCAAGCCTTTCCGCAGCTTGAGCATGTAGCGAAGGACCTCGATGAAGTCCTCGCGCGTCGGGGTGCGGTCTTCGCCCTTCTCCCACCGCTCGTGGACCGCCGCGGGCCAGTCCTTCTCGAACATCCCGTACAGCTTCGTGTTGAACTTGAGCCGTCCGACCTTCGAGAAGTCGTAGCGCGTCGGGTCGAAGAACAACCCGTTGAACAGGTTCCGCGACGACTCGAGCGTCGGAGGATCGCCCGGCCGGAGGCGGCGATAGATCTCGAGCAGCGCCTCGTTCTGCGTCTTGACGGCGTCTTTCGCGAGCGTCTCGAGGAGCACGCCACCGATGTCTTCCCGCTCGGGGAAGCAGACGTCGAACGTCTCGACGCCGGCGGCCTCGAGCTTTTCGTAGGCCTCGGGCGTCAAGGGCTTTCCGACCTCGAGCAGGACCTCGCCCGTCGACGGGTCGGCGAGGTCGCGGATCGTGTGCGCGCCTTCCATCTCGGCCGTCTCGATCGGGATCCACTCGATCTTGGCCTTGCGCAGCTCGTCGAGCTGCTCGGCCTTCACGCGCCGGCCTTTCTTCAGGATCTCGTCGCCGCTTCGCGGGTGCTCGACCGACTGCCGGACCTTCTTGTTGACGGCGCCCGCGTCGGCCTTCACGAGGAACTTGCTGCCGTCCGCCTTGATCGTCGAGGCGGTGTAGAACGCGCGCAGGATCGCGGCGTCGTCCTCGAACCCGAGCGCGCGCAGGAAGACGGTCGCGGGGAACTTCCGCTTCCGGTCGATCCTCACGTAGAGAATGTTCTTCTGGTCGTACTCGAATTCGACCCACGAGCCGCGGTACGGGATCACCTTCGCCATGAAGGCGGTCTTTAGAGGATCGGACTGGTAGAAGACGCCGGGGCTGCGGTGGAGCTGGCTGACGATCACGCGCTCGGTGCCGTTGATGATGAAGGTCCCGTTCTCCGTGAGCATCGGGATCTCGCCGAAGTAGACCTCCTGCTCCTTGATGTCGCGGATGCTGCGCACCTCGGTGTCCGGGTCCTTGTCGTAGACGACGAGCTGGATCGTCACCTTGAGCGGGACCGTGAACGTCTGGCCGCGCTCCTGGCACTCGTCGACGTCGTATTTGAACTTGAGCCCGACCGGGTCGCCGCACTGCTCGCATTCTTTGATCGTCACCGGCGTCAGGTTGCCGCAACCGTCGCACAGCACGACCCCGCCGCGCGCGTCGGGCGCGATCAGACGGCGGGCGCAGTGCACGCACTCGCTGCGCAGGTGCTCGATGCCGACGACCTCGCCGCACTTGCACTCCCAGTTGCCGATCGTGTAATCGACGAACTCGAGCGAGCAGGTCTGGCGGAAGTCCTTGATCGGGAAGATCGACTTGAACACCGACTGCAGGCCGCCCGCCTCCCGATCGGCGGGCGCCCGGTGCATCTGGAGGAAGCGCTCGTACGAGCGCTTCTGAACCTCGATCAAGTTCGGCATCGGGACGGCCGTCCGGATGCGCGAGAACTCGATGCGCTTCGAACTCGTGGGCTTCAGAGCCTCGGACATCGTGATTCAAACCCCTTTCGGAACTCGACCTCGCGAGTTCTCGGTTGGAGACGCGACAGGAAACGACGCCCGCGGAGCGGCTACTTGATCTCGACCTTGGCGCCGACGGCCTCGAACTTCTTCTTCATGGCCTCGGCGTCGTCCTTGGTCACGCCTTCCTTGACGGTCTTGGGCGCGCCGTCGACCAGGTCCTTGGCTTCCTTCAGACCCAGGCTCGTCACCTCGCGAACGACCTTGATGACGTTGATCTTGTTGTCGCCCACGTCCTTGAGGATGACCTCGAACTCGGTCTGCTCCTCGGCGGCGGGCGCTCCCGCGGCCGCGGGGGCTCCCGCGGCGGCGACGGCCACCGGGGCCGCGGCCGAAACGCCCCACTTCTCCTCGAGCATCTTCACGAGAGAAGCGGCCTCCATGACGGTGAGCTGGCTCAGGTTCTCAGCAATCGACTGCAGGTCAGCCATGATCCGAATCCTCCGTTCGAGCCGGCGTCAGCCGGCCATTCGTTTCGTCAATCCGTCCAAGGGGCTACGACGCCCCGCCTTCCAGTTTTTCGCGCCGGGCGTCGATTGCTCGGGCCACCTGGCCCGCCGGCGTGTTGAGCAGCCGGACGAGCTGGGTCGCCGGCGTGTTGACGAGAGCCAGAAGCTGCGCGCGCAGCTCCGGAAGCCCGGGGAGCGTCGAGAGCCGCTTGATGGCGTCGGGTCCGTAGACGTCTTTGGCGTCGACGACGCACGCGACGAGCTGGAGCTGCGGGTTGTCCTTCGCAAAGTCGGTGACGACCTTGGCGAGCGCCACCGGATCGGTCGCGTGGGCCGCGAGGGCGCAGGTTCCCTTCAGCTTGTCGGCGATCTTTCCGACGGCCGTCCCGTCCGAGCCGCGGCGGGCGAGGCGGTTCTTCAAGACCGTGTACGTCCCTCCGACGAAGCGGATCTTCCGGCGCAGCTCGGTCGCCTGCCCTGCCGTCATGCCCCGGTAATCGGCGAGGATCACGTGGGGCGTCGTGCGGAACTTTTCCGCCAGCGACTCGACGACGTTCGATTTCTCAGTGCGATTCATCATTCACCTCGACCCGCGGCGCCCTAGGCTGCCGGGATCTCGACCGAAACCGGGTCGACCGCCACCGACGGACCCATGGTCGAGCACAGATAGATGGATTCGACGTAGCGGCCCTTCGCCGCGGACGGTTTCGCGCGGAGCACCGCGTGGATCACGGCCAGGGCGTTGTCGGCGATCTTCTGCTCGTCGAACGACATCTTGCCGACCGGAACGTGGACGATCGCCGTCTTGTCCACGCGGAACTCGACCTTGCCCGCCTTGATTTCGCGGACGGCGTTCGCGACGTCGAACGTCACCGTGCCGGTCTTCGGGTTCGGCATCAAGCCGCGCGGGCCGAGCACCTTCCCGAGCTTGCCGACGTCTTTCATCATGTCCGGCGTCGCCACGACCGCGTCGAAGTCGGCGAATCCTTCCTGGATCTGCTTGACGAGGTCCGCGCCGCCGACGTGATCGGCGCCGGCCGCCTGCGCCTCTTTCATCTTGTCGCCGCCGGCGATGACCGCGACTTTCTTGGTCTTTCCGCCGCCGTGCGGAAGGACCACCGTGCCGCGCACCATCTGGTCGGCGTGCTTGGGGTCGACGCCCAGCCGCATCGCCAGCTCGACGGTCTCGTCGAACTTGACGTAAATCGCCGCCTTCATGCTGGCGACCGCTTCCGGGACGGTGTGCAGACGGCGCGCGACCTTCTTCGCCGACGCGACGTATTTCTTTCCGTGCTTGGGCATGATCGAGACTCCTCGCTCTTTGCGGAACTAGACGACGTCGATGCCCATCGAGCGCGCGCTGCCCTCGACGATCTTGACCGCGGCGTCCAGGGTGTCGCAGTTCAGGTCCGGGAGCTTCGTCTTGGCGATCTCCTGGACCTGAGCCTTGGTCACCTTGCCGACCTTGTTCTTGTTCGGGACCCCCGAGCCCTTCTCGACCTTCGCCGCCTTGGCGAGCAGCACCGAGGCCGGCGGGGTCTTCGTGATGAACGTGTACGACCGGTCCTGGTACACGGTGATCACGACGGGGGTGAGCATCCCCTCGCCCTTCTGCGTCCGGGCGTTGAAGTTCTTGCAGAAGTCCATGATGTTGACGCCGTGCTGCCCCAGCGCGGGACCGACCGGCGGCGCGGGCGTCGCCTTGCCGGCCGGGATGTGCAGCTTGATGAACCCGGTGACTTTCTTGGCCATCTAAATCTTCTCCACTTGCTGGAACTCGAGCTCGACCGGAGTCGAGCGTCCGAAGATCGTCACGAGGACCTTCAGGGTCGAGCGGTCTTCGTTGACCTCTTCGACCTGTCCCGTGAAATTGCTGAACGGGCCGTCGGTGATGCGCACCGCCTCGCCCGAGGTGAAATCGAGCTTCGGCTTCGGCTTGTCGACGGCGACGGCGACCTGGTTGACGATGCGGTCGACCTCGGCGTCGGACAGCGGGACCGGCTTGTTGCCGGTGCCCACGAAGCCCGTCACCTTCGGCGTGTTCTTGACGACGTGCCACGCGGTGTCGGACATCTCCATCTTCACGAGCACGTAGCCCGGGAAGAACTTCCGCGTCGAGCGCGTCTTCTTGCCGTCCTTGACCTCGACGACCTCTTCGGTCGGGATCAGGATGTCCTCGATCACGTCGCTCATGCCCATCGCGTCGGCGCGCTGGCGCAGGCTCTCCTTCACCTTCCCCTCGAAGCCCGAGTAGGTGTGGACGATGTACCAGCGCTTGGCCGCCACTTCCGCCCCGTTCATCGTCCGAACACCCGGAACAGCCGTTCCATTCCGGTCTGGAGGACCCGGTCCACGACGAACAGGTACGCGGCGCACACCATGACGAACACGATGACGACGAGGGTCGTGTTGCGCACTTCCTTCTGCGTCGGCCAGGTGGTCTTCTGCAGCTCCGCCTTGACGTCCTGGAAGAACGTCACCAAGCGCTTCCACTGCTCTTTCAACCAGTCCACGTTCGACTCCCGAAGAGGGTCTGTTGAGCTAACGCGTTTCCTTGTGGGACGTGTGCTTACGGCAGAACCGGCAGAACTTGCTGAACTCGAGCTTGCCGGTGGTCGTCTTCTTGTTCTTCATGGTCACGTAATTCCGGCGCTTGCAGTCGGGGCACTGGAGGGCAACGTTTTCGCGCATCGCCTACTCCATGATCTCGGTGACGGTGCCCGCGCCGACGGTGCGGCCGCCCTCGCGGATCG
>CAZYHZ010000113.1:0-7450 GCA_964647625.1 uncultured Acidobacteriota bacterium
CGTGGATCAGGCCCTCGACGCCCTCTTCGACCTCGATGAAGGCGCCGTAATCGGTGAGGCTGACGACCTTGCCGCGAATCCGCGTCTGCGGCGGGTACTTGGACGTCGCCGTCTCCCACGGATCGTCCTGGAGCTGCTTGAAGCCGAGCGAGACGCGCTCGCGCTCGCGGTCGAACTTCAACACGACCACGTCGACCTCGTCGCCGATCTGGAATTTCTCCGAGGGATGATTGATGCGGCCCCACGCCATGTCCGTGATGTGGAGCAAGCCGTCGATGCCGCCGAGGTCGATGAACGCACCATACTCGGTGAGGTTCTTGACCGTGCCGCGCAGGATCTTCCCCTCTTCGAGATCCTCGAGGGTCTTTTTCTTCTTCTCGGCGTTCTCTTCCTCGAGGACGGCCTTTCGCGACAGCACGATGTTGCCGCGGCGCTTGTTCACCTTGATCACGCGCATCCGGAATTCCTGGCCGCGGAGCGCGTCGAGATTGCGGACCGGCCGGACGTCGACGAGCGACCCGGGAAGGAACGCCGGCACGCCGATGTCGACCTTCAGCCCGCCCTTGATGCGATCGATGACCCGGCCCAGGACCGGCTCGCCCGTCTCGAAGGCGCGCTCGACGTCGTCCCAGACCTTCATCTTCTCGGCCTTCTCCTTGGAGAGGACCACGTAGCCGTCGTTGTTCTCGGTGCGCTCGAGGAGGACCTCGATGCGGTCGCCGACCTTGACCGTGAGGACTCCGTCGTAGCCCTTGACCTCGTTGATGTCGATCACGCCTTCGGACTTGAATCCGATGTCGACGACGACCTCTTTTTCGAGGATCTTGAGGACGCGTCCCGAGACGACGTCGCCTTCCTTGAGCGACTTGAAGCCGCTCTCCCAGGCCTCGAGAGCGGCGCCGAAATCTTCGGCGTCCTCGATGGCGTCGTGTCCGGTCACGGTCGTGATCTTGTCGTCTTCCTGAATGCTCATGTGGGGATCCGGCCTCCTGATGCGGAATCGACGCCCGGATCCATCGAGCGCCGTCTCCGTTGGTACCCGCGCACGCGCGGGCTGCCGGTATCGGATTTCCGACCCGGCAAAGGCGTCATCGTAGAGACACCCCCGAAAACTGTCAAGAATCGATGGTTCAAAGAATTACGACGACGAGCGCGCCCGGCCGGGCCGCTTAGGGGAATCCCCCGAGGCGCGCTCGAGCTTGGCGACCTCGGCGTCGCTCAAGCGGCGAACCTCGCCAGCGGCGAGCCGCCCCAAAACCACGCCTCCGTAGCTCGTCCGGCGCAAGCGCTGAACCGGATGCCCGACGGCTTCGAACATCCGCCGGACCTGCCGGTTCCTCCCCTCCTCGATCGTGATCTCGACCCAGGAATGGTCGCCGCGGCGCGCGAATCGGGCCTTCGCCGGTGCGGTGCGGCGCCCGTCGAGCACGACCCCCCTGCAGAGCCGTGTCAGCGTCTCGGGGAGCGGCTCCCCTTTCACCTTCACGACGTACGTCTTTGCCACCCCTCGCGCCGGGTGCATCAGGTCGCGCGCGAGGTCCCCGTCGTCGGTGAGCAGGAGCAGCCCGTCGCTGTGGTAGTCGAGGCGGCCGACCGGATAGACGCGCGCCTTGATCCCGCGCAGGAAGTCCTTGACCGTCTTGCGCCCTTCCGGGTCGGAGAGCGTGGTGACGACCCCTCGCGGCTTGTTCAGGGCCAGGTAGGTGTGGCCGGTCGGAGGGGCGCCCACCCGCTTGCCGTCCACTTTGATCGCGTCGTGCCCTGGATCGATCTTGTGTCCGAGCTCGGTGATGACGCGGCCGTTGACCGTGACTCGTCCCTCCAGGATGAGCCGCTCGGCGGCCCGGCGCGATGCGACGCCCGCGTGCGCCAGGGTCTTGTGCAGACGCTCGATCATGCGCCGCCGGGAGGATCCGGCTCGGCGCCTTCGACGGTCTCGATCTCGACCGCGGAGAGCGGCTCACCGATGGCGCCGGCGAAGCCTTCGAGCTCTTCGATGGAGGGAAGGTCCTCGAGGCGATTGAGGCCGAAGTGGACGAGGAACTGCTTGGTCGTCCCGTACAGGAGCGGGTTCCCCACGACTTTCTTGCGGCCCAGGATCCGGACCATCGCCTTTTCGAGGAGGCTCTTCAGGGCGCCCGAGGGATCGACGCCGCGCACGGCCTGGATCTCCGCGAGCGTGATCGGCTGGCGGTAGGCGACGATCGCCAAGGTCTCGAGCGCGGCGGGCGACAGCCGCGTGCGGTTTCGCTGGCGGAAGAACTGCCGGACGAGCACGCCGACCTCCGGCTTGGTGGCCAGGCGGAAGGCACCCGCCACCTGCTCGACGACGAGGCCGCCGGGGCCTTCGGCGCAACGACGCTTGAGCTCGTCGATCGCGGCCGCCACGTCGCTTTCCGACACGCCCTCGAAGGCGTCCGCGATCTCTCTCGGGTGCACGGGCTCGGCGGCCGCGAACAGCACGGCCTCGACGGCCGCGACGAGCGCGTCCACGGCCGGTACGGTCGATTTCGATTCGGTCATGCGCCCTCCGGACGCGCGGGCGCGTCGTTGCGCAGGGCGAGGCGGATGTCGCCCTGCAACGCCCGCTGGAACAGGACGATCATTTGCAGCCGCACCATCTCGAGGACGGCGAGAAACGTGGCGATGCGCTCGACGCGGCTCGGGAGCGCCGCGATCAGCTCGAGAAGATCGGCCGAGCCGCGCTCCTCGAGGAGATCCGAAAGCCAGGTGATCTTGTCCGCGACCGAGACGTCGTCGCGCTTCAGCTGGAGCTTGGCGTCCTCGCCGAGTCGGTCGAGGAGCTTCTTGAAGGCGGCGATCACGTCGAACAGCTCGACGGTGAGCAGCTCCTCGCCCTCGAACTCCTCGGGGACCTTTCCGTCGCGCGTCCAGATCAGGCTGCGGACGCTGTCGATCGCCTGGAGGTTTTCGGCGGCTTGCTTCAATCGCTGGTATTCGAGGAGCTGCCGGGTCAGCTCCGCCCGCGGGTCCTCTTGCCCGCCCTCTTCGGGGAGCGTGGGATCCGGCGGCAGCAGAAGGCGTGACTTGATGTGCACCAGCGTCGCCGCCATGACGAGATAGTCGCCGGCGATCTCGAGGTCGAGCTCGCGCATCAGCTCGAGATAGGCGTCGTACTGCGCCGCGATCTGCAGGATCGGGAGGTTCGTGATGTCGACCTCGTTGACGCGCACCAGGTGCAGGAGCAGGTCGAGCGGCCCTTCGAACGACCCGAGCTGGATCCGAAGCGCGGGGCCCGAGGCGATCGGCTCGGTCATCGCGAAAGGCCCATCGCGGAACGGACCAGCCGCAGCGTCTCGCCGGCCGCTTCCCGGGCGCGGACGGCGCCGTCGTCGAGGATCGAGGCGACGCGCGCCGTATCCGCGAACTCCGCGCGGCGTGCTGCGATCGGGGCGAGGATCGAGGAGAGCGAGTCCTTCAGCCGGCCCTTGCAATCGCGGCAGCCGATACCGGCGGTGCGGCACCCTTCGGCCGCCCAGAGGACGGTCTCAGCAGTGGAGAACACCTTGTGGGTCGCGTAGACGGGGCAGACCTCGGGGTCTCCGGGGATGTGCCGGTGCGTCCTTTGGGGGTCGGTGAGCATCGCGTCGACCTTGGACGAGATCGTCTTCGGATCGTCGGCGAGATAGATCGCGTTGTCGTAGCTCTTCGACATCTTGCGGCCGTCGGTTCCCGGCAAGCGGGCCGCCTTCGTCAGGAGGGCCTGCGGCTCGGGGAACACCTCCCCGTACAGATGGTTGAAGCGTCTCGCGATCTCGCGGCAGAGCTCGAGGTGAGGGACCTGATCCTCGCCGACCGGAACCGCATGCGCGCGGTACGCGAGGATGTCTGCGGCCTGAAGCAGCGGATAGCCCAGGAACCCGTACGTGTGGAGGTCCTTGTCCCGGAGCTGCTCTTGCTGCTCTTTGTAGGTCGGCACGCGCTCGAGCCACGGCACCGGGACGATCATCGAGAGGAGCAGATGCAGCTCGGCGTGCTCCTTGACGTCGGACTGGACGAAGATCACCGCGCGCTCGGGATCGATCCCGGCGGACAGCCAGTCGAGCGCGACCTCGTGGACGTACCCCGGAATCGCGCGCGGATCGGCGTATTCGGTCGTCAGCGCGTGCCAGTCGACGATCGCGAAGAAACACTCGTGCGACGGTTGCATCGCGACCCAGTTATGGAGCGCTCCCACCAGATGCCCGAGATGCAGCCGTCCGGTCGGCCGCATGCCGGAGAGAACACGGGGACGCTTGAGAACGGTCGTCGTCATTCGATTCGCTGGGTGCGGCGCCGCATCGGCGAACGCGCCGCCGGAGGGTAACATCCGCGTTTTCGGGGGTCAATGAGCGGGGGCGGTTCCCGCTCCCGCTCGCGACAAGGCTTCGCGCACTCTCTTGTCGAGCTTCGCGCTGCCGCACCCCAGGCCCTTGGAGAGCGTGCGGACCGTGCCCTCCACGACCTCCCCGCGTGCGCCCGCCTGCGGGTCCTCGCCGACGTAGACGGGACGCCGGCCGGCCGCGGCGGTCGAATGCTTGGTCCCGACCGTCTCGCCGCTCTTGCGAGCGCGAAGCGTCGCGTCGGCGGTCAGCTCGCACCAGGCGGCGCGGCGCAGCTCCTTGTTCGGCTCCCCCGGCTCGAGCGCGGTGGCGATCGAATCGTCGAATCGGACCTCCTCGATGGCGTTGGTCAGGACGACATCGAGCGTCAGCTCGGGGTCGGCTCCCGCGGGCGCCGGAGCGATCTCGACGGTGCGAAAGCAGCTCGCCGCGAGCTTTGCCGCGAGCGCGCGCTCGAGGTCGTCCCGGAGCACGTCCGAGCCGGCCTGGGCGCCCCAGGTGACGTGAAGGGCCACGGTGGCCGGAACCGGCGGCGCGCCGTTCGCGCGCGCATCGAGGCCGGCGACGATCAGCGCGAGGCCGACGGCCCGGCGCGCGATCATGCGCGGAAGACGAGCTTGACCATCCCGATGCTCACCTTGTCGCCGTCGACCACCGGCTGAGGACGGCCGGTCGCGAGCTTCGCGCCGTTGACGAACGTTCCGTTCAGCGCGCCGACCTCTTCGGTGAGCGTGAAGCCGTCGTCGGTCCGGATCATCCGCGCATGGCGGCGGGAGACGGATCGCTTCAGGTCGACCTGTGTCAAGTCGACGTCGGGCATCTGCTCGGTGACCGGATCGAAGCGTCCGATGAGAGATTCCTCGGAGCTCAAGGCGAACGTCGTCCCCTCTCCCTCGACCTCGAGCCGTGCGCCCGTGCCGGCCTGAGGCTGCGCTTTCGGCCGCGGACTCGGGGCCGGGCGGAGCGAGGCGCCGGCGCGGCCGTCCGCCTGAAGCCCTTCGAGGCGGCGCTCGGTCTCGCGGAGGCGGATCGACAGCTTCCGGAGCATGCGGATCGCGATCTCGATGTTGCCCTTGATCATCTTGTCGAAGGTCATGCTGTTGATCTCGATCAGCTCGGTGTCTTCGACGGCTTCGGCCGACACCGTGCGCGGCAGACCTTCGAGGATCGACATCTCTCCGAAAAAATCCCCCTTGTCCATCACGCCGTGGACGCGCTTCTGACCCTCGATGAGGCGGAACAGCCGGATCTTCCCCGATTGGACGATGTACATCGTCGTTCCGAGATCGCCTTCGGTGAAGACGCGCTCGTTCGCGCCGTACCTCACCATGAAGTTCTGGAACGGGTTGATCGCCATCGGCTCAGTCCTCGGTTGCGGTTTGCATCGGCGTCGGACCCGATCTTAGAAAGCGTCGGGCCGCGAAGTCAATCCGAACGCGGGCGCGAATGCGCCGGAGCGCGCTCCGCGAGAGATTTTTCGGCCTCGAAACGGACGTTTTGGTCGGGGTCGTCGTGCGAGATCGCTCGCAGCGTCTCGTCGACTCCGGGATCGGGAAGCGCGGCGAGCGCTGCGGCGGCCTCGCGCCGGACGGTGGCGTCGTCGTCGCGCCGTGCGCGGCCGGTCAGCTCGGCGACGAGCTCGGAGCGCTCGGGCAGCGCGGCCGCCTGCTCGCGGCGGAGGACCCGTCCGAGCAACAACGCCGAGCGCTGCCGGAAGTCGGGCCGGGGGTGCGACAGGAGCGGCGCAAGGAGCGGAGCCAGCGCCACGCCCTCGCGGTGGAACTTGACGTAGAGGTCGAGCGCCGTGTCGACGAGCACGGGGTTGGAATCCTCCAGCATGTCCGGCAGAGCGGTCCAGAGGTACTCGTCGTTCTTGCGGTCCTGCACCTCTCCCAGGCGCCTGGCCGCGTCGATCAACGCTTCGCTGCCTTCGGGCGGCAGCGCGCGCGCGCCGCGAACGCCTCGCGCGAGGTCGAACTCGGGATAGGACGCCTTCGTCCGTCGGCCGGTCGGGACGAGCAGCAGGAGATACGTCGTCCCCCGCTTCAAGCTCAGGGCGGGAACGCCCTCCTCGCGATCGCGGTTGATGCGACGCTGCTCGACTTCGAACATGGGCCCGTCGCTCAGAACGCCTTTGATGGGGACTTTGACGGAAGCACGCACGAAGCGCTCGTCATCGACGACGATGTCCGCCGCCACCACGATCGGGGCCACTCCCATCCACTCGTAAAGGCTGAGCCGGATCGGATCGGGCGGCGGCTCGGTGACTGCGAGGACCCGAGACGCCGCCATGAGCGCGAAAACGGCGCTCGAGACCACCGTGATCCTGAGTGTGCGGCCGCGCATAGGACCAGAATAGATCCCCGAGCCGTCCGGCGCCTCCGCCGGACCGCGCTCAATCGACCGCGTCGAAACGCAGGCGGATGGCCAGCTTGTACCGGCGGGCGCTCGGGCCGTCGCCCAGCATCACCGGCACGATGATCTCACGGGCCTCACCGTCGGAAAGACGCGCAACCTCGAGGCTCGGATCCGTGAACAGGTCGTCGTCGCTCGCGACCTCGGTCAGCGTGATGGAGGACGTCGGCGCATCGATCGGGGTCATCTCGATCGGCACGGGGGCGGCGGCAGGAGCCGTCGCGCGCGGCCGCGCGGGGGCGTCGAACGTCTCCGCGTAGGCGGGAGGCGGCGTCGACTGCGCCCACTCCGGGTCGAAATTACGATCGACCTGAAATTCGGTCTTCGGAGCCGGAGGGGCCTCGTCGACGATCTCCGTCGCGGCGACCGGGGCGCCGTAGCTCGTGCCTTCATCGTCGGGGGCGCCCATCCAGACGCCCTCGTGCGCCGCCGTCGCGGGATGCGGCGTTTCGACTTCCTCGACCTCGTCCACGAGGCCGTCGATCTCGGCCTGCTCGAACGGAGGCATCGTCTGGATCGGCGTGGGAGCCGGGGCCGCGGTCCCGCGAGACGATCGGCCCCCCGATTTCTTCGTCGGAGCCTGGGGCTCGCCGGAGCCCGACCCTCCGCGCGAGCGGCCGCGGGGCGCGTCATGGGCGGCGGCTGCGGGCTGCGCAGGAATGCGATGTGCAGGCATCCCTCGGGCTTGAGGT
>CAZYHZ010000114.1:0-7296 GCA_964647625.1 uncultured Acidobacteriota bacterium
GCCGCGCGTTGGCGCGCGCGTTTCGCGAGGGCAAGCCCCAGATCCTCGTTCTGGGGCCCCTCTGCGGCGAAAGTGTCGTCTTCCTCGCCGGCCGGGGTGCCCGGGTCCACGTCGACGAGGTCGACATCCCGCAGCCGATCCCCAAGCGTGCGCCGGGCGCTCCGCCTCCGCCCATGCCGCCGGCCGTGCAGTTCGATCATCCGGCCGGCGCGTTCGATCTCGTGCTCGCGTGGGAGATGCTCGATTTCGTTCCGCCCGACAGGCTTCAGGAGTTCGGTCAGGAAATCAACCGCGTTCTCCGGGTGGGCGGCCAGCTCATCGTGTTCGCGCACCTCAAGCCGCCCTCGGATCACGCGATCCTGCCGCGCTACCGCCTGCTCGCGGACGACCTGATCGTCCGCGAAGAAGCCCACGGGCCCTCGCTTCCGCGCTACGTCCATTCGAACCTGATGCTCGAGCGGGCGATCGCCGGGCTTGGGGTGCAGAACATCCATCTCCAGCGCAACCAGATGCGGGAGATCGTCGCTTCGAAGGCCGGAGTGGGATGAAGCTCGCGGAGCGCATCGGGGGTATCGAGCTCTCCCCGACGTTTCGCATCAACGCGACCGCCCGCCGCATGGCGGCCTCGGGCGTCGACGTGGTCGATTTCAGCGTCGGCGAGCCGGATTTTCCCACGCCGGACCGCGCGAAGGCGGCGGGGAAGGCGGCGATCGACCGCAATTTCACTCGCTACACCGCGAACGAAGGCACGCTCGAGCTGAGGCAGGCGATCGCCGCGAAGCTCGAGCAGGAGCAGGGGCTCTCCTACGGTCCGGAGCAAGTCCTGGTCTCACCCGGCGCCAAGGCGTCGCTCTACTGCGCGGTGATGGCGCTGTTCGGCCCCGAGGACGAGGTGCTGGTCCCGGTGCCGTACTGGGTCAGCTATCCGGAGCAGATCCGTCTGGCCGGGGCGAAGCCGGTTCCGCTCGAGGCGCGCGAGGCGGACGGATTCAAGATCAAGCCTCACGATCTCGACGCGGCGATCGGCCGGCAAACGCGCGGGATCATCCTGAATTATCCGAGCAATCCGACCGGAGCCTGCTACACGAAGGACGAGCTGAAAGCGCTGGCGGACGTCGCCGCCGAGCACGACATCGCGATCATCGCCGACGAGATCTACGAGAAGCTCCTCTACGACGGCCGCACGTTCACGAGCATCGCCGCCACCGGGCCTGCCGCCGCCGGGCGCACGGTGGTCGTCAACGGGATGAGCAAGGCCTTCGCGATGACGGGCTGGCGGTTGGGCTATGCCGCGGGACCGAAGAAGATCCTCGATGCGATGGCCAAGGTGCAGAGCCACACGACGTCGCATCCGACGTCGATCTCGCAGGTCGCGGGGGAGATCGCGCTCCGGGAGTGCGCCGCCGACGTCTCCCGCATGGCGGCGGAATTCGCGCGCCGGCGGGATGCGATCGTCTCCTGGCTCGCGAAGATCCCCGGCCTGACGTGCGTCAAGCCGGCGGGCGCCTTTTACGCATTTCCCAACGTGTCGAAGCTGTTCGGCCGCGCCATCGGGGGGAACGTCGTCCAGTCCGGCCAGGATGTCGCCGAGGCCCTGCTTGCGGCTGCGCGAGTCGCCGTCGTCCCGGGAGAGGCGTTCGGCTCCGGAAGCCACGTCCGCATCTCGTTCTCGTGCTCGATGGAGCGGCTCGAGGAAGGGATGCGGCGAATCGCGCAGGCCGTCTCCTAGCCGCCTACTTCCACTCCGAAAGGACCGCGGTCGTCTTGCCGGCCTCGTCGACCTCGTAGTCGAACACGGCGCACATCGAGTTGAGGCTCGCGAACTTCGGAGAGGCGGTGTCGTAATAGACCGCGCCGCGATAGCTCGCGCCCATCCCACGGCCCGTCGGCTTCCCGACTCCGGATCCGCGCCACATGATCGTGTCGCCGTCCTTCGTCATGATGACTCCCTGGCCTTCACCGTAGAGCGCCCCGCCTTGCTTCAGAACCGACGTGTACGATGCGATCTCGGCGATGTCGTGACCGAGGAGCTTTCCCGTGGTTTCGAAGGACACTTCAACCCGGACGCCGCTGCCTTCGCACGGAAGCACGCGCCGATTGGTCACCTTGCCGCTCGTCTGACCGATTTTCTCTCCAAGCATCGATAGCTCTCCTTTACGTGGCGGCGAAGATGCCGCCATCCGAAGGTTCGGGACCTTCAGGATAAGATACGAGCGCCGACCGCGGATCGGATTGGGCGGACGCGCGGCTACTTACGGCTCCCCGCCGGACCGAGCCGCGAGACGCGCGGCGCCGTGAACCGCCCGACCTCGAAGACCAGGACCCAGTCGTCCTCGCCGGCCCCGTTCGGGCCCGGCGTCGTGAAGTCGTGCGTGCCCGCGTTCGGGAACGGCGAGCCGGGAACCTGGCGGTAGGTGCCTCGCGTCGGGTCGTACCAGCGCGCGACCGACGGCCCGGCCATCGCCGACATGTCGACGGTGAACGTCCGGGCCACGGGCGTATAGATGACGACGACCCGGCCGTCGTGTGTCCGGGCTGCCGTGGCGTAATCGTTGTCGGCGACGTGGCCGCTCGAGGCGAACTCGCCGCGCCCGGAGAGAATGATCGGCCGCAGGTCGTCGGGCTCGAGGTCTTGCCAGGGACGGGATGCGAAGAATCGAACGAAGGTGCGCATGTCGAAGGCGCCGGGAGTATCGAGGTACGCCTGCCAACCGGGGTCGAACGGCCACGTGTAGTGGTTTCCGTACATCTGCCCGGTGGCGCCGCTGGTCATCGCCCAGTACTCCTGCTTGCGCAGGATCGAGGCGGTCGTCACGGGCCCCTGGAGATCCTCGAACTCGTAGTTCGCCTCGACGAGGAAGTTCGGCAGGAAGTCGGCCCGGCGATAGTCGCGCTGCAGGCGCGCGTAGCTCGGGTAGTACGTGTAGGTCGCGTTCAAGCCGAGGACCCCGGTCCAGCGGACGTCGTCGAGCGAGCTGCTGTCGATGAAATCGAGCTCGGCCGTCTGGAGATGACGGGCGTCGTTGTCCTGGATGCCCTGGGCGACCGCGAGGACCACCTCGTCGTTCGTCTCCGCGTCCCAGGTCTGGAAGTCGTTGCCGCTCATCCAGAGGATGTTGTCGAAGCCCTGATAGCGGTGGCCGAGGTATTGACCGTAAGCACGGGCGCGATCGGGGCCGTTGTCGAGCAGCGTCGGCAGGAATCCGCCGGTCTCGATCGGGTCGAGCAGAAGCTGGATGCCGTGCGACGCGGCCAATCGCAGGATGCGATCGACGTGGGCGAAGTAGGCGTCGTTCGGGGTGGTGAGGTCGTAGCGGTCGCTTCCCGGAAGCGTCGCCGTGAAGGGCACGACACCGTCCTCGGTGCTCGCATCCGGGCGGCCGCCGGTGTAGGTCGTGCAGAGCAGGTTCACCCAGGCTGTGTTGAATCCGAATGATTGGCGGTCGGCGAAGTACCGATCCGCCTCGGCTTCGCTCACGTTGACCATGAGGGCTTGAGGCGAGTCGCCGACGATCATCGTGGGCACGTTGCGCGTGTCGACCAGGTAGCGACCGTCGGCGCTCTTCTTCAGGGGATACGACGCTCCGAGCGCCGGGGACGCCGCGAGGGTCGGGATCACGACCGCCGCGGCTGCCGCGCCGAGAATCTCCCTCGCGATCCGCATGAGAGCCCTCCTGTCCGCGAATCTTCGAGAATACGCCCGGCTATCAATTTCGACATCCGCAGGATGAGCCGCGGCCCGTTTCGGGGTTTGACCGCCTGGGCGGTGCGGGGCTTTCGGCATCGGCGCGATTGTTCGTCTTCGCCGCGCCGGAGCCGCTGCCGCCTTACGCAAAAAACCATTGTTTTTGCGCGTCAATCGGCGAATTTGTCCCGTGAGCCAAAGGAGCGATCCGATGCGCAGATCGGGGGAGACGATGAGCGGGACGATGAGCGGGCTGGTTCTCGCGGCCTGCGTCCTCGCCGCGACCGACGCGTGGTCCGCGGCCAGCGTCGGCCTCGTCGCGAGCCCGTACCAGGCTCCCGGCGCCGGAAGCGACGTCGTCGTCTCCTTGACCGCAAGCTCGATCGACGGCGTCACCTCGTTGGATCTCTCCTACACCTACGATCCCGCTCTCCTGACCCCGACCGGCGTGTTCCCGACCGCTTACAGCCACGGAGCGGCGCTGACGTTCAGCTTCGCGACCCCGGGCGTCGTCCAGGTGCATCTCGCGAAGGCGACGGCGTTCGCCGGGTCGGGTGAGGTCGCGTGGGTCATGTTTCACGTCGCCTCGGCGGTCCCGTCGGGCACGGTGACGTCGATGTCGTGGACGTCGGCGAGCCTCAACAACGATGCGGTGCCGTGCGGCACGACGGGCGCCTCCGTCGCGATCGGGTCCGCGCCGGTCACGATCGGAGCGTCTCGCAGCGCATTCGGGCTCCACGGCGCACAGATCCAGCTCCCGATCTCGGCAACCGCCCTGGCCGGGGGGTCGTCGTTCGACCTGACGCTGATGTTCGACCCGAACGTCCTGACGGCCGCCTCGGTGCAGAAGACGTCGTTCACCTCGTGCATGTCGCTGACGGCGAACACCGCAACACCCGGCACGGTCCGGATCTCGCTGTTCGGCCTGTGCAGCCTCTCGGGCTCGGGTCCGCTCGCGATGGTCGTCATGAACGTCGTCGGGCCGAACGGCTCGAGGACGCCGCTCAACGTCACGCGAGGCAGCGTCGACGAGGGCCAGTACGCGTCGGTCCTCTCCGACGGGCTGTTCAACGCCTGCGGGACGGCGGACGCCGACGGCGACGGCTACAGCGTGTGCGCCGGCGACTGCAACGACGCCGACCCGTCCGTCCATCCGGGCGCCGTCGAGCTGTGCAACGGCATCGACGACGATTGCAATTCCGTCATCGATGACGCCGCCGCACCGGTGGCCGCACCGTTCATCCACGTCGACAAGGAAGGGTCCGACGCGTTCGTGTCTTGGCCCCCGGTCGCGGCGTCGACCGCCTACGACGTCCTGCGCGGCGACGTCGACGCGCTCCAGTCGAGCGGGATCGCGCCGTCGGTCAACGGCTGCAGTGGAAGCCGCATCACGACCAACTATCAGACGGACTCCCACGTCCCGACCTCCGGAACGGGCGACTGGTACCTGGTGCGCCCCGCCAACTGCGGCGGGTCGGGATCGTACGACGCCGGCGAGCCGCGCCAGAGCGGCTCCCGCGACACCGCGAGCCGCACCGCCCAGATCTCCTGCCCCTGATCGTAGTTCCCCCCGGTTTGCCTCGCTGAATTCCGGAACCTAGCTTCCCGCCCGTCGGCCGGTGCCCTCGCGCGCCGGCTAGGACGTGTTCGCGTCGGGGGAGATCGGGGTCAGCGCAGGCGATTCTGTCGCTGCCGGAGGGCGTCGATGAGCGCAGTCAGCATCGGAAATGCAGCGTCGCGTTGGAATTCACGATCGAGCTTCGCGGCGCTCACCGTCGCGTGGGCCTTGATCATCGGCGCAGGCGCGAACGCCGCTACGGTGACGAAGGCGACGTCGACGACGTGCGTGGACGACGCCAGCATCGGGAACGTCGCGTGGACCACTCCGGCACAGGCGCAGACGAGCGACAACCTGTACGCCGTCGCGACGCTCGCCATCAACGCGTCGCACTATCTGAAGTGCACGGGGTTCGGCTTCGCGATTCCCGCCGGCGCCACCGTTCAGGGCATCACGGTGGAGTGGGAGTACAGCAAGACCACCGGCAGCGTCATCTTCACGGACAACGCGGTCCGGATCGTGAAGGGCGGGGTCATCGGCACGACGGATCGATCGAGCGCCACGGCGTGGCCGCTGACGGACACGTTCATCGCCTACGGTTCGGGAAGCGATCTGTGGGGGAACACGTGGACCTCGACGGACATCAACGCCACGACGTTCGGGGCGGCCATCTCGGTCAAGGACGACGGAAACAACAAGGACGGCAGCGTCGACTCCGCGCGGATCACGGTGACCTACGACGCCTGCGGCAACGGCACGGTGGAAGCCGGGGAGCAGTGCGACGACGGCGCCGCGAACGGGACGGCCGCGTCGTGCTGCACGAACACGTGCACCTTCAAGGCGAGTGGCACGGCATGCACCGACGATGGGAACGTCTGTACGACCGACCTCTGTAACGGTGCCAGCTCGGTGTGCCAGCACGCCGCCGGCAACGCGGGCACGACGTGCCGCGCGTCCGCCGGTCAGTGCGACGTCGCGGAGACGTGCACCGGGTCCTCGACGGCATGTCCCGCAGATGGATTCAAGTCATCGGCCACGGCGTGCACGGGCGCCTCTCAGGGCGGTGCGTGCGATAACGACAGCGCGGACCATTGCTCCGGCACCGCGAACACGTGCGTCGACGCCTTCCAGGCGGCGAGCTTCACGTGTCGTGCCTCGGCCGGGCAGTGCGACGTAGCGGAAACGTGCACGGGTAGCTCGGGCACGTGCCCCGCGGACGGGTTCAAGTCATCGGCCACGGCGTGCACGGGCGCTTCTCAGGGCGGCGCGTGCGACAACGACTCGGCCGACCATTGCTCCGGCACGGCGAACACGTGCGTCGACGCCTTCCAGGCGGCGAGCTTTACCTGCCGCGCCTCAGCAGGCCAGTGTGACGTCGCGGAGACGTGCACGGGCAGCTCGGGCACGTGCCCGGCGGACGGGTTCAAGTCATCGGCCACGGCGTGCACGGGCGCCTCTCAGGGCGGTGCGTGCGATAACGACAGCGCGGACCATTGCTCCGGCACCGCGAACACGTGCGTCGACGCCTTCCAGGCGGCGAGCTTCACCTGCCGCGCCTCGGCCGGGCAGTGTGACGTCGCGGAGACGTGCACGGGAAGCTCGGGATCGTGTCCTGCCGACGGGTTCAAGTCATCGGCCACCGCGTGCACCGGCGCTTCTCAGGGCGGCGCGTGCGACAACGACAGTTCGGATCACTGCTCCGGCACGGCGAACACCTGCGTCGACGCCTTCCAGGCGGCGAGCTTCACATGCCGTGCCTCGGCCGGCCAGTGCGACGTCGCGGAAACGTGCACGGGAAGCTCGGGAACGTGTCCCGCGGACGGATTCAAGTCATCGGCCACGGCGTGCACCGGCAGTTCTCAGGGCGGCGCGTGCGACAACGACAGTTCGGATCACTGCTCCGGCACGGCGAACACCTGCGTCGACGCCTTCCAGGCGGCGAGCTTCACGTGTCGCGCGTCGGCCGGCCAGTGCGACGTCGCGGAGACGTGCACGGGTAGCTCGGGAACGTGTCCCGCGGACGGATTCAAGTCATCGGCCACGGCGTGCACCG
>CAZYHZ010000115.1:0-7051 GCA_964647625.1 uncultured Acidobacteriota bacterium
GCTCTTCGGCGGGAAGGAGGTGCGCGATGCGCACGGGTCCCGGCTCGCCGTCCGGCTCGACGGCGACGACCGCCAGCGCATCGAGACGGTGAAGGGCGAGGGGCGACAGCTCGGATGCCGTCAGCGGCTCGTCGGCGCTCTTGGTCGAGATCCAGCGCAGCGTGCAGAAGCGGTTGCGGCCGGACGGCGCCGATGGCTGGCGCGGGACGTCGACACGCCGGGCGTCGCCGATCGCGACCGCCTCGATCCGGCCGGCGCGATCGACGAGGACGCCGACACGGCGGTTGAGCGCGTGCCCCGCTCCGGCCAGCTCGCGCGCCAGCTCGTTCGACACGATGTCGTGGACGGGGACGCGGCGGCGGTAGAGGCGCTCGACGCGGTGTTTGTCGGCTTGGGACAGGCCCAGGAGATTGCCGTGCAGCTCTGGAATGCGATCTACCTCTTTTTCGGATCGGCAGCGTTCTTGTACGACGAATCGGACTTCGGTGCCAGGATCGCGCCGAGGACGTCGTCGCCGAAGCTCCGCGTGAGCGCGGGGTAGCGCTCCCCGCCGTCGACCCGGACCGGGATCTCCTGGAAGTACTCGTCGTTCTCGATCAGCAGCTTCAGGTCGGCGGCACCCGACTTGGTCGCACGGATCGCGTCGCGCAGCGTCTCTTTCGAGTACTTGCGGCCGTTGACGGCGACCAGCTTCATGCCGGGCGTGATGCCCGCGGCCCACGCCTTCGAGTCGGGCAACACGTCGACGACCGCGGCGTTCTTGTCGATGAGGAGGCCCAGGGAATACGAGACGTCCACGACCTCGTTCACTTCCTCGTACGACTGGAGGACCGGCGAGCGCGTGTCGGCCATCGTCAGGCGCCAGCCGCCGTCCTGGATGCCGGCCATCGGCGCGCCGCCGCCGCGGCGCTGGATGCGGTCGTTGAAGAATTTCCCCCAGTCGTGCGGCACGACGAAGTTGAGGTCGGAGACGATGTCGTACAGCCGGTAGGTCTTGACCTCGGGTGCGCCGTTGCCCCCGCCGTGGAAGCGGCGGCAGAAATCGTCGAGCGAGCGCGTGCCCTTCGTGAGCTTGCGGATCGTCACGTCCGCGTCCAGCCAGATCAAAACGCCTTCGTCGTAGAAGTCGGTCGTGCGGCGATAGGACGTCCACGGCTCTTCCGTCGCGAACAGGAGCTGCGCCGCGACGGCGGTGTCTTCCAGCGAGCGCCACACGCGGCCGCCGCGGTGCTCGAGCTCGGCCGTGCGCAGGGCCAGATGGTCGAGCGCCTCGGGGACCGTGCGCGTGCCCGACCGGGCGGCAAGCACCCAGCCGAGGTACTGGGTCAGGCCCTCGTAGACCCACAACAGGTTCGAGTCGATCGGCGAGGCGAAATCGTCGGGATTGAGGTCGGCGGGCCGGCGGTACTTGCCGTTCCACGAATGGACGAACTCGTGCGGCAGGATGTTCATCGTCAGCTTGCGCCGGTCGGGATCGACGAGCGCGCGCTCCCTCACACGGTCGTCGGACGACGCGTGATGCTCGAGCCCGAAGTGGGCGATCTTGTCGGAGAGCGACATCAGGAAGTGGTACTCGCGGAAGTGGCGCGCGCCGAAGAGGGCGTCCGCTTCCCGGACGAGCTTCTTGTATCCCGCCTCGAGATCGGCGGGAATCTCGAGATCGGCCT
The DNA here is from genome assembly GCA_964647625.1 of uncultured Acidobacteriota bacterium. Lineage (GTDB taxonomy): Bacteria > Acidobacteriota > Polarisedimenticolia > Polarisedimenticolales > DASRJG01 > DASRJG01. Next base: position 1,668 of record CAZYHZ010000115.1, read on the forward strand.
TCGCGTCGGCGGCCAGGTCGAGGAACACGCGCTGCCCCGGCCGCTCGTCGAGCAGGATCGATCGCATGTACTCGCCCATGAGAACCGGGGAGTCGATCAGGGTCGTCAGCGAGACCGGCTGGAACCGGATCTCGCGGGTCTCCGAAGACTGAACGGGGAGCGCCGTCGCGAACGTCCAGCCCGCCGGGATCGTCAGCGTCGCCTCGTAGTTGATCTCGTTCCCCTTGACGCCGTCGGGATAGACGAGGATCTGGTTCCAGCTCAAGACCGCGAGCTTCGCCGACGCCGACGCGGCGGACGAGAACCCTTCGGTGTCCTGGGAGATGAGGAGATCGAGCGCGACCTCGATCTCGGACACGCCGTCGGGGACGTCGACGTCGAAGGCGAACATGTCCTTGGGCTGGCGCTTCCAGCCGATGTCCCGGCCGTTCGCTCGGACGATGAGACCCGCCATGTCCTTGATCGGCCCGGTCGGCCCGTGCTCGCCCGGGAGCCACTTCGGGTAGCGGAGCGTCAAGGTCCCCCGGGTGGCCGGGATGCGCAGCGTCGCGTGGGCGATGTGGGCCGGGGCGCTCCCGTAATCGACCGAGATCTTGACGGTCTCGGCGGCGGCCGACAGGGTGGCGGATACAAGAAGAAGGAAGGGGAGCACGAAGAACGCGCGCGGCCGCGGCTTCATATGCGCCCCACGATGTGCGTCCCGGCGCGTCCCTCGATCGCCTGCGGGAGGCTTTCGGGGTTCGTGATCAGCGCGCGGCGCCCCCCGTTCTTCAGGAAGTGGACGACCGCCTCGATCTTGGGCCCCATGCTTCCCGGCGGGAAGTGCCCCTGGGCGTAGAGCGCCTCGATCTCGTCGAGCGTGACCGCGCCGAGCGCGCGCTGCTCCCGCGTCCCGAAGTTGAGATACACCTGCGGCACCGCGGTGAGGATGATCAACAGCGCCGCGCCGACGTCGGTCGCGAGGACGCTCGAGGTGAGGTCCTTGTCGATCACCGCCTCGACGCCGGCGTACGAATCGTCGGGGTTCTTCTTGATCGGGATGCCGCCGCCGCCGCAGGCGACGACGATGTGGCCCGAGCGCGCGGCCTCGCGGATCATCGCGCGCTGGATGACGCGGGTGGGGCGCGGCGACGGAACGAGCCGCCGCCATCCGCGCCCGGCGTCTTCCTTGACGATCCAGCCCATCGTGTCCCGGCGGCGCTCCGCTTCTTCCTTGGTGAGGAACGGGCCGATCGGCTTGGTCGGGTTCTTGAACGCGGGGTCGGAGTCGTTGACCAGCACCTGCGTCACCACGGTGACGACGTACCGGCGCACGTCGCGGCGCCGGAGCTGGTTCAAGAGGTTCTGCTGGAGAATGTAGCCGAGGCTCCCCTCGGTCATCGCGACCAGCACGTCGAGCGGCATCGAGGGCGCCTCGTCCTTCGCCGATTCCTGCTGGAGCAGGAGCGTCCCCACCTGCGGACCGTTTCCGTGCGTTATGACGAGCTGGTATTCCTTCTCGACGAGCGTCATCAGGAGCCGTGCGATCTCCTGAGCGTTGCGCTCGTGCTCTTCGATCGTCCCCTTTTCGCCCTTCTGCATGAACGCGTGCCCGCCCATGGCGACGAGAACGATCGGTTTGGTGGCCAGCTCGCCCATGAACCCCCCTCCTCCACGCGGGCCTACGGCCCGTGCGCGCGCAAACTTAGCACGATTGAAAGAACCCAAAACATGCGTCACCATGGCCCCGATTCGAGGGGTAAGGAGACTGCAGATGTCACGCAAGACGGCTCCCGCGACACAGGTCCTGACGCGCCCCGGGACGACCGATCCCGACCGCGCGCTCTACCTCGACCTGCTGCACAAGATGCTCACGGTCAACGCCATCGAAGAGCGCCTCAAGGTCTTCGTGCGCGCCGGCAAGGTGTCGTTCCACGCCTCGACGCGCGGGCACGAGAAGCTCCAGATCGCGATGTCGATGCTTCTATCCCCGGGGAAGGACTGGTTCTTCCCGTACTACCGCGAGAAGGCGCTGATGGTGGGCCTCGGGATGTCGCCGAAGGACATCTTCCTGCACATGCTGTCCAAGGCCGACGACCCGTGCGGCGGCGGCCGGAACATGAGCGAGCACTTCTCGTCGCGGAAGCTCCGCGTCGTCTCCCCCACCGCGTGCACCGGCACGCAGTACCTCCAGGCGGTCGGCCTCGCCAAGGCGATCAAGGCCGACGGCGGGAACGAGATCGTCTACGTGTCGTCCGGCGAGGGCGCGACCTCCGAGGGCGAGTTCTTCGAGGCGTTGAATTACGCCGGGCGCGACCAGCTTCCCGTCCTGTTCCTCGTCCAGAACAATGGATACGCGATCAGCGTGCCCCAGTCGGTCCAGACCGGCTCCGAGATCCACACGATCGCGAAGGGCTTCAAGGTGCGCTCGGTCGAGGTGGACGGCACGCAGTTCACCGAGATGTACCGGACGCTGAAGCCGATGATCGAAAAGATGCGCGACGGAGCGGGGCCGCTCCTCGTCGAAGCGCACGTCGTGCGCCTCGATTCGCACTCGTCGTCCGACGATCAGGCCAAATATCGCACCGAAGAAGAGCTCGAAGAGGTGCGCCGCAAGGATCCCGTCGCGCACACCTCGGGGCGGCTGCTGTCGTGGAATTTCGTCGACGAGGCCGAGCTGCAGAAGATGCGCGAGAAGATCCACGCGACCGTGAACGCGGCGGGCGACGAAGCCGACGCCGCGGCGGACCCCGACCCGGCGACGGCGGACCAGCACGTCTTTTCGGGGGTGTCGCCCGTCACCACCGAGCGCGAGCCGCAGTCGATCTCGCAGGCTCCGGTCACGATGATCGACGCCCTGAACCACGCGCTTCGCGAGGAGATGCAGCGCAATCCCAAGATCGTGATGTGGGGCGAGGACATCGCCGACCCGAAGGGCGGCGTGTTCGGAGTGACCCGCGGGCTGACCGACGCCTTCGACGGACGCGTCGAAAACGCCCCTCTCGCCGAGGCGACGATCGTCGGCGTCGCGGCGGGGATGGCGACGGGCGGCTACAAGCCGGTCGTCGAAATTCAGTTCTCCGATTACTCGTTCCCGGCGTTCATGCAGATCCGGAACGAGATCTCGACGCTGCGCTGGCGGTCGGGCGGCGAATGGTCCTGCCCGATGGTCGTGCGCATGGCGACCGGTGGATACATCCGCGGCGGCCCGTTCCACTCGCAGTGCCCCGAAACGCTCTACATCCACACGTCCGGTTGGTACGTCGTCTACCCGTCGAACGCCGCGGACGCGAAGGGCTTGATGAAGACCGCGTGCCGCATCGACGACCCGGTGATCTTCTTCGAGCACAAGGGCCTCTATCGCCAGGTCTTCTCGAAAGCGCCCGAGCCCGATGCCGACTACCTGATCCCGTTCGGCAAGGGCAAGGTCGTGCAGTCCGGCACCGACATGACCGCGATCACCTGGGGCAGCGGCGTCGTGCGCTGCCAGCGCGCGGCGGCGGAGCTGGCCAAGGACGGTTTCTCGGTCGAGGTCATCGACGTGCGCACGCTGGTGCCTCTCGACGACGCGCTGATCTTCGAGTCGGTCCGCAAGACCGGGAAGGCGATCGTCGTCCACGAAGCCCAGCGCACCAACGGCTTCGGCGGCGAGATCGCAGCCCGCATCGCCGAGAATTGCTTCGACGCCCTCGACGCGCCGGTCAAGCGCCTGACGGCCAAGGACTGCTTCCCGCCGTACGCGCCGTCGCTCGAAGCGGCGATCCTGCCCTCGCAGGACGACGTCACGGCGGCGATGCGCGAGCTCGCGCGGTGGTGAGGTGATCGCATGTCGAAGCGCATGATCGGTCTCGTGCTCAGCCTGATCGGAAGCGTGGCCATCGGCGTGCTGGCGGCGCAGAAATTCTTCGCGCTCTTCGACAAGACCGTGCCCGCCGGATCGATGACCGATCTCGTGCGCACGGGAACGCACGCCGCCTACATCAGCTCCGGAGTCGTGTTCGGAGTCGTGATCTTCGGATGGACGGTCCTCGCGGCTTGGCTGTCGCGGTTCTTCGGGCCCACCGCGTCGGTGCCCTCCACGAAGTGAGCGCGTTCCGGCCCGCACTCGCTCCCGACCTCCTCCGCGGCAAGATCGCCTGGGTCACCGGCGGAGGGACCGGCCTCGGCCGCGCGATGGCGCTGCGCTTCGCCTCGCTCGGAGCGGCGATCGCGGTCTCGGGCCGCAAGGTCGAGCCACTGCAGAAAATCGTCGAAGAGCTGAATGCCGCGGGCACGAAAGCCGCGGCCGCGCCGTGCGACGTCCGTGAGCCCAAGCAGGTCGACTCCGCTCTGCTTTCCATTCGCGAGCGGCTCGGCGTTCCCGACATCCTGGTCAACAACGCCGCCGGAAACTTCCTGAGCCGGTCGGAAGAGCTGAGCCCCCACGCCTTCGAAACGGTCGTCGCGATCGTGCTCCACGGGACGTTCCACTGCACGCGCGCCGCGGGACGGATGTGGATCGCGGAGAAGTGCTCCGGCACCGTGCTGTCGATCGCCACCACGTACGCGACGACGGGCTCGGGCTTCGTCCTTCCGTCCGCGTGCGGCAAGGCCGGCGTCGTCGCCATGACGCGCTCGCTCGCCGTCGAGTGGGCCCGCTACGGCATCCGCCTGAACGCGATCGCCCCCGGCCCGATCCCGACGCAGGGCGCCTTCTCGCGCCTGCTTCCGACCCCCGAGCTGGAGAAGGCGCGCCTGAAGCGCATCCCCGCCGGCCGCTTCGGCACGCAGGAGGAGCTGGCCGAGCTCGCGGCCTACCTCGTCTCCGACGCCTCCGACTGGATGCGCGGCGAGATCGTCACCTTCGACGGCGGCGAGTGGCTGCGCGGCGCCGGCGAGTTCAACGACCTCCTCGACTACCCTCCCGAGCTCATCACCCGGAAATAGGGGACAGTCCCCTTTTTCTTACAAAGTCGACTGCTGCTCGTACGGGGCGGCGAACCGGTGTCGTGCCGACTCGCCGCCCCTGTCGGCTACTTCCGCAGACCGATGCTCACGGTGCGGATCCCGATGCCGTCGTGAAGATCGACACCGAGATTCCAGGTGCCGTCCGTGATGTCGGGCCCGCTCGTGCCGAGGTTGTAGATGTACTGGTCGTCCGATGCGCTGTACCGGAAGATCGTGCCGGTGTCCGCGGCGGATGTCGATACCGCCTCGTTCACCGGGCCGTTCGTGTTGCTGATCTTGTAGAAGTAGATGTTGGCGACGAGGTTCGGATTGCCGCCGCATGCTCCCGTGAGCCTGAACTTCACCGGGATGGTGCTTCCCCTCTTGAAGACCGAGCTGCCGTCCGCGTTGACCGGCTGGAGGAAGCCCGACCAGCTGTAGTTCCCGCCGACGCACGTGCCGGCCTGGCACGTATCGGT
>CAZYHZ010000116.1:0-6770 GCA_964647625.1 uncultured Acidobacteriota bacterium
TGTAAGAAAAAGACGAATGTCCCCTTTTGGGTGAAAGAAAAGGGAGTGGCCCCTACTTCCATGGCGGCGGGGTGGCGCAGCTGATCTTGTTGGCGTCGATCCAGGCGTCCATCACTTCGTGAAGGCGCTCGGAGCGGAACAAGAACCAGCGGTCGCGCACGTCGGCGTGGTGCTTCAGCTCGTCCTTGAACTGGTGCGGCACACCCTGTGCGACCAGATCGGACAGCGTTTCCTTGAGTGACTCCGCCAGCCCGTCCTCGCCCTCGATGAACTCGTCCATCCAGTCCATCTCGTCGTCGTCGGTGAAGGAGACGACGTAGAGGCGCGTCGGCTCGCGGCGCGGGGCGACCTCGCCGTCGACGGCGTCGTCGATCTCGGCGTCCTCGTCGAAGTGGGCGTCTTCGCCTTCACCGTCCAGGATGACCTGGCCGGTCACGAGATCGAGGTAGTAGGTGAAGTCCTCGTTCCGGTTTTCGAACGCGGTCTCGAGGTCGTCCCAGTCGATCTGAAGCGGCTTGTGCTTCATGCCGCCGGGAATTTAACGCCGTCCCCGCGTCGGAATCAAGCCGGATACAATCCGAGCGGGAGGGGCGGATGGTCGGCTTCGACGACTTGTACCGGCAGGGCGGCGCCGTCACGTGGCAGGCGGGCAAGGAGGACGTCGTCCGCCAGGTCGTGGATTTGCTCATGGGCCTGAACGCATCGTCCCGGGTGCTGGACTTCGGCTGCGGCACCGGCTGGACCGCGCCGATCCTGACTGCGACCGGGGCGCGCTACCTTGGGATCGACCCGTCGGCCGAGGGCATCGCCCAGGCGGAGAAGCGCGCGGGCTCGGTCGCACGGGCGCATTTCCACCGGATCGAGATGGGCCAGTCCCTGAACGATGCGTTGCACGGCGCGAAGTTCACCCACGTCTTCGCGCTCGACGCGCTGTATTTCGTCCCCAACCTCGAAGCCACCCTCCACTCGCTCTTCGACGCGCTCGAGCCGGGCGGGATCCTGTGCACCATCGCGCACCTCTATCGCGAAAGCCGCGTCGCCGACAGCTTGATCGACGACGTCACGCGCGAGCACGGCTACCCGCAGTTCCTATCGGGCGTCCAGTGGCAGCTTCTGTTGGCCCGCGCCGGATTCCACGACGTCCGCCGGTACCGGTTCTACGATCGCCGCCCTTTCAATCCGGCCGTGTTCCTCGGGCAGCCTCCGGCCTCGATCGCCCTCGCCCGCGAGTTGTACGAGCGCGAAGGCGCGCTGGTGGTCACCGCCAATCGATGAAATAGGGAACCTTAGGAATAGGGGACTGTCCCCTATTCCTAAGGTCCCCTATTTCATCAAGCGGGGGAGGCTCGGGTGGATCCTCGAGACGATCTCGTACGAGATCGTCCCTGCCCACGCGGCGAGCTGCTCGGCGGTGATGCGCTCGTCACCCTGGCGCCCGAGGAGAATCACCTCGTCTTCGAGCGCGGCGCCTGGGATGTCCGTCACGTCGACCATGCACATGTTCATGCAGATGCGGCCGCGCAAGGGCGCGCGCTTGCCGCGGACCAGAACGTGCGCCAGGCCGGACAGCTCGCGGTCGTAGCCCTCGTAGTAGCCGACCGGAAGCACTGCGATCTTCGTGTCGCGCGTGGCCCGCCACGTGCACCCGTATCCGACGAACCCTCCCTCCGGCACGGTCTTCACCTGGGCGATGCGGGTCTTCCAGGTGAGCACCGGCTTCAGCTCCAGCGAGGGCTTCCCGCGCTCGAGGCACGAGACGTAGGTCTCCTTCGAGGGCCACAGCCCGTAGAGCGAGATCCCGATGCGCGCGAGGTCGAGATGCGTCCTGTTGAAGAGGAGGACGGCCGCGGAGCACGCGCTGTGGCGCAAGAAGGGACGGCCATGAACGGCCTTGATCGTCTCGACGATGCGCGTGAACGCCGTGATCTGGCCTTCGGCGAACTCGTGGGTCGTCGTGTCCTCGATGTTGGCGAAGTGGCTCGTCACGCCGCCAAGCTCGAGCGCCGGAAGCTCGTGGATGCGTGCGATGAAACCGGGCACGTCGCGCTCCAGGACACCCTGCCGGTGCGTGCCCGTCTCGATCTTGACGTGAACCGAGACCTTGCGGCCGGCGTCCCGGGCCAGCGCGCCGAGGCGATCGAGCGTCTCGACGTTGTAGACGACCGGCTGCAAGGAGTGCGCGACGACGTCCGGCAGGCCGTCCTTGGGGACGTACCCCATGACGAGGATCGGGCGCGTCAGACCGGCCTCGCGCAGGGCGACGCCTTCCGCCGCGTTGTTGACGCACAGCCAATCGGCGGATTCATCCTCGGCGATGCGGGCGACGTCGATCATGCCGTGCCCGTAAGCGTTCGACTTCACGACCGCGCCCAAGCGCGGCCCCGTCCCCAGCCGGCGCTTGAACTCCGCGAGATTGTTCCGGAGCGCCGCGCCGTCGATCTCGACCCAGTTCAGCACGGGCGCCCCTACCAGAGCACGTACGCGCCGTCGCGAATCACGCTGATGCGGCGCCCCGTCGCCTCGACGAGATCGGCGCTCGTCACCGAGATGGGGCTGCCCTTCGCGTAGACGATGTCCTGATGGACGACGTGCTCGGGGGAGCGGAACGAGCTCAGCCCGATCTTCCCCCCCAGATGGTCGCTGCGTCCGTACGCCCAGTGAAAGCCGGCCTTCTCGTCCTCGAGGACGTTGCCGGTGACCCGGGCGTCGTCATTGCAGCCGAAGGCCACCTCGGCGACGTTTCCGCGCGCCGGGTCTGCTGCGAAGTAAACACGGTACCGGTCGGCGACGGCGCTGCGGCCGATCACCTCGACGATCCGGTTGGCCGCGACGCGGAACACGACGGTCTGCCCGTCTTCGTGAACGGGCAGCTCGCCGGCCGTTCGCGAGGGGTCGCCGTCGATCTCGCCCTCGTAGGGAACCTCGAACGTCTCGCCGCTCGGCAGGTTGATCACGGGGATGTCGTCGTTCTTGTCCCGATGGAGGTAGCCGTCGTCGGCCTCGCACACGCGGTGGCGGAGATCGAAGAGACAGCGATGCCCCGTCGAAAAGACGACCTCGGCGTGGTCGGCCTGCTGGAACGCCGACTTCAGGAGCCGGCAGCGGCGCGCAACTTCGCGATAGTCGGCCGCCAGCGACGTCTCCTCCATCCATTTCTGCACGCCGGGCATGCTCGCCGCGCGGAACACGTCCGCCCCGGGCCGCCGCTTGCACACGTCGCACAGCGCCGCGGTCATCGAGAACTCGGTGAGTGCGAGCAGCAAGCTCGAGCCGTCGAGGACCGACGACATCGGGATCGTCCGCTCGGCCGCCTCGCCGGATGCCGGGAAATCCGCGCCGCTGCGGCCGGTCGCCGGAAAGCTGACGAGCGGACTGGTCTCGAAGCCGATCCGCGCCCCGAGCCGGGCCAGACCCTCGCGCCAGGACGCCGCCATGACGCGCCGCTCGCGCCACGCGTCGTTGTCCGGGACTCCGGGAACGGGACGGTCGACGACCACCACGGCGCGCTCGCCGGGGACGGGATCGAAGACGTCGACGAGGAACTTTTCGAGATCGAAGGATGTGCTCATCGGGGCCTCGGGTTGGCGCTGGCAGTCTACAATGGCCGCTCCAGGGAGACCCATCGTGGAGACTTGGCTGATCACCGGAGGCGCCGGCTTCATCGGCTGCAACTTCGTCCGTCTGGTCCTCCAGGAAACCCAGGCCGCGGTCGTCGTTTTCGACAAGCTGACGTACGCCGGAAGCCTCGACAACCTCGCCGGCGTGCTCGAAGACCCGCGGGTGACCTTCATCGCGGGAGACATCGCCGACCCGGCGGCCGTCCAGTCCGTCTTCGTCGATCACAAACCCGCGGCCGTCGTCAACTTCGCCGCCGAAAGCCACGTCGACCGGTCGATCGACGGCCCCCGGAACTTCGTGACCACGAACACGGTCGGCGCGTTCGAGCTGCTCGATGCGGCGCGCCGCTTCATCGCGGGCGGCAGCGACGAGGTCAAATCCCGGTTCCGCTTCCTGCACGTATCCACCGACGAGGTCTACGGCGCGTTGGGTCCGACGGGCGCGTTCTCGGAGACGACGCCGTACGCGCCGAATTCTCCGTACGCGGCGTCGAAGGCCGCCGCCGACCATTTCGTGCGCGCGTATCACGAGACGTTCGGCCTTCCGGTCGTCATCACGAACTGCAGCAACAATTACGGCCCGTACCAGTTCCCCGAGAAGCTGATTCCCCTGACGATCCTGAACGCGATCGAGGCCAGGCCCCTTCCGATCTACGGGGATGGCCTGTACGTTCGCGACTGGATCCACGTCGACGATCACGCGCGCGGCGTCCTTCTCGCGCTCCTCTCGGGACAGCCCGGCAGGAAGTACAACATCGGCGGGGACAACGAGGTGCCGAACCTCGTGCTCGTCGACCGGATCTGCGATGCGCTCGAATCCCTGATGCCCGCCGCGTCGAACGAAGCGATGCGCCGCGCCGGCAAGACGTCGTACCGCGACCTCAAGATCCACGTGCCGGACCGTTTGGGACACGACCGCCGCTACGCGATCGACGCCTCGCGGATCAAGTCCGAGCTCGGCTGGAAACCGCGCCACGAGCTGGCCGCCGGCATCCGCGACACCGTGCGGTGGTACGTCGAGCACCGCGAGTGGGCCGCGGCCGTCCAAGCGAAAGCGCGCTACGAGCGCGAGCGGCTCGGCCTCGACTCCGTCAAGAGCCGCGCGTGAAGGGAATCGTCCTCGCGGGGGGCGCCGGCACGCGCCTCCATCCGGTGACCCGGGCGATCAGCAAGCAGCTCCTGCCCGTGTACGACAAGCCGATGGTGTACTACCCGCTGTCGGCGCTGATGCTCGCGGGCATTCGCGACGTTCTCCTGATCTCGACGCCCGAAGATCTTCCGGCGTTCCAGCGGCTGCTCGAAGACGGCTCGTGGATCGGGCTGAACATCTCGTACGCCGAGCAGCCGCGCCCGGAGGGCCTCGCTCAAGCGTTTCTGATCGGGCGGCGGTTCGTCGGCACCGACCGCGTCGCGCTGGCCCTCGGAGACAACATTTTCTATGGGCAGGGGTTTGCAGGCCTCCTCCATCGAGCCGCGGAGCGTGCGTCCGGGGCGACCGTGTTCGCCTATCGCGTCCGCGACCCCGAGCGCTACGGCGTCGTGACGTTCGATGCGTCGGGAAAAGCGGTCCACATCGAAGAAAAGCCCAAAGCCTCGCGCTCGAACTACGCCGTCACGGGGCTGTACTTCTACGACAACCGCGTGGTCGAGATCGCAGCCTCGCTCGAGCCTTCGCCGCGCGGCGAGCTCGAGATCACCGACGTCAATCTCGCCTACCTCCGCACCGGAGACCTGCACGTCGAGGTGTTGACGCGCGGGTTCGCGTGGCTCGACACGGGCACGCACGACTCGCTGCTGCAGGCTTCGAACTTCATCCAGACGCTTCAGGACCGCCAAGGTCTCCGGGTCGCCTGTCTCGAGGAGATCGCCTACAAGATGGGCTACGTCGATCGGGACGCGCTCTCGCGCCTGGCCGACAAGATGGGCAAGAGCGCGTACGCCGACTATCTCCGTCACGTGCTCGACGAGGAACGCGCCTGAAGCCGCGTCCTCTTCTCATCGCGATCGTCTTCGTCGTCCTCACGATCGTCTGGGGCACCACGTGGGCGGCCATCCGGGTGGGACTCGCCGGCATCCCGCCCTTCACGAGCGTCGCGATCCGATTCGCGATCGCGACACTGATCCTGCTGGCCGTCGCGAAGGCGACCGGCGTGAAGCTGGGCGCGCAGCCCTACGAGAAGACGCTCTGGCTCGTCAACGGCGCGATGTTCTTCTCGGTGTCCTACGGTGTCGTGTACTGGAGCGAGCAGTACGTCCCGTCGGGGCTGGCCTCGATCCTCTTCGCCACGTTCCCGCTCCTGGTGACGCTCTTTGCGCACCTGTTCCTGCCGGGCGAGCCGATCCGCCTGCGGGAAGCGCTGGGAGCGGTCGTCGCGTTCGCCGGCGTGATCGTGATCTTCTCCGAGGACCTGGCGAAGATCGGCGGCCCGAAGACCGAGCTGGCCGCTGCGGTCCTGCTGCTCTCCCCGCTCGTCAGCGCGCTGTCCTCGGTCATCGTGAAGAAGTTCGGCGGCGCCATCCACCCGATCTCCCTTTCCGCGATGCCGATGGCGGTCGCCGCCTCGGTCATGACCGTCATGGCGCTCCTGTTCGAGCGCGACCGTCCGATTGCGTGGACGCGGACCTCCGTGGCGTCGCTCGCGTATCTCGCGGTCTGCGGCTCGGCGGTGACGTTCACGCTCTACTACTGGCTGCTCCGGCGCGTGCGGGCGAGCCGCGTCGCGCTGATTGCGTACGCGACGCCGGTCATCGCGGTCGCGACGGGTGTCGCGTTCCTCGGTGAGCCCCTGACGTCGCGGTTTCTCGTCGGCGGCTTGCTCGTGATCGCGGGAGTCGCCTTCTCGGCGCAGTCGCGCTACTGAATCTCTTCGGGCCCGGGGACGACGATGCGGTCGTGCTCGCCGGGCACCAGCCGGACGGTCGTCACCGTCCCCGACGTGCGCTCGCGCATGATGCGAAGACGGGACAGGTGATTCTGGAAGACCTCGCCCATCTCGGAGATGTTCGAGTGCAGCCGCACGAGCGACTGCCGTGCTTCGTCGATGCGCTCGCGGATCGACGCGTGCCGGCGAAACGCCTCGTTGAGCGCTTCGGCGTAGGGCTCGGAGCTGTCCTCGAGATCGATCCCGCGCCCCAGGAACAGCGCTCGGACCT
>CAZYHZ010000117.1:0-6704 GCA_964647625.1 uncultured Acidobacteriota bacterium
AGGGGACTGTCCCCGATTCAATCGAATAGCGCGGCGGCGTTGTCCCAGAGAATCGCGCGGCGCTGCGCGTCGGTGAGGTCGAGCTTCAGGAACTCGCGGACATTGGCCGCAGGGTCCGAGACTCCCGGGCTCGGCCAGTCGGAGCCCCAGAGGCAGCGGCCGGCGATCTCGCCCAGCTTCGGCACGTAGTGGAACAGCCGCTTCGGCGGGATGCTCGACAGGTCGAGCAGGAACTGGGGATGCCGCCGGATCAAGAACAGCGCGGTGTCGCCGTGGAGCGGGCGCCCCGCGTGGGCGAGGATCACCCGGAGCTTCGGGAAATCGGTGCCGATGTCGTCGGCGGGCATCGGATCGGCGTAGACGTTGCGTGCGCCGGGGAACACCGACGTCCCGGTGTGGATCATCACAGGGATGCCGCGCTCCTCGGCCGCGCGGAGCACCTCGCCGATCCCCGCGCCCGGGCCGCCGGTCCGATACTCGTTGACCGCGAACCCCTGGTGCGGCGGATGGATCTTCAAGCCGCGGATCCCGAGATCGAGCACGCGGTTGGCTTCTCCCTTGGGATCGTCGGTGAAGCGCGGATTGACGGACCCGAAGGGAATCAGCCGGTCGGGAGCGGCGGCGGCGTAGCGGGCGCACCACGCGTTGACGTCGCTCGTAAAGCCCATGACGTCCGGCGCGACGTAGTTGATGAGACCCGCGCGCTCGATGCCGCACTCGTCCATGTACGCGAGGAACGCCTTCGGATCGCGCATGAACCGCTCGATGCGCGCCAGGTCGGAGCGGCCGGATTCCATCGTTCGCGCGACGTCGGGCGGATGCATCTCCCACGGCTGGATGTGAATGTGGATGTCGGTGACGCTGTAGCCCGCGATCAACGGAGCGTCTCACTCATCCCAGCGATAGAAGCCCTGACCCGACTTCTTCCCGAGCTTCCCTTCGCCGACCATGGTCCGCAAGAGCGGCGGCGGACGGAACGCTTCGGAGCGAAGCTCCGCGTGCAAGTGCTCCGCGATCGCGAGCCTCACGTCGAGCCCGACGAGATCGGTGAGCCGGAGCGGCCCCATCGGGTGGCGATACCCGAGCGTCATCGCTTTGTCGATGTCCTCGGCGCTCGCGACTCCGGCTTCGAGCATGCGGATCGCTTCGATGCCGAGCAGCACGCCCAGGCGGCTCGTCGCGAAGCCCGGTGAATCGCGCACGACGATCGGATCCTTGCCGAGCTTGAGCCCGACGGCGACCGCCGCTGCCACCGTCTCTTGCGACGTCCCCTCACCCCGTACCACCTCGAGCAGCGGCATGAGCGGAACGGGATTGAAGAAGTGCATGCCGACCACCCGGTCCGGCCGCCGCGTCGCGGCGGCGATCCGCGCGATCGAGAGCGACGATGTGTTGCTGGCGAGGATGGCGTGCGCGGGCGCCGCCTCGTCGATCGCCCGGAAGACCCGCTCCTTGAGCTCGTAGGATTCGGGAACCGCCTCGATCACGAGACCGGCCGTCGCTGCGGCGTCCCCGATCGAGCCGGCCGGGGAGACCCTGGACATGGACGTGGCGCGATCCGCCTCGGCCATCTTTCCCTTCTCGACGAGCTTGGCGAGCCCGCGCCCGATCGAACCCACCGCATCCGCTAGAACGCCGGCGTCCGCATCGACGACCGACACGCGATAGCCCGCGGAAGCCGCGGATTGCGCGATACCGCGCCCCATCGTCCCGGCGCCGACCACGGTGATCGTCTCGATCGATTCCATCGAGCGATCTTATCAGGCGACAATGTGCACCCGTGAGCGCGTTCTTCTCGTTCCTTGGGCGGCTTCTGTTCCTGGCGATGGGATGCGGCTTGCTCCTTCGAGCGGGCCGTCTCGAATCGGCCGGCCAGCTCGAGCAGTCGCGGCGCACGGCGCGACAGGGCGGATTCCTCGCGGTCTTCGGCTCGCTCTTCGCGGCGGCCGGCGCGTTCGTGCTCCCCGCCTCGCCGGGCCGCGCGCGCGAATGGACGGCCGTGCTGCTCCTCGGAGCGGGCGCCGCGGCGCTGCTCGCGGGGTTGTCGGGAAAGCCGAGGCCGACGGGGTGGGCGGCGCTCGCACTGGTGCTGGCCGGCATCGTCGTCGCGCTTTGGGCGGTGCGCTAGACTGCGGGGTCCGGAAGGAGCTTCCATCCATGAGCACGACTCGTCCGTTCCGCACGATCGCCGTCATCGGAGCCGGCAACATGGGAAGCGGCATCGCGCAGAAAGCCGCGACCGAAGGGTTTCCGGTCGTTCTCGTCGATCTCGATGACGAGAAGGTCGCGCGCGGCCTGGCGATCATCGACCAAACGCTCGCGGACGGCGTGACCAAGAAAGTGTTCCGGTCCGACGACGCGAAGGCGATCCGCGATCGGATCACGGGAACCGCCGACTGGTCCAGGCTCGCGGCCGTGGATCTCGTGATCGAAGCGGTGTTCGAGGACCTGGACGTCAAGAAGAAGGTCTTCGCCCGCCTCGAATCGGTCTGCCGCAACGACGCGATCCTCGCAACCAACACGTCGTCGTTTCTCGTGAAGGAGCTCGCCTCCGGGCTCGCGCATCCCGAGCGCGTCGTCGGCCTTCACTACTTCTATCATCCCGCGAAGAACCGTCTCGTCGAGGTGATCCCCGGCGAGGCGACGTCTCCCGAGGTCGCGACGGCCGCGTGGACCGCCCAAGAGATGATGGGCAAGACGCCGATCCGGTCCGAAGACGCCTCGGGGTTCATCGTCAATCGATTCTTCGTGCCGTGGCTGAACGAGGCCGTGCGGCTGCTCGAAGACGGCACGGCGGACATCCCGACGATCGAGGCCGCCGCGAAGGCAACGTTCGGCGTCGGCATGGGGCCGTTCGAGCTGATGAACGTCACCGGCGTCCCGATCGCGATGCACGCGGCGAACACGCTGGGCAGCGCGTTCGGCCCGTTCTACGCGCCCGCGGAGCGGCTGAAATCGCAGGTCGCATCGGGCAAGACCTGGGATCTCGCCGGGACGCCCGATCCGTCGAAGCTCGACGCGGTGTCCGCGCGCCTGCTCGCGGTGACGTTCCTCGTGGCCGCAGCACTCGTCGATGAAGGCGTCGGGACCGTCGAGGATACCGACATCGGCGCGCGCGTCGGCTTGCGCTGGCCCCGCGGCCCGTTCGAGATGATCAATCGATTCGGAATCAAGCCGGCCGGCGACCTCGTCGGGGAGTTCGGGGGAGGCTGGGACATCCCGGTGCCTGGAATCCTCTCGCTCCAGTGGCGCGCGAACGCGCCGTTCCCGTTCGAGCTGGTGCGCTCGGAGACGCAAGACGGCGTCGCCACGCTGACGATCAATCGGCCCGACGCGATGAACGCGCTCAACGAGACCGTCGTCGCGCAGCTCCATGCCGCGTTCAAGAAGGCGGCGGCCGATCCGAAGGTCAAGGGGATCGTCATCGCCGGCGCCGGGAAGGCGTTCATCGCGGGGGCGGACATCCGTTTCTTCGTACGCAACATGGAATCGGGAGATCTGAAGCGCATCGTCGATTTCACGAAGGCCGGCCACGCGCTGCTCCACGACATCGACACCTGCAAGAAGACGGTCGTGGCGCGCATCCACGGGCTGGCGTTAGGCGGCGGCGTCGAGCTGGCGCAGGCGTGCGACGTCTTGATCGCGACCCCGCGCGCGAGCTTCGCGTTCCCCGAGACCGGCATCGGCATCTACCCCGGCCTCGGGGGAACGCAGCGGCCCACACGGCGGATCGGGGCCGGCCTCACCCGCTGGCTCGTGTTCACGGGACAGACGATCGGGGCCGACGAGGCCGCTGCGATCGGGTTCGTCGACAAGGTGGTGCCCCACGAAGCGCTCGATGCCGCCTGCCGCGTGGTGGCGCTCGAAGGCGCGCGGCCCCACGTCCGGCCGAGCCTCGCCGCGAAGCACGCCGCGCTCGAGACGTTCTTCGCCGCCAACGACGCCGAAACGCTCCGGCTCGGCAAGGCCGACACGAACGGCGACGAGGCGATCGCCAAGGCGATGAAGCGCGTGTCGTTCAAGGCCCCGATCGCGTTGCGGCTCGCCGGGAAGCTGATCGAAACCGGCGCAGGCGTGCCTCTCGAAGAAGGGCTGGCGATGGAGCTCAGCCACCTCGAGGAGATCTTCTCGACGAAGGATGCCTACCAAGGCTTGAGCACGCTCGGGAAGCAGGCGCCGGTCTTCGAGGGTCGCTGATTGCTCGATAAGCTGGTCGCCCTCTGGGCCGACGTTCTGGACGCGCTCGGGTTCAACGGGGCGCGCGTCCGCTGGCGGTGGAACCAGCGCCGCCGGGACATCGGCGAGGCCGGCCTCAAGACCGAGATGTTCGTCCGGTCGACGCGCGGCGCTTACAAGATGTGTCCGAACTGCCGTGCGCTCGTGCCGCGCACCGCGCGCCGGTGCACCGAGTGCGACGCGACCCTCGCCGGCGTGCGGGCCCCGGGGCTCTCCCGCGCGATCGCGAACCTGATCCCGGGGGCGACCGCGACGACGTTCTTCCTGCTCCTCGCCAACACGCTCCTGTTCGCCGTCGTCTTGCTCCTTCCGATCCAGCTTCCCAATTACGACCCCGGCTCGCCGATGTCGCGCCTGTGGGGTTTCGATCCGCTCTCCCTGATCCGCTACGGCTCGGGCTATTCGGGCCTCACCTTGCCGCTTCGCGAGTGGTGGCGCATCGTCACGCCCGTGTTCCTCCACGGAGGGCTGCTTCATTTCATCTTCAATTCGATGGCGCTCGTGCAGCTCGGGCCGCTCGTCGAGGACGAATTCGGCACCGAGCGGCTGGCGGCGATCTACATCGCCTGTGGCGTCGCGGGGAGTGCGGCCAGCCAGTTCATCTGGCATTCCCACACGGTCGGCGCGTCGGGAGCGCTGTGCGGCCTGCTCGGGCTGCTCCTCGTTCACGGCTGGCGTATCGGCGGCGTGTACGGCCAGCGGTTGAAGTCCGTCATGCTCCAGAACGTGATCCTGATGATCGGGATCAGCCTTCTCCCCGGGATCGACAAGATCAACCACCTCGGCGGGTTCCTGGCGGGGTGCGCGCTGGGGTTCGTGGCGCCGTCCGGGGCGTTCCGGAATCGATCGACGGAGCTCGTCTGGCAGGCTCTGGCCTGGCTCGCCCTGGCGCTGGTCTTGGCGTCGCTCTGGGCGATGGCGGTCCGAGGCCCGGCCGACGTGGAGTGGCTGCTGTCCAGACCGCAGGGCTCCTGAAGCCCTTCGTAAAGGCCCTTGCGGCGTCCCCGGACTCGAAGGATGATCTTCAGCCGAATCGACGATTCTCTCGACCGTTTTCGAGGAGACGACACGACATGCTCGACAACAATCCCTTCCACATCGCGCAGCGTCAGCTCGACGAAGCCGCGAAGATCCTGAAGCTCGACCCCGCCGTCCACGAACTCCTGCGCTGGCCCGTTCGCGAGCTGCACGTGCGCCTTCCGGTCAAGATGGACGACGGCACCACGAAGGTGTTCCACGGCTTTCGCGTCCAGTACAACGACTCGCGCGGTCCGACGAAGGGCGGGATCCGCTTCCATCCGGACGAGACGATCGACACGGTGCGCGCGCTGGCCGCGTGGATGACGTGGAAGACATCCGTCGTCGACATTCCGCTGGGCGGCGGCAAGGGCGGAATCATCTGCAACCCGAAAGAAATGTCCCCGGGCGAGCTCGAGCGCCTCTCTCGCGCGTACGTGCGGCAGGTCGGGCGCATGCTCGGCCTTCAAGAAGACGTGCCGGCCCCCGACGTCTACACGACCCCGCAGATCATGGCCTGGATGATGGACGAGTACTCGTTCATGCGAGGGCACAACGATTTCGGGATGATCACCGGCAAGCCCCTGGCGCTCGGCGGCTCGAAAGGCCGCGGCGATGCGACCGCACGCGGCGGGATCTTCTGCGTCCGCGAGGCGGCCAAGGCCTTGGGCCTCGAGCTTCAGGGCGCGACGGCGGCGATTCAGGGCTATGGCAACGCGGGCTCGTTCGGACACTCCCTCGGCCAGCAGATGCTCGGCCTGAAGGTGATCGCGGTGTCCGACTCCCGCGGCGGGATCGTCAACACCGCCGGCCTCGACGCGGCCGCCGTCCAGAAGCACAAGCACGAGACCGGCTCGGTCGTCGGCTTCCCCGGGAGCAAGCCGATCAGCAACGAGGCGCTCCTGGAGCTTCCCGTCACGGTGCTGTTCCCGTCGGCGCTCGAGAACGTCATCACCGCCGAGAACGCGGGGCGGATCCAGGCCAAGATCCAGGCCGAGCTCGCCAACGGACCGACGACCCCCGAGGCCGATGCGATCCTCCACAAGAACGGCGTCTACGTCATCCCCGACTTCCTGTGCAACGCCGGCGGCGTGACCGTCTCGTACTTCGAGATGGTGCAGAACGGCTACCAGTACTACTGGGAAGAGGGCGAGGTGCACAAGCGCCTCGACACGAAGATGACGTCCGCGTTCCACGCCGTGCACGACATGGCGAAGAGGTACAAGGTCCACAACCGGCTGGGCGCGTACCTCGTCGCGGTGAATCGCGTCGCGGAAGCGGTGCGGCTGAGAGGGTGGGCCTGAGGGGCCACTCTCTCTTTGCATCTAGGGGACATGCCCTTTTTCCACCCAAAAGGGGACATTCGTCTTTTTCTTTCAAATTCAGTTCAGCAAGAGATGAGTGTCACGTAGCAGCCCTCTGGAAGAGCGGCCGGCTCTTCCTTGAAAGGC
>CAZYHZ010000118.1:0-2142 GCA_964647625.1 uncultured Acidobacteriota bacterium
TCACGCTCGAGTTCGTCCGCCGCCAGTACAAGAACTGGCAGATGGAGGCGTCGTACACGCTCTCTCGCGCGATCGGCGACTCCGAAGATTTCAACCTCCTTCTGGGCAACGACCGGTCAACGCTCACGCAAGAGCGGGGCTACCTGGCGTTCGACCGCACGCACTCGTTCAAGGTGAACGCGACGTGCATCACGCCTTGGGGCTTCCGGCTCGGCGGCGCCATCAATTGGCAGTCCGGTGTGCCGTACTCGATCGTCATCCGGAACGTCTCCGAGTCCCAGGCCCTTCCGCTGTACGTGGATTCTCAGGGCAACAGTCTGGTCAACTACAAGTACTTCCAGAGCGTCCGGACTCGGTACCCGACCCAGCAGCGCAACAGCGAGCGCAACGGATCGGCCTGGAACTTCGACGCCAACCTGGTCAAGGAGTACAGCCTGCCCAAGGGCATGAACCTCCAGCTCCAGGCGAAGATTTTCAACCTGTTCGGCGAGGACACGTACACCGTGTACAACAACTTCCTCAAGTACGGCGAGCAGGTGAACGGGACCGACGACGCAACCCGGCGCTTCGGCCGCCAGTACGAGATCGGCGTGCGCCTGGCCTTCTGATCGGCTCGGCGGGGGGCTTGCGAGCCTCCCCCCGCCGAAGCCTCGTCTCCGGCGCGAGGAGGCGATGCGGCTCAACCTGTGCTACGCGCTCCACGCGGGCCTGATCTTCGCGATCGCCGTGACGACGGCCGCGGCTGGGGCGCGCCCGCTCAAAGCCTGGCGCGACGGGCCCGTGAGCAGTCTCCTGACCAAGGATGAGTACGAGCACTTCGGGCGGCTGCATTCGGATTCCGCCCGCCGGACCTTCATCGACCGTTTCTGGCGCGACCTCGACCCCGTGCCGGGCCGTAGCGAGAGCTTCCGGGAGACCTTCGAGATTCGCTGCGAGACCGTCGACGCGCGGTATTCGGGCGACGGCCGTGAAGGATGGCGGACGGACCGCGGCCGCGTCTTCCTGCTCCTCGGCGAGCCGTCCTCGATCGCGGCGCAGCAGGGCGACGTGCACGCGCTCGAGCGCGAGATCTGGACGTATGGGTCGCCCGGCCACGACGGCGACCGCGCTGTGCGGATCGTCTTCTATCGATGCAGGGACGGCGAGTACCGCCTCGAGCCGTCGTGCCAGGTCGAAACCGATACGACGTCCGTGACGTTCGACGACGAGCGGGCCGACTACTTCCGCCGGATTCGGGACGAGATGCCGACGAATGAAAACGGCCGGATCCTGACGATGCTGGCGCAGTTCCTCTCACCCCAGCCGGGAGGGATTCCGACGCTACCGCTTCCGGCCGAGCGACCCGCGCCCGCGCCGGCTCCAGCCGTGAAGCCGCCGGTCGCCGAGCCGAGCGTCCACGAGATCGACGATGCCGCTTACTTCTTCCGCGCGGTCGACGGCACGGTCATGACGATGATGACCCTCGAGCTGCGGCAGGCCGCCGCGTCCTCGGGCGCTTCGTACGAAGGCGCGGTGACGGTCGAAGAGACCGGGCGATTCGGCGAGGACGTGCCGGATTCGTCGCCGCGGTCGTTCGCCTTGGACGCGGTGCACGACGAGGACCGCTCGAACCGGCCGCTGCTCGTCGGGCGCGCGTATCTCCGGCCGGGCGCGACCTACGCCATGCGCTACATCGTGAAGGACGGCGGCCGTGACGAGTATTTCGTGAGGAACGCCAAGGTCGGCGTTCCGGACTTGAGCCGGGGGTTTGCCGCGAGCTCCGTGGTTCCCGCCGCGGAGTTCGGCCCGGCATCGCAAGGCGCCGGCGGATTCCAGGTCGGATCCGAGCAGGTGACGCCCAAGCCGGGCGGCAGCTTCAAGCGGAGCGAGCTTCTCCGGCTGTACCTCCAGGTTTACGACGCGGCGGTCGACCCCGAGACCGCGCTGCCGAGCGTGGACGTCGTGTTCCGGTTCTACCGGACCGGCGAAGGGATCGCCAGGCGCTACGGGAAGCCCTTCTCCGTTCGGGGTGCAACGGGGGCGTCGATGGGCCTGGCCCTGCCCATCGGTGATTGGCCGACGGGGACATACCGGGTCGAGGTCGACCTTCGCGATCGCGTCGCGCAGCAGCGCACGACCGCCGAAGGCCGCTTCAGCGTCGAA
>CAZYHZ010000118.1:2242-6577 GCA_964647625.1 uncultured Acidobacteriota bacterium
AGGGGACTGTCCCCTATTTGGCGCCGTCCCCTAGAATGCGCGGCTATGCGAATCTTCAACACGTTGACGCGCCGGACCGAAGAGCTGGTGCCGCTCACGCCCGGACGGATCGGGCTGTACACCTGCGGGCCGACGGTCTACGACTACGCCCACATCGGCAATTTTCGCACCTACGTCTGGGAGGACCTGCTGCGGCGCACGCTGAAGCTGCACGGGTTCCGGGTGACGCAGGTGATGAACATCACCGACATCGAAGACAAGATCATCAACAAGGCGATCGAGCAGCGCATCCCGGTCGGTGAGGTGACGGAGCCGTTCATCGCCGCGTTCTTCGAGGACCTCGACAAGCTCGGCATCGAGCGCGCGGAGCACTACCCCCGCGCCACCGAGCACATCCCCGAGATGATCGCGATCGCGAAGGCCCTCGAGTCCAAGGGAATGACCTACGAGAGCCAGGGCTCGCTCTACTTCAAGATCGGCGCGTTCGCGACGTACGGGCGCCTTTCGAACCTGGAGAACCGTGAGATCAAGGTCGGCGCCCGGGTCGACAGCGACGAGTACGAGAAGGACGACGCGCGCGACTTCGTCCTCTGGAAGGGGCACAAGGAAGGCGAGCCGGAGTGGGCGAGCCCCTACGGCTCGGGGCGCCCCGGGTGGCACCTCGAGTGCTCGGCCATGAGCATGAAGTATCTCGGGGAGAGCTTCGATCTCCACACCGGCGGCGTCGACAACATCTTTCCGCACCACGAGAACGAGATCGCACAAAGCGAGGGCGCGACCGGCCGTCCGTTCGTCAAGTACTGGATGCATGCCGCGCACCTGATGGTCGACGGCGAGAAGATGGCGAAATCGAAAGGGAACTTTCACACCGTTCGCGACCTGATCAAGAACGGCAACGACCCGCGCGCGATGCGCTACCTGCTCCTGTCGACCCACTACCGCAGCTCGCTCAACTTCACCTTCGACGGGCTCGAGAGAGCGGGCGCCGAGCTGCAGAGGTTCGACGCGCTCCACGCCCGGCTCGCCGAGCCGAACACCGCGGAAGGGAACGACGACGCGTTCGACAAGAAGGTGGCCGCCATCGAGGACGAGGTCAAGGCGGCGCTCGGAGACGATCTCAACGTCAGCAGCGCGACCGGTGCCCTGTTCCGCCTGGTCCGCGAGGCGAACGCCGCGCTCGACCGCAAGGAGCTTCCCCGGGGGAGCGCCGCCGGGCTCCAGGCGGCTATCGGCCGTCTCGACCAGGTGTTCGGCGTGCTGGCGCCGCGAGCGCAGGAAATGCTCGCACCGGAGATCGAGGAGCTGATCGCGCAGCGTCAGGCGGCGCGCAAGGCCAAGAACTTCGCCGAGTCCGACCGGATCCGGGACCTGCTCGCCGGCCGCGGCATCGTCCTCGAAGACACGCCGGCCGGCGTGAGATGGCGCCGAGGGTAGCCGCCAGGAAACCCTTCTCGATCGGATCCACGCCTTACAGCCGGCCTCTCGCTCCATCATCGGGGCGTGAGCGCACGATCGATCGGGCTGCAGGGAGAGCAGGCGGCCGAGTCCCGTCTTCGCGACGACGGGCTCGAGATCATCGCCCGGGGATTCCGGGCGCGGGGCGGGGAAATCGATCTCATCGCGCGGGACGGGCCGGTCGTCGTCTTCGTCGAGGTCAAGACGAGATCCGGCAGCGCGTACCGTCCGGCCGAGGCGGTCGACGCCCGGAAGCGGCGCCGGATCGCTCGTGCCGCCGCGCTGTTCCTTCTGCGCGCCGGGTGGACCGAAGCCGTCTGCCGCTTCGACGTCGTCGAGGTCACACCGAAGCCCCGGGGCTTTGAAATCACACGGATTGCCGACGCTTTCCGGCTCGGTGATTGACGGGGTCCAGGCGCTTCGCTATCCTCCCGAACTCGTCATGCGGGAATAGCTCAGTTGGTAGAGCACGACCTTGCCAAGGTCGGGGTCGCGGGTTCGAGTCCCGTTTCCCGCTCCAGACAAAACGAAGCTAGGCCGGATCGGGGCGGTGGCGCTCCGCGTGGTACGACGAGCGCACGAGTGGCCCGGATTCGACGTGCAGGAAGCCCATCGCCTCGCCGGCCTGCTTGAGCGCGCGAAACGCGTCGGGGTGGACCCAGCGGTCGACCGGAAGATGGCGCGCGGTCGGCTGGAGGTACTGGCCGATCGTCACGACGTCGACGCCGGCGCCGCGCAGGTCGCGCATGACGTCCAGGATCTCCCCGTCGGTCTCGCCCAGGCCTGCGATGATCGACGTCTTCACGCGAAGGACGGAACGCTCGCGCTCGCGCCGCGACGCCGCATCCGCGAGGAGCCGGACCGACCCCTCGTAGCTCGATCCCGGCCGGACCGACTTGTAGAGGCGCGGGACCGTCTCGACGTTGTGGGCGAAAACGGCCGGCGCCGCATCGAGGACGACGTCCAACGCACCCGGTTTCTTCTTGAAGTCCGGAGTGAGCACCTCGACGGCGCACGCGGGGATGCGTCCGCGGATCGCGCCGATCACGTCGGCAAAGTGCCCGGCCCCTCCGTCCGGAAGGTCGTCGCGGTCGACGCTCGTGATGACGGCGTGCCGGAGGGCGAGCCGTGCGACAGCCTCCGCGACGTGCGCGGGCTCTTCCGCGTCGACGCCGGGCCGCGGCTTGCCGCTGTTCACGTTGCAGAAGCCGCAATACCGGGTGCACGTGTCGCCCAGGATCATGAACGTCGCGGTGCCGGCGTTCCAGCACTCGTAGATGTTGGGGCAGCGCGCCTCCTGGCAGACGGTGTTGAGCTTGAGCTCGGACACCATCGACCGGAGGGAGCGGAAGCTCTCGTCGGTGCGAATCGTGATGCGGAGCCACTCGGGGCGCGGCGCCCGCGAAGCCTCGCTCATAGACGTCCTCCGGATGGGACCGACGAGGATAGCGCGCCATCCCAGTCGGCCGCATATCCGAGCGCCCTGGCCACGTGCCGGCCGACGAGGGGCGCCGCCTGCTCCGGCGACAGGTCCCGGCCGAGGCAATGCGACACCGATGT
Source organism: uncultured Acidobacteriota bacterium (assembly GCA_964647625.1). Classification (GTDB taxonomy): domain Bacteria; phylum Acidobacteriota; class Polarisedimenticolia; order Polarisedimenticolales; family DASRJG01; genus DASRJG01. Next base: position 5,258 of record CAZYHZ010000118.1, read on the forward strand.
CACGGGCCGGCCGGTCAGGCCGCAGGGCACGATGAGCCCGAAGCCGGACAGATCGCGCCCGACGTTCAGCGAGAACCCGTGCGAGGTCACCCAGCCCGTCCCGATCCGGACGCCGATCGCGGCGATCTTCGCGCCGCCGGTCCAGACGCCGGTCAGGCCGTGCACGCGTCCCGATGCGATGCCGAGCTCGCCGAGCGCATCGATGATCCCGGCCTCGAGATCGCGGAGGTACCGGTGAGCATCGCGCCGCTCCCCGCGCAGCGAAAGAACCGGGTAGCCGACGAGCTGGCCGGGTCCGTGGAAGGTGACGTCCCCGCCGCGGCCGGCGTCATGAAGCTCGATGCCTCGCGCCTCGCGCTCGGCGTCCGAGACCAGCACGTTCCCCGGGTCGGCCGTGCGCCCGAGCGTGATCACGGCCGGGTGCTCGAGCAGGAGGAGCGTGTCGGCCGCCTCGCCGCGCCGCACGCGGGCGGCGAGATCTTCCTGGAGGGCGAGCGCCTCCGTGTAGGCGGCGCGCCCCAGCCAGACGCAGCGGAGGCTCAAAGCGCCGATTCGTCGAACTCCTGGAGGCCCTTTTTCACCATCGCGAGGAACTGGTCCGCGACCGCGCCGTCGACGACGCGGTGATCGTACGACATCGACAGATACATCATCGAGCGGATCGCGATGGCGTCGTCGACCACGACGGGCCTCTTCTCGATCCCGCCGATCCCCAGGATCGCGACCTGAGGCTGATTGATGATGGGAAGCCCGTAGAGCCCGCCGAAGATCCCCGGGTTCGTGATCGTGAAGGTGCCGCCCTGCACCTCTTCGGGAAGCAGCTTCTTCGAGCGAGCGCGCTCGGCGAGGTCGTTGATCTTCCTCGTGAGGCCGGCGATCGAGAGCTCGTCGGCGTTCTTGACGACGGGAACGATCAGCCCCCAGTCGAGCGCGACCGCCACGCCGATGTTCAGGTCTTTCTTGTAGACGATCTCGCTCCCCTCGACGGAGGAGTTGACCACCGGCCACGCGCGCAGCGCGTCGCACGCCGCCTTCACGAAGAACGGGGTCATCGTCAGCTTCGTGCCGTGCCGTTCGGCGTAAACCGACTTGTAGGCCTCCCGCATCTTGACGATGCGGGTCATGTCGACCTCGAAGACGGAGTGCACGTGGGCCGACGTCCGCTTCGATTCGACCATGTGCTCGGCGATCTTCTTCCGCATGGGGGACATCGGCTGCCGCTCGACGCGCGCGCCGGGAGCGAAGGTCACGGACGGAGCGGGCGCGGGGGCAGGGGACGGCGCAGCGGCGGCCGGCGCCGACGCCGGGGCCGGACGCGCG
>CAZYHZ010000119.1:0-6448 GCA_964647625.1 uncultured Acidobacteriota bacterium
ACCTGACCGACCTGAGCTACAGGCACCAGGGCGCGTTCATCAACGTCGTCGGAACGCTGTGGTGACCATCTCTGTCCTAGGGAACCTGAACCGTGCACACCTCACACGACCAGCCGTCGCCGCGACCGTGATCCTGGGAGCGACGCGACCAGGTACTTCCACTAGATGACAGGGGCTAGCGCGAATTCAAGCTTTCTTAGGCCTCCCCTATTCTTTCTTGCGGCCGCCGTGGAGAAGCCAACGATTGACCTCGAGCGCGATCCGCCGTGGTGGCAACTCGCCGGCGATCGCGAACATCTTGGTGAGAAACCCGGGGAGCACGACCGCTGAGCCGCGCATCATTCCGCGGTACGCCGCCCGGGCGACCGTCTTCGCAGAGCTTCCGCGAACGAAGCGGTAGAGCGGCGTGTCGCTCGCTCCAGCGCGTCGCTCGAAGTTGGTTTTCGTCGTTCCTGGGGCGAGAGCGGTCGTCGTCACTCCGGTTCCGGACAATTCCCGAGCCAGACCTTTCGAGAACGACAGGACGAACGACTTGGTCGCGTAGTACGCAGCCATTCCGGGCCCCCCGGGTTGATAGGCGACGACCGACGCGACGTTCAGGATTCGCCCCCTCCGCCGCGCCAGCATTCCCGGAAGGACGAGCCGGGTGAGCGTGGTCAGGGCCAGGACGTTCAGCGCGACGAGCCGGTCGACGGCGTCCAAGTCCTGCTCCGCGAAGGGGCCGGACAGCCCGATTCCCGCGTTGTTGATCAGCACGTCAACGGTGACGGCATCCTCCAAGAGCCGCCGCCACAGCACGTGCGCTGCGCCAGGGATCGACAGATCCTGCGGGATCGCGAGGACCGAGACCCCATGTTGCTCGCGAAGCTCGCGCGCGACGATTTCGAGGCTCTCCGCGGAGCGGGCCACGAGGATCAGGTCGTGGCCGCCGACCGCGAGCAGCCGGGCGAGCTCGAGGCCGATGCCGCTCGAGGCGCCCGTGACGAGGGCGGCCGGCGCTTTCACGGGGTGCTCGGCTCGCGACGGCCGCGCGTGGCTGCGATCGGGATCGTGGCGTCGGACGGCAAGCCGCCGCCCAGCGCCTTGTAGACGGCGATGACGCTGACGTCGGCGTTGGTCTCCCCCTCCGCGAGCGTCTCCTCCGCCGCGTAGACGGCCCGCTGGGCGTCCAGCACCGAGAGAAAGCTTTCGAGGCCGCTGGTGTAGCGTTCGGTCGCCAGATCGAGAGCGCGCCGATTCGCTGCCACCGACTCGCGGAGCGATCCCAGACGCCGGTGTTCTCGGACCTCGGCGGAGAGCGCGTTCTCGACCTCCTCGATCGCCGAGAGGACGGCTTTCTCGTACCGCGCGAGCGCGGCCTCCTGCCTCGCTTCGTGAACCCGGATGTTGGCCCGGATTCGGCCGCCCGAGAGGACCGGCCAACGGATGGCCGGCGCGACGAACCAGTACTGACTGGTGCTGGCGCCGAGGTCGGACGATTCCTCGCTTCGACGTCCGAAGCTTCCCGTGATCGAGAACCTCGGGAACAGGTCGGCGCGGGCGACGCCGATGCGCGCCGTGGCCGCGGCGATCTCCCTCTCGGCGCGGCGGAGATCGGGACGGCGCCACAAGAGCTCCGACGGCACCGAGACCGGGGGCGGCGGCGGCTCGGGAGGGAGGGGTCTCGGCGTGTCGAGCGCAGGGAGGAGATCCCCGGCTCCCACGCCGACGAGCACTCCCAGCCGGTGAATGTGGCTGCGAGCGGCTCGCTCCAGCTCGGGACGGCGGCCCCTCGTCGCCTCGAGGAGTCCCGCGGCTCGCTCGACGTCGAGGTCGCCTCCGAGCCCGGCGTCGTAGCGGGCGCGGACGAGGTCCAGCGTGTCCTGCTCCGACTGCAGGGTCGCGTCGAGGATCTCGATCTGCTGCTGGGTCCCGCGGAGCTCGACGTAGTGGCGCGCCACGTCGCCGATCAGGCTGACCAGGACGTCCCGCTCTCCCTCCTCTTCGGCCTCCGTCTGCGCCGCCGCGGCCTCTCGGTCGCGCCTCACACCGCCGAAGACGTCGATCTCCCAGCCCGCGTCGAACCCGATCTGAAACAGGCCTTGTGTCCTCGGGCCGAAAACGTTGCCGCCGCTCGTTCCCCCCTTGAACGGCGGGACCGCCTCGCTGCGCTCGCCGCGGACGTACGCGCCGCTTGCATCGACCTGCGGCGAGCCGGCCGACGCGGCGATTCCCTCCGCGGCCCGCGACTCGCGAACTCGCGCGGCGGCGATCTGAAGATCTAGGTTGTCGCGCACGGCCCTGTCGATCAGGGCGTCGAGCTCCGGGTCGTCGAACGCCGTCCACCACCGGTCGTACGCTGCCGGCGGAGTCTGGCCGACCGTCTGTGTCTCGACCCAGGCGCCCGGCAGATCGGGCCGCGGGGCCTTGTAAGGCGGTCCAATCACGCAGGACGTCGCCGCAAGGACGAGAGCGGCGGCGGCGATGCGATCCCGGCTCATGGCTTGGCTCCCGCGGTGCCTGCGGCGTCGATGAAGACGTCCAGCTGCTGTCCGATAAAGAGCGGCACCGCGTCCGCGTCGACGCGATAGATCACCTGTAGCACGCGCGTGTCGACCCGCTCGGTGCTGTCTCCCGTCAGCGAGCGCTTCGGCACGACGAACGGCTCGAAGCGCACGAAGGTCAGCGGCGCCTTCAGGCTCGAATCCCCGCGCACGTGGCCAACCGCCGGCGCGCCGGCCCGAACGCGGCGAGCCTCGCTCTCGTCGACATCCACCCGGACGTGCAGCGGCTTCGAGCGTCCGAGCAGGATCAGCGGACCCGCGGTCGCCGCTGCGGGAGCGAACTCCCCGACGCGGACTTTGACTTGGAGAACCTCGGCCGTCAGAGGTGCGCGGACGATGCTCCGGTCGAGATCCACCCGAACGGCCTGCGCCTGCGCCTCGGCTGCGGACACCTGAGCACGCGCCTGCCCCAACTCCGCCGAGGCCGTCTCGGCCGCCGATCTCCGCCGGGTGATCTCCTCGCTGCTGATGGCGCGCTTGTCCTTGACGTTCTCCGCGAACTCGAGCTCGCGCTCGAGGTCCGCGAGGCGCGCTTCGGCGACTTGGCTCGTCGCGCGGGCGACGTCGACCGATCGCTTGCGCACAGCGAGGTCCGCTTCGACCTCGCGGGTATCCAGCTCGAAGAGAGGATCCCCCGCCTTCACCGCCTGACCGGCGATGACGTCGACGCGCACGACGACGCCCGAGAGCGGCGTGCCCACGGAGATGTTCTCGGTGCTCGCCTCGATCAGCCCGACCGCGGCGACGGTCTCGGCGAAATCCGGGGCGGGGGGCGCCGACGGCGGATCGGTCGGCGCGCGGCGGGGCTGCGTCCGCACGATGGAGTAGGCGGCCCAGAGGACGGCGAGAGCGCCGAGCAGCGGCAAGATGTATCGCTTCATGCGAATTGCTCCCGGAGCCGCATTGGCTCCTCTTTCCAGGCCGGAGATTCCACCGTTCCCTCGCCGCGCGTGACCTCGACGACGCGGCCGTCGTCCATGCGCGCGATGCTGTCCGCGAAATGGAACACGCGCGTATCGTGCGTGACGATGATGACGGTCCGGCCGGGCCGGACGGCATGGCTTGCCAAGAGCTGCATCACGGCTTCGCCGCTCGCGTGGTCGAGGGCCGCGGTCGGCTCGTCGCAGACCACGAGGCGCGGCTCGTGCACGAGCGCTCGCGCGATCGCCACGCGCTGCTGCTGGCCGCCGGAGAGCGTGGACGGGAGCGCGTTGACGCGATGACCCAAGCCGAGCTGATCGATCAGCGCGTTCGCCCGATCCTTGGCGGTCCTTCGCGACGCGCCGGCGGCGATGAGCGGCACGGCGACGTTCTCGGCGGCCGTCAGCGCCGGCAGCAGGTTGAACTGCTGGAAGATGAATCCGAGATTCTTGCGGCGAAAGAGGACGCGCTCCGTACTCGACAGCTCGTCGAGGCTCGTGCCGAGGACCGACAGCTCGCCGGCGGTGCGGTCCAAGAGGCCGGCGATGATCGAGATGAGCGTCGTCTTGCCACATCCGCTGGGCCCAACGAGGAAGCTGAGTTCGCCGATCCGCGTCTCGAAGTCGACGTTGCGCAGCGCTTCGACGCGAGCCTCTCCTTCGCCGAACGTCTTCCGGACTCCCCGGCACCGCACTCCGATCCCGGCGTCGTTCATCGCGTCATCCTCGAAAAATGGCCGCGGGCTCGAGCACGAGCACGCGGCGAACGCTGAGCAGGCTCGCGACGATGACGACGACGAAGATGCACGCCGCCGTCAACGCCACGCACTGCCACATCAGCACGATCCCCCGGGTCGCCAGCTTGTGAAGGAAGATCTCGAAGAACGCCGCCGCCATGCCCGTGCCGAACGAGAAGCCGAGCCCGCCGGCCGTGAAGGCTTGCAGCAGGATCATGCCGATCAGGCGGGAGTCGGTGACGCCGATTGCCTTGAGCGCGCCGAATTGCTTCAGATTGTCGAGGGTGAAGAGGTAGAACGTCTGGCCCGCGACGACGGCGCCGACGACCAAGGCCACGGTGATCGTGATGCCGAAATTGACCGGTATGCCGGTGTGGCTCAGGTAGTAGCGAATGCAGTCCCACATGAACTCTCGGGTGGTCCGGGCGCGCAGCCCGGTCCGCTCTTGGATTCGCGAGGTGAGTTGTTCGGGGCTGATCCCCGAGGCGGGCCGGGCGATGATGAACGACAGCTGAGTCCGCTCCCGTCCGAGGAAGTCGATCGCCTCGCTGTATCGCGAGTGCATCACGGGGAGGCTGGCGAACGGGGCGGAGGCTTCCGAGACGCCGACGATCGTCACGCGATGATCGTTCATCTCGAGCGTGCGGCCGAGCGTCAGAGGCTCGTTCGGGAACAAGAGAACGTAGCCGGCGCGGTCGATGACCACCGAGTCGGGCTCGCGGAGGCGCTCCCACGACCCGAGAACCATGTTGCGGGGAGCGCCGGCGAGCGTTGCGTCGTCGATCCCGATGAGAAACGAAACCGCGAACTTGCCGGCGGGCGTCCTCGCCACGGGGTTGCCCTTGAAGAGCCGGACGGCCCATTTCACGCCGGGCACGCCCCGCACGCGGGTCAGGTCGGTGTCCTTGAGCGGTTTGGTCTGCTCCCAGTACTCCGTCTGCGGGTCCATGACCCAGACCTCGGCGTCCGTGACGTCGAGGATCTGGCTGGCCGTGCGCTTCATGATGTTCGCGAAGATCGTCGTCTGGTTCTCGAGCAGGAACGTGCAGAACGCGATCGCGAAGATCAGGCCGAAGTACTTCGCACGATCGCCGGTCAGCATGCGGAGCGCCACGAAGTTCATCGCCGGGCTCCGCGCGGCGGGCCCGCTGCCGAGTGATTTGGGATTACAATCGTCATCTCAAACCTCCAAAAAAAATCAGCCTCGTGCGGCGGCCAAGAAGAACGCCCTGGCGTCCCTCAAGAGGCGGCCGCGCGCCTGGTCGTCGGCGAGAGCGCGCGCTACGCTGAGGGTGCCTGACATGCCGGAGAAGAGCACGGCGGCTCGGCGCCATCGGTCCTCCGCCGTCGCCCCCGGCAGGAACTGCGAGAAACGCTCGAGATGTCCCCGGACCGCGCGTTGGAACGCGCGGCGCGTGGTGGCCGGGCGCCGCGCGAGCTCCGACGACAGGGCCGCGATCGGGCACCCGCCGGCCAGGTCGCGACAGTGGGCTTCGCTCAGGTAGGCGTCGATCAAGGCCTTCAGCTCGTGACCTTTCGGAGCGCTCTCGGCGGCCAAGAGGGCCGAGTCGCCGGAGTCCCGAAGCGCCTCTCCGATGGCCTCCTCGTAGAGCTCCTCCTTGGAGTCGAAGTGGCGGTAGAAGCCGCCGTGGGTCAGCCGAAGCGTTCGCATGAGGCCCGCGATCCCCGCGCCTTCCCCGCCCCGGCTCCGGAACTGCCGGGCGGCGGCGCGCACGATACGCTCGCGGGTCGCCTGCTTGTGCTCGGCCGGGTAACGCATCGTGCCTCCGTGAGATGATATATGTCATCTCATAACCGTTGTCAAGGCCGCGGGTCACGGTCGCTGGCGGGAGGTGCGCGCCTGCTCGACGAGAGCGTCGAACTCCGAGCCCCGAAGACCTTGTAGAGTCGCGTCTGCGATGAGCGCCTCGGGACTGGCGTGCCCGACCGTCACGGAGGTCTTCAGCCACTCCAGCGCCTTCGCTCGGTCGCCGCGAGCCGCGCTTGCATGGGCGAGGTGGAGCGCGGCATCGGCGTAAGCGCCGTCGAGATCGGGCGAGCGTCCCTCGGTGAGGGTCCCCACGGTCTCGAGGCAGATCTTCTCGGCCTCCGAAGCCCGATCGAGCCCCTCGTAGACGGTGGCCAGGTCATTCGAGGCCCTGAACGTTCTCGCCGCTCGCTCGCCGAATGCGCGATCGGTACGCCCTTGACGTACTCCATGACAAAGTAGGGCCGCCCCTGCGGCGTC
>CAZYHZ010000120.1:0-6201 GCA_964647625.1 uncultured Acidobacteriota bacterium
TGATCGTGTCCCCGTCGGAGACCGTGAGGTTGCCGTCATTCGAGACGACGGCGCCTCGAACGAGCGGAGCGTTCCCGAGGAACGTTCCGGAATTCGCCGGGGTCTCGGTCAGGAGGACCGTTTCGCCCGCGGGCTCGGTGTTCGAGACGATCGTGACCGGTTGCGCGCCGGCGCCGACGATCGAGAAGTCGACGACCTTGATTTGCGCGGTCTCCGTGCACCCGAAAGCGTGCTTGTTCAGACTCACCTGCCCGACCGTCGGGCACTGCTGCGCTGCGAAGGTGAACTGCACCTGCCACGCGTTGATGAATCCGGTGTCCTGGCTCGCGTGGTCCTGCACTTCAAGCGACCAGGTGCCGTTCGCCGCGATTCCATCGACCGCGGAGAGCGGCTGCTCCGGCTGGAACGAGCCGGTGTACGGCGGCGTGCCGGACGTGATGGGCGTCGCCGCCTCGTCGTCGAATACGGTGCTCGTGTAGTTGTCCCCGCCCGTGCCGTGCTGGTTCGAAAGCAGCACGCGCGTTCCGTTCGGCGCGATCAACGTGAGGCTCAGGTCGCCGTCGTAGGTGTGCGTGATCTGGTCGACCTTGACGTTGACGTCCTGGACGACGCGGGTGTCGGCGATGGCGATGCTCGCCGTCGAGGTCGCGAGGTCGGCGATCGCGACGGGCGGGCCCGTGTACGGATAACTCGGGGTGACGTCGACGAGCGAGATGAACCCGTAGTACGCGCCGCCGTTGTCGTTGGTCGACGAGTTGCCGGTCGTATCGGTCGCCTGGACCTTCACGACGTACGCCGTGCATCCCGACAGACCCGACAGATGGACCGAGTGAGTCGTGGTCAGAGTCGGATTTGACGCCGTGTTTCCCGGAGGCGGCGTCGTCCCGTAGTACGCAACGGCGTTGGTCGGCTCATTCGTATTGAATGTCACGTCCGCGCTGCTCCCGGTGATGTTCGTGATCTGGACGTTCGAGATCACCGGGGGTAAGCAGTCGATCGCCGCCGTTTGCTCGACGGTGACGTTGGGGGTCCCGCAGGCCGAAGCGTCGACGTAGCGGATCGTCACGGTGTCGCCCGTCGTCACCGAGACGGCATTGTCACCGTGGACGGGGGCCGCGGCCGTCGTCGCGAATGTGCCCACGAACACCCCGGAGTTCGGCGGATTCTCGTTGAGCGTGACGTCTTCCGGCGTGGGCTCGGTCGTCGATCGGATCGTCACGACGTACGTGCCGAGCCCGGCGAGGTCGCTGTCTCCGAGCGTGATCCCGATCGACGCGCCGCACGTGTAGCTCGGGCGGTCGGTGCTGATGGAGCCGGCGCAGGTGGCGCAGTTGTAGCAGACGAGAGCGAAGTCCTGGTCGGTTCCGTCGCCCGAATTCGGGACGCCGTCCCCCGCTATGTTGAACGCGTTGACGTTGATCGTGATCGCACCCGTCGTGCCGGCGGGCAGGAAGACGCCCTCGTAGTTGTTCACGGTGTCCGGAGAGCCGCCCGCGACGCTGTATTGACCGGAGAAGACGTTTCCGTTGTACGTGGTCCCTCCGACCGTCGCCTGGAGGTCCAGGTTGTTGACCTGCGGGCTCGTTCCGGTCGCACCCGGCGCGTCCGTGTAGACCATCATGATGCGTACGGGTTTGGTCGCATCGGCGACGGAACCGTGGAAGACCCAGGACTCGCCGCTGTTGTTGAACACGACGGATTGATCGACCAGGTAGCGTGGCGTGCTGTCGAACGCCATTTCCAGGTTGGGCATCCCGTACCCCTGCGCGTTGCTGGGGAGGGTGTCGTTAGCCCCGGCCCCGGTCAGGTAGGTCGTGTGGGCCATGAGATACGCCTTCACCAGCGCGGGGCTGGGGACCGCGTTCAGATGGTGGTCCTGCAGCCAGCGGTAGTAGAGCGATGCGATCCCGGCGGTGGCCGGCGTCGAGTGGCTGGTCCCGGACGAGGCCGCGAAGGCGGTCTGCGCCGGCGGCTCGTACTGATCGCAGACGCTGGCGCCGCTATAGCCGGGATCCGTGCTCGCCGTCCCTTGGATGTGCGTGCCCGGCGCGATGACCTCGGGCTTGTTGCGTCCGCCGGGCGACGGACCGCGGCTCGAAAAACCGATCACGTCCATCGCGTTGTCGGCGCCCGTCGGACCGACCGAGCAGCCGTCGGTCCAGCCGGACCGGTCATTCTCCGACGCTCCCACCGTGACCATGTTCTTGCCGTTTCCGGGCGACCCGACGGTCGCCGCGCCGGATCCGGAATTCCCGGCGGCGAACACGAAGAGGTACTGCTGGTTCCCAGGGTTTCCACCGTCGGGCAGCGCATCCCGTGTCCCCGCGTCGTAAGCCTGCGAGCTGGTGTCGTAGGTGCTGGCGCAGCCGGAGCATCCCCAAGAATTGCTGCTGATGCGGGCCCCGGCCCCGTAACTGGCCGCGATCACTCCGGCGTCCGTTCCGCCGCAGCCGCCGATGCTGTAGGAGCCCGCGTTGGTGAAAATCTTGGTCATGGACATGCGGCCGTAAGGGCTGACGCCCATGCCCAACTGGTAGCCGTCGGCGTCCTGGTACGGGAAGCCGCTTCGTGTGTCGAATCCGCCGACGATGCTCGTGTTGATGTGACCGTGCCCGCCCACCGAGTTCGCCGCGGCATCCGTCGTGCAGTTCTGGACGAATCCCAGTCGGGTCGTCGTTCCATCTCCCAGCTTGGTCAACGTGACGTCACCGGCCCCGTTGGTGACGCTACCGACACCGACTCCGTCGTCGGAGAGGCCCACGATCGGGTAGGCGGCCGGATCGGTCGGAAACCCTTTCCCGTCGAGAAACGTCTTGTACCCCGGCGCCGAGGGCCCCGTGGTGCCGCCGTTGAGATGGCCGGCGACGATCTGGTCTTGTTTCTCGTCGTTCATCGTGATCGGGAGCCGCTCACCGATCCAGGTCACGTCGGGAAGATTCGCAATCTCGACGATTCGCGAGAACGGCAGCGTAACCTGGATGTTGCGAAATGCCAGGACCGACTCCCATTTGGAATCGACGGAAGCGGCGATCGCCTCGATCCGTTTCTGCGTCGTGGCGGCGCCGTCATGGTCCAAGATCTGGATGGTCACGGGGACCAAGCGATCGGCGAGGCTCGGTGTGGAGACCGGCTTCAGAAGGGTCGGACCTAACTTGTAATAAGGATGGTACGGCCCGCTGTACTGCACGAAGCTCCCCTGCGCGGCGAGCTGGTCGAGCGCGTCGCGCCCCCTCGCGTCCGCGAAGACCAGGTAGGCGTTGCTCTCGATGTACTGCACGGGTCTGATCCCCGTGCGTCTGAGAGCGTCGAGCCACTCCTCCTTGATCGGGCCGACGAACTGCACCAGATGAAGGCCGTTGCCGGCCGAAGCCACCGAGGTCAATTGCGGAGGGAGCTTTGCCGCCGTCCCCCGAGTATGGACCGGCATCGCATCGAGCTCGATGACGTCCATGTCGTCACGAACGGTCACCCTCCCGCTCGCGCGAGCGTCGAGAGCGCTCAACGCGGCATCCGCCACCCGGTAGACGCGGTACGTACCGTAATCGGCGACGACGGTGACCCCGGCGGCCTTCTCATCGACAACCCCAGGCGCCGCCACGATCTTGTGAAACCCGCCTTCCGCTCGAGCCGCTCCGTGGAATGCGGCAAGCACGATTGCGAAGACTTCAAGGGACGACACTCGCCATTTCGACCAGTTCATGTTTTTGTTCCCCCCGGCGAAGATTCGCTGCCCCAATTTACGCCCATTCTCCGTGCAGTTTGACAACCGATTCTGGTCAGTCTTGGCGGAGCCTGGGGGTCCGTGGGCTGGTCAGCCACGTCACGAGCCCCGACACCGACAGAAATCCCCCTAACGGGACCAGAAGAACCCCGATTCCCGGATCCGCTTCGGAGTGCCAGAAGCCGCCCACCAGGAATCCCGCGGGGACGAGGACCGAGCCCGCGGCGAACAATCGATCGCACCAAAGCGCCCGGCGTACGGGAAGCGACGCGATCGGGCCGGACCACGCGAGGGCAAGCGCGACGACGCTGAGCAGCGTGCCGTGGGCGTGCGCGAGCGTCCACATTTCACGGCGCAAGCCATCTTCGAGATACGGCCCGGATTTGAACCCATGCAATGCTTCGAGCAGGATCCCCCAGGAAAGCCATACGACGAGGCCCCAGCCTCCCAGCCGTTCGCAATAGCGTCCGCGGTATCCCGCGTCGAGCCTCGCGGCCGGAAACTCACTCCCCGATCGAGACGTCGCTTTCTTTTCGCTCATGCTCCCACTCCAGGAGGCGCGGGCGGTCCAGCGTGCCGTCCGCGATGAACGGCCATCCTGCCATCGGTTCGGATAAGCGCGACGACGCTTCGATCCGCCGTCGCGCGGCGTCGCGCGAGGCCAGGGGATCATCCGCGCGTGGAAGATCGGATCCTCCGGTCAGACGAGCCAATGCGTCGAGGGCCGCGCGGCGAACGGCCGGATGGTCGTCGACGAGGAGCTGCGCAAGGAGGGGCACGGCCGGCTTTGCGATTCCGACTTCCGGACTCCACTCTCCCAATCTCGACGCCGCGAGTGCGCGGTAAACCGAATCTCCCGCGAATAGGGCGCGAACCATCTCCGGAGCGGATCCGCGCGTCGCATCCAGGGGCGGGCTCTGCAATTCGAGCTTTCGCGGCCAGAGACGCTCCACGGATGCGGCGGCCCATTGCAGCGACCGGCCGGTGTGGCAGAGCGTGCAGGCGTCCGGGGTGTTGGATGCCGCCGCGGAGGCGGGATCGGGCGAGACGATCCGATGTGTCGGGTGCCAGGTCATGATCCCGTAGACGACGGCCGGCATGTGGCACGCGACGCAACGGCTCCCCTCGCTTTCGTCGCCATGGTGAGTGTGCGCGGCCCGGCCCGGCCCGGCGTACTGCTCGTGGCATTGCGTGCACATCGCATCGCCCGGCCGATCGGGGCGGAGTTGGCCGTGCGGGTCGCCCGAGTGCATCGCGTGGCACGAAAGACATGTCATCGTCCCGCGCCGGTAGCATGAGGATCCCAGCAGCCCCTGATACTCGTAGGCGGTCAGGCGTGGCGACCCGTCGCCCCAAAACCTCGGCGCGAACGAGTACGCTCCCAGCATCGTCTCGTTCGTGATCGGCGCGAAGTACCGCGACAGATCTTCGCCCGGGGTGAACGGATCGCCCCGCTCCAAGATCTCTCGGATCCGCTCGCGATCGGCGGGCAGCCGCTGACCGTGGCAGTGGCCGCAGACTTGTACGCTGCGCGTCTGGTCCAACCGTCCTGGGTTGACGATCGTGGGGTCGATCGGGTGCGAGCGGCGGACGGCGTATCGGCGGAGCGGCGAGCGCATGCGCCGCGCGTGCTCCTCTCCCGGCCCGTGGCACGCTTCGCAGGCGATGCCCAGCTCGGCCGGGTGGGACGCCAGCCGCTCTCGGGCGTCGAGCCCCGGGACAGGTCGGGTCGTATGGCAGAAGATGCAATTCAAGTCCCACACCGCTCGATAGGCGTCAAAGTCTTCCCCGTCCGCGTGAAAGAACGCCTCGGAGAGGTGCAGCCATCGGCGCTGTTCGATCGACCAGGCCACGGGGAGTCGCACGTACCGATCGTTTTCGAATGTCTCGAACTGCTGCATGCGCCGCGACCCGGTGACGCGAACGATGCGGTGGGTGACCGGCCGATCCGACCCCGGCTCCGGGAAGTCCAGGAAATAGGCATCGTCGGACCGCCACGGCGTCACGCGCACGTCCAAGACGTCGAAGGTTTTTCCGTCGAAGGGGGCGAGGATCGTCTTCGGGCGCGCCTCGCGCGTCATCGTGCTGTGAAACGTGCGCTTCCAGCTCCGCACGTGATCGGGATGACAGGGACCGCACGTCCGAGAAGTCTCGTACGCCGCTCGAGCCCGCGCGAGCTCGAACCCTTCCGTTGGGATCGCGCCAATCGGATCGCGAACCGCGGCGGCGATCCGCCACGCGCCGATGCCCAGAAGCGTCGCGCTCGCCGCGGCGAGCGCCGCGTACGGCATGACCGAAGGCTGGGCGCGCCGGCTCACTGTGCGTCTGTCCAGACCCGTGCGAACGCTACGGACAGGTTCCGGACGAATTTTGGATACGCGGCCCGGCCGTCGCGTTCCCGGCGGGTCCATAGCCTCCGGAGTTATAGGCGCGTATCAGGTACCAATCGAGATTGCCGGCCGGCGGGTCGTGTGTGATGC
>CAZYHZ010000121.1:0-6153 GCA_964647625.1 uncultured Acidobacteriota bacterium
GATCCTCGACGTCGACGGCCGGATCGGCGGCTACAACTTCCAGTGGGCCTGGGCGTCGGGCTTCGTCGCCGGGATCGCCGCGGCGCGCGCTCTGACGGAGCCTACGGCCTAGCCGCTCACCGGCTCGAGGCCACACGCTTCGAGATAGCCGAATCCGCGCCGGGCCGCGTAGGTCGCGCACTCTTTGATCTTCCGGAGGAGGGTCGTCGCCGCGGGACCTTCTCCGGCGCGCGTCGCGGCGCCGATGATGCGCGTCCCGTGATCGCCCAGGAACTGGAGGAGGTCGTTGATCTCGGACGGGCCGACGAAGGCTCCGACGTCGACGGGCTTTCGAAGCTCGACGCCCAGCGCGTCTTTCAGAAGGGGAAACGTCTCGCACGCGGCGGGGAACAGGCGCCACGCGGGGGACAGGCACTCCGGAGGTGGAACGCCCGCCGCGAGGCAAATCGTCTCGAGGCCGTCGACGTCGCGAGCGCGCCAGTACGGGAACGCTTCGGCGTGGAGCGTGAGCGCGCGGACGGGAAGCCCGTCGGCGACGGCTTCGCGGGCGGGGCGCGGCCCGGCGCCTTCATCGGACCAGTTCCGGGCTTCGCGTGCGGCTCGCGAGAGCTCGTGAATCTTCGTCATGAGACGGAGCATCTGGGCGCGGTACCCCGGATCCGGCGACGGCTCTTCGATCTCTGCGGGCTCGACCGCCGAGGCGAGCTCGGCGTCGGCGCGCGCGATCTGGCGGCGGACGGCCGTCTCGGCGGCTGCATTCGACGCGGCGTCGAGATACTCCTCGACCGCCGTCGCGACACGCTCCGCGGAGTTCTCCATCACGAGGAACGGCCGGCCGACGACGTGGAGGTCGGGGTCGAGCACCGCTCCCGCGCGCCGGGCCGTCTCGTCCGGGCGGAAGTCCATCCGCTCGAGATTCGCGCGCAGCCGCTTCCACGGGGTCGCCGCCGGATCGGCTTTCGGAGCCTCGGCTCCTGCCGCGAGCTGTTCCAGGGCGACGACGAACCGTCGGGCGACCCACGACGTCCGCCGCTGGCGAATGGCGCGATGAACGAACGGCTCGGGATCGAACTTCCGCCCCTCGACGAGCGAGGCGACGATCTCGTCGAAGAACGAGACGTCGATCGGATGGAAGGAGACGATCCCTTTCATCGCGCGCCGAGTGTAACAAACGCTCGCGTATCATGACGGCGCTTTCGGATTCGGGAGGACCGTTCATGCGACCGAAGCTCACCCTCGCCCTGCTCTTCGCTCTCGCAGGTCTCGCCGCCGCCGGCCAGAAGACGGCGGCGCCTCAAGACCGCGCGGCTTCCGAAGTCAAGCCCGGCGCCATCGGCGAGAAGGCGCTCGCGTCGCTGAAAGCGCGCGCGATCGGGCCGGCGACGATGGGCGGACGGGTCTCGACGATCGCGCTCGATCCGTCGGATCCGGCGACGTTCTACGTGGGATTGGGCACGGGCGGCATCGTGAAGACGACGAACGCGGGGGCGTCGTTCTCGGCGATCTTCGAGAAGCAGAAGGTGGCGGCGATCGGAGCGATCGCCGTGGCGCCGTCGGATCCCAAGATCGTCTGGGTCGGCACGGGGGAGGCCAACGATCGCAACAGCTCGTCGTGGGGCGACGGTGTCTACCGCTCGGCCGACGGAGGCGACACGTTCGACAACGTCGGGCTTCCCCAGAGCCGCTCGATCGCCCGGATCGTCGTCCACCCCACGGACGCCAAGACCGCATGGGCTGCGGTGATGGGCGACCTGTGGACGCCGGGCGGACAGCGAGGGCTGTTCAAGACGACGGACGCGGGCAAATCCTGGACGCGCGTCCTCGCGGCGCCCTCGCCGTACGACGATCGCGTGGGGTGCGGCGACGTCGCGATCGACCCGAAGAATGCCGACGTTCTCTACGCCGCGCTCTACGGGCGGCGTCGCACGCCGTGGTCGTTTTCGTTCGGGTCCGGCCTCACGGACGGCAAGGACGTCGCAGGGATCTTCAAGTCCGAAGACGGCGGAAAGAGCTGGAAGCGGCTGACGGGTGGCCTGCCGCAAGACACCGGCCGCATCGGTCTCGCCGTGTATGCGAAAGACCCGCGCATCGTCTACGCGGTCGTTCAGTCGGACCCGGAGGGCGCTTCGGGCTGGGACGTTCGCGTGAAGCGCGGCGGTGTCTTCCGCTCCGACGATGCGGGCGCCACGTTCGTTCGCGTCAACCCGCTCAACCCGAGGCCGTTCTACTTCAGCCAGATCCGCGTCGATCCCGAGAACGATCAGCGCGTCTACCTGCTCGGGTATCTCGTCCACGTCTCGGACGACGGCGGGAGGTCGTTTCGCGAAGACGCCTTCAAGAAGGTGCACGCGGACTGCCACGCGCTCGTCGTCGATCCCGGAAAGCGCGACCGGCTGCTGCTCGGAACCGACGGCGGCCTGTATCAGTCCTACGACGCCGGCAAGACGTGGGACTTCCTGAACCGCTTCGCGGGCGGGGAGTTCTACCGGATCAACGTCGACTTGCAGACGCCGTACCGGATCTGCGGCGGCCTCCAGGACAATCTCAACTGGGTCGGACCGTCGAGGACGTACTCGAAGGAGGGGATCGTCAACGGCGACTGGATGAACGTGGGCGGCGGGGACGGGTTCTCGTGCGTGTTCGATCCCACTGACCCCAACATCGTCTACGCGGAATCGCAAGAAGGCGAGCTGCACCGCTTCAACATCGCGAGCGGCGCGCTCAAGGTACTGAAGCCCGAGCCCAACGAGGGGCAGGCCCGCTTCCGGTTCCACTGGAACGCGCCGCTCATCGGAAGCGTCCACGAGCCGGGCGTCTTGTATCTCGGCGGGAACCGGATCTTCCGCTTCGACAAGCAGGGCGAGCAGTGGTCGATCGTCAGCCCCGACCTGTCCGCCAACATCGGCGATCGCATCGCGGCCACCGGCAGCGGCGCCGAGACCTACGGCATCGTCTACACGCTCTCGGAATCGCCCGTGGCCAAGGGGATGCTCTGGGCGGGCACCGACGACGGTAAGCTCTGGCTCACCGAAAACGCGGGCGGAAAGTGGAACGACCTGACCGGCTCGCTCCCTTCGCCCGCGAAAGGCGAATGGCTCTCGCGCATCGAAGCGGGGCACCGGGATGCGGCGGTCGCATACCTCGCCGTCGACGGCCACCGGTCGGGATCGTTCTCGCCGATGGCGTGGCGTACCGCCGACCGCGGCAAGTCCTGGACGTCGATCGCCGGCGATCTTCCGGCCGACCAACCGGTGAAGCTCGTGCGGGAGGACCCGTTCAATCCGGACGTCCTGTACGCGGGGACCGAGTTCGGCCTGTACGTGAGCATCGACCGCGGCGCGCACTGGACGGTCTTCGGAGGGCTGCCGACGGTCGCGGTCGACGACATCCTCGTGCATCCGCGCGACCGGGACCTGATCGTGGCCACTCACGGCCGCAGCTTGTACGTCGTCGATGACGTCCGCGCGATCGCGGAGCTCTCCGTTGAGACGAGATCGAAGGCAGCGTTCCTGTTCCCGGTGCGCGCGGCGCTCGGCCGCCCGCTCTTCGGCGGGTGGGAGGATTCCTCCGGATCGACCGTCTATCGCGGCTCGAACCCGTCCGATGGAGCGATCCTGACCTACTGGATCAAGGAGGGCGGGCCCGATCCGGTGAAGATCGAGATCAAGAACGCGCAGAAACAAACGGTCGCGAACCTCTCGGCGGCCGCATCGACGGGATTGAACCGCACGTCCTGGGACCTGAAGCCGACGAAGGACGTCCTGAC
This sequence comes from uncultured Acidobacteriota bacterium, assembly GCA_964647625.1. Lineage (GTDB taxonomy): Bacteria > Acidobacteriota > Polarisedimenticolia > Polarisedimenticolales > DASRJG01 > DASRJG01. The sequence continues at coordinate 3,767 of CAZYHZ010000121.1, forward strand.
GGAATACGGCGGAGAAGGCGCGTTCTTCGTCCGGCCCGGCACCTACGAGGCCACGCTGACCTACGGCAAGGAAAGCTCGAAGCAGTCGTTCGAGGTTACGATCGCACCGGGAGTTGAGACCCGATGAGCTGGGAGCAATACAAAGCCTGGCTGTTCGACGACCCGGCGACGGGCTTCCGGGTCGACGTCAGCCGGATGCGTATCGCCGACGACCAGGACGAGCGCATGGCGTCCGCGTTCGAGGCGCCGTTCGCGGCGATGGATGCCCTGGAGAAGGGAGCGATCGCCAACCCCGACGAGTCCCGCATGGTCGGCCACTACTGGCTGCGAGCGCCCGAGCGCGCGCCGTCGCCCGACATCACGGAAGCCATCCGATCGACGCTCGCTCACATACAGGGGTTCGCCCGGCGGGTTCACGACGGGATCGTCGCCTCCGCATCGGGCCGGCCCTTCACCGACCTGCTGACGATCGGCATCGGAGGCTCCGCGCTCGGCCCGCAGCTCGTCGCCGACGCGCTCGGATCGTCGTCGGACAAGCTGACTCCGCATTTCCTCGACAACACCGACCCCGACGGCATGAGCCGCGTCTTCACGGCGATCGGGCCGAAGCTCCAGACGACGCTCACCATCGTCATCTCGAAATCGGGCGGCACCCCCGAGACGCGGAACGGGATGCTCGAAGCCGCGGAGCGCTACGAGCGCATCGGCGTCGCTTTCGGGCCGCACGCGGTCGCCATCACCCAGGACGGAAGCCAGCTCGACCGGTTCGCGAAGGAGCACCGGTTCGTCGATCGATTCCCGATGTGGGACTGGGTCGGCGGCCGCACGTCGGTCCTCTCGGCCGTGGGGCTGGTCCCGGCCGCGCTTCAAGGGATCGACGTCTCCGGGATGCTCGAGGGCGCCGCGGCGATGGACGCGCTGACGCGCGTCCGCGAGATCCGGCGGAACCCGGCGGCGCTCCTCGCGATGGCCTGGCACGTTGCCGGGGGCGGCGCCGGACGCAAGGACATGGTCGTCCTTCCGTACAAAGACCGCCTGGCGCTGTTCTCGCGCTACCTGCAGCAGCTCGTGATGGAATCGCTCGGAAAGGAACGGGACCTGGCGGGCCACATCGTCCACCAGGGGATCGCCGTCTACGGCAACAAGGGCTCGACCGACCAGCACGCCTACGTGCAGCAGCTCCGGGACGGCGTGCCCAATTTCTTCGCGACGTTCATCGAGGTGCTGTCGGACGGCGGCGCGGGGCTCGAGGTCGAGCCGGGCGTGACGTCCGGGGACTATCTCTCCGGCTTCCTCCAGGGGACGCGCCGCGCGCTGTACGAAAACGGCCGCGGGTCGATCACGATCACGATCCCCACGGTCGATCCGCGCACGATGGGCATGCTCATCGCCCTGTACGAGCGCGCGGTCGGCTTTTACGCGACGCTCGTCGGAATCAACGCGTACCACCAGCCGGGGGTCGAAGCGGGGAAGAAAGCCGCATCGTCGGTGCTCGACCTCCAGAAGAAGCTCGTCGCCGCGTTGAGAACGACGGGCGCCGAAGGAGCGACGTGCGAGGAGCTCGCCGGGATGGCCGGCGCCCCGGATGAGACCGAGGCCGCCTTCAAGATCCTCGAGCATCTGTCGGCGAATCCGGGCCGGAGCGTCAGCCGCGAGGCGAGATCCACGCCGTTCCGCGCCATCTACCGCTGGGTCAGCCCGAAAGCCTGAACGCCGTCGCCTTGACCAGCAGCCACACGCCGGCCCCCGGGACGAGGCCGAGCTCCGCCGCCGCGGCCCTCGTCACGCGAGCGCGCAACGAGACGGGAGTCGCCACCGTCACGGTGAAGCCCCCCGTATCCGCGTCGATCGAGACGATCCGGCCCGAGATCACGTTGCGCGCGCTGGTTCCGCGGATCTCGCCGGTCGCGATCACGACATCCGCGGGTGAGAGACCGAACACGACGACCTCGCCGGGCGAACGGCCGAGCTGCGGCGTCACGACGATCGTGCCTCCGAGATCGACGCGGGCGCCGTCGGTCCCATCGGCGACGACGATGCCGCGCAGCCAGTTCTCGTCGCCGAGCGACTCGATCACGCCGGCCGCTCCCGAAACCACCTCGGCCGTCGAGCCGGAAACGACGATCCTCCCCGCGGAGAGGACGACCGCGCTGCCCCCCAGCCGCAGGGCTTCGGCGGGATCGTGCGTCACGTGGACGAAGGGAACTCCGGATTCCTTCTGAAGCGTGACGAGGAGCGCTCCCAGTCCGGCTCGCGCCGAAGCGTCGAGGGCCGACAACGGCTCGTCGAGGAGCACGGCCTCGGGCCGGGCCGCGAGCGTGCGCGCGAGCGCGACGCGCTGGCGCTCGCCGCCGGACAGGTCGCCGACGCGCCGCGACGCCAGGGCG
>CAZYHZ010000122.1:0-5966 GCA_964647625.1 uncultured Acidobacteriota bacterium
CGGCGCTGATGACCTACAAGTGCGCGATCGGCAACGTGCCGTTCGGCGGATCGAAAGGCGGCATCAAGCTGCGGCCGCGCGACTACACGCCGGAGCAGCTGCAGAAGATCACCCGCCGCTACACGGCCGAGCTGATCGCCAAGAACTTCATCGGGCCCGGCATCAACGTGCCCGCCCCCGACTACGGGACCGGCGAGCGGGAGATGGCCTGGATCGCCGACACGTACGACGCGTTCCATCCCGGCGGCATCGACAACTGGGCGTGCGTGACCGGAAAGCCCTTGTCCCAGGGCGGAGTGCGCGGGCGCCGCGAGGCGACGGGCCGCGGCGTGGTGTTCGGCCTTCGGGAGGTCTTCCGCGATCCGGCGACCTTGAAGAAGACCGGATTGAACGGCTCGCTGGCCGGAAAGACGGTCGCCGTGCAGGGATTCGGCAACGTCGGCTACCACGTCGCGAAGATCCTCCACGAGGAGGACGGCTGCAAGGTCGTCGCGATCGGCGAGTACGACGGCGGGATCGTCAACATGAAGGGCCTCGACATCCCGAAGCTCTCCGACTGGTTCAACGCCAAGCGCACGGTGCGCGGGTTTCCCGGCGCCAAGCAGACGCTCAAGCACGGCGTCGACGTCCTGTCGCTGCCCGTCGACATCATCGTGCCCGCCGCGCTCGAGAATCAGATCACGCGCGAGAACGCGAAGGACATCAAGGCCCGCATCGTCGCCGAGGCCGCGAACGGCCCGACGACGACCGACGCCGAAGAGGTCCTTCTCAAGAAGAACGTCCTCATCCTGGCCGACATCTATCTGAACTCCGGCGGCGTCACGGTGTCGTACTTCGAATGGGCGAAGAACATCTCGCACATGCGCTACGGGCTCCTCCAGAAGCGCGCCGACGCGTTCCAGCGGTCGCAGATCATGGCGGCGACCGAGCAGCTCACGCACGCCCGGTTCCCGGAGGGCGTCCGCGCCAACCTGATGAAGGGGCTCGGAGAAGAAGACCTCGTGCGCAGCGGCCTCGAGGAAACGATGTCGATGGGCTATCAGGAGATCTCGGACATCCTGAAGAGGAACAAGAAGATCACCGACTTCAGGACCGCGGCGTTCGTCTGCGCGATCCAGAAGGTCGGCCTCGCCTATCTCGAGCTGGGCGTGTTCCCTTGATGTGAGCTACATCCACGGGACCTCGCCGGACGAGCAGCGCCGGCTCTCGTTGATGAACGACCTGCTCAACGCGGGCTCGTTCCGGGAGCTGGCGCCGTCCCCCGGCGATCGCGTGCTGGATCTGGGGACGGGCCTCGGCCAGCTCGCGCGCATGACGGCTCGCGCGGTGGGACCGGCAGGCCGAGTCGTCGGCATCGAATCGAGCGCGGAGCAGATCGTCGGAGCCGAGGCGCAAGCGGCGCAGGAAGGGCTCCCCGGACTCGTCGAGCTCAGGCAGGGGGACGCGGCGAATCCTCCCCTGGCCGACGACGAGTGGGGCGCGTTCGACATCGTCCACACGCGCTTCCTGCTCGAGCACCTTCGCGACCCGGCGGCCGTCGTGCGGACGATGGTGCGCGCGGCGCGTCCCGGCGGGCGCATCGTCCTCGAGGACGACGATCACGACTTGCTCCGTCTCTGGCCCGACCCCGGGCCGTTCGGGCGTGTCTGGGAGGCTTATCAGGAGACTTACCGGCGATCCGGCTGCGACCCGCTGCTCGGCCGGCGCCTCCCCCAGCTGTTGCACGAGGCGGGAGCGGCGCCGTCCCGGATGACGTGGATCTTCTTCGGGGCCTGCGCGGGAGAAGCGATGTTCCCGGTCGCGATCGCCAACCTGCTCGGGATCATGACGGGCGCCCGGGATGCGATCCTCGCGACGAGGACGATCGACGTACCCGAATTCGACTCCGGGATCGAAGCGGTCCGAAGATTCGCTTCGAGCCCCGGAGCGTCCTTCGGGTACGCGATCGCTTGGGCCGAGGGGCGTCGGCCCAATTCTTGACCTCTAGAAATTCCAGGCCAAACTGAACCAGATCTGACGGGCGGGAAGCAGGTAGTACTGCTCGGGCCCCAGCTCGGATTCGGAGACCGGCTCGCGCTGGTCGGAGAGGTTCTCGCCGTCGAGCCGAAGCTCCCAGTGGTGCATGCGCCACCCGATGCCGGCCGAAAACGACGTGAAGCTGCCGGCCATCACGGTGTTCTCCCGGTCGAGGAAGCGGTCGCCGGTGTAACGAACTTCGCCGTGCGCGGTGAACCCGGACTGCGGCGCCCAGATCACGCCCAAGGCGCCCATGTGCTCGGGGGACATCTCGAGGCGATTCCCGGCGAGCTGCACCGGACCCGCCCCGAAATCCTCGGTGAAGTCCTCGAACGTCGCGCGGTGCTCGCTCCACGCGAACCGCCACCAGAGCCCTTCGCTGATCCGGCCGCGCGCCTCGATGTCGACGCCTTTCAGCTTCTGGTCGCCGCCGTTTTCGAGCCCGGGTGTGGCCGGTGCGCCTTCCACGGCGACGACGATGCCCGTGAGGTCCATCTGGAAGCACTCGACCTCGAGGTGCAGCTTTCCGTCGAACAGGCCTGCGCGCGCACCGACCTCGTACGCCTGGCCCTTTTCGGGGTCCAGAATTTCGGCGCCCGCGTCGAGCCCGAAATCGATCGCGGCAGGCTTGAAGGTGTTTCGGTAGCCGGCGAAGACCTTGACGTCGTTCGCATCTTTCTGCCACGCGGTGAACGTCACACCGACGCCGCCCGAGCCCTTGGTATCGCTGCGGCTGCCGTGTCCGATATCCTCCACCGGAGGAGGACCGAATTCGACGGAGTGGGTGTCGCGGGTCTCGCTCGTCACGTTGAGGCGCGCGCCGAAATCGATGCGCCAGCGCTTGGCCGGCGTCCACACGACGTAGCCATAGAGGCCGCTGAAGACGCGCGAGTCGTGGATATTGACGTCCGCGGCGCTCGGGATCGCGCCGCCGTCCGGGGCGTCGGAGCCGTCCGGCGCGACGTCGTAGTCGAAGTCGCCGCCGTGCATCCGACCGCGGCCGAGGAGCGAATCGACGCCGGCCACGATCTGGAAGTCCTTCATCTTGGTGAAGTTCAGGTGACCGTCGAGGTAGAGATCGTCCTGCGCGATGTCCTGGCGGATGCCGTGCGCGGCCGTGTCCGGGAACGTGGGGTCTTCGTCGAGGAACCCGCGGAGGCTCTCGGTGTGGGCGTACCCGTATGCGGCGGTCACGCTCCATTCGCCGTACCCCGCGGGGTGGTCGTAGCCGAGCGAGAACGCGTACCGGTTCGGATTGACGTGGGAGTTGAGCGGGTTGACGTTGGCGTCGGGATCGACGAGGGGCGAGAGCCCGGTGCCGACGAGCGGCGTGGGCGACGCCGGTTCCTGATTGACCCAGCTCAGATTGACGTCGAACCGGAAGGCTCCGCCGCCCGCCTCGAATCGATTGCGCCAGATGATGTTGGCGCGCTCCCAGCTCGTGCGCTCGTCGGGGTAGCCGCGCTGCGTGAAGTCCACCGCGATACGCGACGACTGGCCGCCGTGCGACCCGAGATCGGCACCGCCCGAGATGCCGAAGCTGCTGTGGTCGCCGACGGTGACGCGGCCGTTGGCGTTGCCTCCGCCCGCGTGGTTGTGAATCACCTGAATGACGCCGACGAAGGACGTCGCTCCGTACATGACCGGCGCGGGCCCGCGCACGATCTCGATCCTCTCGACGTCTTCCAGGCTCAGCGTGGCGATGTCGGGATTGAACGCGCCGCCCCACGGAACGCCGTCGACGACGAGGAGGAACGCGTCGAATTCGCGCAAGCCCCACATCTCGGGGATCGCGCTCGCGGGACCCGAGTCGCCGCCCGGCGCGATGTCGACACCGGCGACGACGCCGAGCGCGGAGCGCAGGTCGGTCATGCCGCGCTGCAGAAGCATGTTGCCGTCGAGCACGGTGACGACGGTCGCCAAGTTGTCCGGATCTTCCGGGATCCGGGTCGTCGTGACCTGGATGTTTTCCTCGGCTTGAGGATTCGAGATGGGCGCGTCCGCCGCGAGAGCAGTCGATAGCCCGAACAGTGATACGGACAGGATGACCGGAGCCGCTTTATGCATGGATGCCCTCTAAAATCGTAAAGACGATCGCGGACTGTACGGTCAAGGCAGAATTACTACCAGCCGCCGTATTTGAGCTTTTCTTGGGGGAGACCGGTCGCTACTGGAACAGGCGGACCGCCGTCTCGGTCATCTCGTACGCGATGCGGAAGGTGGGCTGGGCGAGAACGACGGCGGCACCCAAAGCGACGGCAAGCCAGAGGATGCCGAACAACGCGGTTCTGCCTGCCGGATTGCCGGGTCGAGGGGAATCGAGCAGCCGGGCCACGCGCCTCGCGATCGTCGCCTGGTCGCACAAGTTGCTGGCCGGCGAGGAGGGGACGGGCACCGAGCGGACGGCCTTGAGGAGCGCGCCGGCGAGGTCGAGCGCGTGCGCCCGATCGGGTCCCGCGGCGTGATCGTCGGCCTCGTCTTCGGCCGCCGCCGCCCATGCGGCGTCGATGGCCGCGCCCCCCGGGAGAAGGAGAATGCAGTCGGGAGCGAGCCGCATCAGAGTGCGCTTCAAATTGTCCCGGGATCTCGCGTGCCCGGCCTCGTGCTCGAGGACGGCGATGCGCTCCCCGGGCGTGAGCGCTTCGAGGAATCGACCGGAAACGAACACGCGCGGCTTCACGAGTCCGATCAGCGCGGCGAACGGCAGATCGGAGGGGACGCGGTGCACGCGCGCGACGGCGCCGATCGGCTCGCCTTCGGTCGACTGAGAGGCCCACAGGCGCTCGAGGCGGCGCGTGGCCAGCCAGGCTCCGAGCGCACGAACCAGGCCCGTCGCGATGAGGGCGGCCGCAAGCGCGGTGAAGAGCGCAAGCTCCGGCTCCGCCCGCTCGGACGTCGCCGCGGGCTCGAACATCAAGAACGAAGGCACGATCAGGCCGAGCGTGACGACGATGGAGCCGGCCGCGGGAATCATCCGGATCCCGAACAGATTCCCGGCGCTGCGGCGCCTCGCGGGGAGCAGGCGCCAGCAGAGGACGACGGCGACTGAAAGGGCCAGGTTGACGACGACGAAGCTCGCGGCGGCGACGGCGACCGACATCTCGACCGGCCTCATCGCGGCTTCTCGTTCTCCAGCGATTCACGCTTGCTCTTGAGCAAGCGCTCGAGATCGTCGAGCAGCTGCCGGTCTTTCTCGCTGACGGCGTCGACGAAGAACGACAGCACCGGCTCCAAGGCCCGCCGGCCCCGCGCGGCGCCGAACAGATCGACGATGCTGCGCATGGCCAAACGCCGGGCGAGATCGTCGCGCTCGTACCGGGCCTGGTACGCGAACGCGCGGCTGACCTTGTGCCGGTCGAGCACCCCTTTCTTGTGGAGGCGGTCGAGCGTCGTCATCAACGTGGTGTACGCGCTTCCCGGGAACCATTCGATGAGATCGCGCACGGTCGTCGCGCAGCCGCGCTCCCAGACGGCCTCCAGAACCTGGACCTCGAGAGGCCCGAAGGTCTGGGAAATCGCGTCTTCTCTCGAGCCGTCCCGTGTGACCATCGCGGGGATTGTACGGCGATCCGGCCGCTTATTCTCGGAAAATCGCACCGCTGCTAAACTAACCGATCCGCAGCCCGTAGAACGAATTCACCAATGCGGCCCCGTCCGTAAGGAGATTCCAAAAGTGATAAGAAGAGGCTCGATCGCACTCCTGCTCGCGGCGGCGCTTCCCGCGCTCGCTGCCGAGCTGCCGATTCCCGACATCCCGTTCCAGAAATTCACGCTCGACAACGGCCTGACGCTCATCGTCCACGAGGACCACAAGGCCCCGATCGTGGCCGTCAACGTCTGGTACCACGTCGGCTCGAAGAACGAGAAGCCCGGCAAGACCGGCTTCGCCCACCTCTTCGAGCACCTGATGTTCAACGGGAGCGAGAACTACAACGACGACTACTTCAAGG
>CAZYHZ010000123.1:0-5861 GCA_964647625.1 uncultured Acidobacteriota bacterium
GCGACCGTCTATCCGGGCGCCCCGCAGCTCTGCGACGGGAAGAACAACAACTGCTCCGACCCGAGCTGGCCCACGGTCCCCGCGAACGAAGCGGACGCCGACGGTGACGGGTATCGCATCTGCGCGAACGACTGCAACGACGCGAATCCCGCCGTCCACCCGAACGCGCCGGAGATCTGCAACGCGATCGACGACAATTGCAATGGGTTGATCGACGAGGATGCTTCGGGCGTCGATTCGGACGGCGACGGCGTCCACAACGCCTGCGACAACTGCCGCTTCGTGCCGAACCCGACGCAGACGGACACCGACGGCGACCACATCGGGAACGCCTGCGACAACTGTCCCTCAGTGGCGAACCCCTCGCAGACCGACACCGACGGCGACACGCTCGGCGATGCCTGCGACAACTGTCCGTTGGCGCCGAACGTCTCGCAGACGGACACCGACCTCGATCGGGTCGGGGACGCCTGCGACAACTGTCTGTACGACTACAACCCATCGCAGAGCGACTTCGACCTGGACGGCCAAGGGGACGCCTGCGACGTCGACGACGGATTGATCTACGTGTTCGGCACGAGCGACAAGAGCTTCATCGAGTGGCAGCAGGAGATGGGGCCCGAGGCGTGGAACGTGTACACCGGCGATCTCTCGGTGCTGCGCTCGAGCGGTGTCTACACGCAGGTGCCGGGATCGAATCCACTGGCTTCGAAGTCCTGCGGCGTGACGGATTTGTTCGTCCAGGATCTCCTGACGCCCGCGGCGGGGAAGGTGGAGTTCAGCCTCGTCACCGGGATCACCATGGGGGTCGAGGGAGATCTCGGCACCGACAGTCACGGGGTGCCGAGACCGAACACGAATCCGTGTCCGTGACAGGGACGCGCCAAGCCGCGACCGGGAAGCCCGGCGCGTCTGCCAAAAACGGTAGTCCATGTTTTCGTCAATAAAGACCGGGTGTCGGCGACGTCGATTCGGTCTTGGATTTGGCGATTCTCAGGTCAAGAACGTCGCTGCTTGATCGCTTACGACCGACGACCGGCCGGATCACGATCGATCCGGAGCGGAACGCCAAGAAATCGGCGGTCGTGGTGCAGATGAAGAACGGCGTCACGGTGGCGGTGTCCACGATCGAGACGGATTAGCTCACCACGCGCCCGAGCCGCCCGCCGCCACGGCCTCGTCCTTGTCGCCGGCGGACGCCGCCGTTCATCCCTGCCGGCGACCGCTCGTCACAAAGGGCACGCATCGAGGGGACGCATGACGCACGTTGAATGCGGGAGGTATTCTGCCATGCGTGCCACTCTACTCTTGCTCTCCGTGTCTCTCATCCCGGTCGGCCACGCGGCCGCGGCGCCGGACGCGCGGCCGGCGGCTCAGGCGCCGGCGCCTTTTCACTCGTTTCACGTCGACGTGACCGGCAAGGGACGGCCGATGATTCTGATCCCCGGGTTGTCGTCGTCCGGCGACACGTGGGCGACGACGGTCGCGCGCTACAAGGATAGATTTCGATGTCACGTGCTGACGCTCGCCGGGTTCGCAGGGGTGTCCGCGATCACGACGCCCGTGCTGGCGACGGCACGGACGGAGATCGTCGCGTACATTCGCGACCAACAGCTCGATCATCCGATCATCGTCGGCCACAGCCTCGGTGGGACGCTCGCGCTCGCCGTCGCCGTCGATCATCCGGAGCTCGTCGGACCGATCGTCGTCGTCGATAGCCTGCCGTTTCTGGCCGGAGCGCAGTTCCAAGCCAAGACGCTCGATGACGCCCGGGCCAACATCGCCGCGATGCGCGCGTACATGACGAGCCAGACACGCGCGCAGTACGAGGATTTCGTGAAGTCGGGAGCCGCCACCAGGTTCATGGTGACGAGCCCGGCCGACCTCGAGAAGGTCACCGCGTGGGGCCTGGCCTCGGACCAAGAGGCGGTGGCGGATGCGATGGCCGATCTGATGAGCCTGGATCTGCGCCGGGACATCGCACGCATCGCATCGCCGACGCTGGTGCTCGGCACCTGGGCCGGGCTGCACGAGCAGCTCAAGAGCTACGGCATGGACGTTCCGCGCGAGAGCTTCGTGGAGACGTTCCAGGGTCAATTCGCGGAGCTCCCGAAGCTACACTTCGCCATGGCCGAGCGGTCGCGGCACTTCATCATGCTCGACGACCCGGAGTGGTTCTTCGCGCAGCTGGATACCTTCCTCGTCGATCCGAATCAGGTCGTGCGCGAGCGCGGGTTTGCCCCGTGAGACCGGGCGGTCGGCTCTACGGAATCTGCCAGGCGGCGGGATGGGGCAGCTTCCTGGCGTACGTGCTCGGCGCGTACTTCCTGGGCAGCCCGGTCTGGCGAGCCTGGGACGTCGTCAGCATCGTCTTCTTCAACGGGGTCGTTTGCCCCGCGATTTCGCACGTCTTGCGGAGCCGGCTGAATGAATACGGCTGGCTGCAATTGCCCGCCGGCCGCTTCTGGTGGCGCGCCGCCGCGGTCGTGCTGCCCACGTCGGTCGTTCTCACCGCCGCCGTCGGGTGCGGCATCGCGCTCTCGCGCAGCGGGCCGGTGCCGATCGCCGGACTGTTCGGTGTTCTCGCGGGATTCACGTGGGCGTTCGCCGGCTGGATCACGATTTATTACGTCGTCCATGCCCGGCGCCGCCGCGATGCGCTGCAGCTCGAGATGGCGGCGGCCGCGCGTGACGCGCAATTGCAGGCGCTGCGGGCCCAGATCAACCCGCACTTTCTGTTCAACTGCCTCAATTCTCTACGGCATCTGATCGGCGCCCAGCCCGAGCGCGCGCAGGCCATGGTCACCAACCTCGCGGGCCTGCTGCGCTATTCGCTGAACTCCGACCGGCGCGACCTTGTGCCATTGGGCGAGGAGTTGCAGATCGTCGACGAGTACCTCGAGCTCGAACGCGTACGCTTCGACGACCGGCTCCGGGTCGAGCGGGCGATCGAGCCGGCTGCGCTCGACGTGCGCGTGCCGCCGATGCTCGTGCAATCGCTGGTCGACAATGCGATCAAGCACGGGATCGCCGATCGGATCGAGGGCGGGACCGTGCGCATCGAGGCGAAGACCGGCAACGGAGGCGTGATCGTGACGGTGTCCAACTCCGGCAGCCTTAAGCCGCCGGCTGCCGATGCCGGGTTCGGGCTCGACAACGCGCGCGAGCGGCTGCGCCTGCTGTTCGGCGGCGCCGCCACGTTGGCCCTGACGGACGCCGGCGGCGTCACGACCGCCGCCGTGCAGATTCCGCGGGAACTGTGAACGCCCTCATCGTCGACGACGAGCGCCTGGCGCGGCGGGAGATGCGGCGCCTGCTCGCGGCGCATCCCGACGTCGTGGTGGCGGACGAGGCCGCGAACGCGGACGAGGCCGAGGCCCGTTTGGCCGGGCTGCCCATAGATCTGCTGTTTCTGGACATCAAGATGCCGGGCGCGACCGGGTTCGACCTTCTGGAGCGCCTCGAGCGCGTCCCGCTGTTGATCTTCACGACCGCCTACGACGAGCACGCCTTGCGCGCCTTCGAGGTGAACGCCTTCGATTACCTCTTGAAACCGATCCGTCCCGATCGGCTCGCCGAGGCGCTCGACAAAGTGCGGGCGGCCTGGGCAGGCGGGGCGGGCCGGCCGGCCACGGCCGGGACTCACGCGCGCGCGGTCACGGACCGCGTGTTTCTTCGCGACGGCGAGCGCTGCTTCATCGTCACCATCGGCGACATCGCGTGCTTCGAGGCGGAGGGCAATTATGCGCGCGTTCACATCGGCGGCCAGCGGCCGCTGATCCGATCGACGCTCGATGCGCTCGAATCGCGGCTCGACCGCAGGGTCTTCTTTCGCGCCAGCCGCCGGCACGTGATCAATCTGCGATTTGTCGAGCACGTCGAGCGCGGCGTCGACGAGAGCTACACCGTCCGCCTGCGCGGCGGCCTCGTCGTCGACGTGTCGCGACGACAATCGCGGTGGCTGCGGGAGCATCTCGGGCTGTGAGCGGACGCGGCGCACGCTTCGCGCGACACGAGCCAAGCGCCGAGCCGCCTGGACGGACGCAGGAGTGGGAGCGTGGACAAGTCGGCGCCGGCCGATCCCGCGACGCCAACGACCGACGCTGAAAATGCTATCGTTGCGAGCGCTTCCCAAGCGTGGGCCGTTAGCTCAGGTGGTAGAGCACCAGCCTTTTAAACGGCAGACCCACTTTTCAGGAAACCGCGCTAGACGGCCGTTTTCAGGCAAAAACGGCCAAAGCGCGCGCTTATCTCTTGTTTCCGAGTGTCTGCGAGTGCGTGTAATTTTTTCCTGTTTCGTCGCAAAATGGGCACCCAACCGGGCACCCAACCGGGCACCAGTGACTACCGCTGTAGTCAGAGGCGCACCCATGACTACCGTTGTCGTTACGGATGCACCAATGACTACCGCCGTAGTCACGGCCGCTTCGCGTCACCAACCCGCCGCGTTAGACTCACCCCGGCCCCGCACCGGATAGCTACCGGGGCGGGCTTCCCGATCCGCCGAGCGGGGCCGCGTTCTTTCCTTCGGGACCGCCACGGGAGGCGGGCATGCCTCTCATTGATACGCTCGCCGAAGATGCAAAGATCGTTTTCGATGAGCACCCCGGACTGCGGAAGCTCATCCTCGAAGCGGCGACGCGATACGGCTCCGAGCGGAAGTTCCATCAGCAGCAAGCCGCAGTCAACAGCGAGACAGTCCGGAAGCACCTTCGTGTCGTGCTTTCGGATGTTGAGCGTCTCCGCCTCTCACTCGACAGGCTCGAATCGGCGGATGACGAATATTCATACAGGTTGCAGGCGAACGTCTCAGCGCAAACGCTCGCATGGCCGGACAAGGTGCTCGAAGAAATGGAGTTTGAGTTTACTCATCGTCTCGGCCAACCTCTCGCGCCCCCCGGGCGGCCGCGGGACTCTGCACGCAATGGCCTAATTTGGGAGGTTGGCGAGGCTCTAGCCCTCTCCCGCGTCCGCGTGACGAAAACGCGGAATGGACAGGCGGCAGCCGTCTTGCGGTATGTGCTTCGGGAGGTGACGGGGAAGGCTCCCGGAGAAGACGCGATCATGGACGCGCTCACCAACGTCGTGGAGGCCGGGCGAGGCGCGGGGCGCGACATCCCCGAGGAATTGGCAGACGACGGCAAAACCCCCCCCTGATTCCGAGGGGGGTTAGGACTCCTAGCTCCAGACGGCGTTGTGGTTCCATGGCGTCGTGCTCTCACGATGCCCGCGGCCGCTCCCCCGTTTCGACGCGCTCCAACCGGAGGCCCGCGTCGCGGTCCTGGCCGCGTCGATTGACCGAACGGAGGCCGGAGTGCAGCGGCGCCTAGCGCACGCGCTCCGCGTCTCGCTCCCGGAGCTGGCATCCGCGAGCGGGATTCCGCTGCACAAGGTCGAGCGCGCGCTCAACCGGCGGCGGAGCGACCCGCGGACGTTAGACCGCATCCGCTGCACGCTTGGCGCGACCGAAACGGACGTGCAGGCGGCGCAGCTCGTCGGGTTGACGCGCGTGTGCGATCCGTTGCGGGACGATGAGGCCGCGCCATGAACGGACCGCGGCATCCGCTCCCGCCGCTGACCGACGACGCGGTATCGCTCACCCTCGCCGAAGGCGCGGCGCTCTTGCGGCTTCCGCTTCCGACCCTCCGTCGCGGCGTGCGCGCGGGGTACATCCCGGCCCGCCGATTCGGCCGCGAGTATCGCCTACACCGCGCCGCGTTACTCGATTGGCTGCGAGCGGGAGACGAGCCGACACGTAGGACGGCGCGGCGATGAACGCCGAGCGCATCGCGTCGGTACTCGCCGCGACGTTCCCCGGCCTCGGCGGACGCTACCTCGAGCAAACCGCGACTCGGGAGGGA
>CAZYHZ010000124.1:0-5841 GCA_964647625.1 uncultured Acidobacteriota bacterium
CGTGCGTGGCCTCGAACACCGCGTGGCCGGTGACGTAGTTGATGTTGCCGCCGGGGGCGATGCCGATGCCGCCCACCTGGGCCGCCAGGGCGTCCGAGAGGTAGTCACCGTTCAAGTTCAAGGTGGCGATGACGTCGAAATCCTCCGGGCGGGTGAGGACCTGCTGGAGGGTGATATCCGCGATGGCGTCCTTCACCAGCACCTGCCCGGCGGGCGGCTTGCCGCCGCAAACCTCCCAACCGACGGCCTTCCCCTGGTATTCCCTCTTCGCCAGCGCGTAGCCCCAGTTCCGGAAAGCGCCTTCCGTGAACTTCATGATGTTGCCCTTGTGGACGAGCGTCACGCTCTTCCGCTTGTGCCGGATCGCATAGGCGAGGGCGGCCCGGATCAAGCGCTCGCTGCCTTCCCGGGAGACCGGCTTCAGGCCGATGGCGACGGTTTCCGGGAAGCGGATCTTCTTGAACGCGGTCAGGAACTCCTGACGGAAGAAGTCCAGGACCTTCTTCGTGTCGGGGGCCCCTTCGGCGAACTCGATGCCCGCGTAAATGTCCTCGGTGTTCTCGCGGAAGATCGTCATGTCGACGGATTCGGGGTGCTTCACCGGCGAGGGCACGCCGCGGAACCACCGGACCGGGCGCAGGCACACGTAGAGGTCGAGGATCTGCCGGAGCGCCACGTTCAGCGAGCGGATGCCTCCCCCGACCGGCGTCGTCAACGGCCCCTTGATCCCGACCCGATAGCTGCGAAAGGCGTCGAGCGTCTCGTCCGGCAGCCAGCTGCCGGTCTTGTCGAACGCCTTCTGCCCGGCCAGCACCTCGAGCCACGCCACCGCGCGCTTTCCGCCGTACGACTTCTTGACGGCGGCGTCGAACACGCGGACGGAGGCGCGCCAGATGTCGCGGCCGGTGCCGTCGCCCTCGATGTAGGGAAGGACCGGATGGTCGGGCACGACCATGCGGCCCTGGCTCATGGTGATCGGTTCGCCTCGTACGTCCGTCATCGTCTCGACTCCTCGCCGGCGTGAAGCCGCCGCGTCAATCGGTAAGGATAGATGTCCACGACCTCGCCTCGGTGATGCATCTCCTGCATCCGGTGCCAGAACTCGACGTGCAGCAGCTCTTCATGATGCTCCAAAAACGTCTTCAGGAGGTCGGGCCGCAGGCCGAGAAAAGACCGGAATTCCTCCGGAAAGATGTCCCGCTCGCCGACGTAGAACCACGGCTCGCCGGCGACCTCCTCGAGGTCCGAGGTCGGGGCGGGGAGCGTCCGGAAATTGCAGTCGGTGAGCAAGCACAGCTCGTCGTAGTCGTAGAAGATCAGGCGCCCGTGCCGCGTGACGCCGAAATTCTTGAGCAGCATGTCGCCGGGGAATATGTTCGTCGCCGCGAGATCGCGAAGGACCTGGCCGTACTCGATGATCGCCTCGTGCGCGGCGGGTCCGTCCGTCTCCCGGAGATAGACGTCGAGAGGCCTAAGGCGCCGCTCCGTGTAGAGATGGCGGACCACCACGCTCCCGCCCCGGAAACGGACCTCTTCGGCGGCGACCGACTCCAGCTCGCGCCTCAGGTCGGCGGAGAACCGGTGCGCGTCGAACTCCAGGTGCTCGAATTCCTGGGCATCGACCAGGCGGCCGGCGCGGTCGTGGCGGAAGACGAGCCGGTACTTTCCGCGCACCTCCTCGTGCGTGACCGTCTTTGGGTAGTCGAACCGGTCCCGGATCACCTTGAACACGACGTCGAGCCCCGGGAGCGTGAAGACGGTCATCACCATCCCGCGCTGGCCCGGGGCGATCTCGAACCGGTCGTCGGTCGTGTCGAGGTGGCGCAGGATCGAGCGGTACAGCTCGGTCTTCCCGTGCTTGTTCCAACCGACGGCGTTGTACAGCTCGGCCAAGGGCTTTCGCGGCATGATGGATTTGAGGAACGCCACGGTCTCGCGCGGCCAGTCCATCTCGACGAAGAAATACGAGCGCGTGAAGCTGAACACGATGCTGACTTCGTCCTCGTCGAGGAGCACCGCGTCGACCACGATCTTCCCCGCAGGGTTGGTCAGTGCGAGAACCAGCGGGACGTCTTCGCGATCCGTGACGACGCGGCCGACGAGATAGGCGGCCTTGCCTCGAAAGAACACCGGCCGGGCCAGATCGACTCTCGCGATCGACGCACCGGCGAGCTCGCGGCCGATGACGTCCGCGACCCGTGCGGCGTCGCGGCCGAGGTCTTCCCAACCGGGTGCAAACGGGTGCGACGCGAGGATCTCGCGGACGAGCGCATCGATCGATCCCGATCGTGGGTACGAGATCGAGTCGGTGCCCGACTCCGGGACGAGCGACCCCCGCGTGCTCACCGAGACGAACTCGACCGCGGGATCCACACCGATCGTGTGGAAGATCCGCCGCGTGAACGAATTGAAGAACGACTCGGCCAGCTCGACGTCCCCGCGCGGCGCGAAGGCGTGCGCGTAGGTGTCGCGGATCGCCGTCCACGTGGGCCGGTCGTCGAGGCGGCGGTCGAGCAGCGGGGCGAGGGCGTTCAGTCCCGCTTCGACCGCCTGGCCGTAGAGATCGAGTCGGTCGGAGGCGTCCTGCTGGACGGCCTTCCAGTTGGCGGTCTCGAAATGGTCGCGAGCGCGGCGCGTGATGTCCCGAAACTTCGCCAGATACGCAAGATAGGACTCCGCGATGATCGCGGCGCCGCTCTCGACGAGATCGGGATGGGTCACCGATCCATCGGGTTGATCAGCTTGAACGCCGTCGCGGCGGCGGCCGCGGCAGCCAGCTCCGCCACGATGTGAATCCAGATGCTCGACGGGGAGAGCAAGCCCATCATCGCGGCCCCGATCGCGACGGCGGGGTTGAACGCCCCGCCCGAGATCGGGCCGACGGAATAGGCGCCCGCCATGACGGTCATGCCGATCGCGAGGCCGTAGAAGCTGTTCCCGGCCGTCTCCTTCGCGGTCGCGACGTTCAGCACCACGTACACCAGAGCGAAGGTGTACAGGAGCTCCGCCACGAGCGCGGGACCGACGGCCGGAACCATCGGCGGGTTCGGGGGCGCTCCCGCGAGGAAACGGGCGGCGAACGCGGCCGCGAGCGCGCCGATCACCTGAGAGACCCAGTACGGTGCGACGTCCGCCGTGGCGCAGCGCCCTCGCATCCAGACGCCGAGCGTGACCGCGGGGTTGTAGTGCGCTCCCGAAACGTGACCTCCCGCGAACACCATCACCATCAGCACGCCCCCGATCGCGAGGCCGGGGATGACGTGCTCGCCGCGGATGACGACGCACCCGATGGTCAGCACCAGGAAGAACGTTCCGATCAGCTCGGTCAGGTATCTATTCATCGTGACTCCCCCTGTTCCGGGCGCGGATTCTACCCGAGCGCCGTGAAAAAACCGGAGTAATCGGGCTGACGGCATCGTAATGGAACCGCTGGCTGCGGCTCCTTAAGTTTTTGGGCGTGGACCTCCGCCCGTGATGCCGACACCCCGGATCCTGATCGCCCTGGCCGTCGCGCTGTTCACGTGCGGCTCGCTTCACGCGGAAGCGCGCGTGCTGGACGGACACCCGGTCTCGCGCGAGAAGGCTCAAAGCTGGTGCATCGCGCCGTCGGAGATCATCCCCAGTTGGGACTTCCCCGCCCACCCCGACTGCAAGATGATCTGGCGCGAGGTCGCGCGTCACGAAGGACGCGCGCTCTACAGCGCGCGCTACTCGTGGCCGGCGCCGGATCGGGGCGACGAGCGCGGCCGGATCCTGACGGAAGTCCTCTTCGAGGGGCTGCCTCAAAGCCGCGTCGTCCGCTGTCTGTACGCGGTGCAGGAGGATTCGTCGCGGATCCTCCTCGCCCCGCTGCGAATCACGTCGCTCGGCGCCGCCACGGTGGTGGAATCCCGGATCTGCATGACCGGAACCGCCGAGTGCGCCAGCGAGCTTGCGAGCTGGAACGGCCGTAACGTCGAGCGCGTCGTCGATCACACGATCGACGAGATCCGAGCGAGCCTACCCGAAGGCTATGCGCTCAAGTCCAATCCGTCGTTCGACCTGCCGTCGGCAACCGGCAGAGCGCATGCCTGGTCGCGGGCGGACGCCGACTGCTGCCCATCCGCGGTCGTCGAGTTCCGGCTGCGCTTGACGGGCGCGGAGCTGCACGCGGAGGGCATGCAGGTCCGCGCCGGGTCGTGACGTCCTACGAGCACCCGCTCGTGCTGCCGCAATTGACGCACGCGTAGCAGGCGCCGTTCCGGATCATGATCGAGCCGCACTCGTGGCACGGCGGCGCGTCGGCCTGCCGCACGTAGACGTCGCGCTCGCGCGCGGAAGCGGCCGCTTTCGCGGACACGGTCTCGCCCGCCTCGCTCTCCGCGGACATCGACAGGTCGTTCCCGTTCGCCGCCGGCATCGTCGGCTGGTCCTCCTTCGGGAGGAACTCGAGCGCCATCCAGCGGAAGACGTAGTCGACGATCGACTTGGCGATCGGGATCTGCTGGTTGCCCGTGAACCCCGACGGCTCGAACCGCACGTGCGTGAACTTGTCGACGAGGAAGCGCAGCTCGACGCCGTGCTGGAGCGAGAACGAGATCGCGGTCGCGAACGCGTCGGCGAAGCCGGCCAGCGTCGAGCCGGCCTTTCCGAGCGTGATGAAGATCTCGCCCGGCGTGCCGTCCTCGAACTTGCCGACCGTGATGTAGCCGTCGAAGCCGGCGACCGAGAACTTGTGCGTGATCGACTCGCGCGTATCCGGGAGCTTCCGGCGGCGCGCCTGCGGCTCGATGGCGAGGAGGGTGCCGACCTGGTCGTCCTTGCCGGTGGACAGAGGCTGCGAGCGCTTGCAGCCGTCGCGGTAGATCGCGATCGCCTTCAGGCCGAGCTTCCACGCCTCGACGTAGGTCTTCTCGATCTCCTCGACGGTCGTGTCGGGCGGCATGTTGACGGTCTTCGAGATCGCGCCCGACAGGAACGGCTGCGCGGCCGCCATCATCTTGACGTGGCCCATGTACTGGATCGTGCGCGTGCCCTTCATCGGCTTGAACGCGCAGTCGAACACCGGAAGGTGCTCGTCCTTGAGTCCCGGAGCGCCCTCGATCGTGTCGTTCTCGTTGACGAAATCGACGATGCGCTGGATGTCGTCGTGGGCGTAGCCGAGCTTCTTGAGCGCGAGGGGCACGGTGTTGTTGACGATCTTGAAGACGCCGCCGCCGACCAGCTTCTTGTACTTGATCAGCGAGATGTCGGGCTCGATGCCGGTCGTGTCGCAATCCATCATGAAGGCGATCGTTCCGGTCGGGGCGAGCACGGTCGCCTGGGCGTTGCGGAAGCCGTGCTCCGTGCCGAGCGTCACGACGTCGGCCCACGCGCCGCGCGCGGCCGACAGCAGGTCGGTCGGGACGCGCTTGCGGTCGATGCCGTCGACGTGCGTCTGGTGCTTGCGCATGACGCCGAGGAACGGCTCGCGGTTGCGCTCGTAGCCGGCGAACGGCCCCTGGTGGGCGCTGATCTTCGCGCTGGTGGCGTAGGCTTCGCCGCACATCAGCGCGGTGATCGAGGCGGCGTAGGCGCGCCCCGCTTCGCTGTCGTACGGCACGCCGCGCGCCATCAGGAGCGCGCCGAGGTTCGCGTAGCCCAGGCCCAGCGGCCGGTAGTCGTGCGAGTTCTTCTCGATCGCGGGCGTCGGGTACGACGCGTTGTCGACCCAGATCTCCATCGCGGTCGTCGTGACCTCGACGGCGTGGCGGAACGCCTCGACGTCGAACTCGCCGTCCGGGCGGCGGAACCGCATGAGGTTCAAGGACGCGAGGTTGCACGCGGAGTCGTCGAGGAACATGTACTCGGAGCACGGGTTCG
>CAZYHZ010000125.1:0-5702 GCA_964647625.1 uncultured Acidobacteriota bacterium
CGGCGATCTCGATCTCCAGCAGGTGCTGACCGAAGTGATCGACGCGGTGAACGCCTGGAGCGGGGGCGGCGCGCCGCACGACGACGTGACGCTCGTCCTGGCGCGCGCCCGATGAAGCGCAGGACGGCGTTCTCCCTCCCATTGCAGGTGCTCGCGTGGGCGGCCGGAAGCTCGGCGGCGGGCGCGGTCGTGGGACTGGCCGTCGGGCTGTTCCTGGACAAGCCGCTCGGGCGATCGCTGCTCCTGATGAGCCTCCTGTTCGGGACGGTCGTCGGGTTGACGGTCTTCGTCTGCTCGGTGGCGCTCTACCCGGTCCTTCGCAATCTCAGCCCATGGCTCCGCTGGGGGCTCCTCGGCCTCGGACTTCTCGCCGGCTCCGCGGCAGGCACCGGCGTCGTCGTCTGGCGATTCCTGTTCTTCGTCCTGTCCGACACACGCCAGGCGCTGGCGGTGTTCACCCTGAACGCGGTCCTGGCGCTCCTGGTCGGCGGCGTCGCTCACGCCTACGAAGGCATGCGGTGGCGGCTGGCCGAGTCGCTCCGCGAGGTCGAGGAGGTCCGCCTGGTCGAGGCGCAGCTCCAAGAGCAGGCCGCGAAGGCGGAGCTGGCGGCCCTCCAGGCGCGGATCAACCCTCACTTCTTCTTCAACACGCTCAACACGATCTCGGCGCTCCTCAGCGAAGATCCCGCCAAGGCGGACGAGATGGTCCAGATCCTCGCGGACCTGTTCCGCTACACGTTCAGGGCGACGCACGCGGTCACCGTCCCGCTTCAAGACGAGCTGGAGTTCGTCGACGGCTACCTCGCGGTCGAGAAGGCGCGCTTCGGCGACCGGCTGCGAGTCGAGTGGGCTGTCGATCCGGGGGCGCGCGAGGCTCGCATTCCCGGTTTGCTCCTCCAACCCTTGGTGGAGAATGCCGTCGGGCACGGGCTCGCCCCCGTTCCCGGAGGGGGCACCGTGCGGATCCAGGCCAAGCTGGACGGCGGGCGGCTCGTCGTCGACGTCGAGGACGACGGGATCGGGTTGAGACGCGACGCCGGCGTGCTGATCGAGGACGATCACGGTCTCGGAAACGTCAGGCGCCGCATCGCCACGGCGACGCGGGGACACGGCATGCTCGAGCTGAAGCCGGCGCCCTCGGGCCGCGGGACGCTCGCGAGGATCACGCTGTGAAGCTGCGCGTGGCGATCGTGGACGACGAGAAGCCCGCGCGCGACCGCCTGCGCCGGATCCTCGAGAGCGACCCCGCCGTCGAGATCGTGGGAGAGGCCGGAGACGTACAAGCGGCGGTCGAGCTGCTCGATCGCGACCGGCCGGACCTGTGCCTGCTCGACGTCCAGATGCCGGGGGGCGACGGTTTCGAGGTGCTTCGCCAGGCCGCGCACCTGCCGAAGGTCGTCTTCACGACCGCGTTCGACCACTACGCCGTGCGGGCCTTCGAGGTGAAATCCCTCGACTACCTCTTGAAGCCCGTGCACCGGGACCGGCTGCTCGATGCGCTCCGCCGCGCCCGGGAGACGCGCGAGCGCGGCAGCGACGATTCGGGAGCCGTGCGAGAGCTGCTCGAGGAGATCCGGGCGCAGCGCCCCGCGGTCGCACCGACCCGGATCCCCGCCAAGCGCGGCGCGAAGATCCTTCTGCTCGACCCGACCGAGGTGCTCTGGTTCGAGGCCGAGGGCGAGCTGGTCCACGCGCGCACCGACGAAGGCCGCGCGCTCGTCGAGCGGCCGCTCGCCGAGCTCGAGCAGCAGCTGGGCGCCGCCTTCTTCCGGATCCACCGCAGCTACCTGGTCAACGTTTCGAAGATCGCCGCAATCGTCCCCGAAGACGCGGGCACCTACCGGGTCACCCTCAAGGACGAGGCCCGGACGCAACTTCCCCTGTCCCGCAGGCAGGCCCAAAAGCTCAGGGAGATCATCCCATGGTAGAGGCCGTCCACCCCATGGAACCGACCGCTGGCCGGGAACACGTAGCGGCCGGCCGCGGGCGCCGTTACAACAGCCCTGGGAAAGGAGGGAAGCCATGAGAGCCGCCGGCCGTTCGGCCATCCGGGTCCTGTTCGGACTGCTCCTCGCGGCGCCCCTCCTCGGCACCGGCGCCCGCGCCGCGGGCCGCCATCCGGACATTCCCGAGCCGCCCGAGCCCCCATCCCCGCCCGACGTCTCGATCAGCGGGTTCAACGTCCGCGCAGGCGAGACCCACAAGGGGAACGTCGTCAAGATCGCCCCGTCGAGCTCGATCGAAGGGACGCTCGACGGCGACATGTACGTCACGTCCCCGGAGGTGCGGATCTCCGGCGTCGTGACCGGTGACGTGTTCGTTGCCGGCAGCCAGATCGACGTCTCCGGAAAGATCGAAAAGTCGTTCCGCGGGGCGGCGGGCAACATCGTCATCGACGGCACCATCGAGGGAAACGTCCTCGCCACCGGCGGCAACTTCATCCTCGGCAGCAACGGGCACGTGAAGGGCAACGTCTCCGCGTACACGGGACAGTTCACGAATCACGGGACGATCGACGGGTCGCTCACCTTCACGGGCGGCACCGCCAACCTCGGCGGCAAGATCAACGAAGACGCGATCATCACGGCGGATGCGATCGGGATCGAGCCCGGCGCGCACATCGACGGGGACGTCACCTACTCGACGCGCCGCCAGATGACGGCGGAGCTCAAGGCGATCACCGGCGGGGACGTCGTCTACGACGAGAATGCGGTTCGCGAAAAGAAGCACAGGAAATCCGACGATGGAGACCTCCGCCCGACGAAGTTCGGCGTGGGGACCTGGATCGCGTTCTTCACGGCCTCGTTCCTGTTCGGCTGTGCGATGCTCGCGGTCTTCCGCGACCAGGAGCCGAAGGTGACGGCCGCGATATCCTCCGACGGTCTCCGGTGCGCGGGAATCGGGTTCGTCTCGGTTCTGGTGACGATCGGGCTGTGCCTCTCGATGATCCTGCTGATCACCATCCCGTTCGTCGTCATCTATCTGGTCGCCTACGTAATCGCGCTCTATCTCGGCAAGATCCCGGTCGCGGTCTGGCTTGGCCAGGTCGTCCTGAAGCGGCTTCGGCCGGCGTCCGGCATCTATGCGGCCTTGCTGGTCGGCCTGGTCCTGCTTTACCTGATCTTCATGATTCCGTTCCTCGGCGTTGTGGCGCAGTGCCTGGTGGCGCTGCTCGGGCTGGGTGCCGTGACGAGCATCTATCTCGCTCACCGGGAAGCGCGGAGGGCCGCGGCGGCCGCAGCCTCTTCAACCGCCGCGTAACGGAGTTCCGACTCCCCCGGAGCCGTTCCACATTGGCGGCTGCCGCCGTTCGCCGTAAGACTGAGGGCTCGCTTCACGCGCTCTGGGGGGCCCGATGTCGCCGATCGCTCGTCTGCTCGTAGGACTCAGCTTGACCCTCGTCGCGGCGCGCTCCGCCGCCGCGCAGGGGTCCGACGCGTTTCCCGTGCCTTCCGTCGAAGACCGCGAGCAGCTCCGAAAGCAGCACATCAGGCTGTCGCGCATGAGCCCGCTCCTGAGCGCAAGCCAGGAAGCCGTGGCCTCGGCACAGGACGACATGGACGTCCAGCACTACTTCCTCCAGCTCGATTTCACGCCTTCGACCCAGCGCGTCGGGGGGGCGGTCTCCGTCACGGCAACGAGCCTCGTCAACGGTTTCCAGCACGTCGTGCTCGACCTCATGGACAACATGACGGTGACGCTCGTAAGGCGCGGCACCACGACGCTCGCGTTCACACACTCCGGGAACCTTCTCGACATCACGCTCGACGTACCGTTCAACGCCGGACAGACGTTCGTCGTGCAGGTCCTCTACAACGGCATCCCCGACCCGACCGGGTTCGGATCGATCGGCTGGGCGAAGACGACGAACGGCGCGCCGGGGTCGATGGTGTGGACGCTGTCCGAGCCCGACGGCGCCAAGACCTGGTGGCCGTCGAAGGACCGCCCCGACGACAAGGCGACCGTGACCGAGTGGTGGACGGTGCCGAGCACGTGGACCGCAACCGGAGAAGGCGTGCTGACCGCGGTCGTCCCGAAGTCGGGAGGCAAGACGGAATACCAGTGGGCGATGCACGATCCGATCTCGACCTACCTCGTCAGCGTCGCCGCCACCGTCTATTCGAAGTTCTCGCAGACGTACACGTCGCTCACCGGCGCCAGCATGCCGATCGACCTGTACGTCTACCCCGAGCACCTCTCGAACGCGCAGGTGTCGTTTTCGGCCCTACCCTCCATGATCGCTTTTTACGCCCAGAAGTTCGGCGAGTACCCCTTCGTCGAGGACAAGTACGGCATGAGCGAGTTCGCCTGGCCGGGCGGCATGGAGCACGCGACCAACACGAGCTACGGCACGCAGCTCGTCAACGGTGGGCACCAGTACGACTACATCATGGCGCACGAGCTGTCCCATCAGTGGTGGGGCGATTCCGTCGGCCCGCGCACGTGGGCCGACGTCTGGCTCAACGAAGGGTTCGCGACGTACTCCGAGGCGCTCTGGGCGGAGAACCTCGGCGGCGCCGCCGGATACCGGAGCTACATGAACTCGTTCTGGCACTCGTCGTTCTCGGACACCGTGTACAACCCGTCGGACCTGTTCGGCTCGACGGTGTACGACAAGGGCGGCTGGGTGCAGCACATGCTGCGTCACGTCGTCGGCGACACGGCGTTCTTCAACGGCCTCCGCGACTGGTACGTGCAGCACGCCGACTCGACCGGCGACACCGCCGCCTACCAGGCCACCCAGGAGGCCCGGTACGGCGCGACGCTCGACTTTTTCTTCCAGGAGTGGGTCTACGGGACCGGCCAGCCGAATTACGAGTACGGCAGGACCACCGCGGATCTGGGGAACGGCACGTACCGCACGTACGTTCGCGTGCACCAGATCCAGGCATCCGGCGGGCTGTTCTCGATGCCCATCGATGTCACGCTGGTGACGACCGCGGGCAACCAGGTGCGGACCGTGTGGAACGACAAGGTCGACCAGGACTTCGTCCTCGACACGACGGCGCCGGTGACGGGCGTCTTTCTAGACGACCAGGATTGGATCCTGAGGGAGGCGAAGACCGCGATCACGCTGGCCGACGCCGACGCGGACGGCGTGCCGGACCGCGACGACAACTGCCCATCTCTCGCCAACGCCACCCAGGTCGACACGGACGGCGACGGCATGGGCGACGCGTGCGATCCAGACGATGACGGCGACGGGCTCCCCGATGCGCTCGATTGCGCGCCGCTCGATCCGGCGTCGGGGGCGGTCGGCCTCGTCTCCGGGGTCACGGTCGCTCGCGCCGGAGCCACGGCCCACCTCACCTGGTCCCCCGCCGCGCGCGCCGAGACGCACGACGTTCAGCGCGGGCTGCTGTCTGCGCTCGCATCGAGCTACGGCGGCTGTCTCGCGACCGGGCTGACCGACCCGTCGCTCGACGACGCCGACATGCCGCCCTCCGGTGACGGCTTCTTCTATCTCGTTCGCGGCCACGATGCGGGCTGCGGAGGCGGCGGATCGTTCGGGACCGACGGCACCGGCGCGGAGATCCCCTCGTCCTGTCCGTAGGGGACACTCCCTTTTTCCACCCATAGGGAGCGTAGAGCTTTCCAATTTTTGTCAGAGGGACAGTCCCCTTTTTCTTTCAAAGCTTCGCACTCTGAAGCTTTGAAAGAAAAAGGGGACTGTCCCTCTGACAAAAATTGGAAAGCTCTAC
>CAZYHZ010000126.1:0-5699 GCA_964647625.1 uncultured Acidobacteriota bacterium
CAGGTGCCGCCGCCGCACGTGTCGTTCGTCGTGCAGGCGTTTCCGTCGTCGCAGGCAGCCGTGTTGTCGGTGTGGACGCAGCCGCTCGCAGGGTCGCACGAATCGTCGGTGCAGGGGTTGCCGTCGTCGCACGCGACGACGCCGCCGGGCTGGCACGTGCCGCCGCCGCAGGTGTCGCCGCTGGTGCACGCATTGCCGTCATCGCACGAGACCGTGTTGGGGACATGCGTGCAACCGGTGACGGCATCGCAGGAGTCATCCGTGCAGGGGTTGCCGTCGTTGCAATCGATTTGGAGACCGGCGACGCAGCTTCCTGCCACGCACGCCGCCTGTCCGGTGCACACTTCAACGTTTCCGCATGACGCGCCGTCTTGCACAGGGTCGTGGTGGCAAACGGCGGCGCCGTTTTCGACCACGCAGCTGTCGGTGGTGCAGACGTTTCCGTCGTCGCAGAGCGCCGTGACGCAGGGGTCGAGAGCCGTGGTGAAGTCGAGGTCGGTGCAGTCGCACTTCGAGCCCGTTCCGGCCTGCGAGAGGCCCGTGCACGCAACCGTGTGGTTCGCGTTCTGCTCCCAGACGCGGCACGAGGGCACCTTCAGGTGGAAGTTGGCGTCGACCGTGGCGCAGGAGACGACGGCCGTGACCGTCCAGTAGACCGGGCCGGCGCTCGACTGAAGGTCGCCGCAGGTATCGATGGCATTTCCGTCGGGCTGATGGCCGGATGGATCGAGATCCAGGAAGAGGTCCGAGTCGGCGTCGCTGGGATCGGCGTCGGGGTCACCCCACCCGACCTGCGGGGCGGCGCCGCCGCACACCGCGGCCGCCGGCGAGCCGTTCCCGCCAAGGCTCCCGCCGTCTTCCGCGATGAACGCACCGAGGTCGTACCGCTGATTCGCAGTCGTCTCGAACTTGAGCGTGAAGTTGAGCGGAAGCGTGTTGTTGCGCGAGCCGCAGACCGCGCCGTTCAGCGGCGTCGCGGCGACCACGGTGGTCACCACGTCGTTGGCCGAACACGATCCGAGATTGGTCGGACACGCGACCTGAGGAAGCACATACGCCGTGACCGAAGCGGGTGCGACCGGGGACGAGCTGTCGGTGAACGCCCAGGCCGCGGTGAGGCCGGACGAGGCGCCCTTCGCGGTCAAGATGGCGTCGGTCCCGGCGCTGCCGTCGGTGCTCACGAACCACGATGACGCGATCGATCCCGCGTCATCGGCCGTAACGGTCCACGGCGTCGCGTCTGCGCCGTCGTCGGTCAGCGCACCGGAGCGCTGGACCTGCAGCGTGACGCCTTCGCCGGCGAGGAACCCGGACCCGCTGATCGCCGCGTCGTCGGCCGGCGTGTAGGCGAACCTGTCGGTCGTGACCGTGGCCGTGCGCTCGAAGATCCCAGTGCTCGTCGCGCCCGAGGACTGGCCGCGCGCGGTGACGGCGAAGACCTCACCCTGGCCGTCCGTGGGATTGATCGCCCACGTCGCGACGAGTGTGCCGTCCGCGCCGGCGACGACGGTCCACGGGTCGTGGCCCATCCCGGGCTCGGCCGTGCCGCCCGCGTGCGTGACTTGCAGCTCGACGCTTTCACCCGGGAGGAACCCGCGGGCGACGATCGCGACCGGCCGGCCGGCGACCTGGCCGGGGTCCGGCGTGCCGACGGTGCTTTCGATCTGCTGTGCCGCTGCCGTGCGCGCGAACACGACGGCGGCGAAGCTCAGCGCGAAGAGCACGAGACGTTGTGGGAGAGTGGAACAGCGGGGGGATCCGTTCATCGAAGACCTCGCTCGGAACGCTGCGGTTAGTTGGAGGACGTCTCAGCGGTACGAGGACCGGGCTTCGCGGTCAACGATGTCTTTCGTAACCGGCGCCGGCGGATTTCCACGAACGCCGACTGCGCGGACCGAGGCAAGGCGTCGATTTCAGGAACGCAACCGGAACGTCCGGCCGGGACGGGCCGGTGTTCAGGATTCGAGGTACAGCTCGCCGGTGACCTGGTCGAACGCGAACAGCTCCGCGAAGCGCCCCCATGAAATCACGGCGTCCAGCTCCGAGTCGGCCTGGTCGCCGTACTCACCGCGAAGCCGATCGATGAAATAGCTGCGGGCGATGCGATGGTTGTCGTCCTGTTGCAGCGCGTCGTAGACCCGGTTGACGATCGGGACGCGCAGCACGCGGCTCGCGAACAGCTCTTTGCGGGCGAGGATGCTCGCGGTCGCGTAGGTCCGGCCCAGCTCGGTCAGATGCAGATCGCCCTCCGCGACCGTGACCATGCCGAGCCTCTCGCCGACCTCGACGACCGGGAGGAGATCGTCGATCTCGTACGCAAGATCCGAGGCGAGGCGATAGAGGTCGGCGTGGCCGCTCTCCGCCGCCAGCTTCTCGACGAGCCCGGCGAGGGCGTTGGGGCGCGCCTGCGGCAGCCGCCGGCCGGCCGCGCGGTGGGGATCGACTTCCGGCGCGGTCTTCCCGGCGACCGCCGCATAGACGGCGTCGACGATGGCCTGGAAAGCGGTGTCCTTGCGCATCCGCGGCTGGCGAAGCGTCACGGGAATTTCCTTCAGGACGCGCCCCGGGTCCTTCCCCATGACGATGATGCGGTCGGCCATGAGCACCGCTTCTTCGATATTGTGCGTGACCATGAGGATTGCCTTCGTGGGGATCGCGTGGCTCGACCACAGCTCCATGAGCTCCCCGCGGAGGGCCTCGGCGGACAAGACGTCCAGCGCCGAGAACGGCTCGTCGAGACACAGCAGCTCCGGCTCGACGGCCATGGCCCGGGCGAATCCCACCTTCTGGCGCATCCCGCCCGAAAGCTCGCGCGGGTAGGCCGACTCGAAGCCGTCGAGACCGACCATGTCGATGAGCTTCGCGGCGCGCGCCCGACGGTCTTCGGGATCGACTCCGCGGGCGGCCAGCGCGATCTCGACGTTCTCCCGGACGGTCAGCCAAGGATACAGGGCGAACGTCTGGAAGACGATCGTGGCATGCGGATTGACCCCTTGGACCGGCGCGCCCCGGTAGAGGACGCGCCCGTTCGTCGCGGAGGTCAGCCCGGTGATGATCCGAAGCAGCGACGACTTGCCGCACCCGGAGGGGCCCACGAGGCACACGAACTGCCCCGGAGCGATGTCGATCGTGACGTCGTCGACCGCGACGAAGCATTTGGGCTCGCTGCCGTACGTCTTCGTCACGTGATCGACCTGGAGAAGCGCGGCGTCGCTCATGGCGCCTCCTTCAATCCATCTTGAATCGCTCTTCCGCGACGCGGTAGAGGCGCATCCAGAAGAGCCGGTTGAGCAGCACGACCGTGCCGACGAGTGCCAGCGTCCCGGCGAGCAGCACGGGGTAATTCGCCGACGCGGTCGCCTGCGCGATCGTCGAGCCGATGCCGAACGTCGCGTGCGACTGCCCCCCGAACTCGACGAACTCGGCCACGATGCTCGCGTTCCAGGCGCCGCCCCCTGCGGTGATCGCACCCGTGACGATGAAGGGGAACAGGGACGGGAGGATCAGCGTCTTCCATCGCGCGACCCGCCCCAGCCGGAGGAGGTCGGTCGTGTCGCGGAGATCGCGCGGTATGGCCGAGGCCCCGGCGATGATGTTGAAGAGCAGGTACCACTGCGTTCCCATGAGCATGAGGAGGATCGCGGCGAGATTGAGCCCTCCGGGAAGCCGGATCATGAAGAGCAGCACAACCGGGAAGAGCGCGGTCGCCGGCACGGCGGCGAGGATCTGCACGATCGGCTGCAGCACCTGGGCCATGCGCGCGCGCGTGCCGATGATGTACCCGACCGGCAGCGTCCACGCGAGGGCCAGCACGAGCGACGCGGCGACGCGGCCGAACGTGGCGAGGATCCCCGTCGCAATGTGCGCCCACTCGCCGCCCGAGAGCGCCGTCAGCATCGCGATCGCTCGCGCGGCCCCGTAGCCGATCGCTCCGAGGATGACGACGCCCAGGGCGATGCCCGGCCAGCGGGGGCGCTCGCGCGGCGCCGCTCGCTTCGCGTCGGTTTCGATCGCCCTCAGGGAAGACCGGTCGGCCCGCTCGAGCGCCGGTGCCGCCCAACGCGACCAGAACTGCCGCACGATCCAGGATCCGCGAAGGGCGTCCAAGAACCACGACGTCCGCGGCATCTCCCCCTCGACCGTCTCGAGCTTGAATTTGTTCGCCCACGCGAGGAGCGGGCGCCAGACGAGCTGGTCGAGGGCGATCACGATGACGACGAGCGCCGCGACACCGAGCGACACCGCGCGGAGATCTCCCCGGGACGATGCGGTCTGCAGGTAGGAGCCGAGCCCGGGCAGCCGGAAATCCCGCTCTCCGACCTTGAACGTCTCCGACGCCATGAGGAAGAACCATCCTCCCGCCCAGCTCATGACGCTGTTCCAGATCAATCCGATCGCGGCGAACGGAAGCTCGAGGGCGCGAAGCCTCAGCCACGGCGAGAACCGGAAGATCGCAGCCGCCTCCCGCAGCTCCGACGGAACCGTGGACAGCGATTGATAGAACGAGAACGTGAGGTTCCACGCCTGAGACGTGAAGATCAGGATCACCGCCGCGAGCTCCGTCGCGAGGCTTTGCCTGAGGAACGCGCTCAGGCCGAGAAGGACGACGGGAAGGAACGACAGGATGGGCACGCTCTGGAGCACGTCCAGGAGGGGCATCAGGATCTTCCGCGCCGAAGCGTTGCGGGCGGCGGCGTATCCGTAGGCGAGACTGAATGCCATGGACAGGACGTACGCGATGAGCATCCGGCTCACGGAGAGGAGCGCGTACCACGGCAGAGCCGTAGGCGACGTCGAGATCTCGGGACCGGCGATCGCCTTCGGCACGCCGAACGCGAAGCGCGCGCCGGCGTAAAGGACCGCCGCGATGCCCGCGAAGATGACCGCGTCGCCCAGCCCGAGGGCCGGGCGCCTCGCGAAGATCGGCCCGAATCGAAGGCGCGGCACCGGCACTCTCGCGAATCGAGCACCGCCGCGTGCCGATCACGCGGCCCGGTGCGCGAGTCGACACAATCTACCACCACGGTGGCCGCAAGCCTGTTGATCAGAACGCTCTGGGGATGCCTCCAGACCCGTCCAACTCAGACGGTCCGGACACTCATCGGACAGTGAACGCTACGGTTTTCACTGTCACCCGATAGGCAGTACCGTTGCAGCGGCTTCGGGCATGCACTGGCCCAGCCTGTCCGTCGAAACGGTGCGCCCGTCCAGATTCCTGCCGCCCTTCTGCCCCTGGCCCGAGTGCATCGCTCACAAGAGCCCTGGTCGAGGCTTTCAGCGGAATGGCTGGTACCGCAAGCCAAGCTCCATCCGAAAGATCCCGCGCTTTCGCTGTCGCGATTGCCGGCGGTCATGCTCGCGATCGACGTTTTCGACGACTTACTATCTGAAACGTCCTGCCCTGTTGACCGCCGTCGCGTCGGGACTTGCGGCCTGTTCGGCCCACCGGCAGATCGCCCGCTCGAATCACTGCGCCAAGACCACCGTGACCCGCATGGCCGAGCGGCTCAGCCGGCATGCGATCCTGTTTCACGCGCGGTGCCTTAGGGAGCTTGGAGCGATCGACGAGCTTTTGGTCCACGATCACTTCGAGGCTTTCATCACCCGACAAGACCAAGCGCTTGGGATCGGCACGGCGGTGGGGTGGACCAGCTGGTTCGTCTATGACGTCGATCCCGCTCCGCACAAAGGCAGTGGCC
>CAZYHZ010000127.1:0-5325 GCA_964647625.1 uncultured Acidobacteriota bacterium
ACTCGCCGATGCGCCGGTCCCGGAAGGCGAGCCGGCCCTTTCCGTCTCCGGTGTCTTGCAGGTGATGTCCGAGGGCCACGGGTTCCTGCGGAGCGCCGCGAACGACTTCAATCAGGAGTCGTCCGATCCCTGGGTTCCCCGGGAGATCGTGCAAACGAACGGGCTCGAGACCGGCGTCGAGCTCGAGGCCGGCGCCGTGGCCTCGACGCGGCCGGGCTATCCACCCGCGGTGGTGCGCATCGACTCGCTCAACGGGGGATCGCTCGAGGCCTACCAGAAGCGCGTGCCGTTCAAGAGTCTCGTCGCCGAGGATCCGACGCAGCGCATTCGCCTCGAGCTCGAGGCGGGCGAGATCTCGACGCGTGTGGTCGATCTCATCGCCCCGATCGGAAAGGGGCAACGCTGCCTGATCGTCGCCCCGCCCAAAGCCGGGAAGACGGTCCTCCTGCAGAAGATCGCGCGGTCGATCACGACGAACCACCCCGAGATCCACCTGATCGTCCTCCTGGTCGACGAGCGGCCGGAGGAGGTGACCGACATGCGCCGCAACGTCCGAGGCGAGGTGATCGCATCCTCGTCGGACGAGCTGGCGCGCAACCATCTTCAGGTGGCCGAAATCGCGCTCGAGCGCGCCAAGCGGCTCGTCGAAAGCGGACGCGACGTGATGGTGCTGCTCGATTCGATCACGCGCCTGTCGCGCGCGTACAACACCGAGCAGAAGGGATCGGGCCGCGTGCTCTCCGGCGGGATCGACGCGCGCACGATGGAGAAGCCGCGCCGCTTCTTCGGTGCGGCGCGCAAGGCCGTGTCGGGAGGCTCGCTCACCGTCATCGGGACCGCTCTCATCGACACGGGCTCGCGGATGGACGAGGTGATCTTCCAGGAGTTCAAGGGCACGGGGAACATGGAAATCCTCATGGACCGCGGCCTGTTCGAGCGCCGCATCTTCCCGGCCATCGACATCTCGAAGACCGGAACGCGCAAGGAAGAGAAGCTGTTCACGCCCGAGGAGTACCAGAAGGTCACGCTGCTGCGGCGCGCGCTCGCGTCGCTGCGGCCGGCGGAGGCGATGCAGCTTCTCACGGGGCGCATCGAGAAATATCCGACGAACGCCGAGTTCCTCGCGAACCTCCTGAGCTGAGCGTGCTCGACGTCAGCCGGAAGGCCAAGCGCTTCACGGAGTCCGTCATCCGCGAGATGACGCGCCTGTGCCGCCAGCACGGCGCGGTGAACCTCGCACAGGGCTTCCCCGACTTTCCCGCCCCGGCGGAGATCAAAGACGCCGCCTGCCGCGCGATCCGCGACGACGTCAACCAGTACGCGATCACGTGGGGCGCCCCTTCGCTTCGCAACGCGATCGCGGCGAAGCAGCAGCGCCTCTATGGGATGAGGGTCGACCCCGAGCGCGAGATCGCCGTCACGTGCGGGGCGACGGAGGCGATGATCGCTTCGATACTGGCGATCGTCGATCCCGGCGACGAGGTCGTGGTCTTCGAGCCGTTCTACGAAAACTACGGCCCCGACGCGATTCTCGCCGGCGCGATCCCCCGGTTCGTCCCGCTGCGCGCGCCCGATTGGTCGTTCGATCCGGACGAGCTGGCCGCGGCGTTCACGGCGAAGACGCGGGGCATCATCCTCAACACGCCGAACAACCCGACCGGCAAGGTGTTCACGCGCGACGAGCTCGAGACGATCGCCACGCTGTGCCGCAAGTGGGACGCCGTGGCGTTCTCGGACGAGATCTACGAGCACATCCTCTACGACGACGCGGTGCACGTCCCCATCGCGACGCTTCCGGGGATGGCGGACCGGACGGTGACGATCAACGCGCTCTCGAAGACCTACTCGGTCACGGGCTGGCGCGTCGGATGGACCATCGCCTCCGCGGAGCTGACCTCGGGGATCCGCAAGGTCCACGATTTCCTCACGGTCGGCGCCGCGGCGCCGCTTCAGGAGGCCGGAGCGGTCGCGCTCGCGTTTCCCGACGAGTACTACGGAACGCTCGCGGCGGAATACCGCGCGCGCCGCGATCTGCTGCTTTCGGGGCTCAGCGGCGTCGGCTTCCAATGTTCGTCGCCGAAGGGGGCGTACTACATCCTCGCGGAGGCGGGCGCCTTGGGATGCACCGACGATGTCGCATTCGCCCGCCGCCTCGTCGAGACGGCCGGCGTCGGCGCCGTCCCCGGCTCGTCGTTCTTCTCACGCCCGGAAGCGGGCCGCACGCTTCTTCGTTTCGCGTTCCCCAAGACCGACGCCACGCTGACGGAGGCGGTCGCCCGGCTTCAACGCGGCCTCGCGCACTGACGGCGAATAGGGGACAGTCCCCTTTTTCTTACAAATTCAATTCCGTCCGAATGATCTCCTCCATCGGACGTTCGCCGCATGCGGACTTTTCCGCGCGCCTCACTTCGCGCTCACCCGCCCGCCGAGGAATAGGCGGGCTCGTTCGCGAGGCCGCTTCCGGAGATCACTTCGCCGAAACTGAATTTGTAAGAAAAAGGGGACTGTCCCCTATCCAACGAGGACGGCGCCGCCGTTGACGTTCAGGATCTCGCCGGTCACGAAGGTCGAAAGCTCGGAGGCGAGGAAGAGCACCGCGCCGGCAACCTCGTCGGCGGTGGCCGCGCGTCCGAGCGGGATCGCGGAGAGGATCGATTCTCGCCGCGCGCCCAGAAGGTCGTCGCGGGTCATGTCCGTCACCGTCCATCCGGGCGCGACGCAATTGACGAGGATGCCATGCGGCGCCAGCTCGACCGCGAGGGACTTGGTCAGCGAGATCATGCCGCCCTTCGTCGCCGCGTAGTGCGAGCAGGTCGCTTCGCCGCGCTGCCCGGCCGTGCTCGAGATGTTGATGATGCGGCCGCCGCGCGCTTCCTTCATCGCGGGGACGGCCGCGCGGATGCAGTGGAACGTCCCGGTCAGGTTGATCGCGATCATCTCGCCCCATTCGGCGTCGGACATCTCGTCGATGAGGGCGCTCTTCCAGATCCCCGCGTTGTTGACCAGGATGTCGAGCCCGCCGAAGCGCGAGACGGTCTCGTCGACCAGCATCTCGGCCTCCGACCGATTCGAAACGTCGGCCGCGAGGGCGAACGCCTCGCCGCCCGTGGCCTCGATCTCCTCGACCAGCAGGTTCGCTGAAGGGGTCTCGACGCGATAGTTCACCGCGATCGAAGCTCCGGCCCGGGCAAGCATCAGGCAGCAGGAGCGCCCGATGCCGCGCGCCCCGCCGGTCACCAGCGCCGATTTTCCCGTCAGATCGATCATCGCGTCACCTCCCGGAGCGGCGCGGGCATCTTCGTGTTCTCGAGCACCGCAAGCTGCCCGCACGCGGCGCGGGCCTCGGCGCCCCGGCTCCACCGGATGCTCACGCGCAGGCCCTGGGCGAGCAGACGGTCGCGGATGGCCAGGATGCGCGCACGGTCCGGACCCTTGTACGGCAGCCACCCCGGCACTTCGTTGAACGGGATCAGGTTCAGCTTCGCCGGATGCGCGCGGAGCAGCTTCGCGAGGCGGGCGACGTCCGCGTCGGAGTCGTTGATCCCCGCGAGCAGAACGTACTCGAAGGTGAAGCGCTCGCCGGATCGCGTGGCAAATCGACGGCACGCTTCGAGCAGGTGCGCGAGCGGGTACTTCCGGTTGATCGGCATCAGCCGGTCGCGGACCTCGTCGGTCGTGGCGTTGAGCGATACGGCGAGGCGGGGCCGCACCGGCTCGTCGGCGAGGCGCTCGATGGCCGGCGCCAATCCCGACGTGGAGACCGTGATCCGGCGCGCGGGCAATCCGAACCCTGCCGGGTCGGTCAGCAGTCGGATCGCGGCGACGACGCCGTCGAAGTTGTGGAGAGGCTCGCCCATCCCCATGAACACGATGTTGAACCGGCGGCCGTCGAGCCCGGCTTGGTCTTGGATCAACGCGATCTGGCCGACGATCTCACCGGGCGTGAGATGGCGGACCAAGCCCATGCGCGCGGTCAGGCAGAAGCTGCACATCAGCGCGCACCCGACCTGGCTCGACACGCACATCGTGACGCGCTCGCGCTGCACCATGAAAACCGTTTCGACGTGGTGGCCTTCGCCCAGCGCCACCTTGTGCTTGACGGTTCCGTCGCTCGCGGAGACGCTGCCGGCGATCGTCGGCGCGGCAACGCGCGCGGCCGCGGACAGCTGCGCCCGCAAGGCCTTCGGAAGATCGGTGAAGCCATCCGGATCGAGCCGGCGCCTCGCGTACAGCCAGCGGAACACCTGGTCTCCGTGGAATCGCGGCGACCCGAGCCCGGACAGGAACGCCTCGAGATCCTCGCGCGACATGCCGTAGAGATTCGGCCGTGGATCCGCCGCCGGCGTCGCCTCCTCGCTCATGAACGCGAGTGTAGCCTGCCTTGACACCCCAGGGGGCCGAGGCTACGGTGCGCCCGGGAGACGGACCCGGCTTTGAAGAAAGATCATCTCGCGTTTCTCGTCGCCGGGATCGCGTTCGGATTCCTGATGGGGTTCGGCGTCTTCCGGGCGATCGAGTCCCGTCCGGGCACCGTCGCCGCAGCGGACCCGCAGGAGGTTCCGGGGCCCATGGGACCTGCGGCCGCCACGCAAACCGCGGGGGCGCAAGGCGGCGCCCCGATGCTCGCCGAGATCAACGCGCTCAAGGAGCGAGTCCAGAAGGACCCGAAAGACGTCGAGGCCTGGACGCGCCTGGCGAACATGTACCAGGACGCCGGGATGATCGAGCCGGCCGTCGAGTTCTACACGCGCGCGATCGCGCTCAAGCAGAACGACGCGGCGCTGATGACCGATCTCGCCATCTGCTATCAGCGCCTCAACCAGTTCGACAAATCCCTCGACCTCCTCGAAAAGGCTCAAGTGGCCGACCCGTCGAACTGGCAATCCCTCTACAACATCGTCGTGGTCGCGGGGCTCCAAATGGGCCGGCTCGACCGCGCTCACGCGGCCCTCGCCCAGCTCGAAAAGATCCGTCCGGACGCCCCGAACCTGGCGCAGCTCAAAGAGGCCCTGGACAAGGCCCGCTGACGGGAAAAACCCGGCCTCGACTGGCCCGTTTCGAATCCGAAACCTATGTTCCGCCGCGAAGGGGTGTCCTGTGACCTCCCGAAAGGGGAGCATTCGGGGAGACGGATGAACGCGGACCGGATCCGGGAGCTTCACGAGCAAGCGTCCGAGAAGTACCTGAACGGCGACTATCAGGGTGCGATCGACGCCTGGCGCGAGGTCGCGCACCTCGACCCGCAAGACGAGCAGGCCGAAAACGGCATCCGCATGGCGAGCCAGTTCGTCGCCGCGCCGGAGCCGCACGCGGAGGCCGCCGCTC
>CAZYHZ010000128.1:0-5282 GCA_964647625.1 uncultured Acidobacteriota bacterium
AAGATCTCGTCCGGGCACATCTCTTCGCCGGTCAGGATCGCTCCCGGCTTGAGCAGGTGCGCGCCGTGTTTCAGCCAGACGTTCCGCGACGCGAAGTACGTTTCGTACTCGCGAAGTCCCGGAGCGGGCCGGCGGCCCCACACGCCGAGCGTGGTCGCCGGCTCGACGTCATCGGCCTGCCCATGGACGTGGACCGCCGCCATGCCCGCGCCGATGCGTCGGCCGAGCTTCTCCGCGACGACGGCCCACATTTCGGGCTCCGTCGTCGCCCGATAGATTTGAGTGACGGCTTCGTCGAGTGCCTTTCGAGGCCAAAGCCCAGTCACGAGGGCCCCCCAAAGCTGCCCTGACTCTACGGCCTTTTTGGTGGAAACCGACACGAATCACGGCGGACGGCGATCGTCCGTTGCACCCCCGCAGCAGATGGGGGACATGCCCTTTTTCCACCCATAAGGGGACATTCGTCTTTTTCTTACAAAGGGAATAGGGGACAGTCCCCTTTTTCTTCTAAAGCTTCGCACTCTGAAGCTTTGTAAGAAAAAGGGGACTGTCCCCTATTCCCTTTGTAAGAAAAAGACGAATGTCCCCTTATGGGTGGAAAAAGGGCATGTCCCCTACTTCTTAGTCCACTGATCGAGCCAGTCGAGGACGGTGTCGTGCCACAGCACGCTGTTTTGTGGCTTGAGCACCCAGTGGTTCTCGTCAGGGAAGTAGAGGAACTTGCTGGGGACACCCTTGCGCTGGAGGGCGGTGAAGGTCGCGAAGCCTCCGGTTTCAACCACGCGGTAGTCCTTGCCACCGTGAACGACGAGCGTCGGCGTCTTCCAGTTCTTCACGTAGTCGACCGGGTTGTGCTTTGCGTAGCCCTGCGGGTTGTCCCACGGTGTCCCGCCGTGCTCCCACTCGGGAAACCAGAGCTCTTCGGTCGCGTAGTACGCGAACCGCTCGTCCAGATTGCCGTCGTGCGCGACGAGGCACTTGAACCGGTCGCTCCAGTTCCCGGCGATCCAGTTGATCATCCAGCCGCCGTAGCTCGCGCCCAGGGCCGCGACGCGGCTGCCGTCCATCCACGAGTAACGCGCGAGCGCCGCATCGAGTCCCTTCTTCAGGTCCTCGAGAGGCTTGCCGCCCCAGTCATTGTTGATGGCGTCCGTGAATGCCTGGCCGTAGCCGGTCGAGCCGTGGAAGTCGACCATGACGGCCGCGTAGCCGCGGCCGGCGTACGTCTGCGGGTTCCAGCGGTAGTGGAAGTCGTTGCTGAACGAGCCCTGCGGCCCGCCGTGGATCAGGAACGCGACGGGATATTTCTTGTGCGCGTCGAAGTCGACGGGCTTGACGATGTAGGCGTACACGGTGTCGCCCTGCGCGCCCTTGAACGAGAACTGCTCGGGCTCTCCCAGCCGCACGCCGGCCAGCCGCTCGTCGTTCATCGAGGTGATCTTCGTGACGGCCGAGCCGTCGGCCTTGCAGGTGTACAGCTCCGCGGGGCCCGTGAGCGTGTCCATCTGGAACACGACGCCCGAAGCGGTCGGCTGAGGCGCTTGAACGTGCCCCTTCCCGACCACCGTGCGGACCGTCCCCGTGGCGACGTCCACCGCGAAAAGCGCCGTCTGGCCGACATCTTCGGCGATCGCGTAGATCTCGCGCCCGGACGGGGCGAACACGATCGACGACGGCGACCGATCCCACGACTCGGTCAGCACGCGCTCCGGCCCATCGGGCCACGAACGAACCACGATGCGGAACCGGTCGGCCTCGTAGCCCGGGCGCTTCATCGCGAGATAGGCCAGCGTCTTGCCGTCCGGCGAGAATGCCGGGTAGGAGTCCCACGCGGGGTTCGCTTTCGTCAGATTCCTGGGCGCGCTCGAGCCGTCGACCGGCGCCACGAACAGATCGAAGTTGGTCGACCATGCCTCCGAGCGGCCCGCATCGCGCGCGGCGAAGATCACGCTGCGCCCGTCGGGCGTGAACGCGTACTCCTCCGTTCCGCCGAACGGCTTAGAGGGCGCATCCGCGTCCATCGCTTTCATCAGATCGACCGGCTCGCCGCCCGCAACGGGCACGACGAAGATGTGCGACCGCCGGCCGTCGGACCACGCGTCCCAATGACGGAAGAACAGCTTGTCGTAAATGCGCCCCGAAGATTTTTTCGCCGCTGGCTCGTCGAGCCGCTTCTTCGTCTCGGCGATCGTCGTCCCGGGGAACACCTCGATCGAGATCGCGAGCTTCGTGCCGTCGGGCGAGAGAAGGAAGCCGCCGACGTCGAGCGCGGCGCTCGTGACCGCTCGCGGCTCGCCGCCTTCGAGAGGGAGCACCCAGACCTGGGACGAGCCGCTGCGTGTCGAGAGGAAATAGATCGACCGGCCGTCGGGCGCGAAGATCCCGCCGGTGTCGGACGCCTCGTGCTCCGTCAGCTTGCGCGCAGCGCCGCCGTCGACACCCGCGATCCAGAGATCGGTCCGGCGCTTGTTGGCCTCCCAATCGAGCGCAGCCACCGTGAAGACGACGCGGCGCCCGTCCGGCGAAAGCTTGGGCTCCGAGATCCGGTCGAACGCCACGAGATCGCGCACCTCGAATGGGTGGGAATCCTTTGCGGCGGCGAGGACCAAGGGCGCAAACGAAAGAGCCAGCAGCAGCATGAAGATGGCCAGACGCATCGAGAACCTCCCCCGCGGACGGTGCGAGCCGGGGAGTCTATCGCAGCGCGGCACCGGCCGGGGCGGGTGTAGGATCACTGCAGAATGTCCGAGCATCGAGGCCAGGGACGACGTCGGAGCGACGGAGCGCTGAAGCGAAGCGAGGAGCGATACCGGCGCCTGGTCGACCTGTCCCCCGACGCCGTTCTGATCGTGCGGGCGGGACAGGTGATCTTCGCGAATCCGACCGCGGCGCGCCTGCTCGGCGCCGAGAACCGCGAGGACGTCATCGGCCGATCCGCGCTCGAGTTCGTCCATCCGGACGAGCAGCCCAGCCTCACCGCACGCATGGCCGAGGTGCTGGACGGGACGCGGGAGAGGACGATTCAAGAACGGCGCTACGTGCGCTACGACGGCAAGACCTTCGACCTCGAAGTCGCGGCGACGCTCTATCCCGATCCCGAGGGACCCGCGATCCAGATCATCGTGCGGGACATCACCGAGAGGAAGCGTGCGGAGGCGTTGAGCCGCGAGAGCGAGGAGCGGTTCCGCCAGATCGCCGAGTCGATCGACGAGGTGTTCTGGATGACGCCGCCGGACAAGAACCGGATGATCTACGTCAGCCCCGCCTACGAGAAGATCTGGGGCCGGCCGTGCGCCGACCTCTACGCGAATCCCCGGCACTGGCTCGCCGCGATCCACCCCGAAGATCGGGACCGGGTCATCCACGCGGCGCTGACGAAGCAGGCCGACGGAACCTACGACGAGGAGTACCGGATCGTCCGCCCCGACGGGACCGAGCGCTGGATCCGCGATCGCGCGTTTCCGCTCCACGACGAGGCCGGTGAGATCTACCGCGTCGTCGGCCTCGCCGAGGACATCACGCACCGGAAGGCCGGCGAAGCCGAGATCCGCGCTCTCTCCGAGCAGCTCGAAGCCCGCGTCGTCGAGCGGACGCAGCAGCTCAAGGAGGCCAACGAGGCGCTCAAGAAGGCCGACTCGCGGCAGCGCGCGCTGCTCGAATCGATTCCGGACGTCGTGTT
The DNA here is from genome assembly GCA_964647625.1 of uncultured Acidobacteriota bacterium. Classification (GTDB taxonomy): domain Bacteria; phylum Acidobacteriota; class Polarisedimenticolia; order Polarisedimenticolales; family DASRJG01; genus DASRJG01. The sequence continues at coordinate 3,680 of CAZYHZ010000128.1, forward strand.
CCGAATCCACCACGACGGAACGTTCCTCGACTATTCGGCGGCTCGCGGGTCGATTCACCTGGCGCCCGACGGGATCATCGGCTCGAACCTGATGCGGTCGGAGCTGCCCCAAGACGTGAGGTCGTCCCTCAAGTCGGCGATCGATTCCGCCATCGAGACCGCGTCGGTCGTCACCCTCGAATACTCGCTCCCGCTCGAGGACGGGATGCGTCATTTCGAGGCCCGCATCGTGCGCAGCGGTCCGGACGAGGCCGTTGCGTCGATTCGCGACGTCAGCGAGCGCAAGCGGGCCGAGGCGCATCGGGAGCGGCTGGAGCAACAGCTCCGCCAGGCGCAAAAGATGGAAGCCATCGGAACTCTCGCCGGCGGGATCGCCCACGACTTCAACAACATCCTGACCGCGATCCTCGGATACGCCGAGCTCTTGCGACCTCAGGTGCGCGGGCAAACGGGCGTCGAGGAGCACCTGGGGGAGATCAGCCGGGCCGGGAGCCGCGCGAAGGCGCTCGTCTCTCAGATCCTCACGTTCAGCCGGCGGCAGGAGCACACGCGCCGCGCGATGTCGTTGGCACCGGCGATCGACGAGGCGCTCCGCCTGCTGCGCGCGGCCATCCCCGCGTCGGTCGTCATCGACTCCGAAGTCGAGGCCGACCTTCCGCCCGTGCTCGCCGACGCGACACAGATCCACCAGGTGGTCATGAACCTCGGCGCCAACGCGGCCGCGGCGATGTCGGGCAAGCCCGGACGGCTGAGCGTCCGCTGCTCCGCCGTCGAGCTCGACGGGCGCCCCGCCGGAGAAGCCGGTGTCGCACCCGGCTCCTACGTCGGCCTGGTGATCGAGGACACGGGCTGCGGGATGCCGCCGGAGGTCGTCGAGCGCATCTTCGATCCTTTCTTCACGACCAAGGGTCCGGGGGAAGGCACGGGCCTCGGCCTCTCGGTGGTCCACGGCATCGTGAAGGCGCACGACGGATCGATTCTCGTCGACAGCCGCGTCGGCGCCGGCACGACGTTCCGGATCTATTTCCCGGTGATTCCCGAGGAGACCTCCCCCGATTCGGGAGATCGCGAGCCGGTCGCCGAGGGCCGTGGCGAGCACATCCTGTGCGTGGACGACGAGCCGACGTTGATCGAGCTGCTACGCGAGCAGCTCGGCGCCCTCGGCTATCACGTGACGGTACACACCTCCCCCGTCGAGGCGCTGGCCGATTTCCTGGAGCACCCGCTCGATTTCGATCTGCTGCTGACGGACCTGACGATGCCGGGGATCAGCGGCGTCGAGCTGGCCGAGCGCATCCGCAAGGTGCGCGCGGACCTGCCGATCCTCATGGCGACCGGCTACGGCCACGTCGCCGACGAAGAGCGTGCCCGCAAGCTCGGCGCGCGGCCCCTGCTCCAGAAGCCGTTCTCGATGGCGACGCTCGGCGACGCGATCCAGAACGCGCTCGCTTCCGCCCGGGAGATATAGGGGACACTCCCTTTTTCCACCCAAAGGGAAATCAGAGCTTTCCAATTTTTGTCAGAGGGACAGTCCCCTTTTTCTTTCAAAGCTTCGGAGTTCGGAAGCTTTGAAAGAAAAAGGGGACTGTCCCTCTGACAAAAA
>CAZYHZ010000129.1:0-1638 GCA_964647625.1 uncultured Acidobacteriota bacterium
TACACGATTCGCGTCGATTTCAGATTGCGGTAGCCAAGGAGCGAAAAAATGAATCCCATTCAGATGTTCATCGATGCGAGCTGGGTCGGCAAGGCCGTTATCGTCATCCTGCTCGGCTTGTCGGTCTATTCGATCGCGGTGATGATCGACAAGTTCCGCAGCTACAGCGCCGCGCGGAAGGAATCCCTCGAGTTCCTGCCGGTGTTCGTCAAGAACATCCGCGAGGACAACTTCTCGGGGGCCCTCGATGCCGCCCGGAAGTACCACAAGTCGCACATCGCGAAGGTGGTCTCGGCGGGATTGATCGAATACGACAACGACAAGTCGGAGCTGAAAGACAGCCACGACCTGGTCGGGGCCGTCGGCCGCGCCCTCGACCGGGCGGTGTCTTTGACCGCCGCCGAGATGAAGAAGGGGACGGGCGGCCTCGCGACGATCGGGTCGTCCGCGCCGTTCATCGGGCTGTTCGGCACCGTCATCGGGATCATCAACGCGTTCACGGGCATCGCGCTGTCCGGCTCCGGCGGTCTCGCGGCGGTCTCCGCCGGTATCGCCGAAGCGCTGATCACGACCGCGTTCGGCATCTTGGTCGCCGTGCCCGCGGTCATGGCGTTCAACTACTTCACGACGCGGCTCGAGCGGTTCCAGATCGAGATGTCGAACTCCTCCGCCGAGCTGCTCGACATCTTCCTCAAGAAGCACGAGGCGGCGAGTGCAAAGCGTTAAGACGGAAGCGGTCAACTCCGCCATCAACGTCACGCCGTTCGTCGACGTGGTGCTGGTGCTCCTGATCATCTTCATGGTCGTGACGCCCATGCTCCAGAAGGGCCCGCCCGTCCAGCTTCCGAAAACCTCGGAGCCCCCGAAGAAGCCCGAAGACAAGAGCCAGATCCTGATCGCCGTTGGACTCGACAAGAACGTCTGGGTCGAGAAGGAAAAGGTCTCAGACGATGCGAACCTCGTGGCCAAGCTCACCGAGGAATATCAGCGCAACAAGAAGGCCTCGATCGTCATCAAAGGCGATGCGCGCCTGACCTACGGCGACGTCAAGAAACCCATGCTGAAGATCAAGGGGGTCGGCTTCGAGCAGGTCGGCCTCATCAGCCAACGCCAAGAGTAGCTCGGACGGAGACGGCCCATGGGAATGCAAGTCGGCGGAGGAGGCGGTCTCAACTCGGAGATCAACGTCACGCCGCTGATCGACGTCGTGCTGGTCCTCCTCATCATCTTCATGGCAGTGGTGCCCTTGGCCCAGCGCGGGTACGACATCGAGATTCCGGCGGAATCGCAGCAGCCTGTCCAGCCCGATCCGGATAATCCGCCGGTGATCTTGGCGATCAACGCCGACTCGTGTCCGATCGAATCGGCAATGACGTCGCCGGGGCTGCCGCCGGGCTGCAAGGTGTTCCTGAACAAAGACGAAATCGAGATCACGCAGCTCGGGACGAAGGTCGGGGAGATCTTCAAGAACCGGAAGGCGAGCGACAAGATCCTCTTCCTGGCCGCCGAAGAAAAGCTCAACTACGAAGGGGTCGTCCGCATCCTCGACGCCGCGCACAAGGGTGACGAGACCGTGAAGGTCGGCATCATCAGCGACGAACGGCTCGCGCGCCCGCTCTCCCTGACGCAATAGGGGAC
>CAZYHZ010000129.1:1738-5204 GCA_964647625.1 uncultured Acidobacteriota bacterium
GTCCCCTATCGCTTCCGGATGTACTCAATGGCGAGGGGAATCATCGAGACGAGCACGATCCCGATCATGACGAGCGAGAAGTTGTTCTTGACGACGGGGATGTTGCCGAAGGCGTAGCCCGCGCCGAGGCAGAGGCTCACCCAGACCAGGCCGCCTACGACGTTGTAGGCGACGAAGCGCAGATACGACATCGTCCCGATCCCCGCGACGAAGGGCGCGAACGTGCGTACGATCGGCACGAAGCGAGCGAGGAAGATCGTCTTCCCGCCGTGCCGCTCGTAAAATTCCTGCGTCCGCATCAGATGCTCGTGCTTCAGGAACCGGATCTTGCCGCTGAACGCACGCGGCCCGATCGCCTTGCCGATCGAGTAGTTCGCCGTGTCGCCCAGGATCGCGGCGGCGCCGAGCAGCACGAACAGCGCTCCGAGCTTCAACGCCCCCGCCGCCGCCAGCGCGCCGCAGGCGAACAGGAGCGAATCGCCCGGAAGGAACGGCGTGATCACGACGCCGGTCTCGAGGAACACGATCGCGAAGAGCAAGCCGTAGGTCGAGGCTCCGTGCGCCTGGACGAATTCGCCGAGGTGGCGATCGAGGTGCAGAAAGACGTCGACGATCGTGTGCAGCACCGATCTTCTCCCGCGCGGCGCGCGAATTGGGGAGTCTAGCAGGCCGCAATTGACAGCCCCGTGGGGCATTGCTAGAACGTGCCGCGGCCGGAGCCGCCCGATGGGCGGTCGGGGGTAGTGCAAGGTGTCTCCTGGATTCGCGGTCGGTGCCCTCAAGCACTGGCTCGTGGGCAAGCCGATCCCATCGCACCAGGCCCAGCACGAGCGCTACACCAAGGCCTCGGGGCTCGCGATCCTCTCCTCGGACGCGCTGTCGTCGGTCGCCTACGCGACCGAGGAAATCCTCCGAACGCTCCTGATCGCCGGCACGTCGGCGCTGTGGCTCGTGACGCCGATCGGCTGCGTGATCGTCGGCCTGATGCTCGTCATCGGCTTCTCCTACCGGCAGACGATCCACGCGTATCCCGGAGGCGGGGGCGCCTACCGCGTCGCCCGCGAGAATCTCGGCGTCGTGCCCGGCCTGATCGCCGCGGCGGCGCTCCTTCTCGATTACGTGCTGACGGTCGCCGTCAGCATCGCGGCGGGCGTCGCCGCCGTGACATCCGCGCTGCCGCAATGGCACGTCAATCGCGTCGAGCTGTCGCTGGGCTTTCTCGTGCTCATCGCGATCGGCAACCTCCGCGGCATCCGCGAGTCGGGGAGGATCTTCTCCGCGCCGACGTTCTTCTTCCTCGGGAGCATGGCGCTCCTGCTCGTCGTCGGGGCCTACAAGGTCCTGACGGGCCAGGTCGTGCCGATCGAGTCGACGGCGGCCCTCGCGGTGCCGCCCGAGATGGCGCCGCTGTCGGTGTTCCTCGTGCTCCGCGCGTTCGCGAACGGCTGCACCGCGCTGACGGGGATCGAGGCGATCTCGGACGGCGTCCCCGCGTTCAAGCCGCCCGAGGCAAAGAACGCGGCGACGACGCTCATGATCATGATCGCGTGCGCGGTGGTCTGCTTCATCGGCGTGACCCTTCTCGCGGGGGCGTTCCACGTCATCCCGCGCCACGAGGAAACCGTCATCTCGCAGCTCAACCGGGCGATCCTCGGGGGGCGCGGAACGATCTACTACATGGTCCAGGCGGCGACGACGATGATCCTCGTGCTCGCGGCGAACACGGCGTTTTCGGATTTCCCGCGGCTGGCATCGATCATCGCGCGCGACAAGTTCCTCCCGCGCCAGCTCGCGAACCAGGGCGACCGGCTGGCGTTCTCGAACGGCATCGTCGCGCTGAGCCTCCTCTCAGGGCTGCTGCTGTTCGTGTTCGGCGGCGACACGCACGCGCTGATCCCGCTGTACATGCTCGGCGTGTTCGTGTCGTTCACGCTCTCCCAGGCGGGGATGGTCCTGAAATGGCGGCGCGAGCGGAAGGGGAACTGGCGGATCGGGGCCTTCGTCAACGGGCTCGGCGCGACCCTCACGCTGATCGTCCTGTTCGTGGTCGCCCTCACGAAATTCCGGGAGGGCGCATGGATCATCATCGTCCTGATCCCGGTCCTGGTCGCGCACTTCCTCGCGATCCACCGCCACTACGAGAAGGTCGCGCAGCAGCTGTCGCTCAAGGGGCTCGAGGTCGCCGACCGGCGCCACAACACGGTGATCGTGCCGATCGGCGGCGTTCACCGCGCGGTCGTCCAGGCCTTGGAGTACGCGCGCTCGCTCTCCGATGACGTGCGCGCGGTCTACGTCGACGTCGACCCGCAAGCGACGCGCGAGATCCGCGAGGAGTGGGAGCGCTGGGGGAAGGGCGTGCGCCTGGAGATCGTGGCGTCGCCGTTCCGCTCGGTCCTGGCGCCGCTCCTCGAATACATCGAGCTGACCGACGGCGAGCGCCCGGACGACTTCATCACCGTCCTGCTCCCCGAGTTCGTCCCCGCCCGATGGTGGCATCACTTGCTTCACAACCAGCGCGCGCTTCTCATCAAGGGCTCGTTGCTGTTCAAGCGCAACGTCGTCGTGACGAGCGTGCCGTACCACCTGCAGGATTAGAAGAAGTCGAGAGTCGAGAGTCGAGAGCTCCGGACTCTGAATTCTCGACTCTAAACTCCAGACTCTCGACTGCCTTTCGCCGCGGCGATGAAGCGGTGCAGCTTGTCGTGGTCCTTGAAGCCGTCGCGTCCTCGCGTGCCGGAGTTGACGTCGACGGCGTAGGGACGGACGCGGGCGATGGCGAGAGCGACGTTTTCCGGGGTGAGGCCGCCGGCGAGGATGACCGGCTTTCCGGTCTTAAGGACGATCGCGGCGCTGATCGACCAGTCATGGGGGATTCCCGTGCCGCCGATCCGCCCGCCGTCCTTCGTGTCAACCAGGAGGGCGTCCACGACGCGCGCCGCGCTGGAGGCGGCGGCGATCGCCTCTTCCCCGGTCACGTGCACCGCCTTCACGATTCCCGCGAACGGGACCGCTTCACGGAGCGCTGAGACGGCGACGAGCGGGAATTCGCCGTGAAGCTGGACCGTGGTGGCCGCGGATTCGCGCATCAAGGCCGCCACCTCCGCGACGCCCGTCCGGTGGGTGACGAGGACGCGGCCCACGAAGGGCGGAAGCGCGGCGAATATCGCCCGGGCCTCCCGGGCCGAGACGGCGTCGGGGGCCGGGGTGTCGAGCCCGACGAGGCACCCGATCGCGTCCGCCCCTGCGGCGACCGCAGCGAGCGCATCCTCGATGCGCCTGATTCCGCAGATTTTGACGCGCATGGGGCCCCGTCGACAACGATACGCGTTCCCTGGTATAACCGCCCGGCATTCTGTCCTGCCGGTATCCCGTATTCGGGGTTTTTCGTCGGGACCGAAGCGTTGGGCGCTGAAGCGTCCGCCGAGCGGCGGGCGGCCAACCCCTCCAAAACTCGATCCCGTCCGCC
>CAZYHZ010000130.1:0-814 GCA_964647625.1 uncultured Acidobacteriota bacterium
CCGCCGACAACCGAGGGGGTCAGAAATTTCCCATCCGGTGCGAAGAAGGTGAAGGCGAAGCGGAGCACGTCTTGATGAACGCCGCCGTCTCGGCGGCTGTCGTGAGGGCATCTTGCCCTCACCTATAAAAGACGCGGGCGGGACGCCCACGATACAGCCGGCAAGATGCCGGCGGTACTGTTTATGAATGAAACTTGCGAAAACGCAAAAGCCCACCCCTCTTCCGCAGCGGTCTCTACCGCCTTCCCAATCCGGAAGACGACATCTCCGCCCTGGGCATCGAGGACATCCGCACCGCCGGCGGCGTCGTCCTCGTCGAGTGGGGCGAGAGGTTTCCCCCGTGCCTCAAGCGCGGCGCCACGACGATCCGCCTCCACGACGTCGGCGGGGGCTCCCGCCGCATCGAGATCCTCGCGGAACCTTCCGACGAGCAGCGCCCGCGTGGAGATGCCTGATCTCGCCCATTTGCTGACGGTCCGAGGTCCGATCCCATCTCTCTGGAAGCGGCGTATGGAAGCGAGCCGGCTCCTCCCTGGCCGGCGAGCGGACATTCGAGCTCGACGCGCGGTTCCATCCATGCGCGTCGAGCGCCCGCTGAAAGAGAGATGGGATCGGACCTCGGACCCGTCAGAAAATGCGACGTCTCAGTCGAGGCGGTAATTGGGGGCTTCCTTGGTGATGATGACGTCGTGCGCGTGCGATTCGCGCAAGCCGGCGGCCGTGATCCGGACGAACTTCGCGTCGCGTCGCAGGGACGCGACGTCGGGGCAGCCGGCATACCCCATCCCCGCCCGCCGGCCGCCCAACAGCTGAG
>CAZYHZ010000130.1:824-5199 GCA_964647625.1 uncultured Acidobacteriota bacterium
AAGAAAAAGGGGACTGTCCCCTATTCGAGAAAAAGACGAATGTCCCCTTTTGGGGGTGTCCCCGATCTCAGTCGAGGCGGTAGTTCGGAGCTTCCTTCGTGATGATCACGTCGTGCGCGTGCGATTCGCGAAGGCCCGCCGCGGTGATACGGACGAATCGCGCGTTCCGGCGAAGGGCCGGGACGTCCGGGCAGCCGACGTAGCCCATCCCCGCGCGCAATCCCCCGACGAGCTGGCCGATCAGCGCCGTTACCGGGCCCTTGTACGGGACGCGCCCTTCGATCCCTTCGGGAACCATCTTGCGCTCGTCGAACTCGTCCTGGAAGTAGCGGTCGGACGACCCGCGCTTCATGGCGCCCAGGCTTCCCATGCCGCGGTACTCCTTGAACGTGCGCCCCTGATAGAGGACGGTCTCTCCGGGCGATTCCTCGGTGCCGGCGAACAGGCTTCCGATCATCACCGTGTGAGCGCCGGCGGCGAGCGCCTTGACGACGTCGCCGGAGAACTTGATGCCGCCGTCGGCGATCAGCGGAACCCCCGCGCTCTCGCAAGCCGACGCCGCGGAGGCGATCGCCGTGATCTGCGGAACGCCCGCACCGGTGACGATGCGCGTCGTGCAGATGCTCCCCGGGCCGACCCCGACCTTGACCGCGTCGACGCCGCGATCGATCAGGGCCCGGGCGCCGGACTCGGTCGCGACGTTCCCGCCGACGATCTGCAGGTCGGGATAACGCTCGCGGAGCGCGCCGATCGTCGCCAGGACGCCTTCGCTGTGACCGTGCGCCGTGTCGACGACCAGCAGGTCCACGCGCGCATCGACGAGCGCGCTCGCGCGGTCCATCGTGTCCTTCGCGATCCCGAGCGCGGCGCCGACGCGCAGGCGGCCGAGCTCGTCCTTGCACGCGAACGGGTACTTGATCTGCTTCTGGATATCCTTGACGGTGATCAGCCCCACGACGCGGAACTGCGCATCGACGACCGGGAGCTTCTCGATCCGGTGCTTGTGGAGCAGCTCCTTGGCCTGGTCGAGCGTCGTCCCCTTCGGAACGGTGACGAGGTTCTCCGCGGTCATCAGCTCGCGGATCGGCAGCTCTTTCTGGGTGCAGAAGCGAAGATCCCGGTTGGTCAGGATCCCGACCAGCTTCCCCGACTTGTCGACGACGGGAAGCCCCGAGATCCGGTAGCGGCTCATGGCCTCGAGCGCCTCGAAGACCTTCTGATCCGGCGTCATCGTCACCGGATCGACGATCATTCCGGACTCCGACCTCTTGACCTTGTCGATCTCCGAGGCCTGGTCGTCGATCGACATGTTCTTGTGGATGATCCCGATGCCGCCGTCCTGGGCGAGCGCCACGGCCAGGCGCGACTCCGTCACCGTGTCCATGGCGGACGACACGAGCGGCACGTTCAGCGTGATGCGCCGCGTCAGCAGCGTCTTCGTGTCGACGTGGCTCGGCAGGATGCGCGAGTGCGCGGGAACGAGAAGAACGTCGTCGAAGGTGAGGGCCTCGGGGACGGGGAATTCCAGCATCGGACCTCCGCGTTCCCGGGACATACTAGCAGCAGCGAAAAACCCTCGGGATCAGGCCCGCTTCGCCCCGCACGCGGGGCAGAACTTCGCGCCGTCCGGAAGGCGGCCGCCGCACTGCGCGCAGGCCGCCATGGACGCCGCGGGTGCGGTCGCGGTCGCCGCGTCGCGGATCATTCCGGCGACGCTCATTCCGAGGCCCGCGCCGACGCCCAAGCCCATTCCCGAGGCCGCCCCCGATTCGCCCGATGAAGCGCTCGCGGCGTCGGTCATCGCCTTCGCCGCCTTGAACTGCATGTAAGCCTTGGGATCTCCGATCGCCGCCATGCCGGTGCGGTCGTCGATCAAGTGCTGGACGTCCTCCGTCGGCGTGATCGCGCCCACGAAGAAATCCGTCATCTCCAGGCCGTACTTGGCGAAGTCCGAAGCGACCCGCGTCTTGAGCGTTACCGCGATCTCATCGTAAAGCTTCGGGAGGTCGAAGATCGTCTTCAGTGCCTCGCCGATGACGTCGTTCAGGCGCGCCACCACGAGATCCCGGAGGTACCCGTCGATCGACTCGACGGTGTATTCCCCCTGGGTGCCCACCATCCCGTTGACGAACGTTTTCGGATCGACGATCCGCATCGCCATGGTGCCGTTGGCGCGCAGCCGCACCATCGACAGCTCGGCGTCGCGGAAGACGACCGGCTCGCGCGTCCCCCACTTGACGCCCGTGAACACCTTGCGGGCGACGTAGTAGACGTCGGCACGGAACGGCGAGGTCCCGCCGAACGGCAGCCCGATGAGCTTCGACAGGAGCGGGATGTTCAGGGTCGTGAGGGTATGGCGTCCCGTGGTGAACGTGTCGAGCGCCTTGCCGTCACGGAAGAAGATCGCCCACTGGTTCTCGGTGACGACGAGCTGCGCGCCGAGCTTGATCTGCCCGCCGCCCGCAAACCGCCACACCATTTCCAGGCCGGAATCGTCCTTCCATTCGATGACTTCGATGGCCATCCGGATTCCTCCTCCGCGTTCAACGCTCGACTCTTGACCCAGCCGGTCGAGAGTCGAGAGTTAAGAGTCGAGAGTCAAGAGTCGAGAGTTCAGAGTCAACGTCGGTAGTTCGCGGCCGGGAGTCAAGCGCGCGGCGCTACGCCTCGTTTTCCCCGTGGCACTTCTTGTATTTCTTGCCGGAGCCGCAGGGGCAAGGATCGTTCCGGCCGACCTTGGGGACCTTCCGCGTCATCGTGGCGACGCCGCCGCGCGCCGTGACGCCGGCGGCCGACTGCGAGGCCGCGCGAAACACCTGCTCCTGCTCGCGCCGGCGCTTTTCCTCTTCGCGCTGGCGATCCTCGTCGGTCATCGGGGCGAGCTGGTACAGGAAGCGCACGGCGTCGTTTTCGATCCGCTCCCGCATCATTCCGAACATGTCGAACGATTCGCGCTTGTACTCGACCAACGGGTCCTTCTGGCCGTAGGCCCGCAGCCCGATGCCGTCTTTCAAGTGGTCCATCGCCAGCAGATGGTCCTTCCACGCGTGATCGATGACCTGCAGGAGGATGTGGCGCTCGTACTGGCGCATCAGATCCGGGCCCATCCGCTCTTCTTTGTCGTCGTAGATGCCTTCCAGCCGGGAGCCGATCGTTTCCTGGATCCCCTCGACGCTCATCGTCGGGATCTGGATCCCGTCTTTCTCGGGGTCGTAGCCGAAGAAATAGTGGAGCTGCTGACGGAAGGGCTGGACGTCCCACTCCCTCACGTCCTTCTTGCTCCCGATGTAGTCCTCCATCAGGAACGCGAAGATCTCGCGCGACTTGTCGACGATGTATTCCTTCTGGTTCTTCCCCTCGAGAAGGTCGCGCCGCAAGCCGTAGATTTCTTGCCGCTGCTTGTTGTTGACGTCGTCGTATTCGAGCAGGTGCTTGCGCGTCTCGAAGTTGCGCTGCTCGACCTGCTTCTGCGCCCGCTCGATCGCGCGAGACACCATGCCGGATTCGATCGGGACGTCGTCTTCCATGCCGAACCGCTGCATCGCGCCCTTCAGACGGTCGCCGCCGAAGATGCGCATCAGGTCGTCGTCGAGGCACAGGAAGAATCGCGACGACCCCGGATCGCCCTGGCGGCCCGCGCGGCCGCGAAGCTGGTTGTCGATGCGGCGCGATTCGTGGCGCTCGGTGCCGAGGATGTGGAGCCCGCCGAGAGACGTGACCTCGTCGTGCTCAAGACGGCACTGCTCGCGCATGCCGGAGAGCGCCCTCTCGAAGGCCGCATCCCATTCGGCCGGCGGAGTCTCGGACGGCTTGAGGCCGCCGAGGATCAGCTCTTGACGGGCGAGGAACTCGGGGTTGCCGCCGAGCAGGATGTCCGTTCCGCGCCCCGCCATGTTCGTCGCGATCGTGACCGCGCCGAGGCGGCCCGCCTGCGCCACGAACTCGGCTTCCATCTCGTGGTACTTGGCGTTCAGGACGACGTGCTTGATCCCCTTCCGCTTGAGCTGCGTCGAGAGCGTCTCGGACTTCTCGATCGAGATCGTGCCCACGAGCGTTGGCTGCCGGCGCTTCTGGCAATCGACGATCTCCTCGACGACGCCGCGCCACTTCTCTTCTTCCGTCCGGTAGACGACGTCCTGGTGGTCCTTCCGGACCATCGGGCGATTGGTGGGCACGACCACCACCTCGAGCGAGTAGATCTTGTCGAATTCGACGGCCTCGGTGTCCGCCGTTCCCGTCATTCCGGACAGCTTGCCGTACATGCGGAAGTAGTTCTGGAAGGTGATCGTCGCGAGGGTCTGGTTCTCGCGCTCGATCTTCACGCCTTCCTTGGCTTCCACGGCCTGGTGCAGGCCGTCGCTCCAGCGGCGGCCCG
>CAZYHZ010000131.1:0-5175 GCA_964647625.1 uncultured Acidobacteriota bacterium
TTCGATCCGCCGAACGGCACGTTGCCGATCGCGCACTTGTAGGTCATCAGCGCCGCGAGCGCCATGATCTCGTGCTGATCGACCATCCGGCTGTAGCGGATGCCGCCCTTGAGCGGCTTTCGGTGGTGGCTGTGCTCGGCGCGCCAGGCCTCGAAGATGACGTACTCGTCGTCGATCTTCACCGGGAACTGCATGTAGTAGACGTTGTTGCAGGCCTTGATCTGGTTGAGCAGCCCGTCCGGCAGATCGACGTGGCGCGCGGCCTTGTCGAACTGACGCGAGACGATGTTGTTCAGGTTCAGATCTTCCGGGCCCTTAGGGGTTCGTTTGGCCAAGACGCGCCTCCATCCAGAGGAAAAGAGCCCGGATTCTAGCTTAGATCCAGCGCCGGACGCGCGACCGGTACGCGCGATAGGCGTCCCCGAACTTGGCTTCGAGATACCGCTCCTCCCGTGCGACGACTCCGATGCGCAGGACGAGAAACAGCGGGACGAGCCCGGTCAGGAACGCCGGCGAGTCCAGCGCGACCCCGACACCGGCGAACAGGCCCATGACCCCGAGGTACAGCGGGTTTCGAGTATGAGCGAAGGGGCCGGCCGAGACGATCGACAGCGCGGGTTGATCGGGCCGCACGTTCGTTCCCGCGGCCTCCATCGTCCGCTTCCCCCACTGCGCGAGCGCGAGACCCGACGCCGCGACGATTCCGCCGGCCACCCGCGCCCACGCGGGCAAGCCGAAGCGGTACGGGACGATCCAGTGGACCGCCAGGCCGTAGAGGAGGCAGATCCCGAACAGAAGCGGCGGGAAGATCGCAACACCCGGGCGATCGTCCTCCGTCACGGCCGGCCCGGCTCGACGGCCACCGTGCGCATCACTGTCTCTGGTAGGTGCCGGTGAGCTCCGCGGTCTGGAGGATGTGCCCTTCCATCGCGGCAAGCAGCTTCGCGCGCGTGGGCTTGTCGAGCTCGTGGAGCACGACGTCGAGCGCGTACAGCGTGTGCACGTAGCGATGGCGGCCGATGGGAGGGCAAGGCCCGCCGTATCCCGTGCGCCCGAAATCGTTCGTGCCTTCGAGGGAGCCCGCGGGAAGGCTCTTGGATGGCGACGCCTCCCGAACACCGGTTGCGTCGGCGGGCAGGTTGTACAGGATCCAGTGCACCCAGGTCGTCTTCGGGGCCTTGGGGTCGGGCGCGTCGGGATCGGTCACCACGAGTGCCAAGCTCTTCGTTCCCGCCGGAACGCCGGACCACGTCAGGGGCGGCGAGACGTTGGCGCCGTCGCAGGTGTACTTGGCCGGGATCGAGCCGTCTTGCTTGAACGCGGCCGAAGTCATTGCGATCCGGCCGGAGGGCCCCACCGCGGCCGCCATCAGACCGAAGAGGACGACACAGGCCGGCACGACGTGCATGCCCCGATCTTAACGCCTCACGGGCAGGTCGACGCGTTGAACGTGCCGGTCGTTCCCCTCAGGGTTTCGACGTTCGATGCGTTGATGGCCGTGACCACGTACGCGAACATCTGGCCGATCGACGGATTGACCGTGTCGCCGGCCGGCCAGGTCGGGGTCGAGATCTTCAGGATGCAAGTGTAGGAGCCGCCCGGCGTCCCGCGATACACGCGGTAGAAAGACACCGGGACGTCGGTCGAGGCGAACAGGTTCTCCCACGTCCAGGGACCGTTCCTCGATAGGAGCAGCTTGTCGGCCGCACCGAGCCCCGAAACCTCCAAGCTGGTGAACGGCGGGACGAGCTTGCGGACGCTGCCGGCGAGCGACGTGATGTACTCCTCGCCCTGGGCGTCGATGCCGAAGCTCGACATGTTGCCCGGCAGCGTTCCGCCCGGATCGACCTGGCTCGTGAAATCGACGAGGTTCGTCGCGGCGCCGCCCGACATCACCAGCGACCTCACGAAGCCCCCGCAGAAATCGCCGTAGAAGTACTTCCCGCGCATGTTCGGCATGCGGCAGCCTCGATACACGTAGCCGCCGGTGATCGAGCAGGCGCCCGCATGCGAGTACTCGAGGACGGGAAGGGTCAGGCCCGGATCGTGGCAGGCGGGGGAGCTTCCGCAGACTGCGCCGGCGGGATCGCACGTCGTGGTGTCCGCCGGGTTGTAGCAGTGGGTCGCCTCCATCTGCCGCCAGCCGTAGTTCTCGCCGCCGAGGCTCGTTCCCGGACGCCAGTTGATCTCCTCCCAGCAGTCCTGCCCCACGTCGGCGACGTACAGGTCGCCGTTTGCGGGATCGAACGAGGGGCGCCACGGGTTGCGAACGCCGAACGCCCAGATCTCGTCGCAGACCCCGACCCCGGCGCCGTCCTTGAACGGGTTGCTCGAAGGGATGCCGTAGGCCCCGTCGGGCGCTCCGCAATCGGGAGGAAGGGCCTGCGGGTCGACGTTGCGGACGTCGAGGCGAAGGATCTTCGCGAGCAGCACGTTCAGGTTCTGCCCATTGCCGCAGGGCCCATGTGGGTCGCCGCCGTCTCCGCCGTCGCCGGTGAACACGTACAGGAATCCGTCCTGCCCGAACATCAGCATCCCGCCGTTGTGGTTCGTCTGCGGCTTGAGCAGGCGAAGCACGCGCGACTCGCTGGTCGCATCGGCGACGTCGGGGTTCGCGCTCGTGGTGTAGCGGGCGACGACGCTGTAGACCTGTCCTCCCACGTTCTCGCTGTAAAACACCCAGAAGTGGCCGCCTGCGCCCGCATAGCTCGGATCGAACGCAAGGCCCAGGAGCCCCAGCTCGAGATCGTCCGTGGAATCGACCTTCGTGGAGATGTCGAGGAAGGTCGTCCACGTCGATGCCGGCTGGCCGTGCGTGTGAAACTTGATGTGGCCGTTGCGCTCGACGATGAAGATCCGCGACTTGTCGCCGGGAGCCGCGGTGACGAACAACGGCTGGGTCAGCCCGCTCGCCACGACGACCGACGCCAACGTCGAATTTTGCGACTGGGACACGCCGGTGCAATCGAACTGGGCGCGCGCCGGAGCGGCCGCTCCGGACAAGAACAAGGCAATTGCCGCTGCTGCGGCACGGCGTGCCATCATGACTCCCTCCTCTTGGTCGGTTCTCGACGGACCCCTAAGCCTATAATGAGAGCCTTTCCGCCGCCTCCGGAGAACACCTCATGTCGCCAGGTCCATCCGCATCGCTGTCGAAGGCCGCCGCGAACACGATCCGATTCCTCTCGGTCGACGCGGTCGAGAAGGCGAAATCGGGACACCCGGGTCTCCCGATGGGCGCGGCCGATGTCGCGTTCGTGCTGTGGAGCGAATTCCTGCGCTACGACCCGACGGCGCCGGACTGGCCCGACCGCGACCGGTTCGTCCTGTCGGCGGGGCACGGCTGCATGCTGCTGTACTCGCTACTCCATCTAGCGGGCTATGACCTCTCGATGTCGGACCTTCAGTCGTTCCGCCAGTGGGGGAGCCGCACGCCGGGCCATCCCGAGTTCGGGCACACGGTCGGCGTCGAGGC
Organism: uncultured Acidobacteriota bacterium; assembly: GCA_964647625.1. GTDB lineage: Bacteria > Acidobacteriota > Polarisedimenticolia > Polarisedimenticolales > DASRJG01 > DASRJG01. The sequence goes on from CAZYHZ010000131.1 coordinate 3,476, forward strand.
CACGACGGGTCCGCTCGGCCAGGGGCTCGGAAACGCGGTGGGCATGGCGCTCGCCGGAAAGATGCTCGCGACCCGGTTCAACGACGCCGACTTCCAGCCCGTCGCCCATCGCGTGTTCGCGCTCGCGAGCGACGGCGACATGATGGAAGGGATCGCGAGCGAAGCCTGCTCGCTCGCCGGCCACCTCGGCCTCGGAAACCTGATCGTCCTGTACGACGACAACGGCATCTCGCTCGACGGCAAGACCGCGCTGTCGTTCTCCGAAAACGTTCCCCGTCGATTCGAAGGCTACGGCTGGCACGTGCAGTCGATCGACGGCTACGATCACGCGCAGATTGCCGCGGCGATCGAAGCGGCGATCGCGGAGCGGTCGCGCCCGTCGCTCATCTCTTGCAAGACGCACATCGGCTATGGCGCGCCCCACAAGCAAGACACCGCCGAAGCCCACGGCTCGCCTCTCGGCCCCGAAGAGGCGAAAGCCGCAAAGCTTGCGCTCGGATGGCCGCTCGAGCCCGCGTTCTACATTCCCGACGAGGTGCGCGAGTTCTTCCGCGCCCGCGCCGCCGAGGGGGCCGCGCTCCGCACCGGGTGGGAGCAGCGCTTCGAGCGCTGGGCCCACGACAACCCCGTCAAGAGCGGACAGTGGGACGCGATCTGGACGAGAACGGTCCCCGACGATCTCGTCGCCCAGCTCCTCGCCGCCGCTCCCGCCGGCGAAGCCGCGACGCGCGATCACGGCAAGGCCATCCTCCAGAAAGCCGCCGAGCTGGTCCCCGGTCTCGCCGGCGGCGCCGCCGACCTCGCGAGCTCGACCTTCACCACGATCAAGGGCGCCGGCGACATCGCGCCCGGATCGTTCGACGGACGCAACTTCCACTTCGGTGTTCGCGAGCACGCGATGGGCGCGGTGGTCAACGGCATTGCCTATCACGGCGCCTTCCGTCCGTTCGGATCGACCTTCCTCGTGTTCTCCGATTACATGCGCGGCTCGATCCGCCTCTCCGCGCTGTCGAAGCTTCCGGTGGTCTTCATCTTCACGCACGATTCGATCTTCGTCGGAGAAGACGGGCCGACGCACGAGCCGATCGAGCAGGTGTCGTCGCTGCGCCTGATCCCGAATCTCCATGTGTGGCGCCCCGCCGACGGGGTCGAGACCGCGCTCGCGTGGGGGATGGCCTTGGAGCGCAAGGACGGGCCCTCGGCGCTGATCCTCACGCGGCAAAAGCTTCCGCCGATCGAGCGCCCGCTCCGGATCGGCGAGCGCGAGCTGCGCCGCGGCGCCTACCTGGTGGCGGGCGACGGCGAGCCCGACGCGATCGTCGCCGCGACCGGCTCCGAGCTCCACCTCGCCGTCGGCGCGCGTGAGCGCCTGGCCGCCAAGGGGAAGCGTCTGAACGTCGTTTCGATTCCGTGCGTCGAGATATTCCACCAGCAGGACGCCGCCTACCGGCACTCGCTGTTCCCCGAGGGCGTTCCCGTCGCCGTCATCGAAGCGGGAAAGACCGATCTCTGGCACCGCCTCGCCGGCCCCTCGGGTCTCGTCATCGGAATCGACCGCTACGGCGCCTCCGCCCCCGGCCCCGTCAACGGCAAGGAGTTCGGCTTCACCGTCGATGCAGTGACAGCCAAGATCGAGGCTTGGCTGTAGGGGACACTCCCTTTATTCACCCATAAGGGGACATTCGTCTTTGTTCTTTCAA
>CAZYHZ010000132.1:0-4697 GCA_964647625.1 uncultured Acidobacteriota bacterium
GACAAAAATTCGAAAGCTCTGGGCTCCCTATGGGTGAAAAAAGGGAGTGTCCCCTCTGACGTGATACCTTTCCGCGGATGCGCCCCGAGGAATCCCATGGGAAGTAGGACCGGCTTCTCGGACGACCGCGTCGTAGCACTTCCCGATCCGCCGCCGAAGGGAGTCCTCAGGGACTACGCCGAGACCATCCTCATCTGCGTGATCTTCGTCGTGTTCACGCGCGCGTTCATCTTCCAGCAGTCCAAGATCCCGAGCGGCTCGATGGAGGACACGCTCCTGATCGGCGATTACATCATGGTCAACCGGTACGTGTTCTCGCCCGCCGACACTTCGCTCGAGAAGGCGCTGCTTCCCGTCCGGGACATCAGGCGGGGCGACGTCATCGTCTTCAAGTTCCCCGACGAGCCGGAAACCGACTACATCAAGCGCGTCATCGGGCTTCCGGGCGACACGCTGGAGATCCGCCGGGGCATCGTCTACGCCAACGGCCAGCGCATCGAAGACCCGTACGTGAAGGAAGCCTACCGCCTCTCCGACAGCTACGAGCCGTTCAAGGTTCCCGAAGGGAACTACTGGGTCATGGGAGACCATCGCGACCGCTCGTCCGACAGCCGCGTGTGGGGGTTCGTCCCGCGCGACCTGGTCAAAGGGCGCGCCCTGCTGATCTGGTGGTCCTACACCGAGGGCCCGAACGACATCAATCTGCGCGGGATGGACCAGTTGAAGGCCATCGGAAGCAAGTTCGCCCACCTGATCACCCGGTCCCGCTGGAGCCGCTGCTTTACCCTGATCCACTGACCGCGGCCGGCAAAAGGGGATGTCCGCAGGGCGTCCGCCGTTTATATTGATCGTCGAGCATGAGCGGCGACCCGGAAACCGTGGAGAAAGGGATCTGGTCATCGGCCTTCCTGGTCGTGGCCGTCCTGGCGATCGTGTTCACGGGGTACGTCCTCAAGGCCAGCCCTTACGAGCAGGGCAAAACCACCGCGTTGAACGCGACCCCCGCCGAGCCGGTGCTGGGCTCGGCCGTGGCATCCGAGCAGGCCGGCAGCGACCCGGCTCCCCTCCCCGAGCCGGCCGCCGATCCGCCCGCCGCAGAGGTCGTCCTCCCCACGAAAGCGGAGCCTCCGGCCCGCCTCGCGCCCACGCCCCTGCCTGCCGCAACGCCCGTGCCCGCGTCGAAGCCCGTCGATGACCCCGTGCTGGCGAAGCTCGCGGCGCGCGCGGAGCACGACCGCGCCCGCCTCGCGCAATCGCACGACCGGTACACGGCGCAGCTGCTGCTCGCGTGCCGCCCCGAGACCGTCGATCGCATGCTGTCCTCCGGCGCCGGATCGTCGAAGCTCTACGTACTCCCCGCCCGGCACAACGACGACGCGTGCTTCCGCGTGTGCTTCGGGACCTATCAGACGCCGAAGGATGCGAGTGCTGCGGCCGATCTTCCCTCCGGCCTTCGCGGGAAGGACAAGATCGGGGCCGTCGAGATCGCCAAGGTGATCCTGTGAGCCGCGGGCTCCGGCTTCTCATCGCCGCCGCCACGCTTGCGATCTTCCGGATCGCGCCGTGCGACATCCTCCACCTCCAGGGCGGAGGGACGATCGACGCCGATCGCTGGTGGATCGAGGGCGACACACTCCACGTCGAATCCGTGAACGGCTCGATGGGGCTGCCGCGCACGATGCTCGTCCGCGTCGAGCCGAAGGACTCGACGCCGCACCCCGCCGCCAAGCCCGACGCGCTGCTCGACAAGGCGCCGGCCATCCGCACGGGGAAGCGGGTCTCGAAGGCGCTCTACGACAAGATGAACGAGGCCAACGCGGCCCTCTCGGCCCGCGACTTCGACCGCGCGTCGATCCTGTTCTACGAGATCGTCGACGCCGAGCCGGATGCTCCCGGGCCGCGCGTCGGCTACGCGCTCGCCGAGATGGCGCTGGGGCGCGATGCGATCGCGCTTCCGGTCGCGCTCGACGGGCTGACGCGGACTCCGGATTCGGCCGACCTGCACGAGGTCCTGGGCTCGCTCCGGGACCGGGAAGAGCGCGTGGAAGACGCCCTGACCGAGTGGCGTGAGGCCTTCCGGCTGGCGCCTTCCGACCGGCTCCGCGACAAGATCATGAAGGCCGAGCGCGAGCTCGCCGCCGCCCGCAATTACGAGTACTCCGCCGCCGCGCACTTCACGCTCCGCTACGACGGCGCGCTCGATCAGGACCTCGTCGCGAAGATCACCGACGTCCTCGAGGACTCCTACGAAGCGCTGGCCTCGATCTATCGTCACGCGCCGTCGCAGCCGATCACCGTGCTGCTCTACCCGCAGCAAACCTTCCACGACGTCACCCAGGCCGGCCACGAAGTCGCCGGGCTCTACGACGGGAAGATCCGCGTTCCCTTGGGCGGATTGAAGGCGCTCAACACCGCGGCGGAACACGTCCTGAAGCACGAGCTGACGCACGCGATCATCTCATCGAAGACCCGGGGCAACTGCCCGCGCTGGCTCCACGAGGGTCTCGCCCAGGTCGCCGAGCCGCGCGCGATCCGGCGCTCCGACACGGCCTCTCTGGCCCGCACCGTCCGCCCGAACGATCCCGCGACGTGGCCGGAATCCGCGTTTTCGTATCCCGCCGCGCTCTCGTTCACGCGCTTCCTCGAATCCCAGCGCGGCTTCGACGCGCTCGTGTCGGTGCTGGCGCACTTGGGCGACGGCGATTCGATCGACCAGGCGCTCCAGTCGTGCCTCGGACAGAACTACGCCGAGCTGGCCGCCGCCTGGGCGGAGACGCTCCAGGGAGAGCGGACCGAGTGAAGTCCGCCCCGCCCCCGATCATCCGCGACCGCCGCTTCGCGAACATGATGTGTGCGCGCGCCGACGACGGCGGCTCGGGCATCCTGACGGCGAACCGGGGCAAGCTGCGGCGGCTGTTCTGCCTGGAGAAGGGCTGGCTCGTCTTCGCGACGTCGAACCTCATCGAGGAGCAATTCACCGAGTACCTCGCCCGTGTCGGCGCGCTGAGCCCCGAGATGGCCGCGAACGTCACCGCCGACTCGGCGCGGATGCAGACCAAGCCGGCGGCCTACATGCTCGCGCTCAAGGACCCGCCCGAGGACATCTTGAAGCGGTCGATGGAAGGGCTCGTGCGCGAGCTGATGACCTCGACGCTCGAATGGCCCGACGGGACGTACGAGTTCGAGGCCGGCCAGCCCCGCCTGGAGGGCGAGATCCGCGTCCGGCTCATGCCTCGTTCTCTCGTCCTCGCGCACGCGAAGCGCTACCCGGCGGCGCTGGACGCGCTTCACCTGCGGATCGGCCCGCCCGATTTCCGCCCGGTGTTCGCGCCGAGCTCGGACGACGACGCGATGGAGTTCGACGCTCTCGGCACGTACGTCGTCTCCCGGTGCGACGGCAACAGCCGACTCGGCGACATCGTGCGCGACTCTCCCGAGGACGAGGAGACGACGCTCCGCGCGATCTACGGCTTCCTCCTGGCCGGCATCCTCCATCCGGAAGATCCCACAGCACGGAAGGAGCGCGAAGCGCGCGCCCGCGAGGACGCGCTCTCCCGCGAAGAGTGCGTGGGCCGCCTCGCCATGGCCGAGGGCCACGATCACTACGGCGTTCTCGGCGTCGATCGCATGGCCCGCGTCAAGGTCATCCGCGAGGCGTATTACACGCTGGCCCGCCGCTACCATCCCGACCGCTTCCGCTCGGGGCCGCTGTCGGACCTGCTCCCGCGCTTCGAGGACTTCTTCCGCCTCGTGACCGATGCCTACAACACGCTCGCCGACAAGTCGCGGCGCGCCGACTACGACGCCGAGCTGGCCGCCGCGCGCGTCAGCGCCGGGCCGAAGGACGCCGATACCGGCTATCTCGCGCGGAGGAACTACCTGCGCGGCCGCGCGCTCGCGGCGCAGAAGAAGTACACCGAGGCCGTCACGTTCCTCGAGAACGCAATCTCCCAGGACGCCGGCCAGGCGGAGTTCCACCTGGAGCTCGGCGTCGTCCTCGGGCTCAACCCGCGGCACCGCGAGCAGGCGGAGCAGCGGTTGCTCCGCGCTCTCGAGCTATCGCCCGCCCTAGTCGGCGGCTACGTCGCGCTCGGACACCTCTACCACCGGGCCGGCAAGGTCGAGCGTGCCGCCCGCATGGCGCGCGAGGCGCTGCGGTGGGAGCCCGGACACACGGAAGCCGAGAAGCTCCTCTCCCAGACCGGCAACGCCCCGGACGACACGGAACCTCTGACGAAGGCCGTCTTCGGCACCTCGCACGCGTAGGCCGCGCCCATGCCGCGCGTCGTCGATGGCGACAACCTCCTCGGAACGTGGCCGGGCCGCCGCCGCTCGGATGCCGACAAGCGTGAGCTGGTCCAGCAGGTCGACCGGCTCATCCGCCGCGAGAAGCGCCGCATCGTGGTCGTGTTCGACGGCACCGCTCCCCCCGGCGTCTCCTACGGCGCCGACGTCGTCTTCGCCGGCGCCGGCCGCAGCGCCGACGCCGTCATCCTCGACATCCTCCGCAACGAGAAGGATCCTCGCGGCTTCACCGTCGTGACGAACGATCGCTCCCTCGCCGACCAGTGCCGCTTCATGGGCGCTTCGATCGAAGGTGTGAAGCCCTTCCGCGAACGGCTGGAGCGCGGCGACGCCAAGGAGAAGCCCGACAACGTCACCGACGTCGATTACTGGCTCGAACAATTCAAGGACGA
>CAZYHZ010000133.1:0-4582 GCA_964647625.1 uncultured Acidobacteriota bacterium
GGACACGACCTCGTCGGTCAGCGCCGGACCGAGATCGGCCGCCAGCAGGCTCGTCTCGAGATCGTCGAGCGTGCCCTCGTCGACGACGGCCTTTCCGACCGCCGCGCGCACGCTCGCCGCGATCCCCTCGCGCGTCCGCGCGAGGCCGGAAACCAGCTTCTTGAACGCGCCGAAGACCATGGCGTCAGGGGAGCATCTTCATCAGGTCGTACGCCTTCGATGCGTTCTCGCTTCCGGGCGAGAGCTCCTCGCACCGCATGAAGTGCTCGCGCGCCTTGTCGGGCTGGTTGAGCTTCATGTAGGCGAGGCCGATCCGGTAGTGGTACTCGCCGTTGGCCTTGTAATCGGGGAGGGCGACCTCGTATTCGCGGGCGGCCTCGTCGAGGCGGCCCGAGCTGTCGAGCACCGACGCCAGCTCGTAGTGAGCCCGCCAGAACCGGGGGTTGATCTCGACCGCCTTGCGGAGATGCTGGATCGATTCGTCGCGCCGCCCCTGCGAGAGATAGAGGATGCCGAGGTTCAGATGGGCCTTCTCCGGGGAGGCGTACGCGCCGTCCTCGAGGACCTTGTAGAGCTGCTTCTCCGCGAGGTCTTTCCGCCCGGTGGCGTCGTACAGCGCGCCCAGATTGTTCCGCGCGTCGGTCAGGTGCGGGTCGAGCTCGAGCGCCTTGACGAACGATTGCTCGGCCTCGTCGTTGCGGCCGGCGAGAAACGCGAGCTGGCCGTAGTAGTTCCGCAGCCCGGCGTTCGCCGGCTGTTCGACGACGGCCTTCTGGAGAACGGACAGGGCCTCGTTGACCTTGCCGGCCCCGAAATACGATTCCGCCAGGCGGATGTTGTTGGCCGTCTCGGAAGCGGGGTCGGTCTTCGGCTTGGCCTTCGGCGCGCCGCAGCCCGCGGCGGTGAGGGCTGCCGCCGACACCACGAGTGCCGCCGTCCGCAACGAGATCGAGTTCCTCATCGCCGCTCCTTCTCCAGGGCCGGCATTGTAGCGTTCAGCGGCCGATCCGAACGCTCGTGAGGTCGCCGATCTCGCCGATCAGGTGCTCCTTGAGGCGGGCCATCAGCCGGGATTCCGCTTGCCGCACGGCCTCGCGGGTCGTGCCGAACCGGTCGCCGATCGCCTGGAGCGTCACCGGGTCGTCGGAGAGGAGCCGGTCGTCGAGGATCGCGGCCTCGCGCTCGCCGAGCCCCTCGCGGAACCGGTCGATCGCCGCGCGGACCTTCGTCTGAAGCTCGCGCTGCGCGACGTCCTCTTCGACGGTCGGCTCGGCGGAGGGCATCACATCCCCGCGCGTGGTCTCATCGCTTTCCGTCAGCGGCGCATCGAGGGAGACGTCGTGGCCGTGGAGGGCGCGCTCGACGTCCAGGACGTCCTCTTCGGACACGTTGAAGTGCTCGGCGAGCATCTTCGGGCCGACCGCGAACCCCGCCGCCTCGAGCTTGGCCTTCTCCTGCCTCAGGTTCCTCAGGAGCTTCCGGCGCGCGTTGGTCGTCCCCACGCGGACGAGGCGGACGTTGTCCAGGAGGAACTTCACGATGTAAGCCCGGATCCACCATGCGGCGTAGGTCGGCAGCCGCACGCCGACGTCGGGATCGAACCGGTCGATCGCGGCGAGGAGCCCCAGGTTTCCCTCCTGGACGAGATCGAGCAGGTTGCGGGCCGCTCGCCGGTAGGACAGCGCGATCCTCACGACCTGCATGAGGTTCGACGTCACGAGACGGAACAGCGCTTCGCGATCGCCGCTTTCGCGGTAGCGCCTCGCGTATTCCTGCTCTTCCTCGCGGGTCAGTGCCGGGTACTTCCGCACCTCGGCGAGATACCGGCGGAAGGGGTCGGCCGGGACGAGGCCCGGCGATTCACGCTCGACCGGAACGAGTGACGAATCCACGCTGTCGAGCCCGGCCGGCTCGTCTGGGTTCATCTTTCGGAGGGTATCAGGTTTCGCGGGAACGACGCGGACGCTAGAAGATCGCCTCGCCCAGGTACCGCCGCGGATCGACCTGGTTTCCCGTGCGGAAGACCTCGTAGTGGAGGTGCGGCCCGGTCGAGCGGCCCGTCGAGCCGACGAGACCGATCACGTCTCCGCGCTTGACCCTCTGGCCGGGCGTGACCAGCACGCGGCTCAGGTGGCCGTAGCGCGTGCCGAGCCCGTAGCCGTGCGCCAGATGGATCATCGAGCCGTAACCCGCCATGCGCCCGGCGGCGGTGACCAGGCCATCGGCGGCGGCGCGAACCGGCGTCCCGAGCGGCGCCACGATGTCGACGCCCTTGTGGAACTCCCGCGATCCGTCGATCGGGTCGCGGCGCCAGCCGAACCCGTCGGAGAAGAACCCGCTCACGGGCGCCAGGCTCGGAGTCGATGCGAGCACCTTCAGGCGCTCACCCCAGGCCTGCTCGAGGCGGTCGAAGGACGAGTCGAGGTTTTCCATGCGCTTCTGGAGCGCGGAGCTTTCTTCGCCGAACAGCTCGCGCGACGCCAGCGAGGTCCCGGTCCCGACGCCGCCGGACGGGTGCTCGGACGGCAGGTCGTTGAGCCCGACCGCCTTCGCGAGCTTGCCGGCCACCGCTTCGACGGCGGACAGGTGCTCGCTCATCTGCGCGATCGCCGACTCGTAGCGCGTCTTGTCGTCGCGGAGCTTCTTGTTTTCGAGCTCCATCGCCGCGGCGCGATCGGCCAGCGCCCGGGAGCGGAAGAACAGATGCGGAGTGAACGCGGCCGCCCCGCCGATCGTCAAGGCGAGGGCGAAGACGGTCAGAACGAAGTTTCGGGAGACGTGAAGCTTGCGAAAACGCGCATGGGCATGCGGGAGGATGAAGATGGTGTAGAACTTCCTCGGCATCCTCGAAACCTCCCTGCCGCGCGATACTCTCGCGACCCGAAACTCGACGGCCCGCGCTTAAGGAGGGCGACGGCCGGGACCCCGCGTGTCCCGATTCCCAGCCGAAGAGCCCGCCGGAACCTATCACGACCGATACGGACCGTCAAGATAAGCTCGCGGCTTCAGGCTGCAAGTTGCATTCCGTCGAGAAAGCCGCTGTTTCCTATGGGTTGCGGTGACGATTCCGTCATCGATCGCTGTTTTTCGTCAGAGCGCGATCAATGGGTGTCAGAGCACGACCGGGTGTCCGGTGAGCCTCCCGAAGATGTCGAAGTACCGGTCCCTCAAGCCGGCCACGACCTCGACGGGCAGCGCCGGTGCCGGTGGCTTCTTGTTCCAGCCGAGCTTTTCGACGTAGTCCCGAACGAACTGCTTGTCGAGCGAGATCTGCGGCCCCCCGGGGCGGTAGGTCGCGGCCGGCCAGAAGCGGGACGAATCGGGCGTCAGCGCCTCATCGGCGAGGATCAGCTCGCTCCCGTCGAGACCGAATTCGAACTTGGTGTCCGCGATGACGATTCCGGCTTCCTCCGCGTGTCGGCACGCTTCGCGGTAGAGCGCCAGCGTGAGGTCGCGCGCGCGCACGGCGACTTCGGCGCCCACGATGCGGACCATCTCCTCGAACGGGATGTTCTCGTCGTGACCGGTTTCGGCCTTGGTCGCGGGCGTGAAGATCGGCTCTTGAAGCGCGTCGGACTCTCGCAGGCCCCGGGGGAGCGGGATTCCGCACACCGTGCCGCTCTCCGTGTATTCCTTCCAACCGGAGCCTGCGAGGTAGCCGCGGGCGACGCACTCGACCGGGAGCATCCGGAGCTTGCGCACGAGCATCGACCGCCCGCGCAGCATCGCGCGTTGAGCGCGAAGGATCTCGGGGAACCGCTCCAAGTCCGTGGACAGGACGTGATTTTCGACCAGCGGCCGCATGCGATCGAACCAGAACGCCGAAAGCTGGCTCAAGACCTTCCCCTTGTCGGGGATCGGATCGGGAAACACGCAGTCGAACGCGGACAGGCGGTCGGTCGCGACGAGGAGCAGACGATCCCCGAGGTCGTAGACGTCCCGCACTTTTCCACGAACGGGGGCGGGCACTCCCGGCAGCTCGGTCCGGTACACGGCCTCGGTCGTCATGGGGGCCTCCGCGCGGTCGCGAGCACGAGGATACGCTCGGAAAGACCGATCGTGACGGGGAGCGTGCCGGCCGGCTCGCCGTCGAGGTGATAAGGGACCTCGCCGCCGTCGGACGACAGATGCACGTCGCGCGTCGAAAGAAGCGCCACTCCGGGGCGTCCGGCGTGCGCGCCCGACCACAGCCGCGGCAGGAGCGCAGCCAGGCGCGCGGGGCCGCCTGAAAGCGCGCACAGCTCGAGGCGATCGTCCTCGAGCCTGGCGTTCGGCGTCGGACGCAGGAACCCGCCGTAGAGCGGCGCGCGGCCCACGATCGCCGTGTGCGCGGCGAGCGCTGCATGCTCGGTCCGGACGGACATCGGCAGGAACGGGAAGCTCGTCAGGCCGCGAATCGCGCCGAGCGCGTAGTCCGCGAAGCCGATCTTTCCCGGGACCGAACCGAGCAGCGCCCGCAACACCCATGCGTCGAAACCGGCTCCCGCCATGAGAACGAACACGCGGCCGTCCGCGACACCGGGCCTCATGGCGAGCGGACGGTAGCCGCCGGCGATCGTCGTGAGCGCGGACGCGGGATCGA
>CAZYHZ010000134.1:0-4542 GCA_964647625.1 uncultured Acidobacteriota bacterium
CGCCGCCGCCGCAGGTGTCGCCATCGGTGCAGGCGTTCCCGTCATCGCACGGGCTGGTGTTGTTCGTGTAGACGCAACCCGACGCGGGATTGCACGAATCGTCCGTGCAGACGTTGTTGTCGTTGCATACGACCGGAGTTCCCCCTTGGCAGACTCCCCCGCTGCACGTCTCGCCGGTCGTGCAAGCGTTTCCGTCGTCGCATGCCGTTCCGTCGGGCTTGGGTGTCTGGGAGCACATGCCGGTCGACGGGTCGCACACACCGACGTGGCACGAGTCCGCGGGAGGACACGAGACTGGGTTGCTGCCGACGCACACGCCGCCCTGGCAGGTGTCGGTCTGGGTGCACGGGTTCAGATCGTTGCAGGGGGTCCCGTCGGGCACCGTATGGCAGTAGGCCACCACCGTGAACATCCCCTGGTGGTACGTGTGCGGGATCCGGCCTTCATTGAGCGAGGCGTCGGTGAAGGTGAGGGGCGAGGTCGTGCCGGTCGCCCCCGAGACGTGGAACTGGATCCGAAGGAACTCTCCCGATCCGCTCAGGCAAACCGTGTTCGAGAACGCCGCGATGTAGATGACCCCCGGCGTGCTCAGGTTCGTGATCAACCCGAACCCTGCCGAGGCGGCGATTCCCGAGACCGTCACGTCCTCGGCCTGGATCACGCTGGGGTCGTACTGGATCGTCAGGTCGAGCGAACAGATGCCGTCCCCGGGGAACACGGAAACCGGAACTTGCACCGTCGAGCCGGTCGAGCCGATCGCGTCGAGCGGCAAATACAGTTGCGCCGACACCGGGTTGATGGTGAACGACCCGTTCTGGACGGTGGTCGTGATGTCGCCCTCGTTCACGGACCGGCTCGTGAACGTCAGGTTCGTCGCGGCGGACGGCGTCCCCACGACGTGGAATCGGATCTTGGCGATCTCACCCGAGCCGCTCAACGGATCCATGGCCGAATACAACGACAACTTGATGGTGCCGGGCGTCGTCAGGTTCGATGCAGACTGGAATCCCGCGGTCAGCGCGATCCCGGACACCGTCACGCTCTGGGCGGTGACGACCGTCGGATCGAATTGGATCGTCGCGGTGATGCCCAGGGCGCCGTCGCCGTGCAACACGCTGAGCGGCACGTCCACGTCGGTCCCGGTGTCCCCCGCCGCGTTCGGAAGCACCAGCACCATCGGCAAGGGCGTGACCGTGAGCTGTCCGTTCTGGACGCTCGACGGGATCTGCCCTTCGTTGACGGATGCGCCGGCGATGGCGAGGTTCGAGACGTTGCCCGACGTGCCGAGGACGTGGAACTGGATGCGCGCGACCTCGCCCGATCCGGAGAGGGCGTTCGACGTCGCGTACAGGGTGATCACGACCGAGCCCGGAGTGCTGACGCTCGAAGCCACGCCGAATCCCGCGGCGGCGGCGATCCCCGAAACCGCGACGCTGTCCGCCTGGAGCACGGCCGGGTCGTAGTGCACCGTCATGTCGATCGACAGGACGCCGCCCGCGGGAGCCGCAGAAATGGGGACCTGCACGATCGTCCCGTGATCGCCGGTGAGACCGGTCGGAATGCTCAGAACCGTCGTCGGCGTGGCAAAGCTGCTCGAGGCCGCAGCGAGGCACGCCGCGAGGACGCAAGCGAGGCGCCACCAGGTCTTCCGAGCCACCGTTCCGTCGTTCGAGATCATCGCGAGACTCCTCCAGTGCAGGCCATTCAGGGACACGCGGTGGGATTGCGCTGCGTCGTGGGAACCCCGTGGACTTCCACGGAGCCGTACGTGCCGGCTCCACAGGTCGTGCGTGCACGGGTCAGATACCAAAACGATGTGCTCGAGGCCGGCGTCGCGGCGTCGGCGATCGTCGTCGCGGAGACCCCGCTTGCGACGCACGTCTCGGACGCGCCACCACCCGCCGGCAGTTGCGAGACCACTCCGCGGACGACGTCGTACGAGACGCCGCTTCCTGCCGCCGGAGCCCAGGAGATCGACGCCTTGTCGCCGCCGATCGACACGGCCTGGACCTCGCTCGGCGGCGGGACCGGCGTTCCGGCGGCGCAGGTGCCTGCCTGGCAGCTGTCGCCCTGCGTGCAGCTGTTGCCGTCGCTGCACGGGGTTCCGTTGGAGACGCCGGCACACGTGACGGTGAACGTCCCGGGGTCGGCGCTGGATGGGGTCGACCCTTCGTCGACGGAGTAGGTGGTGAACGCCAGCGCCGACGCCGCGCCCGGCGTTCCCACCACATGGAATTGGATCCGGGCGAACTCTCCGGATCCGCTCAAGGGGGCGGTGTTCGAAAACGCGGAGATGATCACTTCGCCGGGATTGCTCGTGTTGGCGAACGTCGAGAACCCCGCGGACGATCCAATCCCCGATGTGGTCACGGCCACCGCGTGGATGGCGGCAGGGTCGTACGAAATCGTCAGGTCGATCGAATTGACCCCATCGGCCGGCGCCGCCGAGATCGGCACCTGAACGTCGGCACCGGGGCCGCCCTGGGCGTTGTCCGGCAAGCTGAGGATCGTCGTCGGCGCGAAGTACTGCCAGGTCTCGCCCGCGAACGCGACCCCGTGCTCGCCCTCGATGGTGCCGCCAATCCCGAGCGAGACGGTCGCCTCGGCGCGGGCTACGGTCTGGACGTCGAAGACGTAGGGACCCGCGCCGCTTCCCGTGACGCGCCCCGCGGGATCGCCGTCGACCTTCAGGTCGGAGGCGTACACGTGGGTCACCTTTTCGGAGAACAGCACCGAGATCCGGACGAGGCCGGTGGCTCGCGTGCCGCGCTCGGGCGTTTCGGCGAGCACGATCGGACCCGAGTGGAACCGGCTATTCGGAGCACCAGGGGTTCCGCCCGGTTTCACCGACGCGCGCCAGGCCCTCGCCGAGACGCCGGGCAGCGACGGGTTCAGAAGCTCGGAGGAAGATCCGGCCGCCCCCGAATCGAATGCGACTTCACTGACCGCCGACTGCACGACCGCCGCCGGATCGAGGAGGCGCAGCGGGCCTCCAGCCGAGAGGTCACCGCTCTCCCAACCGAACACCCGCACACGTTCGGGAATCGCCGGGCCGCGGGCTCTCAGGGTATCGGGAGACCGTGCGACGACGAGATACTCGCCGGGCTCCAACGAGACCCCTTGCGGGAACGTGAAGTGAATCGCCGGGCCGAGACTCCACCCGGAAAGATCGACCGACGACGCTCCTGGGTTGTACAGCTCCAGGAATTCCATCCCCGCGGGGCGGGAACGGACCTCGTTGATCACCACCCCCGCGGTCGCACTCGTCGAGAGCGCGGCCGCGAGGATCGCGATGCAAGCGAGCGATCGCCGGCGAATTGGTGTCATCTGCCGTCCTGGACCAAAGAGGCGGCCCCTTGAACCTGAACCGGAATTCGGCCTTCGTTGGCTCGGGCGCCGACGGAGACCGGAATCCCTCGAACGCCCGGCTTCAGCGCCTGGATCGTGATCGTCAGCGTCTGCCCCGAACCGGACAGCGGCAGCACGCCGTACGCCGCGACCTCGGTCTTGCCTCCCGTCGATGCGGTCACCGCGGCGAATCCGGACGCGATGCCGGCGGTCTTTACGTCGACGATCTCGATCCGGCTCGCGTCGTACTTCAGAGCGAGATCGAGCCCGAGGATCCCGTCCGCGTCCTTCAGGTTGATCGTCAGCACCCGCTGCTCGCCCACGCGCATCGGAGCGGTCGATCCCGAGACCGACAGCTGAGCGGCGGGAGAGCCCGCGGCTCGATCGATCGCAACCGGTGCTTGCTGCGCGAGCTTGGCGATCATCGCGATGTCCGCCTCGGCGGCTTTCTGCTCTTCCAGTGCGAGGCCGGAGCGCGTGGCCGACGACGTCAGCGCCGCCGCCGGCTGCCAGTTCCCGGTGACGTCGCCGAACAGCATCGCGTAGAAGTTGGTGTCCGGCTTCGGCCCCGACAGCGGTGCGTACGTGTAGACCGGTGCCACGCAACCCGGATTCCCGGGGAACTGGTAGTTGTCGCACCGGAGGTACTTCCAGTCGGTCCCGTTGTTCACGGCCACGTCGAAGTGATCGATCAGCCGCACCGCGTAGCGCGCGATCTCCGACGCGTCGAGCGCGCTCAAGCTGCCGTCGCCGGTGACGTCGCCGGCGATGGTCTGGTTCGGAGACAAGGAGAGAATCCCGACGCGTCCTCGAGCGACGAAGGAAGCGTCGAGCGAGGTGATCGCGCCGTTGGCGTCGGCCGCCCTGGGACTTCCGTACTTCTTCACCGTGGTGACCGTGACGTTTCCGACGAGGCTCCCGAACCCATACGCGCCCGAGCCATCGGTCGACGCGTCTGCGACCGCATCGCCCGTCCGGTCGATCCCCGTGGCGGGAACGCCCTTCGAGCTGGGCTCGGAGCCGGCACCGGTGTCGTCGCGGTAGTAGCGAACGACGCCGCTCACCGAGCACAGCCCGCTCGGCGTGTGGACGCAGGCTCCCGACGAGCAGGTGTCCGTCGTGCACAGATCACCGTCGGTGCAGGTGTTGCTGTCGTCGGGCGTGAAGACGCACCCGGTCGCGGGATTGCAGGTG
>CAZYHZ010000135.1:0-4397 GCA_964647625.1 uncultured Acidobacteriota bacterium
CGTCGCCGCCGTGCGCCCGGCGGCCACGGCCGACCACGCGGCCTCGACCGCCCGCGCGAGCGCGCCTGGCGAGCGCGAGGGAGCGCCCCCGCGCCGTCTCGCCAGGGTCGCGATCGCCTCGAGCACCACGGAGAGCGGGATCCCCCGCCTCCGCCAATCGTCGATCGTCTCGAACTCGCGCGGCCAAATGACCGACGGCTGCCCCGTGGCCTTCGCCCAGGCGGCCTCGACGGCGCGGACGTACCGCCGCTCGTCGGCCGGGCCGCTCATCGGGCGTGTTTCAGATGAAGCACGAGATGATCGACGCAGGTCCGGATGATCCCGAACGCCGTCCGGTACCCCTCGATCGGCCCCGTGACCGGATCGTCGAGCTCCGGGGCGCCTCGCGCCGGATCGGGCCCGCGCTCGAACGCGCGCAGGAGCAGCCGGTTGCCGCCGGCGACCTTGAAGCGCCGCTCGAGCGATTCGATCTGGAGAAGCGTCATCGTCAGGATCAGGTCCGCGGTTTTCATGTCGGCGAGCGTCACCCCTCGCGAGCGGTGCCGGGTGAGGTCCAGGCCCGCGTCCTTCCCGACCTCGATGGAAAACGGCGCGGCTTTCGCCCCCTCGATCCCCAGGACCCCCGCGGATTCGACGACGACGTGGCTGAGGCCCGAGCGCACCGCACGGTCGCGGAAGTATTCCGCCGCGAGCGGAGAGCGGCAGATGTTCCCGTCGCAGACGAACAGCACCTTCACCGGCGGTTCTTCTCCCAGATCAAACGCAGCCCCAGAAGGGTCAGATGCGGGTCGACCTCGGTCAGGAACGTCAGCTCGTCCGCGAACACCGGCGCGAGGCCGCCCGTCGCGACGACTTTGGCCTCGACCCCCAGCTCCGCGCGCAGTCTCCTGACGAGCCCCTCGACCAGCGCCACGTAGCCGTGGAACAGGCCGGACTGCACGCTCTCCTCGGTCGTCTTGCCGATGACGCGCGGCGGCTTCCGGATATCGACGCGCGAGAGGCGCGCCGCCCGGGAGAACAGCGCCTCCGCCGAGATCGCAAGCCCCGGCGCGATCACGCCTCCGAGGTATTCCCCGCGCGGCGAGACCACGTCGAACGTCGTCGCGGTGCCGAAATCGAGAACGATCACGGGCGATCCGAACCGGTGGACCGCGGCGACGGCGTTGACGATCCGGTCCGCCCCGACCTCATGAGGGTTGTCGTAGAGGACGGGGAGGCCCGTCTTGATCCCCGGAGCGACGAAGAGCGCCTCGATGCCGAACGTCTTGCGCGCCGTCGTCGCCAGGATCGCGTTGCGATCGGGGACGACGGAGGACACGATCAGCCCGTCCACCGCGCCGGGGGCGAGCCCCTCGGCGGCGAACAGCGCGCGCAGCAGCGCGCCGAGCTCGTCGGCCGTTTCTCCTTTGCGCGTGGCGATCCGCCAGTCGGCGCGAAGCGTCTCGCCGTCGAACAATCCGAGCACGGTCTGCGTGTTTCCAGTATCGACCGTCAGCAGCATCGTCCTTACCCCTCGATGGTCGCGACCGATTCGGTCGAATGCACGAGCACCAGCCTGTCCCCGACGGAGACGCGCAGCGCGCCCGATGGATCGAGGCCCGTCGTCGTCCCGCGCTCGCCGGTCCGCAGGCGCACGCTCCGGCCGGACGCGGAAGGCGCGTAGCGCACGAAGCGCTCCGCGATCTCGTCCCAGTGGCCGGCGCGGAGCACCGCGAGGCTCGCGGCGAGATGTGTCAGGACGCGGACCGCGACGGTTTCGCGATCGCCGGGATCCCGGGCGCCCGCGAGGCGGAGCGAGGTCGCGGTTCGGGACAGCGTGGGAGGAAAATCGCCCTCGCCCTGAAGGACGTTGACGCCGATCCCGGCGATCATTTCCACGCCGGATGGGTCGTGCCGGAGCTCGACGAGAATGCCGCCCAGCTTTCGTCCTCGCGCGAGCACGTCGTTGGGCCATTTCAGGGAGACGTCCCGCGCTCCGGCGTCGCAGCAAGCGTCCGCGACGGCGACCGCCGCCGTCAGCGCGTAGCGGCCGAGCATCGCGGGAGGCTCCTGGGGCCTGAGCACGACGGACAGGTACAGCCCGCCCTCGGGCGAATTCCACGCGTGCCCGAGCCGTCCTCGTCCCGACGTCTGGCTTTCCGCCAGCACGACCGTTCCCTCCGGAGACCCCGAGGCCGCGAGCCGGCGCGCGTCGTCGTTGGTGGACGCGGTCGTCTCCAGCACCACGATTCTCGTCACGAACGGCGTCCGTGCCAAGCGAGCGGCGAGACGTGCGGGATCGATCGGGGTCACGGCGTCAGCTCGGCTGCTCGAGGTCCATGGCCAGATCGGCCGCGCGGACGGAGTGGGTCAAGTAGCCGAGGCTCAGGAACTCGACGCCGGTCTCCGCCACGCGGCGAAGCGCT
Source organism: uncultured Acidobacteriota bacterium (assembly GCA_964647625.1). Lineage (GTDB taxonomy): Bacteria > Acidobacteriota > Polarisedimenticolia > Polarisedimenticolales > DASRJG01 > DASRJG01. Next base: position 2,406 of record CAZYHZ010000135.1, read on the forward strand.
CCCGGCCGGAGCCCGCCCGACGCCTCGAGCGCGATCCGCCCCTTGCCGGCGCGCACGCACTCGCGGAGCTCGGGAACGGACATGTTGTCGAGGAGCGCGCGTCCCGCGCCTGCCGCGATCGCCTCTTCGAGCTCCGGGAGAGTTCGAACCTCGGCGGTGATCCGCTCCTTCGAAAGGCCCGCGGCACGGCAGGCCGCGATGGCCGCCGTCAGCGAGACCCCGGCGCCCAGGTGCGTGTCCTTGATCATCGCCGCGTCGTACAAGCCCTGCCTGTGGTTGGTGCCGCCGCCCCGGACGACCGCGTACTTGTCGAGGGCGCGCAGGCCGGGGGCCGTCTTCCGGGTGTCGAGGATCGTGGCACCGGTCCCCTCGACCTCAGCCACCGCCGCTTTCGTCGCGGTCGCGATGCCGCTCATTCGCTGAAGGAAATTGAGCGCGGTGCGCTCTCCGGACAGAAGCGCGCGGCACGACCCGGTCGCCTCGGCGACGCATGTTCCCGCAACGACGGAGGCGCCGTCCTCGACCGCGGGCCGGAACATCACCGAGGGGTCGATCCGGCGGAAGACCTCGGCCGCTACGGGAAGCCCGGCGACGATCATGGGCTCGCGCGCGATGAACCGCGCCCGGCCCGACACGTCGGGCCCGACGGCGGCGAGCGTCGTCACGTCCCCCGGCCCGAGGTCCTCGGCGAGCGCTGCTGCGACGCAGCGCGACACGGCCTCGCTGTCGGGGCCGGCGCCGCTCACGCGCCGGAGCCCCCGGGGAGCGAGGCGAGCGTCGCCTCGACGCGGCGCTTTTTCTCGACGAACTCCTTTTGGATCGCCCGCTCCTTCTCGACGACGTCGGCGGGTGCGCGCTCGAGGAACGACTCGTTCGCCAGTTTGCGATTGCGGGCGGTCAGCTCGCCGTCGATCTTGGCCAGCTCGCGCGTCAATCGAGCGCGCTCGGCTTCGAAGTCGAGCAGCCCCTCGAGCGGGATGGCGACCTCGAGCCCCCGCACCACGCCGCGCGCGGACACGAGGTTCGCCGCGAAGGCGTCGACGACGTCGATCCGGTCGGCCCGCACGAGCGACGCGACGAGCGACGCCTGCTCGCGCACCAGCTCCGCGTTCCGGTCGTTCTCGGCGTGCACCTGGACGTCGATCCGGCGGGACGGATCGATCCCGGCCTCGGCCCGGACGTTTCGGACCTTGACCACGAGCTCCTGCAGCATCGCGATGTCGCGCTCGGCCCGCGGGTCCACGCGCGAGGCGTCGCCGGAAGGCCATGCGGACGTCGCGAGGTACTCTCCCGTGTGGGGGAACTTCTGCCACAGCTCCTCGGTCAGGAAGGGCATGATCGGGTGGAGAAGGCGCAGCGTCGTGTCGAGGACCTCGAGCAGGACGCTCTGCGCGACCGCGAAACGCCGCGGATCGGCGAGCGCCGTTTCGCCCTCGGCGGCCGTCAGGTCGGGCTTGACCATCTCGATGTACCAGTCGCAGAACTCGTGCCACACGAAGTGATAGAGGGCGTCTGCGGCGCGGTCGAACCGGTACTGCGCCAGCGCGCGGTCGACCTCGCCGATCACCGAGTTCGCCCGCGCGAGGATCCAGCGGTCGACGAGCGTCAGCTCCTCCCGCCGGTACGGGACGGCCCTCGGGTCGTCGCCGACCTTCATCGAAACGAACCGGCACGCGTTCCAGAGCTTGTTCGCGAAGGCGCGATAGCCGTCCATCCGCTCGGCGGACAGAGGGATGTCGTTTCCGGGAGCCGCGAGGATCGCCATGGTCAGCCGCACCGCGTCGGTGCCGTAGCGCGTCTGCACCTCGTCGGGGTCGATCGTGTTCCCCTTGGACTTCGACATCTTCTGGCCTTCCGCGTCGCGGACGAGGCCGTGGATGTACACCTGCCGGAACGGCACGTCGTTCATGAATTTCAGGCCGAACATGAGCATCCGCGCGACCCAGAAGAAGATGATGTCGAACCCGGTGATCAGGAGCGTCGTCGGGTAGT
>CAZYHZ010000136.1:0-4390 GCA_964647625.1 uncultured Acidobacteriota bacterium
GACGCGAGGTTGCACGCGGAGTCGTCGAGGAACATGTACTCGGAGCACGGGTTCGACGCGTTGATCCGGCCGGTGTTCGGCGAGGTGTGCCACGCGTTGACCGTCGTGTCGAACTGGATGCCGGGGTCGCCGCAGACCCACGCGGCTTCCGCCATCTGGCGCATGAGGTCGCGCGCGCGATAGGTGCCCATCGGCTTGCCCGTCGTGACCGCGCGCGTGATCCACTCTCCGTCGCCGACGACCGAGCTCATGAACTCGTCGGTGACGCGGACCGAGTGGTTGGCGTTCTGGAAGAACACCGAGTCGTACGCTCCGCCGTGGACGTTGAACTCCCCGGAGTACCCGGCGTCGATGAGCGCCCAGGCTTTCTTCTCTTCTCCGGCCTTCGACTGGATGAAGTCTTCGACGTCCGGGTGGTCGACGTTCAGGATGACCATCTTCGCGGCGCGCCGCGTCTTGCCGCCCGACTTGATGACGCCGGCGAACGCGTCGTAGCCCTTCATGAACGACACCGGGCCCGAGGCCGTCCCTCCGCCGGCGAGGTGCTCGCGGGACGACCGGATGGCGGAGAGGTTCGAGCCCGTTCCGGAGCCGTACTTGAAGAGCATCCCTTCGGTCTTGGCGAGGTCGAGGATCGACGGCATCGTGTCCTGCACCGAGTTGATGAAGCACGCGGACACCTGCGGGCGCGCCTCGATCCCGCAGTTGAACCAGACCGGCGAGTTGAACGAGACCATCTGGTGGAGCAGCAGGTAGGTCAGCTCGGCCTCGAAGACGTCCGCGTCTTCCGCCGTCGCGAAATACCCACCCTCATGTCCCCAGTGGGCCGCCGTCTTGGCGACACGGTCCAGGAGTTGCCGCACCGAATGCTCGCGCTCCGGGCTGCCGAGCGGCCCGCGGAAGTACTTCTGGGCGACGACGTTGGTCGCGAGCTGCGACCAGAATTTCGGGACCTCGACATTTCTTTGCTCGAAGGCGACCTCGCCCTTCCCGGAGGAGATCACCGCGTCGCGAAGCTCCCACTCGACGTCGTCGTACGGGTGGGTGCCCGCCTTGGTGAACCGGCGTGTGAAGCGCATCCCTTCGCGCGGGCTCGGCGTCGAGGACGGAGCCGGGGTCTTTTCACCGGGAACCTGGGCGGTGCGGTCGTCCTTCGCGGGTCTCGGCTCGCGCTCGAGCATGGGGTGCGTCCTCCTGTTTGCGACTTGTGATGAACGAAGCTCGCCTGTGATAGCAGGACGGCAAAGACGCTGTCAAGAAGGATTTGCACAAAATGTCGGGGTACGAAACGTGCATGCCACTATATGTAGTGGTTTTGCAAGGCCTTTCCGATCAGACGTCGAGAACGCCCGACTTCTTCGCCCAGTCGTGGAAAAACGCGATCCACTCGGCAGACGGCTCGATGAACCTGAGACCCATTCCGCACTCGAGCACGTGCGCGAGCTGGGGCGGCACGGTCTTGGCCCAGACGACGCGCGCCCACATGCTGAACGTTTCCTTCGGAAACTGGATCTGCACGTGAATCGTCGAACCCGGCGGGAACACCGTGTTCGTTTGCAGGAACATGCCGGTTTCGGAGACGTTCTTGGTGAAGGCGGTCTTGTCCGCGTTGGACGTGCCGTAACGCACCATCATGCGGCGCTTCGCTCGGTTGAGCGAACGCTTGTTGTTCGCCTTCAGCCCCATCGGTGACTCCCTCATGGGAACTTAGGGTCTCCTAGGGGCGCGCGCCACGTTCGATCCGGGCGATCGCCCACACGGCGTGCTCTCGAACCATCGGATCCGGGTCGTTCAGGACCGACCGGAGGGCCGGAAGCGCCGCCGGATCGGCCTTATTTCCCAGGACGATGCAGGCGTTGCGGCGCATCCCATCCCACCTCGCTCGCATCAAGGCGGTCCCCGAAAAACGGGACCGAAACGTCGCCTCGTCGAGGCCCAGGATCTCTTCGGCGTCGAGGCCGGCGAGATCGGGCCGGGGCGTGAGCGGGTTTTCGCTTGCCGGCGGCCTTCCGAACGACATGTTCCACGGACAGACTTCCTGGCAGACGTCGCAGCCGAAGATCCAGTCCGCGTTCCCCTCGCGCCGCTCCTCCGGAACGGCGCCGCGGTGCTCGATCGTCCAGTACGAGATGCATGCGTTCGAGTCGACTTTCCCCGGAGCCTCGATCGCGTCCGTCGGGCACGCGTCGAGACACGCCGTGCACGTTCCGCAGAAGTCTTGATGAGGGCCGGCGTCCGCGACCAGCTCGGCCCCGGTGAGGATCTCGCCGAGCAGGATCCACGAGCCGATGTCCCGCGTGATGAGGTTGGCGTTCTTGCCGATCCAGCCGAGGCCCGCGCGCTCCGCCCACGCGCGCTCGAGCACCGGGCCCGTGTCGACGAAGCCGCGGGCGGGCGCACCGCTCTCGTCGGCGAGCCACGCGGCGAGATCCTTGAGCTTGGCTCCGACGACCTTGTGGTAGTCGCGTCCTTGCGCGTAGCGCGCGACGCGCGCGAATCCCGCGGGCGGCGCTCCCGCGGGTGCCGGGCCGTAGTTGATCGCGACCGCGACGACGCTCCGGCATCCGGGAAGCAGCCGCTCGGGATCGGAGCGGGTTTCGGGATTCCGCGCCATCCAGGCCATCGTCGCGTGCCGGTTTCCGGACAGCCACGCGGCGAGCGCGGCGCGATCGCGCTCGAGCGGCTCCGCGCGCGCGATCGCCACCTTCTGGAAGCCGAGATCGGTGGCTCGATCCTTGAGCGCGCGCGTGAGCTGCTGGGGGGTCACGTGTGCTTCGATCCGACTCGGGCCTGCCGGGCGACCCAGAGAATCTGGCGCGCGATGCCCCGCATGACGTCGATGTCGCCGCTCGACAGCTCGGCACGCGAAAGGATCCTGCGAAGGCGCCGCATCATCCCCTCGAGCTGGTCGGCCTTCAGGAATCCGATCGCGAGCAGCGACGTCTGGAGGTGCTCGTACATCGACTCGCGCGCTGCGTGATCGGCGAGCGGCTCGTCGTCGGGCGGCGGCGTGGCCGGGCTCCGATCGACCGCGCGCGTCAGCTCGTAGGCGACGATGGCGGCGGTTTGCGCGACGTTGAGCGCGGGGTACGCGTCCGACGTCGGGATGTGGACGAGGTGGGTGCAGCGATCGAGATCGGCGTCGGCGAGGCCGTTGTCCTCGCGCCCGAAGAGAACGGCGAGCCGGCCCCGCCTCGAAAGCTCGGCGAGCTCCGGTGCGAGCGCATCGAGACGGTGGTGCGGCTGCCGGTGCTTTCCCATGCGCCGCGAGGTGCCGACGACGGTCGTGGCACCGGCCAGGGCTTCGTCGAGCGTCGCGTGCGTGCGCGAGGCGGCCAGCACGTCGCCGGCATCGACGGCCATGCGGACGGCGTCTTCGTGATCCGCCCCCTCGCGCGGCGCGACGAGATCCAGACCCGACAACCCGAAGTTCTTGAGGACCCGAGCGACGGCGCCGACGTTGCCTCCGTAGCGCGGCTCGACGAGCACGAATCGAATTTCGCTCGAAGATGGTTCCGACATCGTCCCGCCTGGCATTATGCCCGAGAGGAATCGATGAAGGTCACGATCCACGGAACCGACGGACCGCTCGCCGTCAAGCTGGCGGGGATCGCCGGAGGAATCCGGCTGTACGACGAGGAGATCGCGCACGCGGTCGCTGCCGGCTTTCGCGTGGCGGCGCTCGACATCAGCGGGGACCGCCGTGACGATCCGCCGTCCCGGACGATCGACTGGGACTTCTACGCAGGGGAAGTGCAGGAGGCCATCGACCGCGCGCCGGCACCCCGCGCGATCCTGTGGGGGACGTCATTCGGCTGTCTCGTGGCCCTCGCGGCCGCCTCCCGCTACCCGGAGCGCGTCTCCGGCTTGTTGCTGGCTCATCCGCCCGAGCCGAACTGGAGACCGCGCCTGCACTTGGCGCTCCTCGATTTCGCGTTGAAGTGCCCTGCGCCCGATCTGGTCGCGCGCCTCATGTTCACGACGGCGTTCCTCGGGTTGACGTCGTGGGAGGGAATCTCCCCGCCGTTATGGCCTCGCTTGCCGGCCCTGATCCGCGCATCGCTCGAGGCGGCGACTCCGCCCTCGACCGTGCGGCGGAAACTCGAGCTGTTGTTTCGCGATCAGCCGGGGATGCCGCCCCCGGATTCGAAGATTCCCGTCGAGATCGTGTCCGGGTCGTGGGATCTCGTCGCGACGCTCGCGGGCGCGCGACGTCTCGCGGCCCGCATTCCGGACGCGCGCGTGCACGTCATCAACTACGTTGGCCACGCAGGCGCCTACACACGCCCTCGCGCGCATTTCACCGCGGTCGTCGGCGCCCTGAAGAGGATGGCTTAGGGGACACTCCCTGTTTCCACCCATAAGGGAGCCCAGGACATGACATTTTTTC
>CAZYHZ010000137.1:0-4267 GCA_964647625.1 uncultured Acidobacteriota bacterium
CGTTCGTCAGCCGGACGCGCGCGACCTTGCGGAGCGCGGAGTTCGGCTTCTTCGGAGTCGAGGTGTACACGCGGACGCAAACGCCCCGCTTCTGCGGGCACCGGACGAGCGCCGGCGACTTGGTGCGCGAGCGTTGCGCCTCGCGGCCTGTACGAATCAACTGGCTGACTGTCGGCACGAACCACTCCCCACCCGGGATTCCGGGCGAAAAACCCGCCGATCCTAGCAGACGGCCCCGAACAGGGTCAAGGCGCTCACGCTGTCTTTCCGGGCTCTTGCTGTCCTGCCGCCTCCGCGGCCGCCGCCCGCAGCATCTCGGCGAAGCGATCGGTGTCCAGATCGACCTCCTGCTCCACCATCTCTTCGGGCATTTCCTCTTCCATGGGCGGCGGGCCGTCGGCCGGAATCTGAATTCCGGAGTAGATCCCCATGCCGGTCCCGGCCGGGATCAGGCGGCCCATGATGACGTTTTCCTTGAGACCGCGCAGCCGGTCGACCTTCCCGGAGATCGAGGCCTCGGTCAGGACCCGGGTGGTCTCCTGGAAGCTTGCCGCCGAGATGAACGAGTCGGTCGACAGGGACGCCTTCGTGATGCCGAGGAGCAGCGGCCGCCCGCGCGCCGGAGCTCCCCCGGCCGCCAGGACGCGCTCGTTCTCCTCGACGAAGCGGAAGCGGTCGACTTGCTCGTCGACGATGAACTCCGTGTCGCCGACGTCCTCGACTTTGATCCAGCGCATCATCTGCCGGATGATCGTCTCGATGTGCTTGTCGTTGATGTTGACGCCCTGGAGGCGGTAGACCTCCTGGATCTCGTCGAGCAGGTACTTCTGCAGCTCGCGCTCGCCCAAGATCTCGAGGATCTTGTGCGGGTCCTTCGGGCCGTCGGTGAACGCATCGCCCGCGCGCACGCGCTCGCCTTCCTGGACGTTGACGTGCAGGCCCTTCGGCACCGAGTACTCGCGCTCTTCCCCGTCGTCGGTGCGGATGACGATCTTTCGCGAGCCCTTGACGATCTCGCCGTAGTGCACGGTCCCGTCGACCTCGGCCATCACGGCCGGGTCCTTCGGGTGGCGCGCCTCGAACAGGTCGACCACGCGCGGGAGGCCGCCCGTGATGTCCTTCGTCTTGGTCGTCGCTCGCGGGATCTTGGCGAGCACGTCGCCCTCGCGGAGCGGCTCGCCGTCCCGGACCATGATGATCGCGTGGAGCGGCATGAGGATCTTCCGGATCGCATGACCCTTCGCGTCGACGACGAGAAGCTGCGGGTGCTTCTTCTCGTCCTGGGACTGCACGATGACCTGCCGGCTGAAGCCCGTGACCTCGTCGACCTCTTCCTGCATCGTGACGCCGGCCTCGATGTCCTGGAACTTCACCGTTCCGGGCACGTCGGTCAGGATCGCGTAGGTGTAGGGGTCCCACTCGGCCAGCTTCGTGCCGCCTTCCACGGGATCGCCGTCGTTCACCTCGAGGACGGCGCCGTAGACCACGGTGTAGCGCTCGCGCTCGCGGCCGTCCCGGTCCATGATCACGAGTGAGCCGTTCCGGTTGATCGCGACCGGCTTGCCGTTCCGGTTGATGACCGACTTGATGTTCTGGTAGCGCACCAGCCCCGCGTTGCGGCACTCGATCGAGGATTGTTCCTCGATGCGCGCCGTGCCGCCGATGTGGAACGTCCGCATCGTCAGCTGCGTACCCGGCTCGCCGATCGACTGCGCCGCGATGACGCCGACGGCCTCGCCGAGCTCGACCAAGCGCCCGGTGGCGAGGTTCCGGCCGTAGCACCGGACGCACACGCCGCGCTTCCACTCGCAGGTGAGCACCGAGCGGATGCGGACGCTCTCGATGCCGGCGTCCTGCACCGCGGTCGCGAGGTCCTCGTCGACGAGGTCGTTGCGCTTGACGATGACCTCGCCGGTCAGCGGATCCTTGACGTCTTCGAGGGCGACGCGGCCGACGATGCGGTCGCGCAGCTCTTCGATGATCTCGCCGCCCTGCTCGATGCGCGTGACCTCGATCCCCTCGATCGTGCCGCAGTCTTCTTCGGAGATGATCACGTCCTGGGAGACGTCGACCAGCCGGCGCGTCAAGTACCCGGAGTTCGCGGTCTTGAGCGCGGTGTCGGCCAAGCCCTTGCGCGCTCCGTGCGTCGAGATGAAGTACTGAAGGACGTTCAGCCCCTCGCGGAAGTTCGCCGTGATCGGCGTCTCGATGATCTCGCCCGAGGGCTTGGCCATCAGTCCGCGCATGCCGGCGAGCTGGCGCATCTGCTGCTTGCTGCCTCGCGCGCCGGAGTCCGCCATCATCAGGATCGGGTTGAACTCGCGCCGCTCGCGCTCGATGCGGTTCATCTCGCGGAACATCGCTTCCGACACGCGCTCGGTGGCGTCGGACCAGATCGCGATGACCTTGTTGTACCGCTCGCCGTTCGTGATGACGCCGTCGAGGTACTGCTGCTCGACGTCGATCTGATCGCCGCGGGCCTTGTCGACCACCTGCGCCTTTTCGGGCGGGACGACCATGTCGTCGACGCCGATCGAGATGCCGGCGCGGGTCGCGTAGGTGAAGCCGAGATCCTTCAGGGCGTCCACCAGCTCCACCGTGCGGTCGTTCCCGTGCCGCAGGTAGCAGTAGTGCACGAGGGACTGCAGCCCCTTCTTCTTGAGGAGGCCGTTCAGGAACGGCAGCTCCTTCGGCATGTGGTCGTTGAAGATCACGCGTCCGACCGTGGTGATCAGGCGGTAGTTCTCCACCGTCTGCTCGGGGGCTCGCGCGACGTTCTCGCGGTCCTTCGCCGGGAGCGTGGTCAGGTCGATCAGGCGCCCCGAGTAGCGAAGGACGATCCGGGAGAGGGTTTCCACCTCGCCGGACTGGTAGGCGATGAGAACCTCGTTCGTCGACGAAAACGCCCGCCCCTCGCCCTTCGCGCCGGGCCGCTCTTGGGTGAGGTAGTAGCAGCCGAGCACGATGTCCTGCGAGGGGTTGACGATCGGCAGGCCGTTCGCCGGCGAGAGCACGTTCTGCGTGCTCATCATCAGGACCTGCGCCTCGATCTGCGCCTTGGCCGAAAGCGGCACGTGCACCGCCATCTGGTCGCCGTCGAAATCCGCGTTGAACGCCGTGCAGACGAGCGGGTGGATCTTGATCGCCTTCCCTTCGACCAGGACCGGCTGGAACGCCTGGATCCCGAGCCGGTGGAGCGTCGGCGCGCGATTCAGGAGCACCGGGTGATTCTGGATGACCTCCTCGAGATAATCCCAGACCTCGGGACGCTCGAGCTCGACCATCTCCTTCGCGGCCTTGATCGTCGAGACGAGCCCTTCGCGCTCGAGCTTGTTGTAGATGAACGGCTTGAACAGCTCGAGCGCCATCTTCTTCGGGAGGCCGCACTGATTCAGCTTCAGCTCGGGCCCGACGACGATCACCGACCGGCCTGAATAGTCGACGCGCTTGCCGAGCAGGTTCTGCCGGAAGCGGCCCTGCTTGCCCTTGAGCGTGTCGGACAGCGATTTCAGCGGGCGGTTGTTGCTCCCCCGCAGGACGCGGCCGCGGCGGCCGTTGTCGAACAGCGCGTCGACGGCCTCCTGGAGCATCCGCTTCTCGTTGCGGACGATGACGTCGGGCGCCTTCAGGTCGAGCAGCTTCTTCAAGCGGTTGTTGCGGTTGATCACGCGGCGGTAGAGATCGTTGAGGTCGGAGGTGGCGAACCGGCCGCCGTCGAGCGGCACGAGCGGCCGCAGCTCCGGCGGGATGACCGGAATCACGTCGAGGATCATCCACTCCGGACGATTGCCGCTCTTCCGGAACGCGTCGACGACCTTGAGGCGCTTGGCGTACTTCAGGCGCTTCTGCATCGACGTTTCGTTTCGCATCTTCTCGCGCATCTCGCGCGCGAGCTGATCGACGTCGAGGCGCGCGAGGAGATCCTTGATCGCCTCCGCGCCCATGCCGGCGGTGAACTGGTCGGGGTACTGGTCGGCCAGCTCGCGGTATTGCTCTTCGGTCAGGCACTGGCGCTCTTCGAGCGTCGGGACGTCACCCGGATCGATGACGCAGTACGCCTCGAAGTAGAGGATCCTCTCGAGCTCCCGAAGCGGCATGTCGAGCAGGTGGCCGATGCGCGAGGGCAGCCCCTTGAAGAACCAGACGTGGCTGACGGGGCTCGCGAGCTCGATGTGCCCCATGCGCTCGCGCCGGACCTTGCTCTGCGTGACCTCGACGCCGCACTTGTCGCAGACGACGCCGCGGTGCTTCATGCGCTTGAACTTGC
>CAZYHZ010000138.1:0-4152 GCA_964647625.1 uncultured Acidobacteriota bacterium
CGGCCATCGACGCGCTGGCGGCGCACGAGCTCGCGCCCGCCCTCCGCTGCGCCCTGGCCGCGCTCGCCGAGCTCGACGGGTGGGGCGGCGTCATCGCCATCGACGCCGGCGGCCGCGCCGGGGCTGCCTTCAACACGCCGCGAATGGCACGGGGGCTCGCCGACGCGCGGGGCGTCCGGATCGGGATCGACCGCCGGGAGAGGCGGGCGTGAGGATTCCGCGCGCGCTTGCCTGGCTCCTCGTGATTCTCGCGATGTTCACCGCGGGGCTGCTGCGGCAATTCCACGACCTCACGCCCGCGTCGCCGTTCCTGACGCCGGTCGTCGGAAGCCTCCTGTTCGCGTGCGTGCTGTTCCTCGTGCTCGTCGCCGCGCGCGAGAGGCAGATCGGCGCGGCGCCGGGGCCCGGCGTCCGGCTCGGAAGCCTGACCCCGCTCATGCTCATGCTGCTTCTCGAGAAGTGGGTGTCGTCGAGCTTCTATTCGCCGATCTTCTCGATGCTCGCCCCGCGGAGCCTGAGCGACGAGGCGGCCGACGCGTGGTTCCGGCTGCTGTGCGGGGTCGGCCTCCTCCTCATCGTGATCGGGGCCTCGCGATTCTCACGTCCCGCGGCCGCTTGGGTGTCGGCCCGGATTTTCGGGCGCGCCGCGCTCAAAGGGATCGGATCGGCCGCGATCGCCATCGGCGTGGCCACGCTCACCCTCGGCGCGACGGCGTGGGTGCTCGGCGCCCGGCCGGGAATCGCCCCGCCGCATGGGTCGGCCTCGCTCGCGGTCGTTCTGACGGGTCAAGCGGTCATCGCGCTCGCCGAGGAGACGTACTACCGAGGCCTGATACTGGGCGAAATCCTGAGGTTGGCGCCGCGGCTCGGGCTTGCGGCGCCCGCCGCGCGGCGATGGGTCGCCCTTGCGCTGACCTCGATGCTCTTCGGCATGGAGCATCTCGGCGTCACCTCGGGCTGGGACGACGCCGCGCGGCGCTTCGTGTTCGCGTGGGCGCTCGGCGCCCTCCTCGGGATGATGGTCCTGCTGACGGACAACCTGTGGTTCGCCGCGTCCCTGCACGCGTGGATCAACTGGCTGCTGCTCGGCGCGGTCCCACGCTTGGCGCTCGGACCGCAGCGCACGACGCTCCCACCGGGGCCGTCGGTGAGCGTCGTGATGATCGCGGCGTTCGTCGCGGCCTACGTGATGCAGCGAAAGCGCCGGCCGACGGCCACCTGACGGTCAGCGGGCCGCCGCCTCGGCGTCGTCGTAGATCTCGAAGATGCGGTCGAGCTGGATCAGCTCCAGGACCGAGCGCACGGTGGGCGCGAGCCCACAGAATCGCACGCGCGCGCCGCGGCCGCGCGCGTGCTTGAACAGGCCGACCAGGACGCCGACGCCCGCCGAGTCCAGGAACATCACCCCCGAGAGGTCGACGATCACGTTCGGCGCGTCGGACAGCGCCTTCAGCGCTTCCCGCTTCGCATCCTGGGCGTTGGCGCTATCGATCGCGTCGCAGCCGGCCCACGACAGCCGCAGCGTATCGCCCGTGCGGGAGGCCAGGACCCTCATGGCCGGCTCTCCGGGGCGGAGGCACTCATGTCGAGGAGCTGATCGATCGCGTCCTGGCGCCCTTCCTTGACGATCCGCGTCAGCTCGCGGATCAGATCCGCGATGCGCAGAGACGACTCCTCGATCACCGAGGCGGCCTTGGCCACGCTCGGGTTGTCGATCTTCTGCGCCTGGAGGATCTGCGCGCGCCCCAGGAGCGCCGTCAGCGGATTGTTGATCTTGTGGCTGAGCACCGCGAGGGTCTTCAGGACCTCCGCGAGCTTCTCGAGCCGCACGCGCTCCTCGACGGCGTGGTTGCGCGAGGTCACGTCCGTCACGAGGACGACCTCGTCGCCGGGCTCGCCCGGCATCGCCCGGCGGGTCACCAGGAACGTCCGGCGGCCTCCGCCCTCGACGGGAAGGTCGATCTCGGCCTCGCCGTCCCTCGGGACGCCGTTTTCGATGAGCTGCGAGAGCGCCTCGTCGCCGCCGTCTTCGGCCAGCGCCCGGGCCGCGGCGTTGGCCGTGACGCACGCGCCGCCGGCGTCGACGATCATGACCGCCGACGACAAGGCGCTGAGCACGCCATCCAGCCGTGCGTGGGAGCGCCGCACCTCGCCGAGTGCTTCCACGAGCTTCGCGTTCGCGTCCTCGAGCATCGCCGCGCGGCGCTTCTGCTCGCTCGCGGCGACCGCCTTCTCCTTGAGCGCGGCGGCCTGCGCGGCGAACATCATCAGGCCGCGAAGCTGCGAGGCTCCCTCGGGCCTCGGCCCGCCCGTGCGCACGTCGAGCGCATCCGACGGCAGACGCGAAAGCCGCGCCTCGTACTCGTCGAGCACGCGGTCCAGCAGATCATCGATGTCATCGCTGCGATCGATCAGATCGAGGCCGATCTCGTGGATCCGGCACAGCTCCGCGAGGTCGGGCAGCGCGACGCCCTCGCTCCCTCCCGCGGTCCGCCGCGGCTTACGTTCCGACATGTCCACCCCCTGCGCACGTGGCGACGTCCGGGACCGCCGGGCGCCGGCGCTTCGTCAAGACCACACGCCCCCCCACGGGCGTGCGCTCGAAGCTCACGGCGTCGACGAGCATTCGGATCAGATAGAGACCGTAACCGTGTTCTTCCGGCCGCCCGAGATCGGGCGGCCGGTACTTCGACGGATCGAACGGGACGCCGTCGTGATCGAGGGCGAGGACCACCTCGTCCCGCCCGATCGACACGCGGAACCCCAGACGGCCGTCCGGACGCCCCCCGTAGGCGTGACGGTGCACGTTCGCGCAGGCCTCGCTGAACGCCACCTCGATCTCGTTCACGTCCACTTTCGGCCATCCTTCCTCGAGGAGCGTCGTCCCGAGCCAGCGCCGGGTCTCGCGCCAGCACGCCGGATCGCTGGCGAGCGTCGTCTCGCGCTCCGTCGAATCAAGCACGAGCCGCGACTCCCGCGGCCGCAGGAGCGGCCTCCGAGGGCACGGAGAGGCGGAATTCGCTCCCGCCGCCCGCCCGCGGCTGATAGACGAGGATGCCTCCGTGCCGCCGCGCGATCGCGCGCGCCTCGTACAGCCCCAAGCCCACTCCCGTCGGCTTCCCCGTCATCGGGTCGCCGCCCTGCTCGAACGGCGCGAACGCACGCTCGACGTCGGCACCGAGTCCGGGGCCCCGATCGAGCACGGCGAACGTGACGCCCGGCCCGTTGCCGCCCGGGCGGCCCAGAAGGCACGGCTGGACGTGAAGCTCGATGCCACCGTCTTTGGGCCCGAACTTGACGGCGTTGTCGATGAGGTGGGAGAGCGCCGTCGCGAGGCGCGACGCATCGATCGGCAGGCGTCCCACGCGCGGATCGATCTGCACCTTCACGCGGCCGTCGGCCTGCGTGCGGGCGAGCGCTTCCGCGACGACGTCGGCCGGGGACGCGTCCGCGAGGCTCAAGTCGGCGCCGGCTTGGATCTGCGCGGTTCGCAGCAGCCCGTCGACCAGCCGCTCGAGCGACTGCGCCGATTGAAGGATGCCGGAGGCCATCTCCCGCGCGTCGGCGCGCGAACTGTCGTAGTCGTGGAGGACGGTCGCCGCGCCGATGATCGCCGTCAGCGGAGAGCGCATCTCGTGGGATACGTTCGCGAGAAACCTGTCCTTCGTCGCTTCGAGCGACTTCAGGTCTTCATAGGCGCGGCTGAGGGCGCGCGTTCGTGCGCTGACGATGTCCTCGAGGCGGTCCCGGTGCGAGCGCAGCTCGTCGTAGACGCGTACCTTCTCGAGGCCGACGGCGAGGTGGCCCGCAACGGTGGTGAGATAGCGGACGTCGTCGGCCTCGATCCGGCCTTCCGGAGCAGGCATCGCGACGACGAGCGAGGCATTGCGCTTGCGCTCGATCGGCACGACCGCCATCGCCCGCAAGCCGAGGGCGCGCGCGACGCCGCGAAGCTCCGGCCGGACGTCGTCGACGATCGTCACGTTTCCGGTCGCGAGCATCTTCCCGAGCAGCCGTGTCACCTCGGCGAGCTGCGAGAGCTGGGCGAGGTCCTTGCCGGCGACGCGCTCGATCCGCGCGCCGCCCTCGCGGTCGAGCCCGCACACCGCGGCTCCCGCGGCGCCGAGCGTGGCCACGACCGCCGCCAGCGCG
>CAZYHZ010000139.1:0-3915 GCA_964647625.1 uncultured Acidobacteriota bacterium
AACTCCGCCATTGCCGTCTCCTTTCGTGTGGGTGGTCTCGGTCGCGACGTCATTGGCGCGCCTCCCGCGGACATCCTTGGCCGCAGGCTGGCCTCGGTAGAGCAAAGGGCGTACCGGAAAGGCTATGTGTTTCTTTTCGGGACGTTGGCGAGCAATGAGGCCGGGCAACTGCTCAATGCGTAGGCACGTCGGAGGCGACTGACTCTGACACGAGCAGGGCCTTGGCGATGTCCACCATGGGCCGGCGGCTATCCATGGCGGCACGGCGGAGTCGACGGAACGCTTCGTCCTCGCTCAGCTGGTAGCGCGCCATCAGACGGCCCTTCGCCCGCTCGATGATCTTTCGCTCTTCGAGCGAGCGGCGAAGCTCGCGGGTCTCACTGAATCGCGCGACGGCCAGGTCGAGGACGGGTGCGAGCTCCGCGGAGCGAAGGGGCTTGAGCAGATAGGACATCACACCGGCGGAGCGCGCGCGGTCGACGAGCTCCTGGCGCGTGTGGCTCGTGAAGAGAACGACCGGACAGCCGGCGTCGATCAGTTGGCGCGCCATTTCGACCCCGTCGCCATCGGGCAAGCCCACGGCGCAGACGGCCACGTGCGGACTCGTGCGGCGAACCAGGCTCAGCGCGTCCGCGCAGCGCACGGCCTCGCCGACGACCTCGCCGCCCGCGGCCCAGATTGCGGCGCGAAGCGCGGCGCGTGAGCGCTCGTGATCGTCGAGAATCGCGACCCGCCAGCGCGGGTCGCCCTTCGGCCCCTCGCTCGCCATAGTCGTGGTTGATCGCAAGCTCGGTGCCAGGACCCGCGAGAAACGCGGGTTCAGAAAATCAAACGCTTAGCTGCGCGTGCCGCCGCCCGTCGTGCTCAGCGACCCGGCACCTCCTCGGGTGCTGCCGTTTTCCCGAGCATCGCGCAATTGCCCTCCACACCCTGTCGTGATATCAGGCCTGAGGACCGGACCTCGTCGACGCAAGGAGCCAGTCATGACCCTCTCCCGTCGCGATCTCCTGGCGCTGAGCGGTATGGTGCTCGCCGGCACCGCCCTGAACGCTGCCCCGGCTCCGGGGCAAGCGCCGAAACGAGGCGGAACGCTGACCATCCGGGGATGGGATCCGCCGCTGTTCGATCACATGCTCCAGACCGCCTACCGCGTGCAGATCCCGATCACCTTCACGCACAGCCGCCTCGTGAAGCACAAAGCCGGGTCCGGCGTCGCCCCGGCGACGCTCGCGATCGAGGGCGACCTGGCCGAGTCGTGGAGCCAGCCGAACGAGACGACGTACGTCTTCAAGCTGCGCCGCGGGGTGCGGTGGCATCCCAAGCCGCCCGTCAACGGGCGCGAGCTCACCGCCGAAGACGTGCGCTACACCGTCGAGCGGTTCCTCACGGCCAAGGGAAACCCGATGGCGTACATGCTGAGCTCCGTCGATCGGGTCGAGGCAGTCGATCGCTACACGGTGAAGTTCGTCCTGAAGGAGCCGTTCTCGTGGCTGCTCGACGTGCTCGCGAACCCGATGGCCGTCGCGATCGTCGCGCGTGAGTGCGTCGAGAAGTTCGGAGACCTCAAGAAGGCCGAGGCGGTGATCGGAACCGGGCCCTGGATGCTCGACAGCTACCGGCCGAACGTCGGGCTCACGTTCGTGCGCAATCCGAGCTACTTCGTGCCGGGCCTTCCGTACATCGATCGGATCGAGTACCTCGTCGACGAGGACAACGCGTCACGAATGGCCGCCTTCCTGGCCGGGAAGTATGACCTGGGCTGGGAGTTTCCCGGCAGCATCAATCGGACGGACTGGGTCCAGATCAAGGACACGCTCAAGCAGAAACGGCCGAATCTGCGGACGGCGGAGTTCCCGAGCAACGTCGAGACGCACATCTCGATGCGGACCGATCAGCCTCCGTTCAAGGACGTCCGGGTTCGGCAGGCGGTATCGCTCGCGATCGACCGGCAAGGCATGATCGACAGCTCGTTCGAAGGCGTCGGGAATCTCAACGCGGCCGTCCCGGCGGGCCTCGTCGATTGGGCGCTGCCGATCGGCCAGATGGGCGACGCCGCGAAGTACCTCCGGCACGACCCCGCCGAGGCCAGGCGACTGCTCGCGGCGGCCGGCTATCCGAACGGCTTCGCCGCGAGCTTGTGCTTCACGACGTACGGCTCGACGCTCCTCACCGACAACGCCCAGCTGATTCTGAAGGACCTCAAGAACGTCGGCATCAGCGCGAAGCTCGACCAGCGCGAGTACGGCGCCTTCATCGCCAGCTGCTACTTCGGGAAGTTCGACTCGCTGACGTTCGGGCCGCAGACGCCGTTCCTCGATCCCGACAACTTCCTCTACGGCATGCACCATCCGGGCGAAGCGAAGAACCAGAGCCACGTCGACGACCCGGTCGTCACCGATATGCTCATCCGCCAGCGGCGGATCTTCGACGTGGCGAAACGGCGCGAGGTCATCCACGACTTGCAGCGCTACCTGGCGACGCGGCAATACTACGTCCAGCTCCCTTCGGGGATCTACGTCGCCGTCTGGGATGGCGCGCTGAAGAACTATGGGCCAAACCTCGGCTACGACTACGGCGGCCGCCTCATGGCCGCCTGGCTCGACCGGTAACCAACGGTAGAATGTCGCGATGCCCGAGCCCGCCTTCTCCCGACGTGCTGTTCTCCTGGGTCTGGGCTCCCTCGTCCTTGGTTTCTCGCTCCCGACGCGACGCGCGACGGCCACCACACCGGTCGCGCGGACCTTCGACTACCGCGTCGACATCTCGATGCTCTTCGACCTCCTCCGGTACTCTGTCGGCGGGAGCATGGTCGAGGAGGTGGACGTCGGCGCGGGACGTTATCGCGTCCTCATCACCGGGACCGGCATCGGCGTCTCCACGCGCATCGAAGCGCGGGGCCTGATCGACGACGGCCGCTATCGCCCGCTCGAGCTGAAAAGCGCTCACTCGTTCATGGGCCGACCAAGCTCGCTCTCGATCACCTATGACTACCAGCGCGGACTCGTGGACTACCACGCGGTCGGGCACACGCTGCTCCGCGGCCGACGCCGGCAGGTGGACGACGTGGTCGTGCTCGCTCAGGGCGGCCAGCCCGTCGACGACGCGGTGTCCGCGAGTTTCAACTTCGCCGCGGGACGCCTCGAGCAGGATCCGGACGGGGCGTACCGGATGGCCGTCCTCCGTCGATCACGGCCGCCCGGCGAAGGGCCGGACGATGTCACGCCCGGCGCCTACCGCGTCGAGGTCGTGCCCGTGCGCTTCCAGGTCGAGCCCGATCCCGCCACCGGCAAGCTGATCGCCCAGGTCGACATGTCCGGCTGGTCGTCATGGGCCCTGGCCGACCGGCCGGGCCGCCTCGTCTTCACCCCCGAGCGACGCCTGGAGTCGATCGAATCCCGCTTGATCTGGGGCAGCGCAGTCCGGATGCGCCTCTCGTAATCCGGCCTTGCCTGCGCCACGCGCTGAATCCAGGCCGAAACGGGAGCCGGTGGGGGAATCGGGGGGAGCGGCGCTCGCTCCCCCCGATCTTCAATCCAGTCTGCGCGACCGCGACATCCTAGACCCGGCAATCCGGGTCAGCGCGGAGCGGCGGCGCTCCCCTGATCTGAATGAATCTCAAATATCGAAGTAGAGCGCGAACTCCCACGGATGCGGACGCAACCGCACCGCATCGACCTCGTTCTTCCGCTTGTACTCGATCCACGTCTCGATGACGTCGGGCGTGAACACGTCGCCCTTGAGGAGCCAGTCGTGCGACTTCTCGAGGTTGTCGAGCACGATCGAGAGATCGCCCGGCAGCTGCTTGATCTTCTTCTGCTCCGCCGGCGGCAGCTCGTACAGGTCCTTGTCCACGGGCTTGCCGGGATCGATCTTGTTGGCCACGCCGTCGAGGCCGGCCATGAGGCACGCGGCGAA
>CAZYHZ010000140.1:0-3910 GCA_964647625.1 uncultured Acidobacteriota bacterium
GCGATGCCGGACAAGTCGCAGGAGGAGTCCATTCCATCAGAGCGAACGCGGCGCGGCGATTCACGCCGCGCAACGCGGAGCGTGCCGTGAGTGACACTCATCTCTAGGTGAATTGAATTTGTAAGTAAAAGGGGACTGTCCCCTATTTGCCTTTTGGGTGGAAAAAGGGAGTGTCCCCTAACAGCGCGTGGCCGGTGGCGTCGGGGAGGTCGATGCCGATGCGGGAGGCGAGCGTCGGTGCGATGTCGTAGGGAGTCGTCGGCGTCGACGTGACGGACGGCGCGATGCCGGAGCCCCAGAAGACGAGCGGGACGTGCGTGTCGTATTCCCACGGCGAGCCGTGGCTCGTGCCCTTGCCGGCGAGGTCGATGAGCACCCCGGGCCGCGCGACGACGAACATGTCGCCGGAGCGCCCGGGGACGACGGCGTTCCATGCACGCCGCGCCAGGTCGTTGCGGGACGGGTTCCAGCCGGCGTCGAGCACGAACGTCTTCTCGATCACCGGCCGCCACGATCGCTTCAGCTCGCGATCGACGATCGAAAGGACGCGTGAGGCCGACGGCGCGCCGGGAGCCGCGAGGGCGACGCGATCGAGCCACAGGCTGCAGCTTTCGAGCTTGTAGACGAGCGGCGGCCCTCCCTTGCGCGAGAGCGCTCGATTCACCGCGTCGTTGAGATCGTCGACGATCTTCGCGTCCGGGACGCGGGACGCGGGGCCGGCGGGATCGGAGCGCTTCAGCGCTTCGGGCAGACCCATGAAGCCGTGATCCGCCGAGAGCGCGACGACGACCCGATCCCTCCCGACGCGGGCGTCGAGCGCGTCGAGCAAGCGCCCGATCGTGACGTCGAGCCCACGCAAGGTCTCCAGGTCCTCGAGCGACTCCGGGCCGTAGTAGTGCGATACGTAATCGTTCGCCGAGAACGAGATCGCGAGGAGATCCGGAACGTCGTCGCGGCCGAGAGCGAGGTCGTCGTCGGCAAGAAGACCGATTGCGAGATCGGCGAGCAGCGCATCGGCTTCGGGCGACCAGAGAAGCGCCGAGGGCAGCGGCCGCGCCCCGGCCGCAATGTCGTGAGGAAATGCCGGGCCGACGATCGTGTCTTGATAGGCGCCGAGACCCGTCTCGTAGCCGTCACGGGCCGCGCCGTCCGGCGTCGGGAGGATCGACCAGATCGTCCCGAGGTGCTCCGCCAGTTTCGACCCCGCCGCGTCCGCATTGACCTTCGCGACGACCTTCGCCACGGCGCCGCCCGTCGGCGACGCCGCGTCGAACGCCGGACTCGTGACGTAAACGCCGTCCTTGGACGAGTACCAGTACGCCGCGTGCTGCGGGTCGCGCCCCGCGAGCATGATCGCCGCGCGGTCCTTGTTCGAGATGGAAACGACCTTCGCGCGCGGGTCCTTCGCGGTCATGCGATCGCCGAGCGTCGGGACTCGAAGGTGCGCGGGTCCCTGCATCGTCGTCTCGTGCCCGGGCGCGCCGCCTACCGTTTGCGTCACCGAGTAGACCTCGGCCATCGCCTTGCCGTCCGGCGAAGGCGCGTACCATTGATTCAGCGGAACCCCGTGCACGCGCGGCGGAGCGCCGGTCATGATCGAGGCGTGGCCCGGGGCGGTCTCCGTGTTCAGGTGATCGTAGTTGCATCCGGTCGAGACCGCGCCTTCGTCGAGCAGCCGCCGCAGGCCGCGAGAGAGCCAGGGGCGCGATCGGTTCAAGCGGTCCCATGAGAGCCCGTCGGCGACGAGGACGACGATGAGCCGCGGCTTCGCGGCCGCCTCGTGGGACGGCGGAGCGTCCGCCGCTCGGGACGATGCGAGCGCGACGGCGGCCATGAGCGCTGCAAAGGATCGACGCATGCGTTGGATTTGAGGTTAGATTGGGATTCCGTTCAAGGGCCCGCTCCGAGATTCGGGAGGACGATCATGAGCGAACTGGCCAATCGACGCTGCAGCCCGGCTCGAGGTCCGGCGCTTTCGGGCGCCGCCGCGAAGGCGCTCCTCGAACAGCTCGACGGCTGGACGATGGACGCCGGAGCGAAGGAAATCCGAAAAACGCAGTCTTTCGAGAACTACTACCGGACGATGGCGTTCGTGAACGCGGTCGCCTGGATCGCCCATCAAGAAGACCATCACCCGGACATGACCGTTGGTTACAACAAGGTGACGATCGTCTATTCCACGCACTCGGTCTCCGGGCTGTCGGACAACGACTTCATTTGCGCGGCCAAGGTCGACTCGTTGCACGGCAAATGACGGCAGCGGCCAGGGTTCGCTCTTCGCTCACGTCGGGTCCCGCGTGGATCGCCTCCGCGGTCCTTCTGGCCCTGATGCTCGCGACGCTTTTTGCCGCGGCGGCGCACGCCGCCGAGATCGACTCCGACGTCCAGCGACTGAGCGGCAAGATCCTGGCGGCGACACCGACGACGAGCGACCTCCACGAGCTGACCGATCGCATCGGAGGCCGCATCTCGGGGACGCCGGCGTGCGATCGTGCCATCGACTGGGCCGCGGCGAAGTTTCGCTCCGCCGGCGTCGATGCCCGGACCGAGCCGTTCACGATGAAAATCGGATGGGCCCCGCGGAGCGCCGAGGCGACATGCCTCGCTCCGGAGAGCTTCGACCTGCGCATCGCGGCGGCGCCGGGAACGGGCTCGACCCCCGGCGGCCGCCCGGTGGAAGGCGCGCTGCTCGACGCCGGCGACGGCAGCGCCGAGGCGTTCGCCAAGCTCGGTGCGGCTGCCCGGGGCGCGATCGCCCTCGTGCGCAATCCCGAGATGAAGACGTTCGAGGACCTCTTCGCCGAATACATGAAGAGCAAGGGGGTCCTCAAGGCCGCCCACGACACCGGCGTCGCCGCGATCCTGCTCGAATCGAGCCGGCCTCGCGGATTGCTTTACCGCCATCCGATGACGGTCAACGGCACCGTCGACCCGATGCCGGTCGCGGTCGTCGCGCGCGAGCAGGCCGAGCGGATGCTGCGCTCGCTGGCCGACGGCCCCGTCCGCGTTCGCGTCTCCCTCTCGAGCGCGACACCCTCCGGCGTCCCCTCGCGCAACGTCGTCGGCGACATCCCGGGTTCTGAGCGCCCCGATGAGATCGTGCTGGTCGGCGCCCACCTCGATGCGTGGGACTTGGGGACCGGCGCGAACGACAACGGCGTCTCGTGCGCCGAGGTCATCGACCTCGCGCGGCAAATCAATGCGCTGCACCTGAAGCCGCGGCGGACGATCCGCTTCGTTCTGTTCACCGGCGAAGAGCAAGGCATGCTCGGCTCGGAAGATTACGTCCGTCGGCATGCCACGGAGCTCGACAAGCACGTCGCGGTCGTCATCTACGACATCGGCTCGGGGAAGCTGCTGGGAACGTACCTCAACGGACGCGAGGACCTGCGTGCGCCCGTCGAGGCCGCGCTCGCGCGCGTGGTTTCGCTGGGGCCGTTCACTCACGCCCTGGATGCGCTCGACGGCACCGACAATTTCTACTTCCTGCTCGCTGGCGTCCCCAATCTCGTCGGCATGCAGGATCCCGGACCTTACCTTCCCGACTACCACGCTGAATCCGACACGTTCGACAAGGTCGATGCGCGAGAAGCCAAGACCGCCGAGGCCGCCCTTGCCGCTCTCGTCTGGGACCTCGCCAACCGCGACACGCCGATCGCGCCGCGTCAAACGCGCGCCGAGGTCGAGAAGCTCGTCCACGAGACGCACCTCGACGACCAGATGAAGGCATTCGGCCAGTGGGACGCCTGGGCCGCCGGCAGATAGGGGACAGTCCCCTTTTTCTTGCAAATTCAATTCAGCAAGAGATGAGTGTCACGAAGCGGCCCTCTGGGAGAGCGGCCGGTTCTTCCTCAGAAGGCCGCTCGGACAGCGTATCTGGACTCCTCCTGCAAGCCACATCGAGACGTCG
>CAZYHZ010000141.1:0-3374 GCA_964647625.1 uncultured Acidobacteriota bacterium
GCGCCCGCGGCCCGCGACCGAATCGCGGCCCCATCCAGGGCTCGCGGAAGGGAGGAACTCCAGTGAAGTGCTTCTCACAGACCGCTCTCGTCCTGATGCTCGCGTCCGCGCCTTTCCTCGCCGGATGCGCGATGACGCCCAACACCATGTCCGACTCTGCGTCGGCGCCTTCACCCGGCGGATCGAAGGGTGCATCGATGGATGGTGGTCGTGCGGTCGGGTCTGCGGCCGGCGATCGGACGGGCTCGAACGCGCAGGGAGCCGCCAGGCCCAACCCGAAGGAATTCACCGCGAAGACGGACCTTCGGGACATCCGCTTCGAGTTCGACTCCTACCAGATTCGCGGTGAAGACACGCAGGTTCTCGATCAGAACGCCGATCTGATGAAGGCGAATCCCGGCTGGACGGTGCTCATCGAAGGGCACGCCGATCAGCGTGGGACGACCGACTACAATCTGGCGCTCAGCGAGCGGCGCGCTCGCGCGTCGATGAACTATCTCGTCTCCCGCGGCGTCCGGGCAAACCGGATCTCGGTCATCAGCTACGGCAAGGAACACCCGATGTGCACCGAGGCCACCGAGGATTGTTGGAGCCAGAACCGCCGCGCGCACTTCGCGGTCAAGGCGAAGTAACTCTCCCCCGACCGTAAAGAAGGAGGAGGCGGCCCCGCGCCGCCTCCTTCTGTTTCACCTTCCCGAGAGCCTCGCGGACTATCGTCCCTGGAGGGCAGCCGTCGTAAACCGCCGGGGCGCGACGTTCGTGTACGTCACGTTGCCGTCGCGCCCAACGTACTGCTGGATACCGCTGCCCTGCAGCTCCCACGCGAGCGGAGCGCCATAAAAGCGCAGCACGCGCGCGACGTACTCCCGGGTCTCGGGAAACGGTGGGATACCGCGGAACGCCGCGACCGGTCTGTCGCCGGCATTGTAGGCCGCGACAGCCATCGGCAGGTCGTAGTGGAAGCGATCCATCATCCCGCGAAGATGCCGGGTGCCCGCGTGGATGTTTTCGCGGGGATTGAAGATGTCGCGGACTCCGAGAAGCGCGGCGGTCTCCGGCATCAGCTGCATCAGCCCGCGCGCGCCCTTCGACGACACCGCGCGGGGATCGAATCCGGACTCCACTCGGATGACCGCCCAGATCAGACGCTCGGGCACGCCGTACCGGGCCGATGCCTCGGCAATCTCCCGAGAGTAGAGGCCGTAGTCACTAGAAGAAGGACGCTGCGATTCCCGCGCCGCCGGCATCGCGTACGCCACCCGCTGAACCGTGGCATTCGGCTGAATGTTCGTGAAGTAGGTGGTCCCGTCCGAGGAGGTCCGCTTGTAGACCTGCGCGGCCGCCGGCGTCGCCGCGGCCATCGCCGCCGCGACCGCGAGGAGCCCCAGGGACCGGCTTCCCAGCCTGCTCATGCCAGAGTAATAGGGCATATTCGATGCCGAACGGAATCGCCATATATTTCAGCTCATTAGGAGATTCTGGCGAGGAACAGACGTGGTGCGTTTCTGGCCGGACGGCTCATTCCCGGACACCCCTTTGGCCCGGCGGAAGCCCCCGATCAGTACTCGTCGAACATGCGCTGGACCTCGGACACGTCGTCGGTCCGGGTGAGGGCCAGCATGGCCAGGACGCGCGCTTTCTGGGGGGTCAGGTTGTCGGCCACGACGAATCCCTGCTGGCGCAGCAAGGAGCGGGGAAGGACGCGACCGCTGCCAGCTCGGCTCGAGAGCACGATCAAGAGGCCACGCCGGCGCGCCTCGAGGAGTGCTTCGGTCTCCGCCGGTGTGGTGACGCCGGGCGGGAGTGACGCCGACACGATGGCCCGGGCCCCGGCGGCGGCGAAGGCTCGGATGGCCGCGCCATCGGCCCCGGCGTACGAAGCCGCAATGTCCACGCGCGCGAGCTCGGTGCGGCCGCGCATGTCGAACTCGGTGTTTGGCGCGTGGCGGCGCGACGGCCTGCGGTAGATCGCGATTCGACCGTCCGGGTCGGCGTAGCCGAGCATGCCGAGATCCGGGCTGCGGAAGGTCTCGAGGCGCAGGGTCGAGGTCTTCGTGACGTCGCGCGCGGTCTGGATCTCGTCGTTGAGGAGCACCAGCACTCCCAGACCGCGCGCCTCGGGCGCCCCGGCCACGCGCACCGCGTTGAGGAGGTTGAGCCCAGCGTCCGAGCTGAGACCGGTGGCCGGCCGTTGCGATCCCACGAGCACGACGGTCGCATCGACCTTCAGAGTGAGGCTCAGAAAGTACGCCGTCTCCTCGAGCGTTGCCGTGCCGTGCGTAATCACGACGCCGTCGAGCGGCGCCTTGCGCGCAACGGCGTCGTGCACTGCCGCGTCGAGCGCGAGCCAGTCGTCCGGCCCGATCGCCGTGCTTCCCACGGCCCGGAAGGAAATCGGAACGATGTCGGCGGCCTCGGCCGCCTCAGGGAACCGCGCGAGGAGCTCGTCCGGCTCCGCCTTGCGGCTCGCGTCCATGTACTCCCACAGGTCGAGGCTTCCGCGGCCGATCGACGAGATCGTCCCGCCGGTGCCGATGAGGGCGATCCGACGCTTCATCTCGGTCGGGCGAGCACCTCCGCCGCCTGCTTCTCGACCGCCGTGCCCTTGAAGAAGTCCGGGTTCAGCTGGCCCCAGAGACGCACGGCGTTCTCGAACACGAAGTCGCGGAAGTCGTTCTCGTCGAGGAGCTCGTGCTCGACAAGCTCGTACGCCTCGGGGACGACCTCGGTCATGTCGGGAACGTCGAAGTGGCCGATGTCCGAGCTGAAGAACGCGTTGAGCCGCGCGCGCATCGGGTTCGCCTTGCGATGGAAGGCCCAGGCGTTGATCGGGTCGTCGGCCTCGCAGCCGAAATAGAAGCGCTTGACGTAGAGGTCGTTGAAGTCTTGCTTGCCCGAGATCTGGCAGCGCGAGTAATCGTCGAGGTCCGCGACGCCGCCGGTGCCGTCGCCGTTGTCGTCCAGGCCTTCACCGCGACGAACCGCTTCCACCACCGTGGGCTTTCCGTACTTCTCGGCCAGCGCGAGGAGTCCCGCGCGGTCGAGGCGCTCCGGGTTCGTGTTCTCGAGCGCGTCGCGCTTGCGCTTCTCCCAGTGTCCGATGAGGTCGGCGAAGAGCGTGCATGCCCAGCCCACGCCACCCTCGAGGAACGCGAAGTTGATCTCGGGGAATCGGCGGGTGACGCCGCCGAAGAAGATGGCCTTGGCCATCGCCTCGCTGGCGGAGGCGAAGTGGCCGATGTGGTTGTAGCAAAAGTTAGACGGCGAGTTGCGGAGCAAGATCGACCGCGCGCCGTTGTGGAAGCTCGGCGAGATGCGCAGCTCGCGGCACTTCGCCCAGACCGGATCGTAGTCGTGGATGCTGTCGATCGCGA
>CAZYHZ010000142.1:0-3353 GCA_964647625.1 uncultured Acidobacteriota bacterium
GCATCGGCCCGTCCGCCGCAGACACCACGAGAATCGCGCCGTCCATCTGCGCCGCTCCCGTGATCATGTTCTTGATGTAGTCCGCGTGGCCCGGGCAATCCACGTGCGCGTAGTGACGGTTCGCCGTCTCGTACTCCACGTGCGACGCGTTGATCGTGATCCCACGCGCCTTCTCTTCCGGCGCGTTGTCGATCGACTCGAACGAGCGGACCGCCACCTTCCCATTGCTCCGCTTCGCGAGCGTCATCGTGATCGCTGCCGTCAACGACGTCTTCCCGTGATCCACGTGACCGATCGTCCCGACGTTCACGTGCGGCTTCGAACGATCGAACTTCTCCTTGGCCATCGCTCCCGATCCTCCATCCCGCGAGGCGTCTTCAACGCCTCCGGGCGCGTTACCGCCTCGCCATCCCCGTGACGCGCGCCACGATTTCGTCCCCGATCGCCTTGGGCACGTCTTCGTAGTGCGCGAACTGCATCGTGTAGTGACCGCGACCCTGCGTCCGGCTTCGCAGATCGGTGGCGTATCCGAACAACTCCGCGAGCGGAACGACCGACTGTATCACCGAAGCCGCTGGACGCGACTCGACCCCCGAAATTCGGCCTCTCCGGGACGAGAGGTCGCCGATGACGTCCCCCAAGTACTCGTCCGGGACGACGACCTCGACTCGCATGACCGGTTCCAGAAGGCCCACGCCGGCCTGCCGGCAGCCTTCTTTGAACGCCATGGAGGCCGCGATCTTGAACGCCATCTCGGACGAGTCGACCTCGTGGTACGACCCGTCGTAGAGCGTCACTTTGACGTCCCGCATCGCGTAGCCGGCGAGCACGCCGGCCTCCATCGATTCCTGGAAGCCCGCCTCGCAGGCGCCGATGAACTCCTTCGGAATCGACCCGCCCACGACGGCGTTTTCGAACAGAAAGCCCCGGTCGGCCCCCGCCGGCTCGATGCGGATCTTGACGTGACCGTACTGGCCGCGGCCGCCGCTTTGCCGCACGTACCGCCCCTCGACGGAGGCCTCCCCCTTGATCGTCTCCCGGTAGGAGACCTGGGGCTTTCCGACGTTTGCCGACACTCCGAACTCGCGCTGGAGCCGGTCGACCAGGATCTCGAGGTGCAGCTCTCCCATCCCGGCGATCAGGGTCTGGCCGGTGTCCGGGTCGGTCTGCACGCGGAACGTCGGGTCTTCGGCGCAGAGCTTCTGGAGGGCCACGCCGAGCTTGTCCCGGTCGGCGTTGGTCTTGGGCTCGATCGCGAGCCGGATCACCGGCTCGGGGAAGTCCATGCGCTCGAGGAGCACGGGAGAGTCCGGCTGGCAGATGGTGTCGCCCGTCGCGACGTTTCGCAAGCCCACGATTGCGGCGATGTCGCCAGCCCACAGCTCGTCGATGTCCTCGCGCTTGTTCGCGTGCATCTTGAGCAGGCGCCCGACGCGAGTGGCCTGCCGCTTGGTCGGGTTGTACACCTGCGATCCGGCCGCCAGGCGCCCGGAATAGACGCGCGCGAACGCCAGATGCCCGACGAACGGGTCGGTCATGATCTTGAAGACGAGGGCCGAAAAGGGCGCCTCGTCGGCCGCGCGGCGCGTCACCGACTCTCCGCTGACGGGATCGACGCCCTCGATCGCGGCGACGTCGAGCGGCGAGGGCAGATACCGGACGACCGCATCGAGCAGGCTCTGCACGCCCTGGTTCCGGAACGACGAGCCGCACAGGACGGGGACGAAGGCCATCTCGCACGTCCCCTTGCGAATCGCGGCGTGGAGGGCGCCCGCTGCCAGCGGGCCGCCCGACAGGAACGTCTCGAGCAGGGCGTCGTCGACCTCGCAGGCCGCTTCGACCACGGCCTCGTGGGCCGCTTCGGCCCGCGCCCGGTCGGCGTCGCCGATCGGCTCGACGCGGAACGATGCGCCCTGCGCGCCGTCGTCCCACACGATCGCGCGCATGCCGACGACGTCGATGCCGCCGCGGAACGAATCGGAGGAGCCCAGGGGAATCATGACCGGAAGGGGGCGCGCGGCGAGCCGCTCGCGGATCATGCGGCAGACGCGCTCGAAATCGGCCCCGACGCGGTCCATCTTGTTGACGAACGCGATGCGCGGAACGCGGTACTTGTCGGCCTGGCGCCACACCGTCTCGGACTGCGGCTCGACGCCGCCGACCGCGCAGAACACCGCGACCGCGCCGTCCAGGACGCGCAGCGAGCGCTCGACCTCGGCCGTGAAGTCCACGTGGCCGGGGGTATCGATGATGTTGATGCGGTGGTCGTCCCAGAAGCAGGTCGTCGCAGCGGAGGTGATCGTGATGCCGCGCTCTTGTTCTTGGATCATCCAGTCCATGACGGCCGTACCGTCGTGCACCTCGCCCAGCTTGTGGGTGATGCCCGTGTAGAAGAGGATGCGCTCGGTGGTCGTGGTCTTACCGGCATCGATGTGGGCCATGATGCCAATGTTCCGAGTCCTCTCCAAAGGTGCCTGGCGCGCCATGTCAAAGATCCATGTGCCCCCGAGGAACGGCCCCGGGTCACGTTTCGTCTCGACTCTCGACTCTTGACTCTAGACCCGTTGGGTCGAGAGTCGAGAGTTCAGAGTCTAGAGTTCAGAGTCGAGAGTCCAGCGTTACCACCTGTAGTGCGCGAAGGCCTTGTTGGCCTCCGCCATCTTGTGCGTGTCTTCTTTCTTCTTGAAGGCGCCGCCACGAAGGGCGGACGCATCCAAGATCTCGTTCGCGAGCTTCTCGCGCATCGATTTCTCGGAGCGCTCGCGCGAGTACGAGATCAGCCAGCGAACGCCGAGCGCCGTGCGGCGCTCGGGACGGACCTCGACGGGAACCTGGTAGTTCGAGCCGCCGACGCGCCGCGACTTGACCTCGAGCAGCGGCTTCACGTTGTCGATCGCCTTGCGGAAGATCTTGACCGGATCGTCCTTGGCGCGCTCCTGAACGAGCTGCATGGCGCCGTAGAAGATCGACTCGGCCGTCGACTTCTTTCCGTCGTACATCAGCGAGTTGATGAACCGCGTGACGAGCGGCGACTGGTAGACGGGATCGGGGAGGACCTCCCTCTTGGGCACGTTACCGCGTCGGGGCATCGCAGGTCTCCCTTAGGCCTTCGGCCGCTTCGCGCCGTACTTCGACCGGCTCTGACGGCGGCCGTCGACACCCATGGCGTCGAGCGTGCCGCGGATGACGTGGTAGCGAACGCCGGGAAGGTCCTTCACGCGGCCTCCCCGGATCATGACGATCGAGTGCTCCTGGAGGTTGTGACCGACCCCCGGGATGTACGTCGTGACCTCGATGCCGTTCGTCAGCCGGACGCGCGCGACCTTGCGGAGCGCGGAGTTCGGCTTCTTCGG
>CAZYHZ010000143.1:0-3303 GCA_964647625.1 uncultured Acidobacteriota bacterium
CGGATGATGGACTGGCTGGCCGGCGTCTACGTCAACGCGATGAACGTCATCCACTCCATGCACGACAAGTACGCGTACGAGCGCGTCGAGATGGCGCTCCACGACCACGCGCCGCTGCGCACGATGGCGTTCGGCATGGCGGGGCTCTCCGTCGTCGCCGACAGCCTCTCGGCGATCAAGCACGCCCGGGTGCACGTGGTCCGGGACGAGCGGGGGATCGTGACCGACTACCGCACCGAAGGCTCGTTCCCCTGTTTCGGGAACAACGACAACCGCGTCGATCACCTGGCGAGCTGGGTCGTCACGACGTTCATGAGCAAGCTCCGCAAGTACCCGACCTACCGCGACGCGCTCCACACGCTGTCGATCCTCACGATCACCTCGAACGTCGTGTACGGGAAGGCGACCGGAAACACGCCCGACGGGAGGAAGCACGGCGAGCCGTTCGCGCCGGGAGCGAACCCCATGCACGGGCGCGACCGCCACGGCATCCACGCGTCCGCGGCGTCGGTCGCCAAGATCCCGTACCGCGATGCGGCCGACGGGATCTCGCTGACCGCGAGCCTCGTGCCGGGCGGCCTCGGCCGCGCGTCCGAAGACCGGGTCACCAACCTGACGAGCATGCTCGACGCGTTCTTCGGAAGCACCGGCTATCACATGAACGTCAACGTCCTCAATCGGGAGACGCTCATGGACGCGATGGATCACCCGGAGAAGTACCCGCACCTGACGATCCGCGTCTCCGGCTACGCGGTCAATTTCGTGCGCTTGTCCCGCGAGCAGCAGATGGACGTCATCAATCGCACGTTCCACGGGGCCTGATCGATGGCCTCGCTGACCGCGAAAAGCCCGTACGAGCTTCGCGTCGGTCTCGGCAAGGACGTCCCGGAAACCGACGTGCGCACCGCGCTCGCCACGGGAGACATGGGGTTTCTCCACTCGTTCACGACGGGCTCCGCGGTGGACGGCCCGGGGATCCGCGTCGTGGCGTGGACCGCGGGCTGCATGTGGCGCTGCCTCTACTGCCACAACCCGGACACCTGGACGATGACGAACGGCATTCCGGTGACGCTCGCGCAGGCCACCGAGGAGGTCGGCAAGTACCGGCACGGCCTGAACACGATGCGCGGGGGATTCACGTTGAGCGGCGGAGAGCCGCTGATGCAGGCGCGCTTCGCGACGCGGCTCCTCGCCGCCGTGCACGGGATGGGCGTTCACACGGCGCTCGACACGAACGGCTTCTACGGCGAGCGCTTGTCGGACGCCGATCTCGATGCGATCGACCTCGTCCTGCTCGATCTCAAGGGCTTGGATCCCGGCCGGCACAGGGCGTTGACCGGCATGGACAACGCGCCCGCGCACGAGCTCGCACGGCGTCTGTCCGCCAGGAAGAAACCGGTCTGGGTCCGGTTCGTCCTGGTCCCCGGACTGACGGACGACGAGACGGACGTGACCGCGATCGCCCGGTTCGCCGCCCGGCTCGACGTCGTCGAGCGCGTCGACGTCCTTCCGTTCCATCAGATGGGCCGCTTCAAATGGAAGGAGCTGGGCCTCGACTACCGGCTCGACGAGACCGCCCCGCCGTCGCAGGAAGCCGTCGACCGGGTGTGCGCGATCTTTCGAGCCGAAGGGTTGAACGCGGTCTGATGGCGAATGGCGGCCCGTCGAAGCACGCGGCGTGGACCGGCGGCGCCATCCTGGCTCTCGCGGGAGCCGCGTGGCTCCTCCCGGTTCCCGAAGGATTGACGCCGCCGGCCTGGCACCTGTTCATCCTCTTCGGGTCGGCGATCCTCGCCGTCGTCGCCGGCTCGCTGTCCATCCTCACGGCGTCCGTCGCCGCGGTCGCGATCGCGGTGATGAGCGGGACCTTGGCGCCCGCGCAGGCCTACTCGGGATTCGCGAATCCCACGATCCTCCTGATCGTCATCGCCTTCCTGGTCGCCCGATCGGTGCTCAAGTGCGGCCTCGGCCGGCGCATCGGGTTCGCGGTCGTCGGCCTGCTCGGGCGCTCGACGCTCGGGCTGTCGTACAGCGTGGTGATCGTCGATGCGCTGATCGCGCCGGCCTTCCCGAGCAATACCGCACGATCGGGAGTGCTGTTCCCGCTCACCGTGTCGATCGGCGAAGCGGCGGGCTACGCGCCGGGTGACCCGTCGACTCGACGGCTCGGAGGGTTCCTGATGTTCTCGGGAATCGTCAGCCTCAGCCTGTCCTCCGCGCTCTGGCTGACGGCCATGGCGGCGAACCCTCTCGGTGCCGAGATCGCGCGGTCGTACGGCGTCAGGATCGATTTCGGATCGTGGCTTCTCGCAGCGTCGGTGCCGACGCTCGCCGCAATGGCGCTGCTGCCGGCAATGCTCTACCGGCTGATGCGTCCGGAGATCACCGCCACACCCGAGGCCCCGGCCGCGGCGCGGCGGGCGCTTGCCGCCCTCGGTCCGTTCACGCGGAGCGAGCGCATCGTCACGGTCACGTTCGGCGCCATGGTCTTGGGCTGGGCGGCGGCGGGACCGCTCGGTCTCGACCCGACCGCGGTGGCCTTCGGCGGTCTCGCGGTGCTCCTGTTCACCGGCACGCTGACGGTCCAGGACATCGCTGCGGAAGGCGAGGTGCTCTCGATCTTTCTCTGGTTCGCGATCCTCTTTACCCTGAGCGGCCAGCTCGACCACCTCGGGTTCATGGAGTTTCTGGGGGCCAAGCTCGCGTCGCTGCTTCGGGAGCTGCCGCCGATCGCCGCGGGCGTGTCGCTCGTCGCCGCCTACGTCTTCCTGCACTATCTCTTCGTCAGCCAGACCGCCCATTTGCTGGCGCTCTTCGGCGTGTTCCTCGACGTCGGCGTCCGGCTCGGCGTTCCCGCGGCCCCGCTGGCGTTCCTCCTACTATTCGCGACGAACTTCTTTTCCGTGCTCACGCCTCAAGCGTCGAGCGCCAACCTGCTCTTCGCCGGGAGCGATGCGCTGACCGCGGGAGAAATGTACCGGCTCGGCGCGATCACGACGCTCGCGAGCCTCGTCGTCTACCTCGTCATCGGGATCCCGTGGCTCCTGCTCGTCGCACGATGAGCGCCAAAGCGGCTTGTCATGCGCGTTTGAACTGGCCTATTCTCGGCGACCCAGAACCGGCACGGGCGGACCTGTGCCGGAAAAAAAGGACGGCCGTGATGATGAGAACCCCCATTCGCCGAGCCGCCGTCGCGCTTTCGTGCGCGATCGTGCTGGCGCCGGGCGAGGCGCTCGTGATGGCGGCTGACGCGCCGAGCCCCGCGCCGTCGCCCGCAGCCGCCGCCGCTGCTGCCGCGCCGAC
>CAZYHZ010000144.1:0-2774 GCA_964647625.1 uncultured Acidobacteriota bacterium
CCGGCGACAATTGCTCCGGCGGCTCCTGCCACGGCACGGCCATCACCTGCGATGATCACAATCCGTGCACGACCGACTCCTGCAACCCGGCAACGGGTTGCGTCTTCGTCAACAACTCGAACTCCTGCAATGACGGCAACGCCTGCACACGCACCGACACGTGCGTCAACGGCGCCTGCGTCGGGTCGAATGCCGTCGTCTGCCCGGCGGCGGACGCATGTCATACGGCCGGGAGCTGTGATCCGGCGACGGGCACCTGCTCCGGAGGCGTGAAGCCCGATGGCACCGCCTGCGACGACCACGACCTCTGCACGACCGGTGAAACCTGTCGATCCGGGGTGTGCACGCCGGCATCGAGCGGTTTGACCGAGCCCAATCCCCGGACCACCGGGTACTACCAGCGGCTCTGCCAGGGACCGCATTCGGGAGATCAGTTCACGGACGCCGATGCCGTATGTGTCGCATCAGTGGCCGCGACTTTCCATGGCATTTCGACCGTGGCCGATCTGTGCGCCGAGCTTCAACCGTCGCAGCCGAACAGCGATCCCTGCGACCGGACCGACGACGACCTGATGGCCCTGGCGCTCAATCTCTGCCGCGCCCGCGTTTGCACCGCGCAGGGAATCGACTCTCAGTGCGGCGCCAACACCCACGTCGCCCAATCGCTCGCCCAGTCCGACGCGATCCTGAGCAGCCCGTTCCGGAACGCGACCACCTGCGCCCAGGCGAAATGTCTGCTCGAGGAGATCAACACGGGCCGTGCGCTCGAGCTGGACACGCTGACGGTCACGCGCGAGGCGGGCGGGCTGAGGCTCGACTGGAAGCCGCCGTATCTCGACGACGGCACGGGGCATCCCAGCAAGTACCACGTCTGGCGCCGCTCCGAGACCGCGCTGATCCCGTTCTCGGAGATCGGGACGACGACCGATACGTCGTTCGTCGACGCCGGGAGCGGCAGCGGGCTCGTCGAGTACGAGGTGACGGCGGTGATGAACTAGGGCGGACCGGTCAGCTTCGCGACGCCGGCTCCCGGTCGATCGGCTCGATCTCGGGGATCTCCTTCGACGATCCGGCGCCGAGCTCCTTCATCTTGCGCGCCGAGACGATGACGCGCGTGCGCAGCGACGTCATCGCCTGGTTGTACGACTTCATCGCGCCGTCGAGGCTGGCGCCCATGTCGCTGAAGTACGTCGTGAGCGTCTGAATGCGGTCGTACAGCTCGACGCCGAGGTCGCGGATCTTCTCGGCGTTCTCGGCGACCTTCTCCTGCTGCCACGCGTAGTGGATCGCCTTGAGCAGCGCGACGAGGTTCGATGGGCTCGCAAGGACGACGCCTCTCGAGAAGCCGTATTCGAGCAGCTGCGGGTCCCGCGCGACGGCGGCCGAGAAGAACGCTTCGCCCGGGACGTAGAGGACGACGAACTCGGGCGCCTGGTCGAACTGATCCGTGTAGCCGCGCTGTGACAAGCGCGTGACGCGGTCTTTCATCTGGCGGGCGTGCTCGGCCAGCTTCGCGTCGCGCTGGGTTTCGTCGGTCGTTTCCTGGGCTTCGAGGTAGGCCGTCAACGGGACCTTGGCGTCGACGACGAGCCGCTTTCCGCCGGGCAGGTTGACGATCAGGTCGGGCCGGACCACGGCACCTTCGCCCGCGACCATCGTCTGCTCGACGAAATCGCAGTGCGGCTGCATGCCGGCCAGCTCGATCACGCGCTTCAGGTGGATCTCGCCCCAGCGCCCGCGCGTATGCGGCGCTCGAAGCGCCTGCGAGAGCGTCGCGGTCTCGGTGCGCAGGCGCTCGTTGGCCTGCCCCATCGAGGCCACCTGGGTACGCAGCTCGCGGTACGCGCCTTCGCGCTCCTTTTCCATGGCCTGGAGCCGTGCGTCGAGCTGCTTCAGGGTCGATTCCATCGGGCGGGTCAGCTCGATGAACGACTTCTGCGTCCGGTCGAGGACCTCGCCGGAGAGCGCCACGAACGACTCGCGCTGCCGGGACCCGGCCTCGGCCCGGCCGTCCAGCTCGGACTGGGTGCGGGCGAGGGTTTCGCGCAGCCGTCCGGTCGATCGGGCGGCGGCCAAGGCGACGGCCAATCCTCCGATCGCGGCCCCGGCGATGAAACAAACCAGGGGGGTTGCAACGTCCATAGGGTGCAGGATACTAGTTCGACCATGAAGCTGAAACCGATCATCGCCATCCTCGTGATGGTCGCGGCGGCCGCCGGGGCCTACGCCGTTTACCGCCAAAAAACCGGGAAACCCCCGGAGGCGCGCTACCGCACCGAAACCGTGGACAAGGGGACGGTCAGCGAGACCGTCACCGCGACAGGGACCATCTCTCCGGTCAACACGGTCCAGGTCGGAAGCCAGGTTTCGGGGATCATCCAAACCCTCAAGGCCGACTACAACTCGCCGGTCAAGAAGGGCCAGCTTCTGGCCGAGCTCGACCCGACGCCGTTCGAGCTGATGGTGCAGCAGCGAGAAGCCGACCTGCAGCAAGCGCAAGTCCAGATGCGAAACGCCGAGATCCAATACCAACGCAACGAGCGGCTGCTCGCCGAGAATCTCGTCGCGCAGGCCGACTACGACACGGCGAAGGCCAACTTCAATGGGATGAAGGCGCAGGTCGACCAGGCGACGGCCGCGCTCAAGCAGGCCCAGACGAATCTGTCGTACGCGAAGATCTTCTCCCCGATCGACGGGGTCGTCGTCGCGCGCCAGTACGACATCGGCCAGACGGTGGCGGCCTCGTTCCAGGCGCCGACGCTGTTCACGATCGC
>CAZYHZ010000145.1:0-2648 GCA_964647625.1 uncultured Acidobacteriota bacterium
GCCTTGGTGATCGCGCACGCGGCCTGCTGGTACTGGAGCGGCACGCGGTTGGCGAAGCGGTACAGCTCGATCAGCTCTTCGGCCGGAAGCTGTCCGCCGTAGGCGAGGCCGACCTCGACCTGGAACGGATTGCCGCGGTACACGGAAGGCGGCCGCGTCACGGCGGTCGCGAAGTCGCACGGGACGCGCGTCTGGAGCCCCTTCTGGAGCAGCTCCTCGCCGATCGGCGAGAGGCACGCGGTCGGCGGGGCCATGATCTTCACCTTGGGGATCGCGCGGAAGATCAGCTCGGCTTGGGGCGTCGAGAGGCGACGCGGGTCGGCATCGCTTTTGACCCCGGCGGTCTTGCAGATCTGATCCGCGACCGCCGGGCTGACGCGCGAGAAGTCCGTAGAGAGCATGCCGGTCACGGTGCGCGAGCCGCTGTCCTTCATCATCCGCAGCAGGATGCCCAGCTCGACGCCGTACGGGTGCGGCTTGATCTCCTTCGATTCGACCGGCAGCTCGGAGGTCACCCGCTCGAAGACGCGGACGTCTTCTTTCGGGGCGACGTAGCGCAGCGTGACGTGCGGGTTCGCGAGCGCGGTCTGCTCGATGTAGTCGTCGACGGAGCGGCGCCCCTTCTTGTAGGTCGCCTCCATCTCGATCTCGACGCGCGTGCCCCGGTCCTTGTCCCATGGGACCTCGATGTCCTTGTGGACGACGGGCGCGTTCTTCTGCGTGTCGATGGCGATATCGAACAGGTGAGCGGGCTGCCTGGGGCCCGTCTTCGAGACGATCTTGACCGGCTTTCCCGTCGTGAGGACGCCGTACATGCCGGCTGCGGAGATTCCGATACCCTGCTGGCCGCGCTGCTGCTTCAGACGGTGGAACTTCGAGCCGTAGAGGAGCTTTCCGAAGATCTTCGGGATCTGCGCGCGCACGATGCCCGGGCCGTTGTCCTCGACCGCGATGCGGAATCGCTCCTCGCCGACCTCGGTGATCTCGACGATCAGCTCCGGGAGGATTCCCGCTTCCTCGCACGCGTCGAGGGAGTTGTCGACGGCTTCCTTGATCGCGGTCAGGAGGGCCTTTTGAGGGTTGTCGAACCCGAGCAGGTGGCGGTTCTTGGTGAAAAACTCGGAGATCGAGATCTCCCGCTGGCGCGCGGCCATCGAGGCCGCGTCCTCGCGCTTTGCGGCCGGCTTCGACGTGGCGGCGGGCTTACCCGAGGGGCGCGCGGCCTTCGGAGCCGCGCTGATCGCCGGCGCGGCCGGCTCGAACAGCGCGGCCTGGGCGGAGCGCGCAGTGATCACGGGTTTCTTCGACATTCGGGCGCGCATTGTAGCCTGCCCTGAGCTTGCCGAAGGGCGATGGAAGGGGTGGTTCACAGTTTACAGTTCACGGTCAAGAGTCGAGAGTCGAGAGTCGAGAGTGGTCGGACTGTCGACTGTGAACCGTGAACCGTGGACGCCCCGGACGTTGCGGACAGGACGCGGACGACGAACTGCGCGCCGCGCGCGCGTGCTCGCATGGCATCGCCGTTGCGATGTGACCGGGCGCGGTAGGGAGCCAGTCTCCCGGCCGCCGGTGAAGGGAACGGGACCCCCGGATCCGGTGGACAGATCAGACCGCCGGGCACGGGTCGGGGTTCTTTCGAGGAGGCAGCCCCGGCTCGTGCCCGACCATTCCGTTCCTATAATGCGCGTCGTGAAGAGGGACGCTGATTCGCTTCCGCCGTTCGGCGGGCACGAGGCCGCGTGCGGATTCGACGAAGCCGGAGTCGTCGTTCTGCCGGTGCCGTACGAGGCGACCGTCTCGTACGGCGACGGAACGCGACGCGGTCCCGAAGCGATCTTGCGCGCATCGACCCAAGTCGAGCTCTACGACGAGCAGATGGCCCGCGAGCCGTACCGTGCGGGAGTGTTCACCGATCCAATGCTCGACGTGTCTGGGACCACCGAGCAGGTGATCCGGCGTATCGAGGCCCGCGTCGGCGAGCTGATGGACGCGGGCAAGTGGGTCGTCATGCTCGGGGGCGAGCACTCGATCACGCCGGGTGGCGTCGCCGCCGCGGCGAGCCGCAATCCGGAGCTGTGCCTCGTCCAGCTCGACGCGCACGCCGACCTCAGGCAGCAGTACGAAGGCGACCCGTGGTCGCACGCGTGTGCGATGGCGCGCTGCGTCGACCTCGGGGCGGCGGTCACCGCGGTCGGGATCCGCAATTACTGCATCGACGAGGCGCGTTGGATCCAGGCGGGCATCCCCGGATATCGCATCGTCCACGCCTGGGAGATGGAAACGGAGGCCTGGATCGACCGCGTGCTCGACGGCCTCGACGAGAAGCCGGTCTACTTGACGATCGACCTCGACTACTTCGACCCGGCGATCATCCCCGCGACGGGGACCCCGGAGCCGGGCGGCGGAGCGTGGTGGCCGACGCTGCGCTTCCTCGAGCGCCTGATCAAGCGGGCAAACGTCGTCGCATGCGATCTCGTCGAGCTGGCGCCCTCTCCGGAGCACCACCACGCCGACTTCACCGCCGCCCGTCTCGCTTACAAGATGATCGGAATGCGTTTCCCGTTGTAGGGGACACTCCCTTTTTCCACCCATAGGGAGCCCAGATCTTTCCGATTTTTGTCAGAGGGACAGTCCCCTTTTTCTTTCAA
>CAZYHZ010000146.1:0-2476 GCA_964647625.1 uncultured Acidobacteriota bacterium
AAGCTGCAGGAGGCGCGCCCGGGGCCGTCGACGGAGCGGGGGAAGCCGCGGGCGCGTTCGCCGCCGGGACGGCGTCGAGCACCGAGCCTCGGCCGCCGGTGCCGCTCGAGGACATCAGCGAGAGGATCAAGGACGTCGCCATGAAGATCCCGGCGGACCACGTCGTCAGCTTCGAGAGCAGGGTGGCCGCGCCGCGAGCGCCGAAGGCGGTTTGCGAGCCGCCGCCGCCGAACGCTCCGGCGAGATCGGCGCGCTTGCCGGTCTGAAGGAGAACCACCAGGATCAAGAAGACCGCCACGAGCACGTGAACGATCGTCAGCAGGATCACCATCGCCATTCCCTTCGATTCAAAGCGGAAAAACCTGCGCAGGCTAGCACGGGGCCACGGCCTCGGCAATCGAAGCGAACGTGCCCGCCAAGAGCGACGCGCCGCCCACGAGCGCCCCGTCGACCCCGGGAGCCCGCAGCAGCTGGGCCGCATTTCCCGCGGTGACCGATCCGCCGTACAAAATGCGAATTCCCGAAGCTTCGGTTCCGAATCGATCGGTCAGCGCGTCCTGGATCTCGCGATGGGCGTCGGTGATCTCCCCCGGCTGCGGCGTCCGGCCGGTGCCGATCGCCCAGACCGGCTCGTACGCGACGACCGGGAACCGCCCCGCCGGCCCCCTCGTGGAGAACGCGGCGCGGACTTGCCGCTGGATGACCGCGTGCGACGTCCCCGCGCCGCGCTCCGCTTCGGTTTCGCCGACGCAGACGATTGGAACGAGGCCGTGACGGAACGCCGCGGCGACCTTGCGGGCGACATCGTCGTCCGTCTCGCCGAAGAGCGTCCGGCGCTCGGAGTGTCCCAGGATCACGAAGCGGACCCCCATCTCCGCGAGCATGCCCGGTGCGACCTCTCCCGTGAACGCGCCGGAGTCGTCCCAATGCATCGTCTGCGCGCCAACGCCGAGTGGTGTGCCGGCCGCCGCGTCGAGGGCGGCGCGAAGGCACGGGAACGCGGGAGCGACCGCGGCGTCGACGCGCGCGAACGGCAGTCGATCGACGATCTCCGCGACGAGGCTCGGCACGCGAGACTCGACCACGTTCATCTTCCAGTTGCCGACGACGAGCGGCTTGCCGGCGGGCTCGATCACGGAGCGTCGTCCAGCGCGGCCACCCCAGGAAGCGGAAGGCCCGAGAGGAACTCGAGCGACGCGCCTCCGCCGGTCGAGACGTGCGTCATGCGGGAGGTCAGGCCGAACCGCGCGACCGCGGCTGCGGTGTCGCCTCCGCCGACGACCGAGATGCACGCGGAAGCGGCGATCGCCTTCGCGACCGCGCGGCTCCCTTCCGCGAACGCGTCCACCTCGAAGCGGCCGACGGGCCCGTTCCAGAGCACGGTCCCGGCCCGGGCGATCTCCGCGGCAAAACGCTGCGCCGTGCGGGGGCCGATGTCCATGCCCGCTTGATCGTCCGAGAGAACCTCGCCGGGAGTCGTCACGACACGGCTCTCGTCGCCGGAGACGATCGCGACGTGATCGACCGGAAGGACGACGCGCTTTCCGGCCGCCGACACCTTGGCCAGCAGCGAGCGGGCCAGCTCGACCTTGTCGCTCTCGACCAGGGACTTGCCGATCCCGATCCCCTGCGCCGCGAAAAACGTGTACGCCATTGCGCCGCCGATCAGGAACGCGTCGACGTGAGGCAGGAGATTGTCGATCAGCTCGATCTTGTCGGATACCTTGGCGCCGCCCAGGATCGCGAGGAACGGGGACACCGGATCGTCGAGCAGGCGTGAAAGGTGGGTCAGCTCCGCTTCCATCAGGAGGCCGGCGGCGGCAGGCTTCAGGAGCCGCGGCACGCCGGTCGTCGAGGCGTGGGCGCGATGGGCGGTCCCGAACGCGTCGTTGACGTAGACGCTCGCAAGCGATGCGAGCGCCGCGGCGAACGCCGCGTCGTTCGCCTCCTCCTCGGCGTGGAATCGAAGGTTCTCGAGCAACAGGATCCCGCCCGGCGGGAGGGCCTTCGCCGCCTGTGCGGTCGGCTCGCCGACGCAGTCGGACGCGAACGCGACGCTCTCGCCGAGAAGGCCGGAGAGATGCGCCGCGACGGGCCCCAGGGAGAACTCGGGGCGCGGCTTTCCCTTCGGGCGCCCGAGGTGCGATGCGAGGATCGTCTTTGCGCCGGCCGTGCGCAGCCATTCGATCGTCGGCATCGACGCGCGCATGCGCGCGTCGTCCTCGACCCGGCCGCCCGCGATCGGCACGTTGAAGTCGACGCGGCAGAATACCGCGCGGCCGGAAAGCCCGTTGAGGTCGCGGACGCTCAGCTTGCGGCCCATCTTGGCCGTTGCCGCGGCTACCGCGCCGCGCGCGCCCGGCCGTTCCGGCGCAGCGAGCGCGCGAGCATGCCGTCGAGCGCCCGGCGGGCATCCGCGGGGACCAGCCGCCGCCCGCCACATTTCCCCCGGGTGCGCCCCGCCCTCAACACCCCC
>CAZYHZ010000147.1:0-2413 GCA_964647625.1 uncultured Acidobacteriota bacterium
TGTACGGCTCGAGCAGGTCGATGACCTTGATGCCCGTCTCGAACATCTCGACCTTGGTCGACTGGTCCTCGAAGGGCGGCGCCTCGCGGTGGATCGGCCACCTTTCGGTGACGCTGATGTCGCCCATCTTGTCCACGGCCTTCCCGACGACGTTGATCACGCGGCCGAGGGTGGCCTCCCCCACCGGAACCGTGATCGCCTCGCCGGTGTCCTCGGCGCTCATGCCGCGGACCATCCCGTCGGTCGGCTCCATGGCGACGGTTCTCACCCGGTTCTCGCCCAGATGCTGCTGCACCTCGCAGATGACGTCGACCGGCAGGCCGGTTTCCTGGCCGGGGTCGGCGATGCGCACGGCGTTGTAGATCTCCGGGAGGTGGTTCTCGTCGAACTCGACGTCGACGACCGGACCGATGACCTGGACGACTTTGCCGATCTTACCCATTCGACTCTCCGCTATTCGAGCGCGGCGGCGCCGGAGACGACCTCGATGATCGAGGTCGTGATCGAGGCTTGGCGCACGCGGTTCATGTAGAGCGTCAGCGTTTCCGTCAATTCCTTGGCGTTCTTGGTGGCCGAGTCCATCGCGGTCATGCGGGCGGCGTGTTCCGCGGCGGCGGATTCGAGGAGCGCCCGCCAGATCTGCGTCCTCACGTAGCCGGGGAGGATCGCCTCGAGCAGGGTCTCGGCGTCGGGCTCGTAGATGTAGTCGTCGCCCTGACCGGCCCCGATCAGCTCGGCGCGGGGCACGGGGAGGATCTGCTCCATCACGGGCTTCTGCGAGACGATGTTCTTGAACTCGTTGTAGGCGACGTAGACGGCGTCGATTTCTCCCGAGACGTAGCGGGCGATGAGATCGTCGGCGATCGTCTGCGCGGTCCCGAACTCGAGGTTGCGAAAGACGTCGAGCCACTCGCCGGTGATCGGGAAGCGGCTGCGGCGGACGAAGTCACGGCCGCGCCGGCCTACCGCCATCACGTTCAGCGCGTCGGGACGATTCTTGCGTAGAAACCCGGCCGCGATCTTGATGGCGTTCGTGTTGAACGAGCCGCACAGGCCGCGATCGGAGGTCACCAGGACCAGCTCGGCCTTCTTGATCTCCCGCTGGACGAGGAGCGGGTGCAGCTCGGGGTTCGCGCGGGCGGCCAGGGACGAGAGCACTCGGGACATGGTCACCGCGAACGGGCGGGCGGCGAGGATCCGGTCCTGGGCGCGGCGCAGGCGGGCGGCCGAGACCATCTTCATGGCCTTGGTCACCTGCATCGTGTTCTTGATCGAGCGGATGCGCCGCTTGAGATCGTGGGTCTTCGCCATCGGACTTAGGTCGTCGCCATCCGCTGCGCCTTGAATTCGGCCTTGAACGCGGACAGGGCCTGCCCGATCCGGGCCTTGATGTCGTCGTCGAGCGCCTGCTTCGACGCGACGTCGGCGAGCAGGGCCTTGTGGTGGACGTCGATGTACTTGAAGAGGTCGGCCTCGAAGGCCCTCACGTCAGAGACCTCGACGTCGTCCAGGAATCCGTTCGAGCCGGCGTAGATGATGACGACCTGACGCTCGACCGGCAGCGGCGCATACTGCCCCTGCTTCAGGATCTCGACCAAGCGCTGGCCGCGCGCGAGCTGATCTTGGGTGGCCTTGTCGAGGTCGGAGCCGAACTGGGCGAACGCGGCCAGCTCGCGGTACTGCGCCATCGACAGCCGCAACGTCCCGGCGACCTGCTTCATCGCCTTGATCTGCGCGTTGCCGCCGACGCGGCTGACCGAAAGGCCGACGTTCACGGCCGGCCGCACGCCCGAGTAGAACAGGTCGGATTCGAGGAAGATCTGGCCGTCGGTGATCGAGATGACGTTGGTCGGAATGTAGGCCGAGATGTCCCCCGCCTGCGTCTCGATGATCGGAAGCGCGGTGAGGGATCCCCCGCCTTGCGCGGCATTCAGCTTCGAGGCGCGCTCCAAGAGCCGCGAGTGGAGGTAGAACACGTCGCCGGGATACGCCTCGCGGCCCGGCGGGCGCCGGAGCAACAGCGAGACCTCGCGATACGAGACGGCATGCTTCGACAGATCGTCGTAGATGCACAGCACCGCACGGCCCGGGTTCGACTCCGAGGCGGGCTTTCCGTCCTTCCCGTGGAACTGGAAGTACTCGCCCATCGCGCAGCCGGCGTACGGGGCCAGGTACTGGAGCGGCGCCGGGGACGACGCCGCGGAGGACACCACGATCGTGTACTCCATCGCGCCGGCCTCGTCGAGCGTCTTGACGACCTGCGCGACCGTCGACTGCTTCTGACCGACCGCCACATAGATGCAGATGACGCCCTTCCCCTTCTGGTTGATGATCGTGTCGAGGGCGATCGCGGTCTTTCCGGTCTGCCGGTCGCCGATGATCAGCTCGCGCTGGCCGCGGCCGATCGGGATCA
>CAZYHZ010000148.1:0-2378 GCA_964647625.1 uncultured Acidobacteriota bacterium
ACGTTCCAGTACATGGCGCCGGAGCAGCTCGAGGGCAGGGAAGCCGACGCGCGCGCCGACCTGTGGGCGCTGGGCTGCGTGCTCTACGAGATGGCGACGGGAAAGCGGGCCTTCGACGGGGCGACGCAGGCGAGCTTGATCAGCGCGATCATGCGCGACGCGCCGAGGCCGATGGCGGAGCTGGCCCCGATGTCGCCGCCGGCCCTGGAGCGCGTCGTCCGGCACTGCCTCGCCAAGGACCCCGAGGACCGGATCCAGACCGCGCACGACGTCAAGCTGCAGCTCGAAGGGATTGCAGAGCCGGCGTCGTCGATCGGGGCGCAGACCTCGGGCATCACCACCACTCCGGCCGCGCCCGCGGCATCAGAGCCGAACAACCGCGAGCGCATTGCGTGGGCACTCTTCGCCCTCGCTCTGGCTGCGGCCGGCATCGCTTGGTGGAAGGGATCCCGTCCCGTCGCCGTCGCAGAGGCGCAGCCGATGCGCTTCGTGGTCACCGCGCCCCCACACGGCCGGCTGGCCGCCATGAGCGACGACGTCTCGATCTCACCCGACGGGAAGACGCTCGTGTTCGTCGCTTCGGACGCCGGAGGGATCGAAATGCTCTGGGTCCGCGACCTCGATGCCGTCGCGGCGCGCAGCCTCGAAGGGACCGAAAACCCGAGATTCCCGTTCTGGTCGCCCGACGGCCGGACGATCGGGTTCTTCGCGCAGGGCAAGCTCAAGAAGGTCGCCGTAACCGGCGGCTTCCCGGAGGTCATGGCCGACGCGTCGGACGCGCGGGGCGGCACGTGGGGCGCGAGCGGCGACATCCTCTACACCCCGCGCCCGACCGGCGGGATCTGGCGCATCCCGGCCTCCGGCGGCCAAGCGGCAGAGGTGCTGAGCCCGGATGCGTCGCGCAAGGAAACGAATCTGCGATTCCCGCAGTTCCTCGGCGACACCGACCGGTTCGTGTTCGTTTCCCTCCCCGCCCCGCCATCCGGCGGCTTCGAGATTCACCTGGGTTCGCTCGCCACGAAGACGCGGGAGCCCCTGATGCGAGCCGACTCGACTCCTGCCTGGGCCGCGCCCGGGTTTCTCGTCGGCACCCGCAACCGCCGCCTCGTCGCGTGGAAGTTCGACCTCGAAACGCACAAGCTGATCGGCGAGCCGCGCGAGCTGGGGATCGCGCCGAGCTTCCTCGGCCCCGACGGCGTCCCGGTGGCTGCGGCGTCCCGGA
Organism: uncultured Acidobacteriota bacterium; assembly: GCA_964647625.1. Lineage (GTDB taxonomy): Bacteria > Acidobacteriota > Polarisedimenticolia > Polarisedimenticolales > DASRJG01 > DASRJG01. The sequence goes on from CAZYHZ010000148.1 coordinate 1,223, forward strand.
ACGGCATCCTCGTCTCGTCGGCGTCGCGCGTCGCGGATACGCAGGCGGCGTGGTACGACCGGACGGGAAAGCGCCAGAGCGTGGTTCCTCTTCCGAAGGGGTTCTGGCTCAATGCCGACGTCGCGCCCGATGGGCGCCGGATCCTGATCGGCAAGCCCGACTCGGCGGTCTCGGGGGATTGGTGGATCGCCGGGGCCGACGGAGCGGGCGCGCGGCGTTTCGTGACCGCCATCGTCGCCGGCACCGCAGCCTGGTCGCCGGACGGCAGCCGCCTCGTCTACCAGGTGAACAAGAACGGCCCGTCGGACGTCTACGTGAAATCGATCGACGCCGAGAGCGAGGAGCCGATCCTGGTGTCGGACGTTCTCTTCAAGAACCCCTATCAGTGGACGCCCGACGGCAAATTCGTCACGGTCAATCAGCCCGACCCGAAGACCGGCTGGGACATCTGGCGCGTCCCGCTCGACGGCGATCACAAGCCCGAGCCGATCGTCAACACCACGGCGAACGAGTTCGGCGGCTGGGTGTCCCCGGATAACCGCTGGATCACCTACACCTCGGACGAGTCGGGCCGGGACGAGCTGTACGTTCGATCGTACCCGGCCGGCGGGAAGCGCCTTCAGCTGACGACCACCGGCGTCTCGACGTTCCCGCTGGTCCACTGGTCGCCCGACGGCCGCGAGATCATCCTGTACGACGGCACGATCCGCTCGATCGCGATCGACACGAAGGACGGGGCGCTGCGCGCCGACGCGCCCAGTCCGCTCTTCACGCCTCCCCAGGGCCACAGCGGCTACGCGGTGACCACGAACCACGATCGCTTCCTGATCCTGGAGCCGGTGACCGAGCCGCTGCCCGCGTCGATCGAGGTCGACGTCAACTGGGCGGCATCGCTGCCTCGTTAGCGACTCGAAACTTTTCCGCTTGCATCCCGGCCATTCGTGCGTACAATACTGAACCGTATGGTTCAGTATGTACAAGCCCGGCTGGATGCCTCGTTCGCCGCGCTCGCGGATGCCACGCGGCGGGGCGTCCTGGAGCAGCTCGGCCGATCCGACGCTTCGATCACGACCCTGGCCGAGCGGTTCCACATGACCCTCACGGGCATGAAGAAGCACGTCGGGGTCCTGGAGCAGGCCGGGCTCGTCACCACGGA
>CAZYHZ010000149.1:0-1918 GCA_964647625.1 uncultured Acidobacteriota bacterium
CAACGTTCTCGGCTAGCCGGTGCGCCTAACTTCTTTGGACGTCAATGCGCATCCGTCGGTGCGGCCTTTCCGTCCGACCACCTGAGCACCGCAATCATGAACACCGTCACCCGCTCCGGATGGCCATCAAATTGGGGGTTCAGCATCACCGGGGAGCCAGGCAGATCTGCACCCCAGGCCATACTATCGGTTAGCGGCACGTAAAACATCAGATGAGGAAGCCAGTGCCCGGCGGAGTCGCCGAGGTATGCTTGGCTCGACATCATGTAGGACATGCCGCCAGGCTCCAGGGCCGGCAGTGCTTTCTTGCCGAATACCCGGAGACTGTCGATGATCTGAGTTTTGGACAGCCCCGCCAAGACCAGCTCTGTCCTCTTGATCGTGAGGGGCAGGATGGTTCGTGCCGCTGGCGGATTGAAACAGACCGGCCCCCGCAGCTTGGGGTTCCAAAACTGCGGGGCGTCGAATGGGGACATCCACCCTCGGTCGACGATACACACGAAACCGTTCTTGCCTGGCACCGCGGTTTCGTAGCCGTGGCGTCCGAGGACCGAGACCTCGGCGTCCCGCGATATCGCCGCAGGGGCCGCGCTACGTGCCATGGCAATCTCGGCATTTCGGTCCATCAAGTACTGGTCAAGCGAAGCCATGCTCGGATACGGTGCTTTTGGGTCCTGTGCTTGCGCCGGCCGCCACGCGCCCAGCACGACGAGCAGCGCGAACGTTCCCGATGCGATTGTCCCAGCCATCTTTCGGTTCATTGATCGCCCCCGAGGTACGTGTGACCGTAACTGTTCGCTTGAGCCTCGTGCTGGAAGTCCGCCTACTTCACGGCCAGCGGCACACTCCACACGAAGCTGTCCCATTGAATCCGCAGCTCGCCGACACCGCCCTCCCCGCTGACGACTATCGCGAAGTTGTCCTGCGGCGTCGCCGCCGTGGACACGACCATCGGGATGCGCACCAGGTCTTGTGACGCGTCATAGTCCGTTCCCCATTGGCCGTACTGTCGATTGATGATGAGCTCCACGCCGGTCGTCTTGGGCAGCGTCCACAGGGTGTACTCGCCGGCGGGCACGACCTGTTCACCGATGGTCACGGCGCGATCGAGTACGAGCACAGTCGCCGCGTTGGCCCCCGAGCGCCACACCTGGTCGTACGGCACCACCTTGCCGAGAATGCTTCGCCCCCGCCGGCGCGGGCTGCTATAGTCGATCGCGATGGTGGCGGCACCGAGCTTCGCGCGCACCGAGTCAGCTGGGGACGCAACGCCGACGCCTCTCCCAGCACGATCCCTGGCGGCAAACTCCCGCGCGGCCTGGGCGACGTCGATGGGACCGGTCCGCCAGGTTTGAGTCCGCTCTGTGGTTTCGCTCGCGTCCGCGCTCACGATGCGCCCGCGCTCGTCCAGCGTGAGGTGGGTCCAGGCGATCTTGAAGAAATCGGCGTCCACCTGCGTCGCCGAACGACGAATGAACTTCCTCGTTCCCATGCCGACGTCCACGGCCCCGATCGCGGGAACGGTTATCGTGTCGGTCGGCTGAAGCGAGAGGCGCGAAAGCAAGAGTTCGTACATCCCCAAGGACGAGTAGAGGCCGAAGGAGGAGCCGAAACCCGACATCAGCAGCGGAACCGATTCTGGCGGCAGCGGCTGCGTCTGCTGGAGGTACGCGCCCGCCGAGTCGACGGTGGCACGCGCGAAACTGGGAAAGAAGTCGATCCTGACACGGCGCCCCACCATGTCAGGAACGCCCAGCGGCTTGAGTTCGACTACGGAACGAGAGACCGTTCCGTCTCTCCTGAGATCGAGCGAGTAGCGGAGAAAGACTGTACCCGGAACGCGTATCACGATCTCTCCTTGGAGGTGGGATGCGGTGCGTCGGAAGTTCTCGAGAGCGACCGTGTCGCGGCCCAATAC
>CAZYHZ010000150.1:0-1863 GCA_964647625.1 uncultured Acidobacteriota bacterium
TCCGCGATGCGCGACCGAGAATCCGACGGGCGCGAAATTCTGTCGCGGATGCGGCGTCCGCCTGGACGTCCTGTGCCCGGCCTGCAAGCATTCGAATCTTCCCGGCAGTCGCTTTTGCAACGACTGCGGGCATCCGCTCGTCTCCGACGCGGCCGCGCGAGCGGAGGCCGCTCCGCGCGTTGCCGGCGACCGGATATCGCCGTCCGATCACGCGCAGGCCGGATACACGCCCAAGCACCTCGCGGACAAAATCCTCAAGGCGCGGTCCGCGCTCGAGGGTGAGCGACGGCAAGTGACGGTCCTGTTCGCCGATCTGGCGGGGTTCAGCGCGCTCGCGGAGCGGCGCGATCCAGAAGACGTCCACGTCATCGTCGACCGTTGTTTCGAGACGATCGCGACCGAGGTGCATCGGTTCGAGGGCACGATCAACCAGTACACCGGCGATGGCGTCATGGCCCTGTTCGGGGCGCCGATCGCGCACGAGGACGCGCCCCGGCGCGCCGTTCACGCCGCGCTCGCGATCCAGCGCGCCGTCCGCGACGTGAGCCGCGAGCTGGCGCCGCGCCTGGAGGGGACCCTCGAGATGCGGATCGGCCTCAACACCGGGCCGGTCGTCGTGGGCAAGATCGGCGACGATCTCCGCATGGACTACACGGCGGTCGGCGACACGACCAACGTGGCCGCGCGACTGCAGCAGAACGCGCGACCGGGCAGTGTGCTCGTGGGCGCGTCGACGTCTCGGCTCATCGCCGGCTACTTCGAAACGCGCGACCTGGGCGAGCTGTCCGTGAAGGGTCACGCGCCCGTCCAGGCGTTCGAGGTCCTGCGCGCGCGCGGCCGCAAGGCACGACTCGACGTCGAGAGCGAGCGCGGCCTCACGCCCCTCGTCGGACGAGATCAAGAACTCGCCACGCTCATCGAGCTGTTCCACCGAGTGCGAGAGGGGCGGGGTCAGGTCGTGTTCATCGCCGGCGAGGCGGGCATCGGAAAGTCACGGCTCGTGCTCGAATTCCGACGGCGGCTCGCGGCGACGGGTGAGCCGACGACATGGCTCGAGGGCCGCTGCATCTCGTTCGGCCAGTCGAGTCCGCTCCTGCCCGTTGTGGATCAGCTCCGCGAGAACTTCCGTATCGACGAGTTCGACGGCGAGCCCGAGATCATCGCGAAGGTCGAGGACGGGATGCGTCGCCTGGGTGGGCTCGAGCCGCATGTCCCGTTCGTACGCTACCTCCTCTCCGTCGATCCCGGTGATCCCGCCGTCGTCGCGATGGACGCCGCGCGGCGCCGAAAGTGCATCTTCGACGCGGTGCTCGCGATGTCCGTGCGTGGCGCGATGCGACGCCCGCTGGTGTTCGTGTTCGAGGACCTTCACTGGGTCGACACGAGCACGGAGGAGTATCTCGCCGCGCTCATCGACAGCGTGGCCGCGACGCGCATCCTCATCGTCGCGACCCATCGTCTCGGCTACTCCCCGCCCTTCGGCACGCGCAGCTTTCAGACGCGGATCACGCTCAGTCCGCTGTCGGAAGCCGAAGCCCTCGCCATGGCCGGCCGGATGCTCGGCGTCGAGCGGTTCCCGGCCGACGTGACGCGGGCGCTGCTCGACAAGGCCGAGGGCGTCCCGCTCTTCGTCGAGGAGGTCACCAAGACGTTCCTCGATCTCGGCATCCTCGAGCGTGACGCTGGCGGCTTTCGCGTCGTGAGACCGATCCGGGACGTCGCGGTCCCCGACACCATCAACGACATCATCATGGCGCGCCTGGACCGGCTCGGCGAGGAGGGCAAGCGCACCGTGCAGCTCGCCTCGGTGATCGGCCGCCAGTTCCTCCGCCGTCTGCTCGAGCGGATCGCCGGACTCACGGG
>CAZYHZ010000151.1:0-1764 GCA_964647625.1 uncultured Acidobacteriota bacterium
CGTTCGCGCTCCGCTGTCGCGGCGTGCGCAGGCTCGGCTCCGCCGTCCTCGATCTCGCGTGGGTGGCCGCCGGCCGGCTCGACGGCTTCTGGGAGCTCCGCCTCGGGCCGTGGGACGTCGCCGCGGCCGGTCTCTTCGTCGAGGAGGCCGGCGGGCGGATCACGAATCTGGTGGGCGGCGCGGTCGACGTGGACGCGCCCGCCGTGGTCGCGAGCAACGGGCGAATCCACGACGAGATGCTCGCGGTGCTGAGAGAAGTCCGGGACGAGCGAGGCGGCGCGACCGCCTCGAGATCCTAGTCGGCGACGCGGGGGCGGACCTCCAGACCGCCCAGCGAACCGGGCAGGCCGTGCAAGGTGATCTGCACTGAAGAGCGTGAGTCCGGCCGGCCTTCGACGATCACGTCGACGTCGACGGCTTCGGCCGCGGTCAAGACTTCTCCGAGCCACGCCAACAGCTGGTCGGTCTCGAACGGTCTGCGTGTCATGCTCTCCCTCGATTTTCTGTGAAGGGCGGGAAGTGGCATATAATGCCGCCGATTGCTCTGCTATGAAGTTCGCGTCACCTAAAACGGATTCCGACTGCTTGGAGCACGACCAGAGGTTCGATCCCCTCTGGTACGTAATACGGACGCGTTCACGTCACGAGAAGACCGTGCGCGATCAGCTCGTCCGGCGAGAAGTCGAGACCTTCCTGCCCATCGCCGAGCGCTGGAGCCGCTGGAAGGATCGGCGCAAGAAAGTCGCCTTCCCGCTCTTTCCGGGCTACTGCTTCGCGCGTTTCTCCCTCGTCGACCGCCTCCGGGTCCTGAACGTCGTCGGCGTCGCCGACCTCGTCGGGACCAGCGGCCGGCCCGAGCCCGTTCCGGACGCCGAGATCGAGGCGATTCAGCGACTGGCGAGCACGACGTTGCAGTACGATCCGCACCCGTTCCTGGCCGAGGGCATGGACGTCGAGGTCGTGCGCGGTCCCCTCGCCGGTGTCCGCGGCAAGCTCCTGCGCAAGGATCGGGTGACGCGGCTGGTTCTCGCCGTCACGCTGATCCGACAGGCCGCGGTCGTCGAGATTCATCCGGCTGACGTCGTGCACGTCGGGGGTCCCTAGTTTCGGAGCAACGCTCGGGCCTGGCGGGCGGCGGCGCTCTGGGGATGCTCGCGGACCACCCGCTCCCAGGTTCGCTTCGCTCGCGCGCTGTCGCCCAGATCTCTCTGACATAGACCGATCTTCAGGAGCGAGTCGGGCACCTTCTCGCCTCGCGGCACCGCGGCGACGAGCGCTTCGAACTCGGCCAGCGCGCCGCGCCAGTCCTTCTGCTTGTAGTAGATGTCCGCCACCAGGTACTGCGCGCTCTCGCGCAGTGGATTGTCGGGATACGTCGCGATCAGGTCGTAGAAGGTGAGGATCGCCGCGTCGATGGCGTTGGCTCGCAGCTGATCGACACCGCTCCGATAGAGATCGGCCGCGGGCGTCGTCGTCGCCGAGCCGAGCAGCGGCGGCGGCGCGGGCATCGCTGGAGCGGCCGGCGCACCGGGCGCAAAACCGCTCGGCGCGGTCAGGCAATGGGCCGAGGCGTTCACCGCGGCGCTGCCGGCGCGGGAGAAATATTCGAAGATTGTGGGCCTCTGGCAGACCGAAGCTGGGCAGCCGAACGAGGTCTGCCACATCTGGGCCTATCCCAGCCTGAACGCGCGCGCCGAGGCGCGGGCGGCCGCGACAAAAGATCCGGTCTGGGGAGAGTTCATGGGTAAGGGTCCGCAATTCATG
>CAZYHZ010000152.1:0-1700 GCA_964647625.1 uncultured Acidobacteriota bacterium
GCTCGAGATCTTCGAGACTTCGTCGATCAGGTCGGCTTTCGTCATCGTCTACTCCCGTCCCAATTCGGGGGTGACCTTGGCTCGAACTCGATAGCAAGTTAGCACGCTGCACACAATAATGTCCACCATCGTAAGCATTTAGAGACCACTGCCAGGTTACAGCAGGAGTATCCCCGGCCGGAACGAGAAAGTTCACAGCCACGCTGTGTTGGCCGCTGGCAGTCCGCCAGGCCGTGATTTTACGCACGATGATTTAGTCTTAATGGGGAGCTGCTTACCGCCCGACACCTTGGAACCAGCTTCAATATTTGCGGGGAATCGTGACTTCTCAGTCCATCAGGTAGAGCGGCGTCTTCATGAGCGACAACGGCGAGACTCCGGTCCATCCCCGGAGGTCGAGCTGATTGCGCAGAAGATCCATGATCGAGAGCTTCCGATGCGGTCCGATGACCTTTGGAGGCCGTGGAAGGCCGGCGAGCATCGCGGCGCCCTCGATCGCGTCTTCGAGACCACCGAGCGCGTCGATCATCTTCAAATCTTTCGCCTGCGCGCCCGACACGATCCGTCCGTCGGCAAAGCTCAGGACTTGAGCGCGGTCGAGCTTGCGGCCGGTCGCCACCGCCGAGATGAACTGCGCGTGAACGTCGTCGAGCAACGACTGCAGCAGACGCTGCTCCTCGGCGGTCATCGGCCGGGCGATGTTTCCGATGTCCTTGTACCGGCCGGCCTTCACGACCACGTAGTCGACCCCCACCTTCTTCATGAGGCCGTCCAGGTTGGGGAGCTGGAAGATCACGCCGATCGACCCAGTCAGGGTACCCGCGTTGGCGTAGATCTTGTCCGCCGCGACGGCGACGTAGTAGCCGCCGGACGCCGCGACCGCGCCCAGCGAGGCGACCACCGGCTTCCCGGACTCGCGCAGCCGCATGACGGCCGCGTGCAGCTCCTGGGTCGGACCGACGACGCCGCCCGGACTGTTGATGCGGAGCACCACCGCTTTGACCTGGGGGTTGTCGCGGTGCGATTTCAGCTCGCGGAGGAGGTCGTCGACATCGACGATGGTCCCCTCGAGCTCGACGATGGCCACCCGGGCGCCGAAGACCGCTCCGCCGCCGCCCCCCGGCGCGAGACCGGCCGACAGGGCGACGACGAACAGGACGGCGACTCCGAGATAGACTGCCAGCGCCGCGAGAAGGATCGTGCGCCGGCGGACCGGTCTATTCCTCGTCGTCGTCGTCGTAGTCGTCACGGTGCTTGCCGCGCCGACCTTGGCCGCGACGCCCGCCACCCCGCTCCCCCTCCATCTCCTTCGGCGGCTCGATGGCGTGTGCCAGCTCCTTGAGGGAGAGGCCGATACGCCGCTCGTTGGCGTCCACGCGGATGACGAGCAAGGTCAGCTCGTCCCCGACGCTGACGAGCTCGTCGGGACGTCCGATCGGACGATTCGACATCTGGGAGATGTGAAGCAGGCCGTCCACGCCGGCCTCCAGCTCGACGAACGCGCCGAAGTCGGTCAGCCGGACGATCTTGCCCGTGACCCGCGAGCCCATCGGGTAGCGCGAGGCCACGGTGGTCCACGGATCGGGCTGGATCTGCTTGAGCCCGAGCGAGATGCGCTTGTTCTCGCGGTCGAGATTCAGGATCTGCGTCTCGATCTCCTGGCCCTTCTTGAGGATCTCCGAGGGGTGACCCACGTTGCG
>CAZYHZ010000153.1:0-1633 GCA_964647625.1 uncultured Acidobacteriota bacterium
GGAAGATCATGATGAAGTTCGCGCCGAGCGAGTTGATGTTCGACTGGATCGACACGCTGGCGCCGTTTCCGATCCCGTCGGTCACGATCACGCATCCGACGCCGATGACGATGCCGAGCATCGTCAGCGACGAGCGCATCTTGTTCCGCGCAATCGAGCGAAAGCCGACCTTGACGATGTTGATCGTCCGGAGCACGACGCTTCTCATGCCCGTGCCCCCGCCGGGGCCGGCGCGCCGGCCCGGACCTGCTCGACCCGCTCGTCGCTGGTGATCCGGCCGTCGCGAAGCGTGATGACCCGCCGCGCGAAGCGTGCGATGTCGGGCTCGTGGGTGATCAAAAGGACCGTCTCGCCCTGATCGTTCAGCTGCTGGAAGATCGCCATCACCTCTTCGGACGTCCGGCTGTCGAGGTTGCCCGTCGGCTCGTCGGCCAGGATGATCGGCGGCCCGGTGATCAGCGCGCGCGCGATGGCGACGCGCTGCTGCTGCCCGCCGGACAGCTGCGAGGGCGTCGAGCGCTCGCGGCCGGCCAGGCCCACGCGCTTCAGGGCGTCCCGGGCGCGCGCGAGACGGTCCCCCGATCCGACGCCGTTGTCGGAGTAGAGCAGGGGAAGCTCGACGTTTTCGACCGCCGTCGTGCGGGGCAGCAGATTGAAGCTCTGGAACACGAATCCGATCTTGGCGTTCCGGATCTCGGCGCGGGCGTTGCCGTCGAGCTGCGAGACGTCGACGCCGTCGAGCACGTACGACCCGGTCGTCGGGCGGTCGAGGCAGCCGAGCAGGTTCATCAGTGTCGATTTTCCGGAGCCCGAGGGCCCCATGATCGCGACGAACTCGCCCTTCGCGATCGACAGCGATACGCCGTCCAGCGCGCGGATCTCGATTTCGCCGAGCGAGTAGACCTTGACGAGGTCGTGGATCTCGATCAAGGCCTGCGGCCTCCGCCGCCTCCTCCGGGGCCGCGCGGGCCGCCCATGCCCGGCGGCATGTTGCCCTGCGTTTCGACCTTGGCGGTCGCGAAGCCGATCGCGACCTTGTCGCCCGGCTTGAGCTCGCCTTCCGTGATCGCCGTGTACTTCCCGTCGGAGATCCCGGTCTTCACGTTGACCGAGGACAGGGTCCCGTCGGGCCGGAGGATGAAGATCGTCTGCTGGCGCCGCCCGCCGTGTCCGCCGCCCTGCGCCACCGCCGCCGCGGACACGCCCCGCGCCGCCGTTCCTTCGAGCGCGGTCCGCGCGGCCACGTCGTTTCCGGACGCCCGGCCGACCTCGATCGGCTTGAAGCGCAGCGCGGCGTTCGGCACGCGGAGCACGTCGTCTTGCTTCGCCACCTCGACCGTGACGTCGGCGGTCATCTTGGGCTTCAAGCGTCCGTCGGGGTTCGGGACGTCGATGATGACCGGGTAGGTGATCACGTTCTGGTTCTGCGTCGCGTTGAGCCGGATCTGGGAAATCTTTCCGATGAAATTCTCTTCCGGGTACGCGTCCACGGTGAATCGCGCGGTCTGGCCCGTCAACACGCGGCTGATGTCGGACTGGTCGACGTCCGCCTGGACCTGCATCTTCGTCAGGTCTTCGGCGATCGTGAACAGCGTCGGCGCCTGGAACGAGGCCGCCACCGTCTGGCCGATGT